>NZ_JBFAAL010000002.1:454162-732193 GCF_040639715.1 Micromonospora sp. NPDC023737
TCATCATCAAGCCCGCCGTCAGGCGAGTCGACAGTCCGACCATGCTGATGGCGGTGGTGCCGCGGCTTCCACCCGTCTTCGTCGACCCGACCGGTCGGCGGCGGTCGCGGCTGCGCTTGGTCGCGTACGCCCTCGGGGTGCTGGGGTTGGCCTACACGGCGCTCGTCGGGGCGAGCTTCGCCGGCGCGTCGGTGAGTCCCGGGTCCATCCTCCCCTTCGTCGAGTCGTCGGAGCAGCCCTGGCAGCCGCCACCGATCCCGGCGATCATTCCGGACCCGACCCCGACGAGTTCCGCTCCGGCGTCCGAGGGCACCACCGTCACCTCGGACCCCTCCGACGGACCGTCGTCGGCCGGCGGTCGGGAGCCGCTCGCCCTCGGCGCGGCACCGGGCATCGAACTTCACCATGACTGACCGGCCCCCCGCCGTCGCGCCTCCCGCAGCCGTCCGGCGGGTCCGTCGGGTCGTGCCGTCGCCGAGCTGGGCCGTGCTGGGCATGCTGCTCGTCGTCCTGGCCGGCGTCCTCTTCGTGGCGGCGTACGCGAACGCCGCCTTCGTGCCCGACACCGAGCACACCGACCACGACCAGACCCGGGTCCCCGCCGCCGTCGTGGACGGCGGCCCCATCATCGGCGCCGCCGACGGCAAGGTCCGCTCCTACCGTCTGCCGGCCCGGACCATCGCGCTCACCTTCGACGACGGACCCGACCCGACGTGGACCCCGGAGATCCTGCGGGTACTGGCGAAGTACGACGTCAAGGCCACCTTCTTCGTGATGGGTTCGCAGGTCGCCCGGCATCCCGCGCTGGTCCGCCAGATGTCCGACGAGGGGCACGAGCTCGGGGTGCACACCTTCACCCACCCCGACCTGGCCAACCTGCCCGGCTGGCGGCGACGGCTGGAGTACGCCCAGACCCAGCTGGCGATGGCGAGCGCCGCCGGGGTCGAGACCTCACTGATCCGCTTCCCGTACTCCTCCTACGCCAACGCGATCGACGACCGGGACTGGCCGTTGGTGACGGAGGCGGGCCAGCTCGGCTATCTGACGGTGCTCAACGACACCGACAGCCTGGACTGGGAGCGGCCCGGGGCGGACAAGGCGATCGCCAACGCCATCCCGCCCGGCTACTCCGGCGCGATCACCCTCTGGCACGACGCCGGCGGTGATCGCAGCCAGACGGTTGCCGCGCTGGACCGCTACATCCCGCTGATGAAGGAGCGGGGCTACCGGTTCACCACCGTGTCGGAGGGGATGAACCTGGCGCTGGCGGCGGCTGGGATCGACCAGCGGGTGGTCGGGAACTCGGCGGCCTCGCAGGCGGACCGGTGGCGCGGCAGGTTCCTCGTCTGGGCGGTGCAGGGTGCCGACGGCATGCTGGGTCTCTTCGGGTTCCTCTTCGTCGTCGTCGGTGTGCTCACCATCGGACGTACCGTCATGCTGTTCGTGCTCGCCGTCCGGCACGCCCGCCGCCGTCGCTCCCCGGACTGGGCCTGGGGGTCACCGGTGACGGAACCGGTGTCGGTGATCGTCCCGGCCTACAACGAGAAGGAGGGGATCGCCGCGGCGGTCCGGTCGTTGGCCGGCGGCGACCATCCGGGCGGCATCGAGGTCATCGTGGTCGACGACGGATCGACCGACGGTACGGCCGACATCGCCGACAGCCTGGGACTGCCGAACGTCCGGGTGGTCCGGAAGCCGAACGGCGGCAAGGCCAGCGCCTTGAACACCGGAGTCGCGCTCGCCCGGCACGAGCTGATCGTGATGGTCGACGGTGACACGATTCTCGAGCGGGACGCGGTGCGGCGGCTGGTGCAGCCGTTCGCCGACCCGCAGGTGGGCGCCGTCGCGGGCAACGTCAAGGTCGGCAACCGCAAGAGCCTGATCGCCAAGTGGCAGCACATCGAGTACGTCATCGGGTTCAACCTCGACCGCCGCCTCTACGAGACCCTGCGCTGCATGTCCACCGTCCCCGGCGCCATCGGCGCCTTCCGGCGGCAGGCGTTGCGCTACGCCGGCGGGATGAGCGACGACACGCTCGCCGAGGACACCGACATCACGATGGCGATGGGCCGGGCCGGCTGGAAGGTGGTGTACGAGGAGGACGCCCGGGCGTGGACCGAGGCGCCCGCCACCATGGGTCAGCTGTGGAAGCAGCGCTACCGGTGGAGCTACGGCACCATGCAGGCGATGTGGAAGCACCGCCGCTCGCTGTTCGACCGTGGCGCCTCCGGCCGGTACACCCGGCGCTGCCTGCTGTTCCTGAGCCTGTTCGGGGTGCTGCTGCCGCTGGTGGCACCGGTGATCGATCTGCTGGCGCTCTACGGCCTGTTCTTCCTCGACCGGACCGAGACGGTGGTGGCCTGGCTGATCATGCTGGTGGTGCAGACGATGACGGCGGCCGTGGCGTTCCGGCTCGACCGGGAGAAACTCGGCGTGCTCTGGGTCCTCCCGTTGCAGCAGTTCGTCTACCGGCAGCTGATGTACCTGGTGATGGTCCAGTCGGTCGTCACCGCGCTGACCGGCGGCCGGCTGGGCTGGCAGAAGCTGCGGCGTACCGGCCTGGAGCCGACCCTGACGGACGTGAGCCGCTGACCGGCCGCCCCGGACCTGGTCAGCGTGCCTTCCGGGCCAGTCCGAGCGCGTACTCCGGCCACCATTCGCCGCTCTCCGGCTCACCGGAGCGGCAGTCGCTGTCCGACTCCCCGGGATACTTGATCCACAGAAGCGCGTCCACCCGATCCGGCCCCGGGTCGGCCGTCGGCTCCTCGCCGAGCGCCCGGCCGGGCGGATTGCACCAACTCGGCGCGCCGTTCACGGTGGCCGCCGGGTACGCGCCGTTGCCGTTGCGGCTGGTGTCGATGACGAAGCGGCTCTTGCCGCCGAGCTTGTCGGAGATCTGCTGCCCGTAGCGGACGTTCTCGTCCGTGCCGACGAAGTTCGCCACGTTGAGTGCGAACCCGTCCGCTTCCGTCACGCCCGCCTTGCGCAGCGCCGCCGCGAGGGCGCCGACGTCACGTATCCAGGCGGGATGGCCGGCGTCGAGGTAGACCCGGGCGCTGCCGGTGCTCCGCAGCACCGCCACCGCGTCCCGCAGCAGCGCGAACCTGCCACCGACATCCCGCGGGCAGCCGTCGACGGCGTCCGGCACCGCACCGGGTTCGAGGATCACGATGACCGGCCGGCCGTTGACGCCGGACGCCACGTCCCGGATCCAGCGCTGGTACTCGACGGCGCTCGCGGCGCCCCCCGTCTCCTCCCGCCCGCAGTTGCGATCCGGCACGTTGTGCGCGACGAGTACGGGCGTCTGACCGGCCAGGTACGCCGCTTGGAGGAACTCGTCCACCTCGTCGTGCACCGGGTCCTCATCGCCGGTCAGCCACTTCGCCGTCGGCCGGGTGGCGATCTCGCGCAGCAGGGCGGCGTCCTCGGCCCGGCCCTGCGTCGACCGGCGTGCCGCCTCCTGCCCGGCCGGGTTGTCGGGATCGACGTAGAAGACCGGCGGCAGAGGCGGTGCGGAGACCGGGGTGCCGACCGGGACCGTGGGCGCCGGAGGCTTCGGTTCGGCGCCGCAGCCGGACAGGAGGAGGGCGAGTGCGGCGCCGACCGTCACGGCCGATCGACGGGCGAGCAGGGGGCGGGGCGGCAACACGCGGGGTCCGTTCGTCGGGGGCGGACGGTCGTCAGTCCTCGTCCTCGTCGTCGAGGCGGGCCAGCCAGGTGGCGAAACGTTCGACGGGCGTCTCGAACTCCGGGTTGAGGTCGACGAAATCGCGCAGGCGTTCGGCGAGCCACTCGACGCTGAACTGCTCGTCGCCCCGGCGCTCGACGAGTTCCTCGATGCCTCGGTCGGTGAAGTACATGCGTACGTCCTCTTTCTAAGCCCGACGCGCGTCGGGCGGTCTGCTATCGACGCAGCCGGGGCAGGCCGTCCATGACGGTCCTGCCCCGGCTGGCGACGCGATCAGATCACGGGCGGGGGAGAGCCGCCTCGATCAGGGCGTTCTGCTCGACCTCGTGCATCTTGGCCGAGCCGACCGACGGAGCGGCGGCCGCGGGCCGGGAGATCCGGCGCAGCCGTACGTCCGCGAGGTGCTCGAGCAGGTTGAGCGCGACGAACGACCAGGCGCCCTGGTTGGCCGGCTCCTCCTGCACCCAGGCGAAGTCCTCGGCGTTCGGGTACTGCGCCAGCGCGGCCCGGATCTCCTCCACCGGCATCGGGTAGAGCTGCTCGATCCGGATGATCGCGGTGTCGGTGATGCCGCGCTCCTGCCGGGCCTGGAACAGGTCGTAGTAGACCTTGCCCGAGCAGAGCAGCACCCGCTTCACCGACGCCGGCGCCGGGGCGGCCGAGTCGGCCAGCACCGGCTGGAAGGTGCCGGTGGTGAACTCCTCGACGCCGGAGACGCAGAGCTTGTGCCGCAGCAGCGACTTCGGCGTGAACACCACCAGCGGCTTGCGCTTCGGCGACAGCGCCTGGCGGCGCAGCAGGTGGAAGTAGTTCGCCGGGGTCGTCGGGATGGCGACGCGCATGTTGTCCTCGGCGCAGAGCTGCAGGAACCGCTCGGGGCGGCCGGAGGTGTGGTCCGGGCCCTGGCCCTCGTGGCCGTGCGGCAGCAGCAGGGTCACCGCCGAGCGCTGGCCCCACTTGACCTCGCCCGAGGAGACGAACTCGTCGATCACCGACTGGGAGCCGTTGACGAAGTCGCCGAACTGGGCCTCCCAGCAGACCAGCGCGTTGATGTTCTCCACCGAGTAGCCGTACTCGAAGCCCATCGCCGCGTACTCGCTGAGCAGCGAGTCGTGCACGAAGAACCGGGAGCGCTCGCCGTCGCCGGTCAGCGACTTCAGCGGGAGGTAGTCCTCGCCGGTGCGCGCGTCCACGATCGAGGCGTGCCGCTGCACGAAGGTGCCACGGCGGGAGTCCTGCCCGGCCAGCCGGACCGTCACCCCGTCGTTCAGCAGCGAGCCGAACGCGATGATCTCGCCGAAGCCCCAGTCGATGTTGCCCTCGACGGACATCTTGGCCCGCCGGTCGAGCAGCTGCTGGATCCGCTTGTGCGGGGTGAAGCCGTCCGGCAGGTTGATGTGCGCGTCGCCGACGGCCCGCACGACCGAAGCGTCGATCGCCGTGTCCACCTGCGGCTCCGGCTCCTCCTCGCGGTGGGGCCGGCTGAGCTGCCGCGGCATCGTGGCGGCGTCCCGGGTGGCCTTGAAGACCCGTTCGAGCTGCGCCTGGTAGTCGCGCAGCAGCTCCTCCGCGTCCTCCACGGTGATGTCGCCGCGACCGATCAGCTCCTCGGTGTAGAGCTTCCGCACCGAGCGCTTCGAGTCGATGATCTTGTACATCTGCGGGTTGGTCATCGACGGGTCGTCGCCCTCGTTGTGGCCGCGCCGGCGGTAGCAGACCAGGTCGATCACGACGTCCTTGTTGAACGCCTGCCGGTACTCGAAGGCCAGCCGGGCGACCCGGACCACGGCCTCCGGGTCGTCGCCGTTGACGTGGAAGATCGGCGCCTGGATCATCCGGGCCACGTCGGTGCTGTAGAGGCTGGACCGGGAGTACTCGGGCGCGGTGGTGAAGCCGACCTGGTTGTTGACCACCACGTGCACGGTGCCGCCGGTGCGGTACCCGCGCAGCTGGGAGAGGTTCAGGGTCTCGGCCACCACACCCTGGCCGGCGAAGGCCGCGTCACCGTGCACCGCCAGCGGCAGCACGGTGTAGCCCTCCAGCTTCAGGTCGATCCGGTCCTGCTTGGCCCGGACGATGCCCTCCAGCACCGGGTCGACGGCCTCCAGGTGCGACGGGTTGGCCACCACCGAGACCTTGACCGAGTTCGCCCCGTCCGGGGTGGTGAACTTGCCGTTCTGGCCGAGGTGGTACTTCACGTCGCCGGAGCCCTGCGTCGAACGCGGGTCGAGGTGTCCCTCGAACTCCGAGAAGATCTTCTCGTACGGCTTGCCGACGATGTTGGCCAGCACGTTGAGCCGGCCCCGGTGCGCCATGCCGATGACGACCTCGTCCAGGCCCCCCTCGGCGGCGGACTCCAGCACCTCGCCCAGCAGCGGGATCAGGGACTCGCCGCCCTCCAGCGAGAAACGCTTCTGGCCGACGTACTTGGTCTGCAGGAACGTCTCGAACGCCTCGGCGGCGTTGAGCCGGTTCAGCACGTGCTTCTGCTCGTCGGGAACGGGCTTCTCGTACTTGCGCTCGATCCGCTCCTGGAGCCAGCGCCGTTCCTCCGGGTCCTGGATGTGCATGTACTCGATGCCGACCCGGCGGCAGTACGAGTCGCGCAGCACCCCGAGGATCTCGCGCAGCTTCATCCGCTGCTTGCCCGCGAAGCCGTTGACCGGGAAGGTGCGGTCCAGGTCCCACAGGGTCAGCCCGTGCTGGAGCACGTCCAGGTCGGGGTGCTTGCGGATCTTGAACTCCAGCGGGTCGGTGTCGGCCATGAGGTGGCCCCGCACCCGATAGGCGTGGATCAGCTCGTGCACCCGGGCCGTCTTGTTGATCTGGCCCTCGCTGTCGACCGCGACGTCGCGCATCCAGCGCACCGGCTCGTACGGGATCCGCAGCGAGGTGAAGATCTCGTCGTAGAAGCCGTGCTCGCCGAGGACCAGCTCGTGCATGGCCTTGAGGAACTCGCCGGACTGCGCGCCCTGGATGACCCGGTGGTCGTACGTGCTGGTCAGCGTGATGACCTTGCTGACCGCCAGCTCGGCGAGGGTGCTCTCGGACATGCCCTGGTACGGGGCCGGGTACTCCATCGCGCCGACGCCGATGATCGCGCTCTGCCCCTGCATGAGTCGCGGCATCGAGTGGACGGTGCCGATGCCGCCCGGGTTGGTCAGCGAGATCGTGGTGCCGCCGTAGTCCTCCATGGTCAGCTCGTTACGGCGGGCCCGCCGGACCACGTCCTCGTACGCCTGCCAGAACTGCCGGAAGTCCATCTGCTCGCAGGACTTGATGGACGGGACCACCAGGTTGCGGCTGCCGTCGGGCCGGGTCATGTCGATCGCGATGCCCAGGTTGACGTGCTCCGGACGGACCAGCGTCGGCTTGCCGTCGACCACGGCGTAGGAGTTGTTCATCTCCGGGTGCTGGGCCAGCGCCCGGACCAACGCGTACCCGATGAGGTGGGTGAAGCTGACCTTGCCACCGCGCCCCCGGGCGAGGTGGTTGTTGATCACGATGCGGTTGTCGACCAGCAGCTTGGCCGGGACGGCACGCACGCTGGTCGCGGTCGGCACGCTGAGCGAGGCGTCCATGTTCTGGACGATCTTCGCGGCGACGCCGCGCAGCGGGGTGGTCTGCGGGCCGGTCGTCGTCGGGGCGGACGCGGCCGGCTTGGCCGCCGGCTTCGCGGCGGGGGTGGCCGCCGGCTTCGCCGGGGCCGCCGCCTTGTCGGGCGCGGCCGGGCTCGGCTTGGCCTCGGCGGGCTTGGGGGTGGGCTGGGCGACCGCGGCGACCGGCTCCTGCTGCTCGGCCGGCTCCGGCGTGGTGGTCGGCGCCGGCTTCGCCTCCGGGCGCGGGGTCGCGGCACCCGGGCCCGGGCGATAGTCGGCGAAGAAGTCGTGCCAGGCCGAGTCGACACTCTTGGGGTCGGCGAGATAACGCTGGTACATCTCCTCGACGATCCACTCGTTCGGGCCGAAACCCGCCAGTGGGTTCTCCTGCGAAGTCTGCTGGGTCGACACGGCCGGTAATCGCCTCTTTCACGCGGGTTTGGTGTGTCACGCGGTGCCCGCTGGACCCCTGTTATCACGGGTCTGGTCGGGACGCTACAAGGCTACGCCGTGCGGATCCCTACGGCATTTCCGCCTCCATCGCGTGGTCGGTTTCACAGAAGATGCTAGAAGTTCAAGAAGCGCTGCGTGTCCCATTGACTCCTGCTACGGCCGAAGAGCCCAGGTGACCGCGGGGAGCCACACCCGCGACGGCCCCGGTCCGGTGGCTGGTCGCCGGCCGGCCGGGGCCGTCGGAACGGCGGGCGGAAGCGGGTCAGGAGATGTCGCGCCGACGGGTGATCAGGACGCCGGCGACACCGCTCACGAGCGCGTATCCGGCCAGCACCAGCGCACCGACCCACCAGGCGGGGGTCAACGGCGACTGGCCTTCGCTGATCATTACCTGGGAGGCCACGGCGGGCCAGATCACCTGCCACTTCACCACCGCCTGCGAGTCGAGCAGACTCGAGAGCAGGAGGAACAACAGACCGACCACCTGAGTGCCGATCAGGTAGAGCACGGCGGCCGTGATCACCGCGCCGAGCTGATTGGTGATCAGCGTGCCGATGCCCACCCCGAGGATCGTCCAGATCGCGTACGCGAGCAGGTTGAACAGCAGGGCCCGCTGCACCGGCCACTCACCGAGCTGGGTGCCGTGGTCGGTGATGGTGAGGAACGCCGCGCCGGCCACCAGGTCGATCACGGTGGTCGCCAGCCAGAAGAGGAAGCCCAGCAGGCTGGCCGCGACGAGCTTTCCGATGATCACCGCCGTCCGCCGCGGAGTCGCCAGGAACGTCGTGGTCGCCGTCTGGTGGAAGAACTCGTTGGTGACCATCAGGATGCCGATGAGCATCACGAACATCAGCCCGAGGTACTGGCCCGAGGTGTAGATGTTCGCCGCCTGCGCCGCCGGCGTCGACTGCTCCCCGGCCAACCCGACGGTGTCGGCGTCGCCGCCGAGCACGGTGCTCGCGACCCACGCGTTGAAGGCGAACGCCAGGACGATCGAGACGAAGGCGCCGATGGCCAGCCACCACCAGGTGCTGGTAGTGCGGATCTTGAGGAGTTCGGCTCTGACCAGGTTCATCGGATGCCCGCCTTTCCGGCCGTCAACTCCAGGAAGACCCCTTCCAGGTCGGGCCGTTCCGTGGTGAGTTCGTGCAGCTCGACGCCGGCCCCGAGAGCGACCCGGCCGACCGTGGCCGCGTCCACACCGGCGACCAGCAGGGCCCCCTGCCCGTCGCCGTCGACGGTGGCGTTCTGGCTCTTCAACGCCGCGACGAGCGCCTCGGCCTGCGGAGTGCGGACGCGGACCCGCACGCCCTGTGTCATGGATCCGATCACCTGGTCGACCGGCCCCTGACGGACCAGTTGACCGGCCGCGATGATCACCACGTCGTCGGCGAGCAGTTGCATCTCCGACAGCAGGTGGCTGGAGACCAGGACGGTGCGTCCCTCGTGGGCCAGGCCCTTGAGCAACCCGCGCATCCACCGGATGCCCTCCGGGTCCAGCCCGTTCGCCGGCTCGTCGAGGACCAGGACCCGGGGGTCGCCGAGCATCGCGGCAGCGATGCCGAGCCGCTGCTTCATGCCGAGCGAGTAGCCCTTGAACTTCCGTTTCGCCGCCGGAGTCAGCCCGACCAGGGCGAGCGCCTCGTCGGCGCGCTGCCTCGGCAGCCCCGCCGCCGCGCAGAGCACCCGCAGGTGGTTGATCCCGGTCCGGCCCTTGTGCGCGCTGGACGCCTCCAGCACGGCGCCCACGTGCCGCAGCGGCTCGACGAGGTCGGCGTACCGCTGGCCGCCGATGGTCGCCGTGCCGCTGGTCGGGGTCACCAGGTTCAGCAGCATGCGCAGGGTTGTGGTCTTGCCCGCGCCGTTCGGGCCGAGGAAGCCGGTCACCCGACCCGGCTCGACCGTGAAAGACAGGTTGTTGACCGCCCGGACGTTGCGGTACTGCTTCGTCAGGCCGGACACCACGATCTGACCGCTGGTGGGGCTTCGCTGCCCGTCAGACATCGTTCTCCTCCCGTGCGACGGCGTCGAGGTACGCCGTTGCACAGCGTGGCGGGCGTGCGCAACAAGGTCAATCAGGCGCGATCCGTATCCACGCCTCCGCCTCAGGCAGGAGTCCGGTCATCCGCGAGGATTACGCCCCGTCGACTTCCGCCGGTCGAATCAGGCCCGGTCCGGGCCGGCCGGGAGGGCGATCCAGGTGGCCCGGGCGCAGGCGAGCAGGCCGCCGTCCGGCCCGTACAGGCTGCTGTGCACCAGTGCCTTGCGCCCCTCGACGGCGACCGTCACACCGGTCACCACGCACTCGTCGCCCGGCTCGGGCAGCGCGTCCACCCGCGCGGCGATCCGCCCCAGGACGTACGGCCGTCCGGGGGCGATCACCGACCAGCCACCGGGGCAGTCCAGCGCCGCCCAGACCGTCGCTCCCGTGACCCCCTCCGGGGCGCGGAACGGCGCGGCCGTCCGGCCGTCCGGCAGCCGGCCGGGAAAGATCCGCAGCCCGTCCGCCCGGTCCGGCCCGCAGACGTAGCAGCCGGGAAAGGGATGGTCGACCAGTCCGGGATACCTGGCGGCGGCGTCGACGGCGGTGGCCCGGTCCACCGGCGGCACCACCGCGTCGACGGGCGCGGTCGGGCGTACCTCGGCGACCACCAGCCCGGCCGGGTCGCGGACCTCGCCGTCGACGAGGGTCAGGGACGCCTCCAGCGGCGGCGGCCGGCGCAGTGTCACCTCGACCGGCCCCGGACCGGCCTCGGCGGCGAGGATCCCGGCGCTCCAGCCACCGTTGCCAGAGCCGGGCGGGCCGTTGTAGCGGGACTCGATGCGCACCGGCTGACCTCCGTGGGGCATGACCCGGTACCGCCGCCGGGTCCCGCCCGGCAGCCTCGCACGACCGGTGAGCGTGACGCACACCGGTGGCCGACCGGCGTTCACCGGATCGACACTCCTCGCCACCCGGGCCGGCAACCCGGGACACCTAGACAGATCACATGGCTGTTCTGCATGCCGCTGGAACCCCGCTGACGACCAGCGGTTACACCCTGCTGATCGCCGACGACCCGACTCAGGTCGCGGCCGCGCAACGCCTGCGTCACGAGGTGTTCGCCACCGAACTCGGCGCCGACCTCGGCCCGGACGGTGCCGGGCTGGACGTGGACGAGTTCGACAGGTACTGCGACCACCTGATCGTCCGGCAGGAGAGCACCGGGGCGGTGGTCGGCACGTACCGGCTGCTGCCGCCCGGCCGGACCGACCGCCGGTACGCCGAGGACGAGTTCGACCTGTCCGCGCTCGCCCCGTTGCGCGACGACCTGATCGAGGCGGGCCGCTCCTGTGTGCACCCGGACCACCGCACCGGCGCGGTGATCAACTTGATGTGGGCCGGCATCGCCCGCTACCTGCACCTGCGCGGATCCCGCTGGCTGGGTGGCTGTGCCTCGGTGCCGGTGGACGACGGTGGCCGGGCCGTGGCGGAGGTGTGGGCGCGGGCGCGGGCCCGGCACCTGGCTCCGCCGCCGCTGCGGGTACGTCCGCGGCGGCCCTGGTTCGCCGAGCCGTCGGCCGTACCGACCGGTGGGCCGGGTGATTCGGGCCTGGTGCCACCGCTGCTCCGCGGCTACCTGCGGCTCGGCGCGTGGATCTGCGGTGAGCCGTCGTACGACCCGGACTTCGGCGTCGCCGACTTCTACGTGCTGCTCTCCCTGGATCGGATGAACCCGCGCTACCTGCGGCACTTCCTCGGTGGGGCGGAGCAGTGACCGCGGTGAGGCACGACCTGTGGCGCCCCACGTCCGGCTGCGGTGAGCAGTGTCTGCCGGCCGCGGGGGAGACGCCCCGTGTCCCGGTGGTCCGGCAGGTGGGACGGCTGCTCGCCGGGGTCGGGATGCTGCTGCTCGGCGCCGGACTGGCCGCGCTGCTGCCGGTGCTCCCGACCCGGGAAGGGCAGGCGGCGGTGCGTGCCTGGGCCCGGGGGACCGCCCGGGCGTTCGGGGTACGACTGGTGGTGCGCGGTCGGCCACCCCGGCGGCGCTCGTTGCTGGTCGCGAACCACATGTCCTGGTTCGACATCCTGGTCGTGCTGGCCGCCGCCCCGAGCCGGATGGTGGCGAAGCGGGAGGTCCGATCCTGGCCGCTGATCGGCCTGCTGGCCACCGCGGCGGGCACCCTCTTCGTGGACCGCTCCCGGCCCCGCGAGCTACCGGTCGCCGTGCGCCGGGTCGCCGACGCGCTGCGGCGCGGTCGGGCGGTCGCGGTCTTCCCGGAGGGTACGACCTGGTGCGCGGGCGACGGTACGGTCGATTGCCGCCCCGGCGGCGGTTTCCGGCCGGCCATGTTCCAGGCGGCGATAGACGCCGGTGCCCCGATCGTCCCGCTGCGGATCGTCTACCGCTCTGCGGCGACCGGGGCGGGCACCACTGCGGCCGCCTTCCTGGGCGAGGAGAGCCTGCTGCGCTCGGTACGCCGGGTGGTCGCGGCCCAGGGGCTCGAGGTCACCTTGACGGTCGCCGCCGCGCTGCACGCCAGCGGGGACGCGGACCGCCGGCTGCTGGCCCGGGCAGCCGAGTCCGCCGTGCATCTCGTGCCGGCTGTCGCCGTCCCGGCGCGTCGGTCCGGCCGCCTCGGCCCGGCCACTCCGCCGTCCGACCGCGCGGTGGATCGCCCGAACCGGACCGGCGCGGGAGGACTCGGTCTGGCGGCCTGAGGAGAACGCGACAGTCTTGTGCTGTCGCGATGTATCGCGTTACTGTCTCCTTCATCGACACGCCGCCGGCGTGTCGTCGGAAGGGGAGGACGCCATGGCCGGTTGGACGGTCGACAGCCCACAGCGGCTGAGCCTGGACGAGCCGGTGAGCCGGCTGGACGTGCGCCTGTTCAGCGGGCGGCTGAACGTGGTGGCCACGGACGGGCCGGCCCGGGTCGACATCACCCGGGTGGGCCGCCGGCCGATCCTGGTCGACCACCACGACGGGCGGCTCTCCGTCAGGCAGGAACGGAACTGGAGCTGGCGGGACCTCTTCCGGTGGAGCGGGCCGTTCGGGCACTGGGCCCGGGTGGACGTCTCCATCGCGGTACCCGCCGACGTCTGGGCCGACCTGCGCCTGGTCGACGGCTCGCTGGTCGCCTCCGGGCTGCGCCGGCAGACCCGCGCCGACGTCACCTCCGGGCAGATCACCCTGATGGGCCTGCGCGGCAGCACCATGGCGAAGATCGTCTCCGGGCCGGTCGAGGCGCTCGGCGTCGGCGGCGACCTGCACATGGAGACCGTCTCCGGCGAGGTCATCCTGGCCGACAGCGCGGCCGCGCAGGTGCGGGCGCAGACGGTGTCGGGTGCGATCACCTGCGATCTGGACAATCCGCGCAGCAGCGAGATCCGGCTGCACACCATCTCCGGCAGCATCACCGTCCGGGTCCGCGAGGACAGCGACCTCGCCGTACGCCTGCACACCACGTCCGGCCGGATCACCAGCGGCTTCCAGCAGGTGCGTACCGAGTCCACGATCGGCTCGGTGGCCAACAGCGAGGGAGTGCTCGGCACCGGCGACGGTAAGCTCTGGGCGTCCGCCACGTCCGGCAGCATCGCGCTGCTCGCCCGCCCGGTGGACGACGAGGAGGATGAGCTGCCGTGACGGCTGTCTTCAGTCACGGGCGGCTCCGGCTGTACCTGCTCAGGCTCCTCGACGACGGCCCGAAGCACGGCTACGAGCTGATCCGGTTGCTCGAGGACCGTTTCCTCGGCCTCTACGCACCCAGCGCCGGCACCATCTACCCCCGCCTCCAGCGCCTGGAGGCGGAGGGGCTGGTCACGCACACCGCCGCCGGCGGCCGGAAGACGTACGAGATCACCGAGGCGGGCCGGGCCGAACTGCGGCAGCGGGCCGACGAGCTGGCCGCCCTGGAGTCGGACATCGCCGCGTCGGTGGAGGATCTCTCCGCGCTCGCCGGCGAGATCCGCAACGAGGTACGCGGCTCCGTCCGCGACCTCAAGCGGGAGCTGCGCGAGGCCACGCGACAGACCAGGCAGGAGCGGCGCCCCCGGTGGGAGTCGCCCTCGTTCCCGCCCGGCCCGCCCCCGTTCCCGCCCGAGCCGCAGCCCGGCCCCACCGTGCTGGCCGAGTTCGACAAGCGGTTGGCCGAGTTCTCCGCCGAGGTGGGTCGGCTGGTACGCGCCCGCCGGTTCACCGACTCGCAACTGCGCACCGCGATCCGGCTGCTCGACGGCGCCCTGGACGGGCTACGCCGGCTGCTGCGCTGACCGGCCGGTGGACGCGTCCGGGCGCGGTACCCGGCCCGGACGCCTCACAGGTTCTTTGCAGGAAGCGTCCAGCGCGGGTGCAGTCAATTCGCGGATGATGGGGCACATGCCCGCTACCCAGACCGAGGCGCGACTGCTCGTCGTCGAGGACGACCCCAACATCCTCGAACTGCTCTCCGCGAGCCTGCGGTTCGCGGGTTTCGACGTGGCCACCGCGACCAGTGGCAGCACCGCGCTGACCGCGGCCAAGGACCACCGGCCGGACCTCGTCGTACTCGACGTGATGCTCCCCGACCTCGACGGTTTCGAGGTCATCCGGATGCTCAGGGAGGCCGGCACCCGTACGCCCGTGGTCTTCCTGACCGCGCGGGACGCCACCGACGACAAGATCCGCGGCCTCACCCTGGGCGGGGACGACTACGTCACCAAGCCGTTCAGCCTGGAGGAGTTGACCGCGCGGATCCGGGCGGTGCTGCGCCGTACGAGCAGCGGGGAGCAGCCGCCCTCCCGGTTGACTTTCGCCGACCTGGAGCTGGACGAGGAGACCCACGAGGTCTACCGGGCCGGCCAGCGGGTGCAGCTCTCGCCGACCGAGTTCAAGCTGCTGCGCTACCTGATGTTGAACGCCAACCGCGTGCTGTCCAAGGCGCAGATCCTCGACCACGTGTGGAACTACGACTTCCGCGGCGACGACAACATCGTCGAGTCGTACATCTCCTACCTGCGGCGCAAGGTCGACACCACCCAGCCCCGGTTGATCCACACGCTTCGCGGCGTGGGGTACGTGCTGCGCAAGCCGGCGGCGTGAACGCGGTCGACCAGGCGAAGGGACGGCTGCGCAGCGTACCGCTGCGGTTGAAGCTGGTCACCGCTGTCCTCACGCTTGTCGCGCTGGCCCTGCTCGTGATCAGCTCGCTGACCACCTATTTCCTGCGCAACTACCTGGTGGGGCAGGTCGACAACCAGATCCGGTCCGCGTCCCAGGGGTTGGGGCAGCTCCTTCCCAGGCTGCGCACCGGCGAGGTCAGTGCGATGCTGCCCAGCGACTACGTCGTCACCCTGGCCGACGAGCAGGGTGTGACCCCGCCGACCTACGACGACCTCAGCCTCGACCGGCAGCAGTTGCCGACCTTCCCCACCGACGTCCGGGGCTTCGTGACACTTGAGGGCGAACCGTTCACGGTGCTGTCCGCGGACGGCCGGACCCGGTGGCGGGTGTTCTACGCGGCACAGCGGGACGGCTCGGTGCTGGCCGTCGGGCAGCCGCTCGAGGAGGTGGATCGGGCGGTCAAGCAGCTGGTCTGGATCGACCTGCTGGTCGGCGGGGCGGTGTTGATCCTGCTCGCCTCGATCGGGGCGGGGATCGTCCGGACCAGTCTCAAGCCGCTGGTCGAGATCGAGCGGACGGCGGCCGCCATCGCCGGCGGCGACCTCTCCCAACGGGTGCCCGATCCGGAGCCGGGGCAGGAGTACCCCACGTCGGAGCTGGGCCGGCTCTCCCGCGCGCTGAACACGATGCTGAGCCAGATCGAGGCCGCCTTCACGGCCCGGGCCGCCTCGGAGAGCGCCGCCCGCTCGGCCGAGGTGGCCGCCCGGGACGCGGCCGTCGCCGCGCAGGCGAGCGAGGCCCGGGCGCGGCGCTCGGAGGAGCGGATGCGGCAGTTCGTCGCGGACGCCTCGCACGAGCTGCGTACCCCGTTGACCACCATTCGCGGCTTCGCCGAGCTGTACCGGCAGGGCGCCGCCCGGGACCCGGAGCAGACGGCCGGGCTGCTGCGCCGCATCGAGGACGAGGCGGCCCGGATGGGGCTGCTCGTGGAGGACCTGCTGCTGCTCGCCCGGCTGGACCGGGAACGGCCGATCACCCTGGCGCCGGTGGAGCTGCCGGTGCTCGCCGGTGACGCGGTCCAGGCCGCCCGGGCGGTCGCTCCGGACCGGAGGATCGAGCTGGAGATCGAACCCGGCTCCGGTCCGCTGGTCGTGCTCGGCGACGACGCCCGGCTGCGTCAGATCATCGGCAACCTCATGACCAACGCGCTCAGCCACACCCCGCCGGACGCCTCGGTGACCCTGCGGCTGCGGGCCGAGCGGGGAAACCTGGCCGTGGTGGAGGTGGCCGACACCGGCCCCGGGTTGACCCCGGAGCAGGCGGAACGGGTCTTCGAGCGGTTCTACCGGGTCGACGCGGCCCGTACCCGCCGGGCCGGCGGAAACACCGGTACGGGCCTCGGCCTGGCCATCGTGGCGGCCCTGGTCAGCGCCCACCACGGCAACGTGGAGGTCGCCGAGACGCCGGGCGGTGGGGCTACCTTCCGGGTCCGGCTGCCCCTGGTGCCGGAGACCGACAGGGACGGCGAATGACTTTCAGGCAACTTCCAGGTCGGTTCCAGCTTGATCGCAGAGCAACGGGAGAAGGTTAGGTCATGACCGAGTACGAGTCCGACCCGCAGCGCCGGCCGGCCCCCGCAGACGCCGAGCCGTCGCACCTCACCGCCGAGCTGCCGCGCGTGGAGCGCGCGCAGTCCGACTCCCCGACCACCGACCCGGGTGCCGCTCCGGCGGCCCGGGACACGGATCAGCCCGCGGCTCCCGCCGCCGTCACCCCGGAGCCCGCCGCCGTGGCCGGCACCGGAGCCGACGCCGCCCGGGACGCCGACGCGACTGTCTCGATGGCTACGCCGTCCGGTGCGAACGCGGACGCCGACGCGACCCAGCCGGTGACGACGCCGGCCGGGGTGAACGCGGACGCCGACGCGACTGTTTCGATGGCTGCACCGGCCGGGGTGAACGCGGACGCCGACGCGACCCAGCCGGTGACGACCGCCGGGACCGGTTACCAGCCGCATGCCGGCACGCCCACCTATGCCGGCCACCCGGCTCCGGGCCAGCCGGGCCACCACGTGCCGGGCCAGCCGATGCCGGGGCAGCCGGGACACCACGTGCCGGGCCAGCACATGCCGGGCCAGCACGGGTACCCGCAGCCGGCCGCCGGCTACCCGGGCGGCCACTGGTACCCGCACCAGCAGTCCGGCTGGGCAGGCGGGGGCCAGCCGGGCGCCGGAACCCAGCCGTACGGGCAGCAGCCGGGCCAGGCCCTGCCACCGTGGGCGGTGAACACCCAGCCCGACGCCAATCCCGGTGCGCCGCGGATGGGCCGGATCGCCAAGTTCGCCGGCGCCGGCGTCGTGATGCTCGCGCTGATGCTCGGCTCCGGTGTCGGCGGCGGTGCGCTCGCGCTCGCCCTGGACGGCGACGGTGGCGGCATCACCCGCACCTACTCGGCCGCGCCAGTGATCAACAGTGCGGATCTGCCGCGGATCGCCGCCTCGGTGCAGGACAGCGTCGTCTCCATCGCCACCGAGAACGGCGAGGGCTCCGGCGTGATCCTGACCGCCGACGGCTACGTGCTCAGCAACAACCACGTGGTCGCCTCGGCCGATGGCGACACCGTGCGGGTGATCTTCGCCGACGGCACCAACGCGGAAGCCAAGATCGTCGGTACCGATCCGAAGACCGATCTCGCCGTGGTGAAGGCCAAAGGGGTGAGCAACCTGAAGGCGGCCAAGTTCGGCGACAGCGACGGAATGCAGGTCGGCGACCAGGTGCTCGCCCTGGGCAGCCCGTTGGGGCTGCAGGGCTCCGTCACCGCCGGCATCCTGAGCGCCCGCGACCGTACGATCCAGGCCGGTGACGGCCCGCAGCAGGACCCGCGCCAGGCCGCCTCCTCGATCGCCGGGCTGCTCCAGACCGACGCCCCGATCAACCCCGGTAACTCCGGCGGCGCGCTGGTCAACACCCGGGGCGAGGTGATCGGCATCAACACCGCGATCGCCACCTCCGGGCAGAGCACCGGCAACATCGGCGTGGGCTTCGCCATCCCGAGCAACAAGGCCAAGGACGTCGCCGGAAAGCTTCAGCGCGGCGAGAAGGTCAGCCACCCGTCACTCGGGGTCAGCGTGAACATGGCCGAGGGTGGCGGCGCGCTGGTCGCCGCCGTCACCCCTGGCAGCGCGGCCGAGCGGGCCGGCCTCCAGCGGGGTGACGTCATCACCCGCTTCGGTGACACGCCGATCAACGACTCGGACGACCTGGTCGGCGCGGTCCAGGGCGGCAAGGTGGGTGACCGGGTCGAGGTGCACTACAAGCGCAACGGCGCCGAGGCCACCGCGACCGTCACGCTCACCGAGACGTCCTGACCGACAACTGAACCTGCCTCCTCCTCCAGGCGGCGGGTGACGGAGACAAGGGGGTTGCTCCGTCGCCCGCCGCCACCTCCGTTGAAGACGGCGGTTCACCCGTAACGGGTGAACCGCCGTCACCCGCACCGGGGGCAGTCTCGGCAGCACCGGCGAGGGGAGGGACGCGATGAGCACGGCAGCCGCCGCCCGCGAGGACCAGCGGATCCAGCAGGACGTCCTGGCCGAGCTGGCCTGGGACGCCGAGGTGCAGCCGAACGAGATCGGGGTGAGCGTCGAGGAGGGGGTGGTCAACCTGACCGGCTGGGTCGACAGCTCCGCCCGGCGATGGGCCGCGACCCGGTGCGCGCAACGCGTACGCGGGGTGCGCGCGGTCGCCGACGACATCGAGGTACGTCTCCCCGGCAGTCCCGGGGCCACCGACGCGGAGATCGCCATCGCCGCCAGCCGCGCGCTGGAGTGGGACAGCTTCGTCCCCGCCGAGCGGCTGGATGTGACCGTCGCCAACGGCTGGGTGATGCTCCGGGGCGAGGTGGAGTTCGGCTGGCAGCGCCGCAGCGCCGAGCGTGAGCTGCGCCGGCTGCGGGGCGTACGCGGTATCACGAACCTCATCGAGGTGCGCCCGCCCGCGCCGACGGACACCGACCGGATGCTCCGTGACGTCCGGCGGGCGCTCGGGCGCGCTCTCGGCACCCGGCAGGTGTCGGTGGCGGTGGACGGGGACACGCTGGTGCTCAGTGGCGTGGTGCGTTCCTGGTGGGAACGGGATCAGGCCGAACGGGTGGCCTGGTCGGCGCCGGGCGTACGGGAGGTGGAAACCCAACTGCTCGTCGGGGAGTGAGACGTCGCAGGGGCGGACGAGTAGAGCGTCCCGGTTGTCCGGTTTATCCGCGCCCGGTGCGGGAAAGCGGGCCGTGCACCGGCGTACCGCGCGCACCGGGAACCGACGGGAGGACCCTTGGGCGCGACCCATCCGACGAGCGAGCGACCGGCCGGCCGGCCGCTGCGCATCGCGATGGTCGTGCCGCCGTGGCTCTCCGTACCGCCGCCCGGTTACGGCGGGCTGGAACAGGTCGTGGCGGGCCTGGTGGACGCCCTCGTGCGCCGGGGCCACGCGGTGACCCTCTTCGGCGCAGGGGAGTGGCACGGGACCAGCGCGCAGGCCTTCGTCTCCACCGAGTCGCAGCTGCAGTACGCGCGGCTCGGCGAGTCCCTGCCCGAACTGGCCCACCTGGCCCGGATACGCCGCTTGATCGACCGTGCGGACTTCGACGTCATCCACGATCACACCACGATCGGCCCACTCGTCGCGGGGCGGCGCAGCGTGCCGACGGTGGCGACCGTGCACGGCAATCCGGTCGGCGAGTACGGCAGCGTGCTCAGCGACACCGACCACGGCGTCGGGTTGGTCGCCATCTCGCACGCACAGCGCGGGCTGAACCCAGGGCTGCCCTGGGTCGGGACGGTGCACAACGGCCTGGACCTGCGGGACCTGCCACGCAAAACGGCGCCCGCTCCGGGGCCGGTGCTGTGGCTGGCGCGGTTCAGCCCGGACAAGGGACCGGACGTCGCGATCCGAGCCTGTCGCGCCGCCGGCCTGCCACTGCTGCTGGCCGGCAAGTGCAACGAGCCCGCCGAGCGCCGGTACTACGACGAGGTGGTGGCGCCGATGCTCGGCGACGACGTCGAGGTGGTGCTCAACGCCGACCGGGAGAGCACCCTACGGATGCTCCTCGACGCCCGATGCCTGATCATGCCGATCCAGTGGGATGAGCCGTTCGGGATGGTGATGGTCGAGGCGATGGCCACCGGCACCCCGGTGGTGGCGCTCGCCCGAGGTGCGGTGCCGGAGCTGGTGACGACCGGGGTGACGGGCCTCGTGTGCGAGGGGCCCGAGGAGTTGCCTGCGGCGCTGCGGGCCGTGGAGTGGCTCGACCCGGCGGACTGTGTGGCGCACGTCGAGGCCAACTTCTCCACGAGCCGCATGGCGCTGGGCTACGAGGCGGTCTACCGGCACGTCGCGGCCGCGCCCTGGCGGACGGTCCGGGAGCCGGTTCGGCTCACCGGCCGTTGACTCCGCCGTACCCAGGCTCGCTGCCCGGGCGGCGCAGTTCCGCGCGGTCGTACTCCGGCCGGCCGGCCTCGGGACGCCCGGCGTCCGATGCGGACCGGCGGCCGGGGTGGCCGGGCTCACCCGGCTGACCGGCGGCCGGGTCCCGCGGTCGTGCCAGGATGAACGGCATGGCAGGGGGACCGGTGGCGTTCGTGCTCGGCGGTGGCGGCGTGCTCGGCGCGGTCGAGGTGGGCATGCTCCGCGCGCTGTTCCGGGCCGGCATCCAGCCGGACCTGGTGCTCGGCACCTCCATCGGTGCGGTCAACGGCGCGCTGGTCGCCGCGGACCCGTCCGAAGCAGTCACCGATCGGTTGGTCAAGTTGTGGGCGTCGCCCGAGGCGAGCGAGGTGTACGGCGACTCCGTGGCGCGTCAGCTGCGCCGGTTCGCCGCCCGCACACACCTGCACTCACCGCGCCCGCTGCGCCGGCTGCTCGAGTCGGAGTTGGGGGCCGAGACGACCTTCGCCGACCTGCGGGTGCCCTTCCGGTGCTGTGCGGCACACATCGAGCGGGCCGCCGAGCACTGGTTCGACAGCGGGCCGGTGGTGCCGGCCGTGCTCGCCTCCGCCTCGGTGCCCGGACTGCTGCCGCCCACGGAGATCGACGGCGCGCACTACATCGACGGTGGGATCGTCAACTCGATCCCGATCGGCGAGGCGGTCACGGCCGGCGCCACCCGGATCTTCGTCCTCCAGGTGGGCCGGATCGAACGGGAGCTCTCCCCGCCGCGCCGGCCCTGGGAGATCGCCCAGGTCGCGTTCGAGATCGCCCGGCGGCACCGGTTCTTCCGGGAGATGGCCGCGCTGCCCGACGGGGTCGAGGTGCACGTGCTGCCGACCGGTGGGCTGAACCCCCGCGACGACACGCCGTGGGCGTACCGGGACGTGGCTGCCGTGGGGCGGCGGATCAGCCGCGCGTACACGGCCTCGCGGCGGTACCTGGCCAACCTGGAGCGTTGATGCCGCTGCCGCCACGGTGGGTGCGCCGGGTGCTGCTGGCACCCACCGTGGTCCTGCTCGCCGTCGTGGTGGTCACCACCCTGCCGGCCTGGGCCCTGCTCGCGGCGGCCCTGTCACCACTGGTTCCCGGTCGACTGCGCCCGGTACGGCTGCTCTGGATCGGCTGCGTCTACCTGGCCTGGGACGCGGCGGCGCTGATCGCGCTCTTCGGACTCTGGGTCGGGTCCGGCTTCGGTGCCCGGGTCCGCTCGCCGGCCTTCCAGCGGGCCCACTACCTGCTCGCCGGCTGGTTCCTGCGGGCGCTCTTCTGGCAGGCCCGCTGGACGCTGCGGCTGCGGATCGACGTGACCGGTGCCGACCCGGACACGGCCCTGCCCGGCCGCCCCGAGCTGGTGCTCTGCCGGCACGCCGGGCCCGGCGACTCGTTCATCCTGATCCACGCCCTGGTGAACTGGTTCAAGCGCGAGCCGCGGATCGTGCTCAAGGACAGCCTTCAGTGGGACCCGGCGATCGACGTGCTGCTCAACCGGTTGCCGAGCCGGTTCATCGCGCCCTCACCCGACCACGACCGGGCGGAGGTGGCGATCCGCCAGATCGGAAACCTGGCCGACGGCCTGGACGACGACGACGCTTTTGTGATCTTCCCGGAGGGTGGCAACTTCACGCCCAAGCGGCGGTTGCGCGCCATCGCCCGCCTGCGGTCGCTGGGCCTGGAGCGGATGGCGCTGCGGGCCGAGCGGATGCGGCACGTGCTCGCCCCGCAACCCGGTGGGCTGCTGGCCGCGCTCGACGCCGCCCCGGGGGCCGGAGTCGTCTTCGTGGCGCACACCGGACTGGACCGCATGCTGACCGTCGGCGACGTCTGGCGTGAGCTGCCGATGGACAAGCGGATCGTGATGCGGTTCTGGTCGGTGCCGCCCGAGGAGGTTCCGCGAACCCGGCAGGAACGCATCGACTGGCTCTTCGACTGGTGGGCCCGGATCGATGAGTGGATCGCGGCAAATCGGGACGGTGTGGCCATGAGCGACGGTGACCCGGCCGCGTAGGGTGCGGTCGTGGACCAGATCAGCGTGGTGACGACCGTGGTGGACGCTCGTTCGGTCGCCGACGTGTTGGCGGCGGCCGCCGTGGCCGGCCGGCTCGCCGCCTGCGCGCAGGTCGGTGGGCAGGTCGACAGCACGTACTGGTGGCGCTCCGGTGTGGAGACCAGCACCGAGTGGTCGGTGCAGTTCAAGACCGCCCCGGACCGGGTGGCCGCGCTGGTCGACCAGATCCGGGTCAACCACCCGTACGAGGTGCCGGAGATCCTGGTGACCCGGGTGGAGAGCGGGGATCCCGGCTACGCGGCCTGGGTGTACGAGCACACCCGGCCGTGATCGCTTGCTGCCCGCTGCCCGGTACGCGTGGGACGAGCGGGTAGGGCCCTCCCTACCCCCACTCGGGGGCTGACAGGGTTACTCAACGCTACCGATCTCCGGAGACTCGATGGCGGGGGTCGAGCCGTGATGGCCGACCGTATGTCGAGGAAACGGGAGCGGCCATGGTGCTGTCAGCGGTGGCGGATCCGCCGGTACGGCGGGGGAGTGACTACGCACAGTTGTCCCGACGGATCAGTCAGGCGGGCTTGCTCCAGCGGCGTCCCGGCTGGTACGCGGCCCGGATCGCGCTCACGCTGGGTGCCTACGCCGCCGGCTGGGTAGCGGTCTTCGCGCTCGGCGACTCCTGGTGGCAGCCGCTGGTCGCGGTCGCGCTGGCGGCGGCCACCACGCAGGTCGCGTTCCTCGGCCACGACGCCGGGCACCGGCAGATGTTCCGCCGGCGCGGCCCGAGCGAGGCGGTCGGCCTGCTCGCCGGCAACCTCGCGGTGGGGCTCAGCTACGGCTGGTGGGTGGACAAGCACAACCGGCACCACGCCAACCCGAACCACGAGGACGAGGACCCGGACGTCGGTGCCGGCGCGCTGGTCTGGACGTACGAGCAGGCCCTCGACACCCGCGGCTTCGGACGCTGGCTGGCCCGGCGGCAGGCGTACCTGTTCTTCCCGATGCTGCTGCTGGAAGGGCTCAACCTGCACGTGGCGAGCATCCGGGCGATCATCGGCCGGGAGCCGGACGGCCGGTTCCAGACGCCGATGCGGCACCGGCGGATCGAGGCGCTGCTGCTGGGCGTGCACACGGCCGGCTACCTCGCTGCGCTGCTGCTGGCCATGTCGCCGGGTAAGGCGCTGCTCTTCGCGGCCGTACATCAGGGACTCTGGGGCCTCTACATGGGCTGCTCCTTCGCCCCGAACCACAAGGGCATGCCGATGCCGACGGGCGACGACGAACTGGACTTCCTGCGCAAGCAGGTGCTCACCTCGCGCAACGTACGGGGTGGCCGGCTAGTCGACACGGCGCTGGGCGGGCTCAACTACCAGATCGAGCACCACCTCTTCCCGAACATGCCGAGGGCGAACCTGCGCCGGGCCCAGCCGATCGTGCGGGCGTACTGCGCCGAACGCGGCGTCCCGTACGCCGAGACCGGGCTCGTCGACTCGTACCGGCAGGCGCTCGCCCACCTGCACGAGGTGGGGCGTCCGCTGCGGGGCTGAGGCTGGGAGGTTCCACCCCGGTTCGGCACTCCGCCCGTACCCGCCGTCGGGCACCGCCTGCCGGGGCTTCCCGCCCCGGTAGGGTCACCCCATGGCAGACGTGCTCACCGCGGAGGCGGTGGAACAGGAACTGGGCGGGCTGGCCGGATGGTCGGGTGACCCGACCGGGATCAGCCGTAGCGTCGAGCTGGCCAGCTTCCCGGCCGCCATCGCGGTGGTGGACCGGGTCGCCGTGACGGCCGAGGAGATCGACCACCACCCCGACATCGACATCCGGTGGCGGACCGTGACGTTCCGATGCGTCACCCACTCGGCCGGCGGGGTCACCCGCCGTGACTTCGACCTGGCCCGTCGCATCGACGAGATCGTTCGGAGCGCCCGATGAGATTCGAGATCAGCAAGGTGTTGGACGCCATCGAGGGGCGGGTCTGCGTCGACCCGTCGCTGGCCCGGGCCGTCCTCGACCTGGCCGAGGTGATCCGCTACCAGGACATCGACGGTGGCCGACCGGCCAGCCTGCTCCGGCTCGGCATGGTGATCGACGCCCTCTCCCGGCAGTTGGAGGAGGACAGCGTCCAGGTCTACGCCGTGGTACACCGGGCCCTGCTCTCCGACGCCGACCTCACCTCCAACGAGCGGATGGTGGTGCGCCGGTGGGCCGACGACGGGCTGGTCGAGGTGCTCGACAAGCCCGGTGACCGGATGCTGGAGGTGGCCGACCTGCTCGGCCTTCCGGTGCTCACCCGGGCCCGTCTCGACGGGCTGCGCGGACGGTTCCCCTGGGTGGCGGAGGAGCCCGGTCGGGTCCTCGCCCCGGTGCCGGGTGCCGGCGGGCCGAACCTCGTGGCGCACGTCGGGGGCGGCGACAAACCGGTCGCGGGCCGTCGTTCCCCGGCCGGGGCGAAGCTGCTCACCCGGCAGTGGCGGTGCCCGGAGTCTGGCTGCGCACTCTTCGGTGGTGGTGGCGGCGGCTCCTTCGCCGACCTGGCCCGGGTACAACGCAGCCCCGCCGAGCAGGCGCCACCGGCGCTGCGTAACGGCGTGCCGACCTGTCCCCGGCACGGCACCCGGCTCGGGGACGTGGGCCCGCGTCCGCGTACCGAGGTCCTCGCGGTGCGGATCGGCGGGCTCGTGCGTCGCCGGTTCGTGGTCAGCGAGGAGCAGCCGGTGCTGGTCGGCCGGGCTCCCGAGGGGGAGGGCGGGATCGTGCTCGGCCAGTGGCTGAACGACGAGGCGCGGCGCTGGATCAGCCGCAACCACCTTCATCTCGAGCTGCGGGTCGGTGAGGTGATCGTGACCGATGTCAGCACGAACGGCTCGGGCATCCGTCCGGGCGGGTCGATGACCGACGCGGAGCGGATCCCGCTCGCGCCGAAGCAGTCGCGGGTGCTCGGTGAGAACGACATGGTCGAGCTCTACCCGGGGGTGCAGATCGGCCGGGCCGAGGAACTGCCCGCCGGCGCGCCGTTCACCCCCACCTCCGTGATGGCGGAAGCCCCCACCATGGCCATGCGCCTCCCCCGCCCCTAACCCCATCCACCCCCCCGCTCCCACCCCCACCCCAGGCCCCCAGGCCCTCAGGCCCCGCCCAGGCCCCGGTGATCTGGGGGCGGGGAGGGAGGGGAGAGGGTGGGGTGGGGGGTTAGGGGGTGAGGATGGCGGCTAGCTGGGCCACTGCGTGGTCGATCTCCTCCTCGGTGACGACCAGGGGCGGGGCGAGGCGGATCGTGGAGCCGTGGGTGTCCTTGGCCAGGAGGCCCCGCTCCATCAGCCGTTCGCAGGCCTCGCGGCCGGTCATCAGCGCCGGGTCGATGTCCAGCCCGGCCCAGAGGCCCCGGCCCCGTACGGCGACCAGGCCCTTGCCGACCAGCTCCTGAAGGCCGGCGTGCAGCCGCTCGCCCAGCTCGGCGGAGCGGCGCTGGAACTCGCCGGTCGCCAGCATCCGGACCACCTCGACGGCGACCGCGCAGGCCAGCGGGTTGCCGCCGAAGGTCGAACCGTGCTGGCCGGGCTTGAGCACGCCGAGCACGTCGTTGTTCGCGACCACCGCGGAGACCGGCACGATGCCGCCGCCGAGCGCCTTGCCGAGCAGGTACATGTCCGGGACCACGCCCTCGTGGTCGCAGGCGAACGTCGCCCCGGTGCGGCCCAGGCCCGACTGGATCTCGTCGGCGATGAAGAGCACGTTGCGGTCGGTGCAGACCTGGCGTACGCCCGGCAGGTAGCCCTCCGGCGGCACCACCACGCCCTGCTCGCCCTGGATCGGCTCGATCAGCACGGCGACGGTGTTCTCGTCGATCGCGGCGGTCAACGCGTCCAGATCGCCGTAGGGGACCACGGTGAACCCGGGGGTGTACGGCCCGAAGTCGGCCCGGGCGTCCTCGTCCGTGGAGAAGCTCACGATGGTGGTCGTACGCCCGTGGAAGTTGCCCTCGGCGACCACGACGTTGGCCTGCCCCGCCGGTACGCCCTTGACCTGGTAGCCCCACTTGCGGGCGACCTTGATCCCGGTCTCCACGGCCTCGGCGCCGGTGTTCATCGGCAGCACCAGGTCCTTGCCGCAGAGCTCGGCCAGTTCCCGGCAGAAGTCCGCGAACTGGTCGTGGATGAACGCCCGGCTGGTGAGGGTGAGCCGGTCGAGCTGCGCGTGCGCCGCGGCGACCAGTTGCGGGTGGCGGTGGCCGAAGTTCAGCGCCGAGTAGCCGGCCAGGAAGTCGAGGTAACGGCGATCGTCCACATCGGTCAGCCAGGCGCCCTCGGCGGAGGAGATCACCACCGGTAGCGGGTGGTAGTTGTGCGCGGTCCAGCGCTCCGCGTCGCGGACCGCGCCCGGCGTCCGCAGCATGTCGTCGACGATCACTTGTCTGCCTTTCCCTGTCGGAGTCGCAACGTGCAGCACTTCGGTCCGCCGCCGGCCTTACGCAGCTCGGACAGGTCGACACCGATGGTCTCGTAGCCCCGGTCGCGCAGCTTGGCGGCCAGGCCGGTGGCCTGCGCCGGCAGCACCACGTGCCGGCCGTCGCTGACCGAGTTCAGGCCGAAGACCTCGGCGTCGGCCATCGTGGCGTGCACCGCGTCCGGGAAGAGCCGGCGCAGCACCGCCTGGCTGCCGGGGGAGAACGCCTCCGGCAGGTACGCCACCGTGCGCTCGTCGAGCACGGTCAGCGCGGTGTCCAGGTGGTAGAAGCGCGGGTCGACCAGCTGCATGGTGATCACCGGGTAGCCGAAGACCTCCTGCAACTGGGCGTGCGACGCGTGTGCGGTGCGGAAGCCGGTACCGGCGAGCAGCAGGTCGCCGGCGAGGAGAATGTCGCCCTCGCCCTCGTTGACGTGCTTCGGCTCGTACATCTCGAAGCCGGCCGCCTCGAACCAGGCCCGGTAGGCGGGGGCCTCGTCGGCGCGCTGCGGGTCGCGGAACTGCACCGCCATCGCCTTGCCGTCGATCACCGTGCCGCCGTTGGCGGCGAAGACCATGTCGGGCAGACCCGGCACCGGAGTGATCTCCTCAACGGTGTGTCCCAGGTCGCGGTAGACCTGCCGCAGCTGCTCCCACTGCCGGACGGCCAGGTCGGTGTCGACCGGCGCGGTCGGGTCCATCCACGGGTTGATCGCGTAGTCCACGGCGAAGTACGTCGGCAGGCACATCAGGAAGCGCTGGCGCGTCGCGTCCATCGTCATTGTCCTGCTCCCAGGGGTCGGGCGCGCCCGGCCACCGTCGGCCCACGGGCTGGCGCCGTTGGTCAACGTTATGCGGCCCGGGCCGGCAGGATCCACCGCAGAGGATTGCGCAGGACGTCTGTTCGTTGCGTCTGAGCCATCCTGACCGACGATTCGTTGTGTGCGAGCGCTTCCGCGCCCGCCGGGTGGCGACCGTCACGGGAACTGGGCGGGGTCATGCTCGATCAACGAGGCGGTGGCCGAGACGGGATGGGACCGCCACGACATCGATGAAGCCGGCGCGTCGTCGCCGGGCGGCCGGCAGGACGGGCGCCGGCGGGAAACACATCAGGGGCGGCGAACCGCCGCCCCTGAAACTGTGTCGCCCGGCTGGTGAACCACCAGACTGGTCGGGCCCGGCCGGTGAACCACCGGCCCTGGTGGCCGGCGCACCGCCGGCGAGCCGGACAGTGCCCGCTAGAAACGATCCACAAACTGTGAGTCGAGCCACTCCCGGAACCGCTGCACCCAGTCGCCGTCGGTGCTCGGCCAGTCGAACAGGCCGGTCATCGCCAGCACCCCGGCGACCACCGCGGCGAGGCCCAGGGCGATGCCGAACAGGGCGTCGGTCTTGCCGGCGATGTGCCGACGTCGAGTGGCGATCAGGCCCAGCACCGACAGGACCGCACCGATCGCACCCAGTCCGATCCCGTAGCCCGCGAGGGTTCCGGTCAGCACGAACAGGGCACCGGCGACCCCGACCACCAGGCCGAGGGTCGCGAGCAGGCTGGCCCGGGGCTTGGGGCCGAGCACGACCGGACGGTCCGGCTCGACCCGGCGTCCGGCCGCGTCGACCGGGCGGTCCCGCTCCGGGCGTACGGTCCGGTCGCCGTCGAGGCCTGCGGTCCGGTCCGCTCCGGGCCCGGCGGGCGACGGATCGGGCCGAAGTTCGCCGCCGGTCGGCCGGGCGGTGGCGGCGCGGGCGACCGCTCCACGCGTGGCGGCCGTGGACCCGGCGGGCGGGGTGGCGGTCCTCGTTTCGGTGCCGGGGACACCGGCGGGTGCGGTGCCGTCGCGGTACGACGTCCGGTCGGTCATCGCCGCCGGCGTCGCGTCCGGACGGTCCGCGCCCTCCGGCGCTGGGGCGGTGGCGACCGAGGCGTCACCGCCGTCGAGGTTCTCGTCGCGCGTCGGGCGGCGCGACAGCGAAGGAATTCTGACCACAACACACCTCCTCGGGAATGCGGGGCGGCCGTGGAACGGATGGCACCCACGCGGTACGTGCACCGAAGTACCCGGCTGGCCGTTTTCTGACACGTCGCCCGGCGCGTGGTCACCCGCCGGGCAGGTGGGGCCGGTGGGCAACCGAGCGCACGACGACCCCTCCGATCAGGGCACATGGCAGGCGCGATCGCCGCTGACTACCCTTGGCACCCGTGCCAGAGGGACACACCATCCACCGCCTGGCGGCCCGGCACGCCGAGCTCTTCGCCGGCGGCACGGTGCACGCCAGCAGCCCGCAGGGCCGGTTCGCCGACGGCGCCGCCCGGCTCACCGGAACCGTTCTGGAGGCCACCGAGGCGTACGGCAAGCACCTCCTGCACCACCACGCGGGCGAGCTGACCCTGCACGTGCACCTCGGGCTCTACGGCAAGGTGACCGACGGCGTCGGCGAGCCGCCCGAGCCGGTCGGCCAGGTACGGCTGCGGCTCAGCAACGACGGCTCGCGGGCGCGGCCCGACGACCGGCACTGGCTCGACCTGCGCGGTCCGACCGCGTGCGAGGTGCTCACCCCGCCCGAGGTGGCGGCGCTGCGGGCCCGGCTGGGGCCCGACCCGCTGCGCGCCGACGCCGACCCCGATCGGGCGTACGCCCGGATCTCCCGCAGCGCGACGCCGCTCGCCGCTCTCCTGCTCGACCAGTCCGTGGTGGCCGGCACGGGGTTGATCTTCGTGACCGAGGCGCTGTTCCGCGCCGGCCTTGCGCCGACGCTGCCCGGCAAGGCGCTGGACCGCGCCGGCTGGGATCGGCTCTGGGCCGACCTCGTGACGCTGATGACCCTCGCCGTGCGGCAGGGCCGCATCGACACTGTGCGCGACGAGCACCTGCCGGAGGCGATGGGCCGGGCGCCGCGAGTCGACCGGCACGGTGGTGAGGTGTACGTCTACCGCCGTCCCGGCGCGCCCTGCCACGTCTGTGGCACGGCGGTCAGCCGCGGCGAACTCGCCGGCCGCAACCTCTACTGGTGCCCTACCTGTCAGGGCCGGTAGGACCGATACTCCATCCGCCAGGGCTGGTGAGGCCGATGTCCCGCCTGCCCCGGCCGGTGTCCCAACTCCCAGGGCCGGTGTTCGGCCGGCCCGGCCGGTGACGAAGGTCCGGGCTCACCGCGCGCGTCGTCGAGCAACCAGCGGACCACGTCGACCTGAGCGGGGAAGACGGCACCGTCGCCGATGCTCCAGGCCAGTGTCTGCGCGATCGTCCAGCCCCGCGCCCGGTCCCGGTCCAGGCCCAGCTCGGCGCTGAGCCGGTCGAGCCGGTGCCGGACGGCCACGGGGGAGTGCCCCAGCTCCGCGCCGCGCACCACCGGGGCCACCGCGAACTCACGCTCGCCGACCAGCGGCTTCGGGTCGATGACCAGCCACGGCTCGCGGGTCGCCCGCAGCACGTTGCCGGCGTGCAGGTCCTGGTTGACCAGCACCTGCTCGCCCTGGCTCGGCACCAGGTCGGCGAGGAAGCCGAGGGCGGCGTCCAGCAGCCGCCGTTCGTACGGCCGGTTCGCCCGCTCCCACTTGCCCGGCATCCGCTCCGCCCAGCCGGCGGCCTCCTCGGCGAGCGAGGTGAACGGCGGGCCGGCCGGTACGCAGAGGCGGGGCAGGAGCGCGACCATGGTGTCCAGCGCCGCCTCGGGCGCAAGTTCGTAGAGCGGGCTGCCGGGGACGGCTCGCTCGACCAGCAGCGCCCGCGGCGCCGGGTCGTGTTCGAGCAGCCGGACCGCACCCGCACCCGCCCACCGCGCCAGCGCGGTCGCCTCGTGCTCGCTCTCCGCGTCCGGGTACTGGAGCTTGAGCACCGCCGGCGTGCCGTCGGGCAACTCGGCGGGCATCGCCAGCGAGGCGTAGGCGTACGGGAACGGCGGACCGACCCGCAGCGACCAGCGGGCGACACAGGCCGCGACCTGGTCCGGCAGCTCGGCCAACCAGGCCCGCCCCGCCCCGGTCCCCTCGACCCAGCGCAGTCCGTCGGGAATCTCCAGGCGATCCGTCATGCGACCATCCTGGACCTCGCGCTCGATATCGGTACAACGGTGGCGGTGAGCGTCAGCGACGACGCGGCGATGATCGGCGGCCAACTGGACGTCGAGCCGGGCGGACCGGGCGTGGTGATGCGGGCGATCCGCTGGCGTCGCCATTGAGTGATCCTCCGATCCGGTGGTCCTGTCGCTGACCGGTCCGGGGGCGGTCCCGCTCCGCCCCCGGACCGGAGCCGTCAGCGCAACCGGCGGATGTCGCCGTACGCCCGGTAGAAGCCGCCCCGGCCGGACTCCCGGACCTCGGTGACCAGGTAACGGGCCCCCGGTTCCCGGATGCCCTTCGGGAACTGCACCGGCCAGTCGCGCTGGTAGCCGTCGGACAGGACGTGGATGCGCAGCCGGCCGCCCTGCTCGACGCAGTGCACCACCACGCCGGACCGGTCGTCGCTGGTCACCTCGACCGAGGTCCAGGCGGCCGGCTCGGGCAACCGGGACGGAGCCTTCACGTCGACGACGTCCGGCACGCTGCCCGCCTCGGCGGCCCGGATAGCCGGCTCGCTGGCGTCGATGCAGGCGAGGTGGCCGCTGGTGGTCACCACGTAGAGCCGTTCCTCGTGGTATTGCATCGAGTAGGCCGAGCCGCAGCCGGTGCCGAGCTTCCACAGCCGGTTGCCGGCCTCGTCGAAGCAGTAGATCGAGGAGGCGCTGTCGCCCGCGAAGACGTAGCGGCCGCCCTCGGCGGTGGCACAGGAGAAGACCGCCGCGTCGCAGCGGTACGTCCGCTCGGCCCGCCCGTTCTTGCGTAGCCGCACCACCTCACGGGTGCCGGTGCCGGCGAAGACGGTGTCCCGTTCCTGCCAACCGAACAGGACCGAGCCGGTGTCGGTGTGCCACAGCTCCCGGCCGGTGCGCCAGTCGTAGCCGGTGACGCCCCGCGAATGGCCGTGGTAGAGCGCGTCCGGGTCGCAGCGCACCATCCAGGCGGAGCGGCCGCGGCCCGGGCGGCGCCAGAGGAACTCGTCCTCGTGGTCGATCGCGGCGATGCCGCCCTCGCGGTCGGAGACACCGAGCACGCCGTCGTGGATGTCCAGCCAGTAGATGTCGATGTCCGGGGCGATCGCGTACGCCACCCGGGGCACCTTCCCGGAGAGGTCGTAGACGTTGCCGTCGTCGCAGCCGGCGTAGATCCACGCGTCGTCGGCGACGATGCACTTCACACCGTCGGGGAGCCGGACCTGGTTCAGCACCCGGGCGTCGTGGCCCAGGGTGGTGATCACGCCGTGCTCGTTGCCCACCATGCAGCTCTGCCCGTCGACGAAGATGCCGAAGGCGGGTGCGCCCGAGTCGTAACGCCAGAGCACCGGTGCGGTGCGCGCGGTGGAGCGGGTGCTGACGATCTGGCGGCGGGAGACCGAGCGCTTCTGCCGTACGCCGCGCACCGCCGGGGCGTACCCCTTGCGGATCTTCTCGCCGATCTTCTTCGCGGCGGCCGCTCGGGCGCGGGCATTGTCCGGGTAGGCGGTGGTCTTCACCTGCCCCTGGTCGCCGATCCGGCCGTAGCGGACGGTCATGGCAGTGTCCTCGACCACCACCTCGTAGAACTTGTGCGCGCCTCCGTCCACTTCGGACAGTTCGAGGTAGGTCGTCTCCTGAGCCATGGGGGGATGCCTCCGGGAAAGAGGTGGGCGACCGGCGGATCGCCGGCGCGACAACGGAAGCACGCTAACCCGCACCCCCGACAAGATCGGGCGGCCGACGCGGGGCCCGCGCCGGTTACCGCCCGGCGTGGTGCAGCACGTCGACGGCCTTGCGGGCGGCGATCAGCACCGGGTCCCAGACCGGCGCGTACGGAGGTGCGTAGCCGAGGTCGAGGGCCGTCATGTCGTCCACCGTCATGCCGTTCCAGAGGGCCGCGGCCAGCGTGTCGATCCGCTTCGCCGCCTCGGACCAGCCCACGATCTGCGCCCCGAGCAGCCGGCCGCTCGGCCGTTCGGCGATCAGCTTGACGGTCATCGGCCGGGTGCCCGGGTAGTAGCCGGCCCGGTTGGTGGACTCGGCGACCACCGAGACGAACTCGAACCCGGCCGCCGTGGCGTCCCGCTCCCGCAGCCCGGTGCGTCCCACCTCCAGGTCACAGACCTTGGTCACCGCCGTGCCGATGATCCCCATGAAGGTGGCGTAGCCGCCGCCGATGTTCGTGCCGGCCACCCGGCCCTGCTTGTTCGCGTGCGTGCCGAGTGGCACGTGCACGGGCATCCCGCTGATCCGGTGCAGGCACTCGACGCAGTCGCCGGCCGCCCAGACCCCGGGCAGCCCCGGCACCCGCATCCGCCGGTCCACCCGAACGGCTCCGGACGGACCGAGCGGTATGCCGGCCGCCTCGGCGAGGGCGGTGTCGGGGCGTACGCCCAGGCCGAGCACCACCACGTCGGCCGGGATCGGGCCCTCTTCGGTGACCACCGCACTGACCCGCCCGTCCCGTTCCTCGATCCCGGTCACACCGAGCCCGGTGCGGACGATGACGCCCAGCTCGCGCATCGCGTCGACGACCACCTCCGCCATGTCCTCGTCCACCGTGGACATCGGCTGGTCGGCCTTCTCGACCAGGGTCACCGTGAGGCCACGCTGCAGCAGCGCCTCGGCGAGTTCCACCCCGATGTAGCCGCCGCCCACCACCACCGCCCGCTGCGGCCTCGGCTCGCCCTCCAGCCAGTCGATCAGCGCCGCACCGTCGTCGAGGGTCTGCATCCCGAACACGCCATCGGAGTTCGTCACCGCCCACGGCGGCCGGATCGGCAGCGCGCCGGTCGCGTACATGAGATCGTCGAAGCGCTCGCGGACCTCGCCGCCACCGACGATGTCCCGGGCGATCACCTCGCGACGGTCCAGGTCGATCCCGACCACCTCGTGTCGCATGCGTACGTCGATCTCGAACCGCTGACGGAACGTCGCCGGGGATCGGGCGACCAACTTCTCCGGCCCGTCCACGAGCCCGCTGACCCAGTACGGGATGCCGCAGCTCGAGTACGAGGTGAAGTGTCCCCGCTCGAAGGCGATGATCTCCAGCTCGTCCCGGCCGCGGCGGCGCCGCGCCTGGGACGCCGCCGACATCCCGGCGGCGTTCCCACCGATCACGATCAACCGTTGCGCCACGGATTCATCCTGTCACGGTACGTGCGTGCCGCGGGTCTGCCTCGCAACGTCCTGCACCACGTCGGCGAGGCGCCCGGTGCGCGCGAACACCGCCCGCTGCCGCGCCGCGCCGGTGCCGTGTCGGCGCAACCCGCTGAGCAGGTCGGCCACCTCGGTCCAGTCGTCGTGGCGTTCCAGCGCCGGGCGCATCCGCTCGACGAACCGGTCCAGCAGCTCCCACGCCGGTCGGAGCTCGCCGGTGGTCACGTCCACCCCGTCCCCCTCCAGCCCGTCGTGGGCGGCCCGCCAGTGCGCGCCCACCAACAGGTGGTGGTCGGTGCGGAGGGCCGGACGCCCGGCCCCGATGTCCTCGATCGCGGTCGCCACCATCGCCCGGACGAGCGCCGCGACGAGCACCGAGTCGTCGACCGACGGGCAGACGTCCCCGATGCGGATCTCCACGGTCGGGTACTTCGCCGACAGCCGGGCGTACCAGTAGAGCATCCCCTCGTCGAGCATCACCCCGCTGGCGATCAGTTGACGGATCAGCCGCTCGTAGTGCTCGTGCGACTCCAGGTACGGCGTGGGCGCGACCGATGGCCAGCGCTCCCACTCCACCGACCGCCAGCTCGCGTAGCCGGTGTCCTCGCTCCGCGCGAACGGGGAGTTCGTGGTCACCGCGTGCAGCGTCGGCAGCCAGGGTCGGACGTGGTTGAGGACCTGGACGCCCATCTCCGGGTCGGGGACGCCGACGTGCACGTGCATGCCGTTGTTGCCGGGACCGGGGACGAGCAGACGGAACCGCTCGATCATCCGATCGAAGCGGGGCTTGTCGACCACGGGCGGTACCGGGCCGTCCACCGGCCCGGTGCCGATGGCCAGCAGGCGTACGCCGGCCCGCTCGGCCGCGTCGGCCAGCGCGGAGCGCAGTACCCCGAGCGAATGCCGGATCGAACTCAGCTCCAGCCCGGGCGGGCTGCCGATCTCGATCTGGCTGGTCTGGAACTCCCGCTCGACCTGCCCGCGCAGCTCCGGCGGCACCTGCTCGAGCACCAGGTCGACGGCGGGCACGGCCGCACCGGTGTGCGGGTCGACGAGCAGGAACTCCTCTTCGACACCCACCGTGAGCAGGTCGGTCCCGTCCGCCCTCCGTTCGGGTGCCTCCGCCAGCTGGCCCGTCATCCCCATCACCGTCCGTTTCCTGCTGGTCGCGGTACGTCCGCGCCGGCTTCGCCCCGGTGGTTACCCAGGGTGGCGAAGCCGGGAAACGCAGCTCGGCGGGTGTGCGGCGTGTCGCACCGGCGTGTCCGACGTGCGACGCCGGCCCGGCCCGTCGGCACCGTCGCCTGCCGCCGGGTGGCCCGGGCGTGCGCACCGCGCCTCGATCAGACGCCTTGCGGCCCGGTCCTAGGGTGGCGCCGTGCTCGGGTCAGGGTTCGCGTTGGGGTTGTGGGCGTACGCCTGCACCCAGCTCGCCATGCTCGCGGACCAGCCGGCCGGTCTGCTCGCCGGAGCCGCGCTCGGCGCGGCGATGTTGCTGGCCACCCTGCTCGCTGCGGCGGCGCTGCTGCTCGACGTCGCGCCGCACGCCGGTGCGCGCGCCACCGGCCTGCGGGCCCGGTCCCGGTCCCGGCGGGTGCCCCGCCAGCTGGATCCGGACGCGCCCGGGCGACCGCGCCCCCGCGCACCCGGCCGCCGACCCTCGGCCGCATAGCGCAGTCGGGCCGTCCGGCCGTGCACCGGGACCGGTGACGGTCCCGGACCAGCCTGCGCTCCGCGGCCGATTCCGCCGTCATCCGTTCCGCCCGGCTGAGAGCCAGGCCGGAACCACCCGGAATCGACCGAGGGATCTGCCATGCTCGCTTTCGCGCCCCTGCCCGCCGTGGTCGGCGTCGCCGGCACCGCGCTCGCCCACCTCACCGCCCTGCTCGAACCGATCGCCGGTGGCGTCGCCACGGCCGCCGCGATCGTGCTCTTCACCGTGGCCGTCCGGCTGCTGATCTCCCCGCTGACCGTCGCGCAGGTCCGCGGGGAGCGGCGTCGTGCGGCGCTCGCGCCCCAGGTCCGCCAGCTCCAGCAGCGGTACGCGAACGACCCGGCCCGCCTGCAGAGCGAGCTCTTCGCGCTCTACCGGTCGGCCGGCGCCAACCCGGTCGCGGGCTGCCTGCCGATGCTGCTCCAGGCGCCCTTCCTGCTGGTGACGTACCGGCTGTTCAGCACGGCCGAGGGCGGCACCGGCCTGCTCGACGAGCGGCTGGCCGGAGTGCCGCTCGGCCACCACTTCGGTGACGGGCTGGCCGGGGCGGCCGGGCCGCTCTTCGCCCTGCTGCTGACCGCTCTCGCGGTACTGGCCTGGTTGTCGTCGCGGCGGATGCGCCGCGCCGCCGCCGGGCCGGGCGTCGGTACGCCGGTCCCGGTGCCAATGGGCGGCGGGTCGGCCCGGGACGGCGACGGCGCGTCAGCCGGGTTGCCGGGTGCCGCTCTGCTCGGCCGGCTGCTGCCGCTGCTGCCCTACACGACGGTGCTGGTGGCGCTGGTGCTCCCGCTGGCCGCGGTGCTCTACCTGGTGACCACGACGGCTTGGACGGCGCTGGAGCAGGCGGTGCTGCGCCGGCCCCAGGCAAGCCCCGCGAACACCGCAACATCCCGACGTTGACGAGTGCCCAAGGAGCGCCCGGTGTCCGGCGACGTCGGCCTGGCGCTCCTTGGGCCGGTACGCGCTCAGCTTCCGGCCGTGACCTTCGGACGGTCACCGCGGCCACTGCGGCGGCGGACCTTCTTCACCACCCAGATCGTGATCATGAGCGCGAAGAACGCGAGGATGCCGTAGTCGAACCAGGTGCTGTACCGCTCGACGTGCTGCCAGCGCGAGCCGAGCGCGTACCCGCCGCCGACGAAGAGCCCGTTCCAGAGCCCGCTGCCGAGCGTGGTCAGCACGACGAACTGCACCAGCGGCATCCGGTTCGTCCCGGCGGGGATCGAGACGAGGCTGCGCACCACCGGCATCATCCGGCCGAAGAAGACCGCCCAGCGGCCGTACCGTTCGAACCACCGGTCGGCGCGTTCCAGGTCGTCCAGGTCGACCAGAGGCAGCCGGTCCAGCCAACGCTTCAACCGGTCCTCGCCGACCGCGGCGCCCACCCAGTAGAGGATCAGCGCACCCAGCAGCGAGCCGGCGGTGGCGGCGAGCGTCACCACGAGCACGTTGAACCGTCCCTCGCCGGCCAGGAAGCCGGCCATCGCCAGGACGATCTCGCTGGGGATCGGCGGAATGACGCTCTCCAGGGCCACGAGCAGCGCGACGCCGAGCGCCCCCATCGCGTCGATGACGCCGGCCACCCAGCCGGTCAACCCGCCGAGCTGGGTCGGGTCGACGTCCTGGGCGCTCGCCATGGCCGATCCTTTCCGCTACCGGAGGGGATCGCTTCCTGTACCCACCGACGGCAGCGCCACACCTCGGACCCGCGCCGTCACCCCTCCGGGTGCAGAGCCGCGTCGGCCGGCCCCTGACGCCAACCGGTGAACCGGACCACCAGCCCGCCCCGGGTCGGCGAGCAGCAGAACGGGCCCGCGCTCACCTCGGCCTCGGGCGGGAGCGGGGCGAGCCGTACCAGCCGCCACGGCTCCCCGGCCACCCGGGCCCGTACGGTGAGCGCGTCGCCCGCGCGGCTGGCCCGGACGGTCACCTCCCGCCCGGCCCACTCCGGCACCGGGGCGACCGACCAGTCCGACAGTTCCCGCGTAACCACCGCGCCGACCTGCGGCTGGCCGTCACTGACCTCCACCCCGGCCTTGATCCAGTTCCGCTCGTCGACCCGTACCAGCACACCGGCCTGGTCGAACTGTTCGGTCCACTCCAGCCGGAAGCTCACCTCGACGGCCGTGCCGGTGGGCAACGGGGCGAGCAGCGCCGGCGCGTCGTCGTGCACGAAGCCGTAGCTGGTGTGCCGCCAGAGGTCGCTGCCGGCGGAAGGCTCCACCACGAGTCCTCCCTCGGGCGTGCCCGCCACGCTTACCGGTTGGTGCAGCCAGCTACCGGTGGACCAGTCGACCGGTTCGGTGTGGGGTGCGTCGCGCATGATCGGCACGCTACCGGTGGGACCGCGAGTTTGTTTGCCCGGGCGACGGATCGGAGAAGTTGAACGGGCATGGGCGACAGGTGGTACTCCGAGGCGGTCGTCTACTGCCTCGACATCGACACGTACGCGGACTCCGACGGGGACGGAGTCGGTGACATCCCGGGACTCATCGGCCGGCTCGACTACCTCGCCCGGCTCGGCGTGACCTGTCTCTGGCTGCACCCGATCCACCCGTCACCGAACCGGGACGACGGGTACGACGCCACCGACTTCTACAACGTGGACCCACGTTTCGGCACCCTCGGCGACTTCGCCGAGCTGCTGCACCAGGCCGGCAACCGGGGCATCCGGGTCATCATCGACCTGGTGGTCAACCACACCTCCGACGAGCACCCGTGGTTCCAGTCCGCCCGATCCTCGCCCGACTCGCCGTACCGGGACTGGTACGTCTGGTCCGAGCAGGAGCCGTCCGACCGCCAGCAGGGCATGGTCTTCCCCGGTGAGCAGAAGGAGACGTGGAGCTACGACCGGACGGCGAAGGCGTGGTACTACCACCGGTTCTACCGGTTCCAGCCCGACCTCAACATGGCGAACCCGGCGGTACGCGCCGAGGTCAAGAAGATCATGTCGTTCTGGCTCCAGCTCGGCGTCTCCGGATTCCGGATGGACGCGGTCCCGTTCATCATCGAGCTGACCGAGCCGGGCAACCCGAACTCGCCGAAGGACCTGGACTTCCTCACCGACCTGCGTCAACACGTCCAGTGGCGCCGGGGCGACGCGATCCTGCTGGCCGAGGCGAACGTCGAACCGGACCAGCTGCCGGTCTACTTCGGCGACGGCGGCGGCTCGGCCAACCGGCTGCACATGCTCTTCGACTTCATGCTCAACGGCCGCTTGATGCTCGCCCTGGCCCGGCAGGACCCGGAGCCGGTGATCGAGGCGTTGCGCGACACGCCCCTGCTGCCGACGGGCGCGCAGTGGGCCACCTTCCTGCGCAACCACGACGAGATCGACCTGTCCCGGCTCACCGCCGAGCAACGCAACCAGGTCTACGCGCAGTTCGGGCCGGACGAGCACATGCGCCTCTACAACCGGGGCATCCGTCGCCGGCTCGCGCCCATGCTCGGCAACGACCGGCGGTGGATCGAGCTGGCGTACGCGTTGCAGTTCTCACTGCGCGGCACGCCGGTGCTGCGCTACGGCGAGGAGATCGGAATGGGGGAGGACCTGTCCCTGCCCGGCCGGCACGCGATCCGTACCCCGATGCAGTGGTCCTTCAAGGAGAACGCCGGCTTCTCCACCGCCGAGCCGGGCAAACTGGTCCGGCCGGTCATCGACAAGGGTGAGTACGGCTACGAGAAGGTCAACGTCACCGCCCAGCGTCGCGACCCGAGGTCGTTGCTCGCCTGGTTCGAGCGGATGATCCGTACCCTGCGTGAGGCCCCGGAGATCGGCTCCGGCTCGACCACCCACATCGACGTGCCGATGCCACCCGGTGTCCTCGCCCACCGCGCCGACGGTGTCACCGGGACCATGGTCTTCCTGCACAACCTCGGCACCGACGACGTCGAGGTGGACCTCAGCCTGCTCCAACCGGAGGCGGATCAGCCGATCGACGTGCTGACCGACCGTGGCTACGGCGAGGTGGGCAAGCTGGAGCGGCTCCAGCTGGCCGGTCGCGGCTACCGCTGGATCCGGCTGCGTCGCGGCCACTGACCCCCGCCCGTCCGGACCGGGACCGGTGGCCGTTGAGCGCGCCCCGTCCCGGCCGGAACGCGCCGCCCCGACTGTCGCCCGCCGGGACTCACCGGGCGGCGGGCCGGGGCCACCGGCGGAAAGCCCCGGGGGCCACGGCATACGCCGTGGCCCCCGGGTTCGTACCGTCAGGCGGTCACCGCACCCCGAAGGCGCGGATGACGGTCTGGTCGACCGCGTTGCCCGAGCCGTCGGCGGCGCGGGCCCGCAGCGACACGTACGACGCCCCCTTGGGGGCCTTCAGCTTCGCCGTCCAGGCACCGTCCTTCGTCCGGCTCAACGACTGCTTCTGCCAGTGCGCGCCGTCGTCGTACGAGATCTCCAGCGTCACCGGGCCGATGCCGCCGTGACCGGCGACGCCGGGCAGGTGAGCGGCGGAGACGGTCAGCGCGCTGTTCCGCTTCGCGGTGCCGGTGGTGTCGGTGTCCACCGCGTAGTCGAGTTGCAGCAGCGGCAGCACGCTCGACTCCACGCCGGCGGCCGGCGCCTTCGACCGGAACGTCCAGTCCGACTCGGTGCGCGTCGAGTACGCCCCGGCGGTCGGGTCCTGGGTGGTCCGGACCACCAGCCGGTACGGGAGGTCGCCCTCACTCGGCGCCGTTCCGCTGATCCAGGTGCTGCTGCCCTGGGCGAGCAGCTCGTCGCCCTGGTAGAGCTGATTGGTCTGGGTGGCGCCGTTCATCGCCATGCCGACGTGGTCGGCGCCGCCCCAACCGGGCACGTCCAGGTTGAGGGCGTCACCGGAGCGGGTGGGCAGCTTGAAGTTGTTGTTCAGGTGCGGCCGTTCGATCGGCTCGAAGAATCGCTCCGTCCCGCTGCTGCCCGCCGGGTAGCCGGTCCGCTCGTCGATCTGGTAGGTGCCGGCTTCGACGTACGCCTCCTGGCCCCACTGGTAGAGATCGCCGGTGGAGACCCAGTCGGTGCGTACCGGGGCGAGTGGGCGGTTGCTGGTCTGACCGATGCCCCAGTCGGAGTACGACGGCCAGTCGAAGCGGAACTCGCCGCCCCGGGTCTGACCGGGCGGGAAGGCGAAGCCCACGTCGATCCGGGCCAGCGTCTTCTTCGTCTCGGTCCGGCTGAGCTCACGCGGGATCCGGTTGTGGAATTCCTGCACCAGGTCGTAGACGTAGTCGGCGACGGGCTGCGAGGTCACCTGGACCGTCGTCGGCCCGCGCTGGATCTGCTTGATCAGCGCCTCGCCCTCGTCGAGGCTGACCAGCGCCACCTCGATGGGCGTGGGGGTGAAGAAGTCGATCGAGTAGTCACGCACGTCCCGCCAGGGCTGGTCGCTCACCACGAGCAGCAGCTTCGCCCCGGCGGCGGTCGCCGCGGCGGCCTGGTCGGCGTCGCCGACGTCCTGGTTGCGCCGGACCACCACGGCCTTGCCTCGGGCGTCCAGGCCGGCGTAGTCGCTCGCGGCGCCGTTGCCCGCGTAGACGGTGGGCAGCGTCCAGCGCCCCTTCGGCAGTTGAGTGGTGCCCTGCTGACGGACCACGTCGTCGAAGTCGACCGTCCCGGTGCCGACGCTGAGCACCGGCTGCTCCTTACGCCACCGGGCACCCAGGTAGAAATCGCCGTGCTTCACGTCGCGGCCGGTCGGCTGCGCCCAGAAGCTGTCGTAGAAGACGCCGCCCTCGATGAACGAGCGCCACCGTCCCTCACCTCGCGACCGGTAGTAGTCCAGCCGGGTGTACGTGTCCGCGGTCTGCTGCGGCACCCGCGACTCGAGCCGGCGCGCCGCGCTCGCGTCCAGCCGGACCACGGTGTCCTCTCGCAGATCGATGTCCGGGTCACCGACCAGGGCCACACCGAGCGAGTTCGGCCCGTGCGCCCCCGTGACGTTCAGGAAGCTCAATGCCGAGTAGATCCCCTCGGGCAGGTAGAGCTGCGCGACGCCGTTCTCGTCGGTGTTGATGAAGTCCGGCCCGTACGCGCCCGGCTGGCCCAGCTCGATGAGGCCGGCGGCGGGCTCGCCGGCCCGGTCGGTCAGCTCCATCCGCAGCCAGTGGTACGGGGTGTACGTACCGACGGAGATCGCCGTGCGGGCCGGCGTGGTCCGGTCCGGTCCGGTGGCGGTGATCTGCCCGGTGTACCGGCTGCCGACGGCGGCCCGGGTGGTGTCCGTGGTGAGGGTGACAGTGCCGGTGCCGTTGGCAGGCACGGTCACCTGCGTTGCGGAGAGACGGAACAGCCCGGCCGGTGCGTTCGGCGCGTCGATCGCCAGGTCCAGCGTGATCGGCTGCGGAGTGGTGTTCGTGTACGTCACCGGTCGCGTGCTGCCACCGGCCTTCACCGTGTCGTCGCCCATGACCGTGTGCACGGTGCCGGTGGCGAAGACCGGGGCCCGCACCGCCGCGGCGACGTCGACCCGGCCGGTGCCGGCCTGGTACGCGTTGTACTGCGGAGTGCCTTCGGTGGTGCTGACCAGCGCGTCCTTGAGCTGCTGGCCGGTCCAGTCCGGGTGCTTCGCGGCGAGCAGGGCGGCTGCACCGGCCACGTGCGGCGCGGCCATCGAGGTGCCGTCCATGCTCTGGTAGGCGCCCTCCCCGGGCGTGTACTGCGACCGGGCGGCGAGCACGCCGACACCCGGTGCGGTGAGCTCCGGCTTGATGGCCTCGTCGCCGATCCGCGGCCCCTGGCTGGAGAAGTAGGCGAGCTGGTCGTCGGCGTCGACCGCGCCGACGGTCAACGCCGCGTCGGCCGCACCGGGGGTGGAGATACTGCCCGTCGCGCCGTTGTTGCCGGCGGAGACGACGAAGAGCGCGCCGGTCTCGGCGCTGAGTGAGTTGACCGCCTGGCTGAGCAGATCGGTGCCGTCGCTCGGCTGGGTCGACCCGAGGCTCATGTTGATGATCTTCGCGTCGGCGTCCCGGGCCGCCCACTCCATACCGGCGAGAATCCAGGAGTCCTGCCCGGAGCCGGCGTCGCTGAGAACCTTGCCGACCAGGAGGCGGGCGTTGGGGGCGACGCCCTTCTCCCGGCCGTCGGAGGCGGCGCCGGTGCCGGCGATGGTCGAGGCGACGTGGGTGCCGTGCCCCATCCGATCGGTCAGCTCCTCGCCGGGGACGAACACGGCCGACTCGGCGATCCGGTCGGCCAGGTCCGGGTGGGCGGCGTCGATGCCGGTGTCCAGCACCGCGACGCGTACGCCCGCACCGGTGTCGCCACCCGCCCACACCTCGGGCGCGCCGATCTGCGCGGTGCTCTCGGCGAGGTCGGCGCGCACCCGCCCGTCCAGCCAGATCTTGGCGATCCCGCCGCCGAAGCGTGCCGTGCCGTCGGCCGCGGTGGCCGACTTCGCGGCGGGGGCGGCGGTGATCGCGGCCCAGAACTCGTCGGCCTGGTCGCGGTCCTCGTTCAGCGCGGCCCCGGAGATGCTGCTCAACGTGCGGGTGCGGGTCGCGCCGGCGGGCGCGGTGGCGCGCAGCCCGGCCGGCGAGTTGGTGTACGACACGATCAGCGGCAGGTGGTCGGAGCGCGCGTCGTCGTAGCTGTCGGCGATCAGCCGGGTGATGTTGAACAGTCGCTTGTCGAGGGTGTCCGCGGCCACGTAGGGGAGCACGGACTGCGGGTAGACGTACAGGTCGTCGCCGGCCTCCACCACCCGGATCGGGGTGGGGACGCCGTCGGGGCTGCGTACGTCGAGCGTGCCGCCGTTCGCGGTGCGCCGGGTGGTCACCACGTCACCGGTGATGAGGGTGACCGAGTGGGTGCCGGGAGGGGTGGGCAGGCCGGCCGCGGACGGGGGTGTGGTGCCGGGATCGGCCGGCGAGCCGGGGGCGGCCAGGGCGGGTGTGCCACCGGTCGCCGCGAGGGCCGCGGAGACCACGGCGGCCAGCCAGCCTCCACGGGTACGCGAGATCGTCACGTGATGTCGTTCCTTGCTTCGTCGTCTGCTCCGCTCGCTGCTGGGCACGCCAGCGAAGTGTCTTCATGCCGGTACGGGCAGAGCAGGGCGGGGGGTGCCTGTCGGGGGACGGAACGTCACGCTACGCGGGAAAGATCATTCCGTGAATAGGCGGACGTCGGTGTGCGGCGGCGCGGGCCGGTGACCCGGTGCGGCAGGCCGCCCCTCCGTTCGGTCCGTCTCGGTGACGAGCAGCGGGGTTTCTCGGCCTGACGCCCGAGGGCGGGCGGGGGTTAAGCTCCTTCGATCGAGCCCAAGTTACCGGGAGGTAAGCATGTCGGAGGAGCTCCGCGTCGCCATCGTCACCGGAGCCGCGCGTGGTATCGGCGCGGCCACCGCACGCCGGCTCGCCACCGACGGCATGGCCGTCGCCGTGGTCGACATCGAGGAGTCGGCTACGAAGGAGACGGTCGACGCGATCGTGGCAGCCGGCGGTCGTGCGCTCGGCGTTGGTGCGGATGTCGCGGACCGGGGCCAGGTGGAGGCGGCCGTGGATCGGGTTGCCGCCGAGCTGGGACCGCCGACCGTGTTGGTCAACAACGCCGGAGTGCTCCGGGACAACCTGCTGTTCAAGATGTCCGACGCCGACTGGGACACGGTGATGGGCGTGCACCTGCGCGGTGCCTTCCTGTTCAGCCAGGCCGCCCAGCGGCACATGGTCGAACGCAGGTGGGGCCGGATCGTCAACCTCTCCAGCACCTCGGCGTTGGGCAACCGTGGCCAGGCCAACTACTCCGCCGCGAAGGCCGGTCTGCAGGGCCTCACCAAGACCCTCGCCATCGAGCTGGGCCCGTTCGGCGTCACCGTCAACGCCGTCGCCCCCGGGTTCATCGTCACCGACATGACCGCGGCGACCGCCGCCCGGATGAAGGTGGACTTCGCCGAGCTGCAGAAGCACGCGATCGCGGAGATCCCGGTACGCCGGGTGGGCCGTCCCGAGGACGTCGCCCACACCATCTCGTTCCTGGTGGACGAGCGCTCGTCGTTCGTCTCCGGCCAGGTCATCTACGTAGCCGGCGGCCCCAAGGCCTGACCCCCACCCACCCCCGGGACGCGAATGGCCACTCCTTCACGGAAAGAGTGGCCATTCCGCTCGCCATGGCCACTCTTTCCGTGAAAGAGGCCGATCGAGGGGTGAGGTTAGGGGGTTGTGGGGCGGGTGCGGTAGAGCCAGACGAGGCCGAGCAGGGGCAGGAGCAGCGGGATGTAGCCGTAGCCGCTGCCGAACTGCGACCAGACCGTCTCGTCCGGGAAGAGAGCCTTGTCGGCCAGGCTGAGGATGCCGACCACCACCACGCCGACCAGCTCCACGGAACAGCACACCAGGGCCAGCCGACGGCCGGCGTGACCGGCCCGGGCCAGCCCGATCGCCGCCACGATGTAGATCAGCGCGGCCACCGCGGAGAGCGCGTACGCCACCGGCGCCTCGTCGAACTTCGTCACGATCTGGAGCAGTGCCCGGGAGGTCGCCGCGATCGCGAAGAGGATGTAGACGGCGATCAGCAGTCGTCCGGGACCGCGGTTCGTGGTACGCCGCGGCGTAGCCGTGTCAACCACCGAGCACCTCCCAGGTCTGCTGTAGCCGGACCACGACGACCGGGGTCACCAGGCACACCGCGCAGACGATCGCCGAACCCCAGCGGGTCGGCTCCATCCGGGCCAGCACCGCCGCCAGCGGCGGCAGGCAGACCAGCGTCACCAGATAGCCGAAGAAGGCACCCGGCTCGCCCGGTCGGTCACCTCCGGCGATGGCGACCAGAGCCACCACCGCCAGCGCGAGCAGCAGCAGCTCCAGGACGCCCAACCCGATCAGCTGCCAGCGATCCGGCGGCCGGTTGCGCATCGCGGACACCAGGCTCCAGACCGCGAGCAGGAGCGACAGCACGATCGACGCGGTGGCGAGGAGCCCGTCCACCGGCGATCCCGTCGCGGCGGCGACGGTCATCGGGACCACCTCGGTCCATGGCTCGGTCACCGGCACAGCCTACTAACCGTCGTAGTAACGGCTGCTCGGCCCCGCCCCGACCTGCCCCCGTTGCCGCGCGGACCGGATCGGGCGACTAGCGTGGATCACGGCCGCGGCCTTGCCGCGGGGATGACTAGGGCGGGGGTTCACGTGCTGCGATTCGGTTTGTTCGGCACCGGTCACTGGGCGGCGGAGACGCACGGGGCGGCGCTCGACGCGCACCCGCGCGCCGAGCTGGCCGGGGTGTGGGGGCGGAACCCGGAGCGGGCCGCGGCGCTGGCCGACCGGTACGGCGTACCGGCCTTCGACGACGTCGACGCCTTGATCGAGGCGTGCGACGCGGCGGCTGTCGCCCTGCCGCCGGACATCCAGGCGGACATCGCGACCCGGGCGGCCGCCGCTGGACGGCACCTGCTGCTGGACAAGCCGCTGTCGCTGAGCCTCGCCGACGCCGACCGGGTGGTGGAGGCCGCCCAGTCCGCCGGGGTCGCCTCGGTGGTCTTCTTCACCCAGCGGTTCCAGCCGAACGTGGCCGCCTTCGTCGCGTCCACCGCAGCGGCCGGCGGCTGGCAGCACGCGAAGACGATCATGTTCTCCGCGATCTACCAGCCGGGCAGCCCGTACGGCGCGTCCCAGTGGCGGCGGGACCACGGCGCGCTCTGGGACGTCGGCCCGCACGCTCTGTCGATCATCCTGCCGGTGATGGGCCGGGTGGAGAAGGTGGCCGCGGTGGACGGGCCGAACGGCCTCGTGCACCTGCTGCTCACCCACGCCGGCGGCGCCACCAGCGGCGCCTCGCTGACGCTGGACGCCCCGCCCGAGGCGGTGACCCGCGAGTTCGTCTTCTACGGCGAGAACGGCATCGAGACCGTGCCGGACGGCCAGTACGAGCCGCACGTCGCCTTCGGGGTGGCGATCGACCAGCTGCTCGAGGAGATCGCCGCGGGTACCCGCGACCACCGCTGCGACGTGCGCTTCGGCCGGGAGGTGGTGGCCGTGCTGGCCGCCGCCGAGACCGCCCGCGCCGAGTCCCGTACGGTCAGCGTTCCCGCCTGACCAGAGTCGTCGGGGCCCCGGCCGGACGCACCGCGTCCGGCCAGGGCCCCGTGCGTTGTCAGCCGAGGTCGACGCCGCGTACGCGGCCGTTCTGGTCGGCGGCCACCAACTGACCACCCGCCAGCACCGGCGTGGAGAAGCTGTAACCGGTGCCGAGCTTCACCAGCCGGTCCAGCCTGCCGCTGGTCAGGTCCAGCGCGCCGAGCTGGCTGTTGGCGCCGAGCACCCACGCAATCTCGCCGTCGACCACCGCGCCGGAGTTGAAGACCGGAAAGCCGAGCTGAGTCTGCCAGCGGGTCGCCCCGGTGACCGGGTCGACCAGCAGCGTGGCGCCGCGCTCCTGGATCAGCAGCAGCGCGGTCGAGCCGCCGACGGTGGCCAGCCGCGGGCCCGCGTACATCGACGAGCCGGAGACCGACCAGAGCGCCTGACCGGTCGATCGGTCCAGGCCCCAGGTGGCGGAGACCGAGGAGACGACGACGGGGCCGTTCGGCACCAGCACCGTGCGGTCGTCCCACGGGTCGTAGAGCAGGGCCGTGTTCGGGTCGGTCGTCGCCCGGGTGGTGAAGGTCCACAGCGGGGCGCCGGTCCGGGCGTCGAACGCGTGGGCGCGGGAGTCCCCCGCGCCGACGTACACCCGTTCGCCGTCGCAGGCCGGGCGGCCGGCGGCGAACCCGCCGATGGTGGTCCGCCAGTGCTCGCGGCCGGTGGCCGGATCGAGCGAGAGCAGCGTCGTGCCGGCCGCGACCAGGAGCACGTCGACGCCGTCGACGTGGCCCAGTGCGGGCGTGGAGAGGACCGGTTCGGCCGTACGGATCTGCCAGCGGCGCCTGCCGGTGGCGGCGTCGAGCGCGGTCACCGTGTGGTCGGCGCCGGGCACGAAGACGGTCGGGCCGGCCACCACCGGTTCCCGGTAGACCGGTCCGGTGCGGGTGGTCCACCGCTGCCTCGCCCGGCCGCGTCCAACCGACCAGGCGGTGACGACACCTCCGGTCGAGCCCGCGACCACCAGGTCGGCTGCTGCGCCGAGTGCACCCTGCACCGCGCCGTCGAGCCCGTTCTCCCAGGCCACTCGGGGGACGGCACCGGGCAGTTCGACCGTACGGACGGTGTCCCACCAGCTCCCGTCGGCGGCGACCGTACGCAGCCGCACCTGGTGCGTGCCGGGCGGCAGGGCCGAGGCGTCCAGCGCGGCCCGCCAGTTCGCCCCGGTGCGGGTCAGCTCGGTGAACGGGGCGTTGACGGTGCCGCTGAAGCCGGTCTCCGGCAGCACCTGGGCGCGCACGGCCGTCGGGGCCCGGTTCCCGAAGGTGGCCCGTACGTCGAACGCCGCACCGGCGGCGGCGACGTGGACGGTGCGCGGCTCCACCTCGGCGGCGGGCCCGTCTCCGGCCAGCGCGACGGTGGCGACAGTGGTGGTGGTGCTGCCGGTGGCGAGCAGGTCGACCCGGGTCACCACCAGTTGCGGCACGCCGCCGTCGTCGTAAGTCCGCTCGGCCCAGTAGTAGTGCGGGCTGTCCTTCACCGCCTTGAGAGTGATCTCCACGAGGCCGTTCATCGGCCGTACCGCCTCGGCGTGCACGTGCCCGGCGAAGACCACCCGTACGTCGAACCGTCGCACCAGCTCCAGGAAGCGGTCCTGGTCGTCGGCGTAGTACCAGGCGTCGCCCACCGGGTGGTGCTGGAAGATCACGATCGGGGTGTTCTTCCGGACCTTGCGTAGGTCCTTCTCCAGCCAGTCCAGCAGGGCCCCGCCGAAGTGGCCGGGCTCCTGGAGCAGCATCGTCGGGTCGAGCGCGACCACGTGCACCCCGGCGACGTCGAACGACTGCGGGGCGGCGCCGAAGGCGCGGAGGTACTCCTCCTTGGCGGACACGTCCCAGCGCACCTCGTGGTTGCCGGGGGTGTACCGGATGCGGTCGGCGAGTGCGGCCGGGACGGTGGACCGGTAGAGCGCGATCTGCGCGGGCGAACCGGAGTCCGTGATGTCCCCGCAGTGCAGCACGGCGGCCGGGTCGCGCTCGGTGATTGCCTGGAACACCGCCCGCATGGTGTCCGTGCGGGCCGGCGCGGCGGGGTTGAGGTGGGTGTCGGAGATCAGGGCGAAACCGCGTGGCGAGTCGGGCAGCGGCTGGCCGGCTTCGTCGACGTCGGAGTTCCGGGGTGCGGCGGACGCCTGTGGTAATTCGCTGGCGGTGTGCCGGAGCACGGGTTAGCTTGCGGTCATGTTCACGCACGCCCTGATCCAGGTGGTCGGCACGCCGGCCGCCCGGGGCCCCCTTTTGGCGTCCCGTCCGCGAGTCCGGCGTCCGGCCCTGGTGGGCCGGGACGCGACCCGCCTCTGACGCAGGGCGCATTCCCGCGCCACTCTCCAGGGCCGTCCGAGTCCCCATCCACTCGGACAGGCCCCGCTCCGGGCTGCCTGTCCGCTCGTCGCCGCAAGGGCGACAGACAGGACGACGACACGTGGCGCCCCGCCGTACCCGAGCAACCGAACGCGACCGGAACCGTCGCGTACTTTCGCAGAACTTCCTCGCCGATCCGGCCGCCATCGCCAGGGTCGTCCGGTCGGCGGCCCCCGACCGGGCCGGCCTCGTGCTGGAGGTCGGCGCCGGTCGAGGCCAGCTGACCCGTCCGCTCGCCGCCCGGTGCGGGCGGCTCGTGGCGTACGAGGTCGATCCCGCCGCCGGAGCCGAACTGGCCGCCGTCTGCGCCGGACTGCCGAACGCCCGGCACCGGCAGGCCGACTTCCTCACCGCCGAGCCGCCCGGCGAGCCGTTCACGGTGGTCGGCAACATTCCCTGGTCGCTGACCTCGGCGGTGGTCCGGTGGTGCCTGGCGGCCTCGCAGCTGCGCGCCGCGACGCTGCTCACCCAACTGGAGTACGCGCGCCGGCGCAGCGGCGACTACGGCCGCTGGTCCCGGCTCACCGTGCTGACCTGGCCGGAGTTCTCCTGGCAACTCGCCGGACGGCTGTCCCGTACGGCGTTCCGTCCGGTGCCCACTGTGGACGCGGGCATCCTGCGGATCGAACGGCGGCCGGAGCCGCTGGTCGCCCCGGCCGCCCTGCCCGCGTACCGCCGGATGGTGGAGTTGGGGTTCGGTGGCGCCGGTGGCTCCCTCGCGGCCTCGCTGCGACGACGGTATCCACCGGGTCGGGTGTCGGCGGCGCTGCGGGCCACCCGGCTGGACCCGAGCACGCCGGTCGGGTACGTCTGGCCGGAGCAGTGGCTGGTGCTGTTCCGCCTTCTGCACGCGCGCTGAGGGCCCCGCCGGCCGGGCCGCCACCGCGGGTCAGGCCAGCGTGCCGAGTGTCTCGTGCAGCTCGGCAGGTGAGTCGAACTGCTCGGCCGGCAGGGCCCGCAGCATCTGCAACATCTCCGTACTGGCCCCGTTCTCCTGCCCCCAGCGGACCAGGTCCTCGCGGGAGACCGGGTAGTCGAGCCCGGCCAGGAGTTCCTGCCACTGCACCCCGGTGACGGTCATGTCCGGCGGCTACCCGTTCAGCGCGCCGGCACACCGGCGGTGTGCCGGCCGTCCGACGGTGCACGCCGCCGGGTCGTGCCGAGGTGCGGCGGCCCGGCGCACCTCGGCACGCCGCCGGTTTGCCCGCCGACCCGCCGGGTAGCCGCTGGCATGCTGGTTCAGCGGCTCGGCGCGCCGAGCGACTTCAACCCCCTGCTGGAGCGCGTCCGGGACGCCCGGATAGTGATGATCGGCGAAGCCACCCACGGGACCTACGACTTCTACCGGCTCCGCGAGCAGCTCACCCGGCGACTCATCGCGGAGTGCGGGTTCTCGTTCGTGGCCGTCGAGGGCGACTGGCCGGACTGCGACCGGGTGCACCGTTCGGTCACCGCTGCGCCCGGTGGGATCGTCGAGCCGTTGGTCGCGCTCGAGCGGTTCGAGCGCTGGCCCACCTGGATGTGGGCGAACGCCGAGGTCGCGCGTTTCTCCGGCTGGTTGCGAGCCTGGAACGCGCAGCGGCCGGAGGGGCAGCGGGCCGGCTTCCACGGGCTGGACGTCTACAGCCTGTGGGAGTCGATGCAGGCGATCTTCGACTACCTGGGTGAGGAGGACCCGGCGGGGCTGGAGGTCGCACAGGACGCGTACCGCTGTTTCGAGCCGTACGGTAGGCGCCCCGAGGAGTACGGCATCGCGAGCCGGTTCGTCTCCTCGCGGTGCGAGGAGGAGGTGGTCCGGTTGCTGGCCCGTACGCGCGAGCAGGCGCTCGCCGACGGCCAGGACCGCTTCTCGGCCTGGCAGAACGCCGAGGTGGTGGCCGGCGCGGAGCGGTACTACCGGGCGATGGTGGCCGGCGGCCCGGAGTCCTGGAACATCCGGGACATCCACATGCAGGACACCCTGGACCGGCTGCTCGACCGGTACGGCCCGGGCGCGCGAGGTGTGGTGTGGGCGCACAACACGCACGTGGGCGACGCGCGGGCCACCGACATGACGGCGGAGGGAATGGTCAACATCGGGCAGTTGGCCCGGGAACGGCACGGTGCCGACGCGGTGGCCCTGATCGGCTTCGGCTGCTACCAGGGGGCCGTGATCGCCGCGCCGCGCTGGGGTTCACCGGCCGAGGCGATGGTGGTGCCACCGGCCCGGCCCGGTTCGATCGAGCGACGGCTGCACGAGTTGATGCCGGAGCGGGCGGTGCTCGTGTTCGGCGGCGACGACCAGCCCGGGTGGGCCACCGACACCGCCGACCACCGGGCGATCGGGGTGGTCTACGACCCGACCTTCGAGTCGTGGGGCAACTACGTGCCGACCCGGCTGGGCGAGCGGTACGACGCCTTCATCTGGTGCGACGACACCACGGCGCTGCACCCACTGCCGGCGGTCAGCACCACCGGGGAGATGGAGACCTATCCCGCCGGGGTGTGACCGGCGCCGGCCGGGCCCGCCGCTGCTGCGTCCCTGTTGCTGTCGAGCTGCCCCAGATCTGGGGCAGCTCGACAGCGCGTGACGGCCTACCGGAAGGGCGACGCCAGCCGGCGCTGTCACGACGCCAGCCGGCGCCGTCGCGACGCCGGCTGGACCGCGGGCTCAACCAGGGCGGCCGGCCGAGGCGGGCTCGCGGTCGGCCAGGTGGGCGCGGAGACCCTCGCCCTCGATGTCGACGTTCGGCAGCGCCCGCGCGAGCCACTTCGGCAGCCACCAGGCGCGACTGCCCAGCAGTGACATCACCGCCGGCACGATGGTCATCCGGACCACGAAGGCGTCGATGGCCACGCCGACGGCGAGCGCGAAGCCGATCGACTTGATCACCGGGTCGTGGAGGAAGAAGACGAAGCCGCCGAAGACCGAGATCATGATCAGCGCGGCCGCGGTGACCACCCGCGCGCCGTGCCCCATGCCGTTGATCGTCGCCTGCTGCGCGGTGTCACCGTGCACGAAGTCCTCCCGCATCCGAGAGACGAGGAAGACCTCGTAATCCATGGCCAGGCCGAACAGGATGCCGATCAGCAGGATCGGCAGGAAGCTGATCAGCGGCCCCGGGGTGTCGAGGCCGACCAGGTCGGCGAGGTGGCCCTGCTGGAAGACCGCGACCGTGATGCCGAAGGTCGCCGCGACGGTGAGCAGGAAGCCCAGCGCGGCCTTGACCGGCACCAGCAGCGAGCGGAAGACCAGCATCAGCAGCAGGACGGAGAGCCCGACGACCAGCACCAGGTAGATCGGGAGGGCGTCGGCGAGCTTCTCCGAGACGTCGATGCCGATCGCGGTGGCGCCGGTCAGCAGCACGTCCACGTCCTGGATCCCGCCGACGGCGTGCCGGATGTCGTGCACCAGCGTCTCCGTGGCGGCGTCGGTGGGCCCGGTCTTCGGCACCACACCGAGCAGGGCCGTACGCCCGTCGGGGCTGAGCTGCGGCGGTGCCACCGCGAGCACGTCGTCGGTGCGCTGGACCAGGGCGGTGACCTGCGGTACGGCGGCCGCCGTGGCCTGCGGCGTGTCACCGGCCACCACCACGGCCAGCCGACCGGTGAAGCCCGGGCCGAAACCCTCGGTGATCAGGTCGTTCGACACCCGCGCCGGTGAGCCGACCGCGGCCGTGCCGGCGTCCGGCAGGGCGAGCCGCATGTCCGAGGTGGGGATCGCGAGCAGTCCCAGGCCGAGCAGCCCGACCAGGATCACCGGTACGCGGAGCCGGCTGACCAGCCGGGCCCAGCGGAACCCGAAACCGGAGCGGTTCCCGGCCGGCTTGCCCGCACCCGGGTGGCGGGCCGCGACGCCGTCGACCAGCGTGCCCGGTCCGGCCCCGCGCAGCCCCTGAGCGAGGCCGTCGCCGTCGAGGGCCGGCACGGTGCCGCGCACGCGGCGGGGGAGCACCTTGCGGCCGGCGAAACCGAGCAGCGCCGGCTGGAGGGTGATCGCGACGAGCACCGCGACGGTGACCGTGCCCGCCGCGGCGAGACCCATGACGGTCAGGAACGGGATGTCGACCACGGCCAGGCCCGCCAGCGCGATCACCACCGTCGCCCCGGCGAAGACGACGGCGGAACCCGCCGTGCCGACGGCGCGGCCGACGGCCTCGTCCGGTGGCAGCCCGTCGAGCAGGTTCTGCCGGTGACGGGACGTGATGAACAGCGAGTAGTCGATACCGACCGCGAGACCGAGCATCAGCGCGAGGATCGGCGCGGTGCTGGTCAACTCGACGGTGCTGCTGAGCGCGAAGAGGCCGGCCATGCCGACGGCGACGCCGATCAGGGCGTTGAGCATGGTCATTCCGGCCGCCACCAGCGAACCGAACGTGACGACCAGGACGACCGCGGCCACCGCCACACCGATCGCCTCGGTCGAACCCACCTCCGGTTCGCCGCCCAGCACCTCGCCGCCGGGGGCCACTTGCCAGCCCTGCGCCTCGGCGCTCGCGCCGACCTTCTCGTACGCGGCGCGCTGCGCGTCGTCCACCTCGTCGGCGCCACCGGCGAACTGCACCTGGACCAGGGCGTACTGGCCGTCGGGGGAGACCGCGCCGACGGCCAGCGGGTCGACCGCGCCGACCACGCCCGGTACGGCGGTCGCCTCCTGGATGATCTCCTTGACCACGGCCTGCCCCTGCGGCGTGGCCAGCTGGCCGTCCGCGGGCGCCTTCACCGCGATCGTCCCGGTGGCGCCGCTGGCGGCCGGGAACTGCTGGGAGAGCAGGTCGAGGGCCCGCTGGGATTCGGTGCCGGGCATGGTGAAGTTGCTCGCCGTCGGGCCGCGCAGGAACGCGGCGGCCAGGCCGAGGCCGACGAGCACGACGAGCCAGATCGCGACGACGAGTCGCCGCCGACGCATCGAGCCCCGGCCGAGCCGGTAGAGCAGGGTCGCCATCAGGTTTCCTTGTCCTGGGTCGGGTGTTCAGGTACGGGTTCGAGAGCTCGCCGGGCGAGCGCGAGCAGCGCGGGACGCAGTTCGGCGTCGGGCATGTCGACGAACTCCGCGCACGTCTCGGAGATGCCGGCGAGCAGCACCAGCGCCGCGACCTGCGCGGCCGGTCGGTCGGTGTTGCCGGCGAGGGCGTCCCGCAGCCGCTCGGAGATCCGCTGGATGTGCGCGAACTCCGGCTGCCGCAGCAGCTCGGGGAACTCGCCACGGATGAGGGCGATCTCCCGCCGGAAGCGGACCGCGAGGTCGACGAACCCATCGGCTGCGGTCTGCTGCGCCGCGCGACCGGTCAACCCGGTCAGGGCGTCGTCGAGCGCCTGAAGTTCCGTGATGGCCGGAGCCATCAGTTCGGTGAGCAGGGCTTCCTTGTTCGCGAAGTGGTAGAGCACGGTGGCTTTCGAGCAGCCCACCTCGGTGGCGATGTCCTGGAGCGAAGTGCCCCGGTAGCCGGTCGCCGCGAAGCGTCGCGTCGCCGCGGCCAGGATCTCCCCGCGGGTCTCCGGTTCTGCCCGTCGCATGCCGGTCACCTCCGTTGACCAGCATGCCTGACCGATCGGTCAGACCCTGACCGATCGGTCAGACGAAAACCGTGGCCTTCCCCACAGGGGGGGCGGGTCAGTCGGTCGCGTGACCCCGATCGCTGCGACGCGTCCCGTCGTGTCCGGTTGACCGCCGCCCCGACGAACGGGAAGGTGGGCTGATGGGAGCGGCGGAGGAGACCCGGGACGGGGTGTCGCTGACCAACCTGGATCAGCCGGTCGTCGACGGGGCCAGCAAGCGCGACCTGGTCGACTACCTCGACACGATCAGCGAACGGATCCTCCCGCAGCTGCGGGACCGGCCGCTGTCGGTGATCCGGGCGCTGCGCGGGCAGGCGCCGTTCATGCAGAAGAACCTGCCGAAGTACACCCCGGAGTGGGTGCGGCGGGTGCCGGTCTGGGCGGAGGCGTCGCGGCGGGAGGTGTCGTACGCGCTCTGCGACGATCGCCGGACCCTGCTCTGGTTCGCCAACCAGCGGGCCGTCGAGTACCACCCGACGCTGGCCCAGGCGGGCCGGCTCGATCGGCCCACCCACCTGGTGCTCGACCTCGACCCGCCGGAGGGGGACTCGTTCCCCGCGGCGGTGGCAGCCGCACTGCTGGTACGGCAGGCGCTGACCGATTCCGGCCTGGCCGGCGCGGTGAAGACCAGCGGCGCCAAGGGTGTGCACGTCTTCGTGCCCGTCGAAGCCGGCGCCGACGCGGAGCAGATGGCGGCCGCCACCCGGGCGCTGGCGGCCCGCGCCGAGCGGCTGGACCCGGCGCTGGCCACCACCGCCTTCATCCGGGAGGACCGGGGCGGTCGGGTCTTCGTCGACTCCACCCGGGCGGGCGGGGCCACCGTCGTGGCCGCGTACAGCCCGCGGTTGCGGCCGGGACTGCCGGTCTCCTTCCCCGTCGAGTGGGCCGCCCTGCCGGACGTCACGCCGGGCGACTTCACCGTGCGTACCGTCCCGGGGCTGGTCGCGGCCCGCGACCCGTGGCTCGACCTGATGCCGGCACCGCAGCCCCTCCCGGCCGACCTGGTCGAGGAGGGGCGGGCCATTCCGATCGCCCGAGTGCAGGCGATGCACGAGGGCAAGCGCCGGGCCCGTGCCCGGCGTCAGACAGGCTGACGCCGGGCACACTCCGGCTCACTCGGGCCAGTCGTTGCCGAGGATGATCTGCACGAAGTCCTCCCGTACGAACGACGGGTCGAAGTGCGCGAGCACGTCGTCGTTCACCGTGCCGAACGTGGTGTGCGGCCGGTGCGCCACGCCCTGGTTGAACGCCGCCAGGATCTGGCGCTTGAAGTCGGGGCGCGGGTGGGCGGCGGTCACCTCGGCGATCCGTGCCGGGTCGAGGTCGCGGTAGCCGATGCCCAGCACGTCGGTCTCCACACCGGCGGTCACCAGGGCGATCTCCGGGTCCAGGTGCTCGGGTACGCCGGGCGTGGTGTGCAGCGCCACGGCGAGCCAGACCTTGCGCGCCTCCTCGGCGGAGCGGCCGTGGTCGAGCAGGAACCGCTCCGCCGCCTTCGCCCCGTCGACCTCGAAGCGCAGATCGGTGCTCCCGTACTCGCCGGTGAGGCCGAGATCGTGGAACATCGCGCCGACGTAGAGCAGCTCCGGGTCGGGGGAGAGGCCGCGGCGTTCGCCCTGGAGCGAGCCGAAGAGGAACACGCGGCGGGAGTGGTGGTAGAGCAGGTCGTCGGTGGCCTTGCGGACCAGTTCGGTCGCGGCGGCGACGAGCGGTGTGTCCGGGATGGTGATCCCGGCGATGATCTCGGTCATCCGAGCTTCCTTCCGTGCTGGGCCGGCTGGTGGCCGCCCGCTTCGGCACCGATGCTGCCGGGGCTACACTCGACGGGCCATGTCCCTGGGGACAAGCACTCCACAGATACGGACATGGTGGGCCGGGACGCGGGCTGACCGCCCCGGAACCGGAGGGGGTACGGCGGATGGCCGGGCAGGGCCCGCACCGCGTCGGTGTGGTGGTCTTCGACGGGATGCAGTTGCTCGACCTGTCGGGGCCGGTGGACGTGTTCGACGCGGCTACCCGGCGCGGCGCCCACTACACCGTGCAACTGATCGGCTGGCGGTCCGTGCAGGTACGCACCTCCTCGGGTGTGCGGCTCACCGCCGACACCACCCTCGACGAGGCCGACCCGGTGGACACGCTCGTGCTCACCGGCGCCGACGACCTGTCCGCGCTGCCCGACACGGCAGACGTACGGGCCCGCCTGGGCCGCCTGGTCCGGCCGGACACCCGCCTCGCCGCGGTCTGCACCGGGGCGTTCGTACTGGCCCGGACGGGGTGGCTGGACGGGCACCCGGCGACCACCCACTGGCGGCACGCGGAGCGGTTGCGGGCCGAGTTCCCGCAGGTCGAGGTGCGACCCGACGCCATCTACGTACAAAGCGGCCGCCTGCTCACCAGCGCCGGGGTGACCGCCGGGATCGACCTCGCGCTCGCCCTCGTCGAGGCGGACCACGGTGCCGGGCCGGCCCGGGAGGTGGCCCGGGAACTCGTCGTGTTCATGCAGCGCCCGGGCGGGCAGTCCCAGTTCTCCGTCCGGCAGGACCTCCCGCCGAGTGGCGACCAGCGGCTGCGCCGGGTGATCGACCGAGTGGCCGCCGACCCGGCCCGGCCGTACCCGATCGAGGCGATGGCGCGCGACGCGACGGTGACGCCCCGGCACCTGCGGCGGATCTTCCAGCAGGAGCTCGGTCTCACGCCCGGCCGTTACCTGGAGTTGGCGCGCATCGAGGCTGCTCGGGTGTTCCTGGAGCAGGGGGACACGGTCGGTGACGCGGCCCGGCGCAGCGGGTTCGGCAGCGACGAGACGCTGCGGCGGGTGTTCACCACGACGTACGGCATCCCACCCTCGGTCTACCAGCGTCGTTTCCGCACCACCGGCGTGAGCTGATCCACGTCGAGCTTTGTTGACTGGTCAGTCAAGAAAGTTGTAGCGTGGCGTCATGGGGCGAGCGAGGGAGTTCGACGTCGACGCGGCGCTGGAGGCCGCTATGCGGACGTTCTGGGAGCGCGGGTACGAGGGCGCGTCGTTGTCGGACCTGACCGAGGCTACGGGCGTCGGGCGTCAGTCGCTGTACCTGGCGTTCGGCGACAAGCAGAAGCTCTACCTGGCGGCGCTCGACCGCTACCGCGAGCACTTCTTCCTTCCCCTGGTGGAGGCGCTGTCCGGCAACGTCGACGTTCGGGTGGCGTTGCGGGAGGCGATCCTGCCGCTGGTGGACGGCAGCTGCGCCGATGACCCACGAGGGTGTTTCCTGGTCGCTGCGGCAGCCGAGCGGGCCGGTGAGGACTCCGCGGTCCGTTCCCGGGTCACGGCGGCGTTCGCCGGCCTGGAGACCGCCCTGTTGGAGGCGGCGCAGCGCAGCCGGGCGGCCGGCCTGGTGGCCGACACGGTCGACCTGACCGGCTGGGCGGCGCTGACCGTGGCCACGATCCAGGGCATGCGGGTGATGGAGGCGGGCGGCACCGACCGGGCCACTCTGATCCGAGCGCTGGACACCGCCTTGGCGATGCTTCACCCCTGAGGTCTCGCTCGTCCCTCGGAGGTCTCGCTCGTCCCTCGGGCATGGCTTCGGCGTACCCATTTTTTTGACCGATCGATCAAGAAATAAGGATAGAAAATGTCTGTAGTGGTGGATCTAACCGATAAAGTCGCGGTCGTGACCGGTGCCGGCAAGGGCATCGGGGCCGCCGTCACCCGCGAACTGCTCGACGCGGGCGCGCGGGTGGTCGCGGGCAGCCGCAGCGCCAGCATCGACCTCGCCGGACTGGCCTCCGACAAGGTTCTCGCGACGGTCGACGTCGACCTGTCCACCGCAGAGGGCCCGGGCCGGCTGGTGGCCACCGCCATCGAGCGGTTCGGCGGCCTGGATGTGCTGGTCAACAACATGGGCGGGCTCACCAACGGTGGTCCCTGGCTCGGCGGATTCCTCTCGGTCGGCGACGACGACTGGCTGCGGAGTGTCGAGCTCAACCTGCTCTCCGCGGTGCGGGCCACCCGCGCCGCGGTGCCCGCGCTCCTCGGGCGCGGTGGCGGTGCGATCGTCAACGTCGGCTCCGTCAACGCGTCGCTGCCCGACCCCAGCGTGGTGGACTACTCCGCAACCAAGGCCGCGATGACCAACCTCGGCAAGTCGCTGTCAGCCGAGTTCGCGCCCCAGGGCATCCGCGTCAACACCGTGTCGCCCGGCCCCGTGAAGACCCCGCTCTGGACCGCGCCAGGTGGGCTCGGCGATCAACTCTCCACAGCCATGGGCACCGACATGCAGGGCGCGATGCAGGCGATGGCCGACGGCCTCGGCGGGATCAAGCTCGGCCGGTTCGGCACCGCCGAGGAGATCGCTCGCCTGGTGGTGTTCCTGGCCAGCCCCGCTGCCTCCTACATCACCGGTAGCGACATCGTCATCGACGGCGGGCTCGTCAAGACCCTCTGACCCCGCCGACCGACGCGGGTCGGCCCGGGCCCGTCCGGGGTCCGACGCGGGTCGGCCCGGACCCGCCCAGGATCCGTCACGGGTCGGCCCGGACCCGTCCCGGATCCGTCTCGGGTCGGTCCGAGACCGTCCCCGTCCGAAGAGGCCGCCGTCCAGTACCCCTGGCGGCGGCCTTCTTCGTAGGGCCTGTCCTCCTGGCCGCTGGAGTTTGTGCGCGAAGCTTCGCGTGCCTGGGCGACCGGGGCGGGTTGGCTACGTTGTTGGGCCGGTGAGGGACCCAGCGCGGGGTCGTCCTGAGGGAGACTCGCCGTGCGGCTGATCAAGCTCGGCGCGTTGATGGCAACCACGGGTCTGATCGGAGCACTGGCACACCTCTGGGCGAGAGATAGTTCCCCGAGCAGTGGGGCGGTCCCAACATCGGCGGCGGCATGCTGCAACTTCTGTGCTACGCGCTCGTCCTTGGCGGAATCATCCTGACCATTGCCGGCCTGGCCGCGCGCAGACGTGATTGAGGCCGGTCGGGTCGGGTCGGCGACAGTTCGGCCTCGGTCGGGCGTCCGGCGAGGAGGAAAGGCGTGACCTGGCCGACAGGAGAGCGGAAAGCGGTCGGGCAAGCCACGCGTACGACAAAGGCCGCTGCCAGGAGTGCTGGTCAGCGGCCTTTCGTGTTTCTCATCGGTGGTGCCCCCGGCAGGATTCGAACCTGCGCCCCCGCCTCCGGAGGGCGGTGCTCTATCCCCTGAGCTACGGGGGCTCAGCGACTGGGAAAGACTAGCAAACACCCTGCACGAACAACGAATCGGTATCCGCCGTGCGTGTCATCCCTGCTCAGTTACCCTCTCCGCACCCAGCCGACTCCCGCCGCCCTGCCCTCGCCGCAGGCGTTTCCGGAGGGTGGGGGAGGGGTTGGGTCAGGCGGCTTGGGTGCGGCCGCAGCTGGGTAGCGGGTGCAGCGTGATCCGTCGGGGCAGCCGGCGCGGCCACTCGTTGCGGGCCCAGGACCCGTCCACGATCAGGTGCACGGTGCGCTGCTCCTCGCCGCTCAGGCGCAGGACGAAGTCGCGTGGCAGCGGCGGGTCGACGTCCGGTGTGGTGATCATGAATCGGACCCGGCCGCGGGAGGAGACGGCGGAGACCACGTCCGCCGCGGGCATCGTGCCGCGCAGTCGGACCCGGCCGATCCAGTAGACCTCGGCGAGGTGCTCCTGAGCGGCCCGGGTGATCGCTGGGTACTCGCTGCGTACCCAGCGCTCGACCGCGCCCACGCAGAGCCCGCAGGCGCGTTCGCGAGGCTCCCGCGGACCCAACCCCCAGGCCCGCAGGTACGCCCCGACCGCGCCGGCGTCCATCGGCAGGTCGAACTGCCGTTGGATGAGGGCGGTCAGGCTCTGCCGCGTCCAGAGCTCCTCGCCCAGTTCGAACTGGTCCGGATGGACGCCTCGTAGGGTGTCGATCAGTTCGAGTTCCTGTTCGCGACTGAGCATCCCCGGCTCGCCCTGCCGCTGTCCGCGACGGGCGGCTGCCACCGCCCCGTCACCGCCGATGGTGTGGCGCCGGCACCAGCTGGTGACCGAACGCCGTGCGTCTCTCAGTGCAACCCCCACGTCTTGGGCAACGAGCCCGAATCGCAACTGGTCACGATATGTGTGGAGAAAACTCTCTAACACACGTAATCGGGCAGACCGCCCAAAAGTGAGTGGCAGTTGTCATCCTGTGCCCGGGACAGCCGGAGACCCAGCCAGGACCGGGTCGGAGCCTCGCCCGCCGGACTCGAGATGCGGGTATGTCGGGCTGTCCCGGGTGCCCGGATCCCCCGACTTCAAGGAAGTCGAGTTGACCTTCGCGTCCGCTGGGCTGGACGGAGTTGTCCGGCTCCGCGCCCGGGAGTGGCCGAGCGCCGGAGCGAGCGCCGGAGTGAGGGAGCGCCGGAGTGAGGGAGCGCCGCGGTGAGGGGGTGCCGCGGTGAGGGGGTGCCCGGGACGGGCGCGGAGCCGGGAGTGGGGGAGCGCCGGGTGTGGGGGAGTGCCGCGGTGAGGGAGTGTCCGGGACGGGCGCGGAGCCGGGAGTGAGGGAGCGCCGGGTGCGGGGGAGTGTCGCGGTGAGGAGAGTGCCCGGGACGGGCGGGGCCGGGCCGGGGGAGAGGGGGCGCCGGGGGGCCGTTGGCGGGGCGGGGGCGCGCCCCGGAGGCGTCAGCCGCCGAGGCGCTTCTTCGCGTTCTGGAGGTTGGTGAGGTCGGTCTGCTGGGTGTTCTTCATGATCTGCGCCGTCCGGAGCACCTCCGGTTCGTCGCCGGCGTCGAGCACGCCGTCGATCATGTGGACGCCACCCAGATGATGATTGATCATCATGTTCAGGAACAGGAGGTCGAACTCCCGGCCCTGCGCCCCGCGCAGCTGCTCCATCTCCTGAGGCGTGGCCATGCCCGGCATCAGCCCGTTCTTGACCAGGCTCGCGCCGTCCGGCATCCACGCCATGCGCGGCTGCGAACCGGTCGGATCCAGCCCCCAGCTGCGCAGCCAGGTCTGCATGATGCCGATCTCGCCCTGCTGGCCGCTGGCGATGTCGCCGCCGATCTGGCGTACCTCGGGGTCGGTGCCGCGCTGGAAGGCCAGCATCCCCATCTCGACCGCCTGCGCGTGGTGGGCGGTCATGTCCCGGGCGAAGCCGGCCTCGACCGAGTCGTCGCCGGGGCGGGTCAGCCGGGGGGTCAGTAGGCCCCCGGCGTACCCGAGGAGCAGGGCGACCACGACGGCGACGGCGATTCCCACCAGGCCGAGGCGGGGGCGGGACCCCCGGCCGCCGTCGGCGGCCGGGGCATCGGATGAGCTGTCAAGGGTGGCGGGAGCCGTCATCATGATCCTTACTGGGTCGGCATCTGCACACCGTCGTCATGCGGCGTGGTGCCGGTGGCGGTGATGCCCTGGTTGCACAGCGCGGTCGGGCCCTCGATCGAGGCGTTCACCCGCAGCGTCTTGATGAACTCGTCGATCCGGCTGTCGTCGGCGTTGTCGAGCTTGAGCTGGTAGCCCCAGGCCTGCAGCGAGATCGGCTTGTCCAGGCCCTCGAACGGGCTCATGAGCATCTTCTCGTTGCCCCGCACCTTGTCGGCGAGCTTGGCGACCTGGTCGGCCGGAAGGTCGGGGCGGTAGGTGATCCAGATCGAGCCGTGCTCCAGGCTGTGCACCGCGTGCTCGTTGGCGATCGGGGCGTCGTAGACGTCGCCCATGCAGTTCTGCCAGGCCTGGTTGTGCGGGCCGGCCACCGGCGGCGAGATCGTGTACTTGATCGGGCCGGGCTGGTGGTTGCTGCCCTTGACCAGCTCCGGGTCCTTCTTGCGGTAGTTGACGATGCCGCTGATCGCGTCGGCCCGCTCCTCCCACGGCTTGGAGCCCTGGAACGCGGCCCAGGCGCCGAAACCGATGATGCCGACCGCGACCAGGCCCACGACGGCGAAGAGGATGATCGGGCCCTTGGCGCGGCCCTGGCTGACCTTGACCGGGGCGATCGGCTTGCGGGGGCCCTTGCCTCCGCCGGACCGGGTGGCGGTCGGCTTGCCGGATCCGGCCTTGGCGCCGGACGCCGGCCGACCCGCGGCCGGCTTCTTGCCCGTGCTGACCACGGTCGGACGGCGCTGCTCGCCGCCCGGGGTGCTGATGCTCATCGTGCCTCGTCAGGTCGGTCGGTCAGGGAGCCGGCGGGTCTGGTACGCACAACGGGTCGCCGCCGCGGGGACCGAGTCTACCCCCGATAACATGGATCGGTGACTCCCGCAGAACTCGCCGAGGTCGTCCTCGCCGCAGCCCACGCCGTCTTCACCCAACGGGGTCTGGACCCCTCCGTGCTGCCGGGGGAGACCACCGTCGAGCGACCCCGAAACCCGGAGCACGGCGACTACGCCTCGACGCTGGCGTTGCAGCTGAGCAAGAAGGTCGGCCAGCCGCCGCGGGAGCTGGCGAGTGCGCTCGCCGAGGAGCTGGGCAAGGCGCCGGGCGTCAAGTCCGTGGAGATCGCCGGGCCCGGCTTCCTCAACATCCGGTTGGACGCGGCCGCCGCCGGGCAGCTCGCCCGCGTGATCGTCGAGGCCGGTGTGGAGTACGGCCGCAGCGAGCGGCTCGCCGGGCAGCGGATCAACCTGGAGTTCGTCTCCGCCAACCCCACCGGCCCGGTACACATCGGTGGGGTGCGGTGGGCCGCGGTCGGCGACGCGCTGAGCCGCCTCCTGCGGGCCACCGGCGCCGACGTCGGCACCGAGTACTACTTCAACGACGCCGGTTCCCAGATCGACAGGTTCGCCCGGTCGCTGCTGGCCGCGGCGAAGGGCGAGGCCGTGCCGGAGGACGGCTACGGCGGGGCGTACATCTCGGAGATCGCCGCGGAGGTCCAGGCCCGCCGGCCGGACGTGCTCTCCCTCGACGACGCCGGCGCCCAGGAGGTGTTCCGGGTCGAGGGCGTCGCGCTGATGTTCGACGAGATCCGCTCGTCGCTGCGTGACTTCGGGGTCGAGTTCGACACGTACTTCAACGAGAAGGACCTGCACGACCGGGGCGAGCTGGACCTCGCCCTGGCCCGGCTGCGGGAGCAGGGCCACGTCTTCGAGGCCGAGGGCGCAACCTGGCTGCGCACCACCGAGTTCGGCGACGACAAGGACCGGGTGCTGCGCAAGTCCAACGGTGAGTGGACCTACTTCGCCGCCGACTGCGCCTACTACCTCGACAAGCGCGAGCGCGGCTTCGAGCGGGTCGTGATCATGCTGGGCGCCGACCACCACGGCTACATCGGCCGGATGAAGGCGATGGCCGCGTGTTTCGGCGACGACCCGGAGCGCAACCTGGAGATCCTCATCGGCCAGCTGGTCAACCTGGTCCGCGACGGGCAGCCGATGCGGATGAGCAAGCGGGCCGGCACGGTCATCACTCTGGAGGACCTGGTCGAGGCGATCGGTGTGGACGCCTCCCGGTACGCGCTGGCCCGCTACTCGGCCGACTCGCCCATCGACATCGACGTGGAGCTGTGGACCCGGGCCAAGAACGACAACCCGGTCTACTACGTCCAGTACGTCGCCGCCCGGACCGCCGGGGCGGCGCGCAACGCCGCCGAGGTCGGCCTGACCCGGGGCGACGGGGAGAGCTTCCACCCCGAGCTGCTCGGCCACGAGAAGGAGAACGAGCTGCTCAAGGCGCTCGCCGAGTTCCCCGCCGTGGTGGCCACCGCCGCCGAGCTGCGCGAGCCGCACCGGGTGGCGCGCTACCTGGAGGAGAGCGTCGCACCGGCGTACCACCGGTTCTACGACAACTGCCGGATCGCGCCGCAGGGCGACGAGGAGATCACCGACCTGCACCGCGCCCGGCTCTGGCTCAACGACGCCACCCGCACCGTGATCGCCAACGGCCTGCACCTGCTCGGCGTCACTGCACCGGAGAGGATGTAACGGATCATGCGGGCTCACGAGGCAGGCGCACTGCACGGTGAGATCGGCACCCGCGGGCCGGCCTGGCTGCGTACCCCGGCCGACGTCAACGCGCTGGTGCCGGAACTCTGGCCGCGCAACGTCCGGCGGGACGCCGACGGTGCGCTCGCCGTCGCGGGCCTGAGCGTGCGCGACCTCGCCGCGCAGTTCGGCACCCCGGTCTACGTGCTGGACGAGGACGATCTGCGCTCGCGCTGCCGCGACTTCCGGGCCGCCTTCCCGGACGTGGACGTCTACTACGCCGGCAAGGCGTTCCTCTGCCGGGCAGTGGTGCGGATGATCGACGAGGAGGGCCTGCACCTCGACGTGTGCAGCGGCGGCGAACTGGCCGTCGCGCTGGCGGCCGGGATGCCGGCGGAGCGGATCGGGTTCCACGGCAACAACAAGTCGCTCGCCGAGCTGACCCGGGCGGTGGACGCCGGGGTTGGACGGATCATCGTCGACTCGTTCGCCGAGATCGACCGGCTGACCGCGCTGGCCCGCGACCGGGGCGTACGTCCCCGGGTGCTGGTCCGGGTCACCGTCGGGGTCGAGGCGCACACCCACGAGTTCATCGCCACCGCCCACGAGGACCAGAAGTTCGGCTTCTCGCTGGCGGGCGGGGCGGCTGCGGCGGCCGCCTTCAAGATCCTCGACGAGGATGTGCTGGAGCTGCGCGGCCTGCACTCGCACATCGGGTCGCAGATCTTCGACGCCAGCGGTTTCGAGGTCTCGGCCCGGCGGGTGCTCGCCCTGCAGGCGCAGATCCGCGACGCCCGTGGGGTGGAGCTGCCCGAGCTGGATCTGGGCGGCGGCTTCGGCATCGCGTACACGACGCAGGACGACCCGGCCGCGCCGCACGACCTGGCGAAGCGGCTGCGCAAGATCGTCGACAGCGAGTGCGAGGCTGAGCGGCTGGCCGTACCGCAACTCTCCATCGAGCCCGGCCGGGCGATCGTGGGTCCGGCCATGTTCACCCTCTACGAGGTCGGCACGGTCAAGGACGTGGACGGCATCCGCACGTACGTGAGCGTCGACGGCGGCATGAGCGACAACATCCGCACCGCGCTGTACGACGCGTCGTACTCCGCGACGCTGGCCTCCCGGGCGTCGGCCGCCGAGCCGATGCTCGCCCGCGTGGTGGGAAAGCACTGTGAGTCCGGGGACATCGTGGTGAAGGATGAATTCCTGCCCGCCGACGTGCAGCCCGGAGATCTTGTCGCGGTGCCCGGCACCGGCGCGTACTGCCGGAGCATGGCCAGCAACTACAACCACGTGCCGCGCCCCCCGGTGGTCGCGGTGCGCGACGGCCAGGCACGTCTGATCGTCCGGCGGGAGACCGAAGAGGACCTGCTCGCATTGGATGTTGGATGACCTCACCTGTGCGCCTGGCGTTGCTCGGCTGCGGCACGGTCGGCGGGGAGGTGGTACGGCTGCTGCACGAGCAGTCGGCCGACCTCGCCGCCCGGATCGGCGCCCCGCTGGAGCTCGCCGGCATCGCCGTACGCCGGCTCAATCGGGACCGCGGCGAGCTGCCGGTGGACCCGTCGCTCTTCACCACCGACGCCCTCGGCCTGATCAAGCGGGACGACGTGGACGTCGTGGTCGAGGTGGTGGGCGGCATCGAGCCGGCGCGCGAATGGCTGGTCGAGGCACTGCGTGCCGGCAAGAGCGTGGTGACCGCCAACAAGGCGTTGCTCGCCGAGGACGGCGGGGCGCTGCACGACGCGGCCGCCGAGGGCGGCGCGGACCTCTACTACGAGGCCGCGGTGGCCGGCGCGATCCCGTTGCTGCGCCCGCTGCGCGAGTCGCTGCACGGGGACCGGATCACCCGGGTGACCGGCATCGTCAACGGCACCACCAACTTCATCCTCTCCGCCATGGACGCCACCGGCGCCGGCTTCGCCGAGGCGCTGGAGGAGGCGACCGAGCTGGGGTACGCCGAGGCCGACCCCACGGCCGACGTGGAGGGCTTCGACGCGGCGGCGAAGGCGGCGATCCTCGCCTCGCTGGCGTTCCACACCCGGGTGAGCGCCGCCGACGTGCACCGGGAGGGGATCACCGAGGTCACCGCCGCCGACGTGGCCAGCGCCAAGGCGATGGGGTGCACCATCAAACTGCTCTGCATCGCCGCCCGGGGCGTGGACGCGGCCGGCCGGGAGACCGTCAACGTCCGGGTGCATCCGGCGATGATCCCGCTGACCCACCCGTTGGCCGGCGTCGGCGACGCGTTCAACGCGGTCTTCGTCGAGGCGGAGGCGGCCGGGCAGCTGATGTTCTACGGCCGGGGCGCGGGTGGGGCACCGACCGCCAGCGCGGTGCTCGGCGACGTGGTGGCGGTCGCCCGCAACCGGCTCGCCGGGGTGCGCGCGGCCAGCGAGAGCGCGTACGCCGACCTGTCGGTGCGGTCCATGGGGGAGGCGCTCACCCGCTACCACGTGAGCCTCGACGTGGCCGACCGGCCCGGTGTGCTGGCCGCGGTGGCCGGCGTCTTCGCGCGGCACGACGTGTCGATCGCGACGGTTCGGCAGGGGCCGGCGGAGGGCTCGGCCCCGGGCAGCGGCGCGGACGCCGACCTGGTGATCGTCACCCACGTCGCGCCGGACGCCGCGCTCGCCGCGACCGTCTCCGAGCTGCGTGGCTTGGACATCGTCCGGTCGGTGACCAGTGTGCTCCGGGTCGAGGGCGGGGCGTGACTCGTTGACCCGGTGACGGGCGCTCGTCGCCGGTAGCGGCTGCCGGGCCCCGGTGAGAGGCCACCTCGTTGTCCTGGTCGGGCGTCCGCGTCTCCCGACGGCTCCACGCCGGTGAGGCGGTGGGGTCGTGCGGTACGGCGGTGGGTTCGCCGAGCGGTGGCCCGGGCGCCGGCGATGCGGTTCCACGGGCGTGGGCGGTGGCCGGCGGTGCCGTCCCACCGGGCGTCCCGCCAGGTGGGTAACGGGGGGTGATGCACGGGCCGTTCCGGCAGGCTGGTCCAGGCTTGGCGTGCCCCTGGTCGGCGGGGGCGGAAGAGGCGAGGAGAGCGACATGTGGCGGGGTCTGATCGAGGCGTACCGGGACCGGCTGCCGGTCACCGACGCCACGCCCGTCGTGACCCTGCACGAGGGGAACACGCCGCTGCTGCCCGCGCCGGTGCTCTCCGCGAGGCTCGGCTGCGACGTGTACCTGAAGGTGGAGGGGGCCAACCCGACCGGCTCGTTCAAGGACCGCGGCATGACGGTGGCGGTCTCCAAGGCGGTCGAAGCGGGCAACAAGGTGATCATCTGCGCGTCCACCGGAAACACCAGCGCCTCCGCCGCCGCGTACGCGGCCCGCGCCGGACTGACCTGCGCGGTGCTGGTGCCGCAGGGCAAGATCGCGCTGGGCAAGCTGGCCCAGGCGCTGGTGCACGGCGCGCGGCTGCTCCAGGTCAACGGCAACTTCGACGACTGCCTCGCGTTGGCCGCCAAGCTGGCTCAGGACTACCCGGTGGCGCTGGTCAACTCGGTCAACATCGACCGGCTGCACGGCCAGAAGACCGCCGCTTTCGAGATCGTCGAGGCGCTCGGCGACGCACCGGACATCCACTGCCTGCCGGTGGGCAACGCCGGCAACATCTCCGCCTACTGGATGGGCTACTCGGAGGAGCTGTCGGACGGGCGGGCCACCCGCGCGCCGAAGATGTACGGTTTCCAGGCTGCCGGGGCCGCGCCGCTGGTCACCGGCGAGGTGGTACGTGAGCCCTCGACCATCGCCACCGCGATCCGGATCGGCAACCCGGCGAGCTGGACCCGGGCGGTCGACGCCCGGGAGGCCTCGGGCGGCCTGATCGCGGCGGTGACCGATCGGGAGATCCTCTCCGCGTACCGGCTGCTCGCCCGGGAGGTCGGGGTCTTCGTGGAGCTGGGCAGCGCGGCCAGTGTGGCCGGGCTGTTGCAGCAGGCGGCGGCGGGCCGGATTCCGGCCGGGGCGACCGTGGTCTGCACGGTCACCGGGCACGGGCTCAAGGACCCGGAGTGGGCCATCTCCACCGCTCCCGCCCCGATCACCATCCCCAACGACCCCCTCTCCGCCGCCCGCTCCCTGGACCTCGCCTAACCCCTCCCCGGGGTCCTCCCCGGGCCCTCCCCGTTGATCATGAAGTTATTGCCGCTCGCCTCGGCGTGTCACGACGACAACTTCATGATCAACGGGCTGGTTTCGGCGGTGCGGCGGGCTGCGCGGGTACCGGTCAGTACCCGGCGCGGAGCGAGGTGAGCGGGTCGGGCACACTTTGCATGCCCTGCAAATTTTTCTAGGAGTGAGCCAGGCCGATGTCGCTGCTCGCCAGATCAAGCCTCGCCAACCGAGGGCTGGTCGCCCTCATCGCGGTGGTGGCCACGGTGTTCGGACTGTTCGCCGTGCCGTCGCTGAAGCAGCAACTGCTGCCGTCGCTGGAGTTCCCGGCCGCCTTCGTCATGGCTGCGTACCCCGGCGCGACACCCGAGATCGTCGAATCCCAGGTCGTCGAGCCGATCGAGAACAGTTTCCAGGGGCTGCCCGGACTGGAGAAGGTCACCTCGACGTCTCGTGAGGGGGCGGCAACCGTCCAGGTGCAGTTCGAGTTCGGCACCGACCTGGACGACACGGTCAACAAGATGCAGACCGCGCTCAACCGGATCGGCGCGCAACTGCCGGAGGGCGTGGAGCCGCAGGTGCTCGCGGGCAGCACCGACGACCTGCCGGCCGTGGTGCTCGCCGCGACCGGCGGCGGCGACGAGCGTGCCCTCGCCGACAACCTGCGCGCCAGCGTCCTGCCGGAGCTGGAGGCGATCGACGGTGTGCGTACCGTCGAACTGACCGGCACCCGCAGCGACACCGTGGTCGTCAAGCCGAACCTGGCGAAGCTGGCCGCCGCGAAGCTCGACCCGACCGCGATCGGTACGGCGTTGAAGACCAACGGCGTGTCGGTGCCGGCGGGCACGGTCACCGACGGCGGCCAGGCGCTGCCGGTGCAGGTCGGCACCCCGGTGGCCACCCTCGACGACCTGCGCGGCATCGTCGTCGCACCCGGGCCGGTCCCGGTCCGGCTCGGTGACGTGGCCACCGTCGAGGAGACGCTCGCGCCGGCAACCGCCATCACCCGCACCAACGGCGAGGACAGTCTGGGTATCGCGGTCACGGCCAGCCCCGACGGCAACGCGGTGGAGATCTCGCACGAGATCCGGGACCGGCTCGGCGCCCTGCGCGATGCGTCCGGCGCCGGGCTGACCGTGGTCTTCGACCAGGCCCCCTTCGTGGAGAAGTCCATCGAGAGCCTCACCACCGAGGGTCTGCTCGGCCTCGTGATGGCCGTCATCGTCATCCTGGTCTTCCTGCTGTCGGTGCGCTCCACCGTCGTCACCGCCGTCTCCATCCCGCTGTCGGTGCTGGTCGCGCTGATCGCCCTCTGGATCGGTGACTACTCGCTCAACCTGCTCACCCTCGGCGCGCTGACCATCGCGGTCGGCCGGGTGGTGGACGACTCGATCGTGGTGCTGGAGAACATCAAACGGCACCTCGGGTACGGCGAGGCGAAGCGCGAAGCGATCGTCAACGCCGTACGTGAGGTGGCCGGCGCGGTCACCGCGTCCACCCTCACCACGGTCGCGGTGTTCGCGCCCATCGCACTGGTGGGCGGCTTCGTCGGGCAGCTCTTCGCGCCGTTCGCCATCACCGTGACCGTGGCGCTGCTCGCCTCGCTGCTGGTCGCGCTCACGGTCATCCCGGTGCTCGCGTACTGGTTCCTGAAGCCGTCCGGCGGCACGCCGGACGACGACGCCGTGCGCCGGGCCGCGGAGGAGAAGGAGCTGCGCAGCCCGCTGCAACGGGCGTACCTGCCGGCGATCGGGTTCGCGACCCGTACCCGGCGCACCCGGTGGATCACCGTCGGGCTGGGTGTGCTGGTGCTCTTCGGCACGTTGGGCCTCGCCGGCAAGCTGCAGACGAACTTCCTCGACGACTCCGGGCAGGACACCCTGAGCATCCGTCAGGAGCTGCCGGCCGGCACCGGCCTGGCCGCCACCGACGAGGCGGCCGGCAAGGTCGAGGCGGTGCTGAAGCGGACCGACGGCGTCGAGACGTACCAGGTGACGGCCGGCGGCGGAGACAACCTTCTGCTGGGTGGCGGCCGGAACAACGTGGCCAGCTGGTCGCTAGCGCTGGGCGACCGCACGGACGCCCAGCAGATGCGTGAGACGCTGCGCAGGGAGTTCGACGCCCTCGGGCCCGACGCCGGCGAGTTCACCTTCGGCGGCGGGCAGGACGCCTCCGCGAGCCGCCTGGAGGTCGTCGTCCAGGCCGCTGAGCCCGAGGCGCTCGACCGGGCCGCGAAGGCGGCCGAGGAGGCGATGGCCGGTACGCCTGGCGTGGCGGACGTCTCCACGAGCCTCGCCGATCGGGTGCCGCGGGTCGACGTCACGGTCGACCGGGTCAAGGCCGGCCGGGCCGGCCTCACCGAGGCCGCCGTCGGCCAGCTGGTGGCGCAGACGTTCCGGGGCGCCCCGCTCGGGCAGGTCACCCTCGACGGCGACCAGCAGAACGTGATGCTCCGCCTCTCCGACAAGCCGCCGCTCACCATCGACCAGCTGCGTGCGCTGCCGGTCGGGCCGGTGAAGCTGGGCGACATCGCCACCGTCGAGCGTGCCGAGGGCCCGCAGCAGGTGAGCCGGATCGACGGCGAGCGCAGCGTCACGGTGACCGGTACGGCCACCGGGTCGAACCTCGGCGCGACCACCGAGGAGCTGCGTCAGCGCCTCGACGGCATCGATGTGCCCGGGGCGACCATCGTCATCGGGGGTGTCAGCGCCGACCAGGCGGACGCCTTCGGCGACCTGGGGCTGGCGGTGCTCGTCGCGATCGCGATCGTCTTCCTGATCATGGTGGCGACGTTCCGCAGCCTCATCCAGGCGCTGATCCTGCTGATCTCGATCCCGTTCGCGGCCACCGGTGCGGTCGGTCTGCTGCTGGTCACCGGGACCCCGCTCGGTGTGCCCGCGCTGATCGGCATGCTCATGCTGGTCGGCATCGTGGTGACCAACGCGATCGTGCTGATGGATCTGATCAACCAGTACCGGGCGCAGGGCCTGGGCGTGCAGGAGGCGGTCGTCGAGGGCGGCCGGCACCGGCTGCGGCCGATCCTGATGACGGCGGTCGCGACCATCTTCGCGCTGCTGCCGATGGCGTTCGGGCTCACCGGCGAGGGCGGCTTCATCTCGCAGCCGCTCGCGGTCGTGGTGATCGGTGGTCTGCTCAGTTCCACGCTGCTGACGCTGCTCCTGGTGCCGACGCTCTACACGATGGTCGAGAACACCAAGGAGTCGGTGCGTGCGCGGCGACGGCGGCGCACGGACGGTTCGCAGACGGCGCCGGCGGAGCCCACCGACGCGCCGGACACGGCAGCCGAGCCGGAGCCGGTGCTCGCCGGTGCCCGCACGGGCGATGGCAATGGGAGCCGGCCGGGTGGCGGCCCGGAGGCGCGACCCGCGCCCTCGGCGGCGCTCATCGACGGCACGGACCAGTTCGAGGTGCTCAAGCTGCCCAAGAGCCACACCTCCCCGCTGCCGCCCACCGAGTAGTCGGCGTACGGCCAGGCACGCCCCCGGCGGGTTCCGACCCGCCGGGGGCGTGCCATTCGGGACAGACGGGCCACCACCTGGGAGCGTTCCGGCAGGCGGGGTAGGGTCCTGCTCCGTGGCGTCCACCCTGTCGGTCCTCACCCGCAACCGGAACTTCCGCAACCTCTTCCTCGCCGAGCTGGTGGTCTTCGGGGCCGACTGGTTCGTCATGGTTCCGCTGCTGGTGCTGCTGCCGAGTCTCACGGGTAGCGGCGTGTGGGGAGCACTGGTGCTCGCCGTGGACACCGGCGTCGTGGCGCTGCTGCTGCCGTTCACCGGCGCGATCGCCGACCGGTTCGACCGGCGGAAGATCATGATGGTCGCGAACGTGGCCGCGCTGGTCGGCGTGCTGCTCCTGCTCGGCGTCCACAGCGCGGGCACCGCCTGGCTCGCGCTGCTGGCGATCGGCGTGATCGCGGTCGCCAAGGGTTTCTACTCGCCCGCCGCCCAGGCCGCCCTGCCCAACGTCCTCGACCCGGACGAGCTGGCCGCCGGCAACGCGGTCGCGGGCTCGGCGTGGGGAACCATGACCGTCGTGGGCGCCTCACTCGGGGGTGTGCTCAGCGACCGGGTCGGGCCGTACGCCTGCTTCTGGATCGCGGCGGTCGGCCTGGCGCTCGCGGCGATCCTGGCCTCGACCATCCGCCGGCCGTTGCAGGCGCCGCGGGAGGCCGGCGAATCGCCGCAGCGGGCCTGGGCCGCGGTGAGCGAGGCACTGCGCTACATCGGACACCGGCCGCGGGTGTTGGCGCTGGTCACCGTCAAGTCGGCGGTCGGACTGGGCAACGGCGTGCTGACGGTGTTCCCGCTGCTGGCCGCCGTCTACGGGGCCGGGCCGGCCGGCACCGGGCTGCTCTTCGCGGTCCGCGGCGCCGGCGCGCTGGTCGGGCCCATCCTCATGCGCCGGGCGTTGACCAACCGGGCCTTGCTGCTGCCCGGTCTGGCCGTGTCGATGTCCCTGTACGGGCTGGCCTACCTCGGTACCTCCCTGGTGGGCTGGTTTCCGCTCGTGCTGCTGCTGGTCTTCGTGGCCCACTTCGCCGGCGGCAGCAACTGGGTGATGTCGAACTACGCCCTGCAGGGCGAGGTGCCGGACCGGCTGCGAGGACGCGTCTTCGCCACCGACATGATGCTGGCGACGCTGGCCATCGCGATCAGCCAACTCGCCGTGGCGCTGGTGGTGGACACGGTGGACGAGCGCGTGATCCTCGCCGGCTGTGGCCTGGTCACCCTGGTGTACGCCGTCGGCTGGCGGATCGCCACCCGGCGGCTCTCCCTCACCGATCCGGTTCCCGAGCCGGCCCGCTGATCGGCGGGGAAGCCCGGTCGGCCGGTGTCGACGGCGGCGGGCACGCCAGCGGAGATGATCGAATCCCACGGGTCGGGCGGACGGCGGGTCTGTCGGGGCGGGGCCATAGCATGAGCCGGTGCCGAAGAACTTCGAAGCCGGGCCGGTCCGGGTCCGGGTTCCCGCCACCAGCGCCAACCTGGGGCCGGGCTTCGACGCGCTGGGGCTCGCCCTCGGGCTCTACGACGACGTGGCGGCCGAGATCGCGCCGTCGGGGGTCCGGGTCACGGTGTCCGGGCAGGGTGCGGGCGAGCTGCCCGACGGCGACCGGCACCTCGTGGTCCGGTCCATGCGTGCGGCCTTCGACCGGCTCGGCGCGCACCCGCCGGGGCTCGTCGTCGAGTGCGTCAACCGCATCCCGCAGGCACGGGGTCTGGGCTCCTCGTCCGCGGCGATCGTCGCCGGTGTGCTGCTGGCCCGGGCGCTGGTGGTGGAGGGCGAGCGCCGCCTCGACGACGAGGCCGCGCTTCGGCTCGCCGCGGAGTTGGAGGGGCATCCGGACAACGTCGCGCCCTGCCTGCTCGGGGGTTTCACGATCGCCTGGACGGAACCGTCCGGCGCCCGGGCGGTCGCCCGTCAGGTAGCCGAGGGCGTACGCCCGACGGTCTTCGTGCCCGGCGGGCGGGGGCTGACAGCGGTGGCCCGGGCGGCGCTGCCGGCCACCGTGCCGCACGGTGACGCTGCGTTGAGCGCGGGGCGGGCGGCTCTGCTCGTGCACGCGCTCACCGCCGATCCGGCGCTGCTGCTGCCGGCCACCGTCGACCGGCTGCACCAGGATTACCGTGCGGGCGGGATGCCGGCCACGACCGCCCTGGTCAGCGAGCTGCGTGAGAAAGGTGTGGCAGCTGTGGTCAGTGGGGCGGGCCCCACCGTGCTGGCCCTCAGCGCCCCGCCCGAGGGCTTCGAAGCGGGAAGAGACTGGCAGGTCTGGCGGTTACCGATAGATGTCAGCGGTGCCCGGGTCGCCCGGGGTAGACTTGGACACGCCGAGCGGGACCCTGTTGCCGCAGGTCGGAAGAGTTGATTACGCTCTAGACTTAGCACAGCCGCGAAGCATGCGATCTTCCTGCGGGTCGGCGCACCCCCGAAGCTCTCGGCGGTCAGCCCGCCACCCCTGCCAAGGCCACGCCGCACCGCAGTTTCCACAGGTCGCCGCAGACGGCGAGACCTGCTCACCGAGGCTGGTGAGTCGGAAACCTACCGGCTGCTGTGTCACAGACTCCCGCGACGCGTTCACGCGAGGCGGGTGCACCGAGGCCGCCCGGCCACCTGCTTTGTCGACTCCGGGCAGTCACGGCCTATCGAGGGAAGGAATCCATTGAGCGACACCACCGACGTGACGTCGGATGTTTCCAACGTCGCTGGCGAAGCCACCACCGCCGCTCCCGCTCGTCGGCGGCGTAGCGGCACCGGTCTGTCGGCGATGCTGCTGCCAGAGCTCCAGAGCCTGGCCGCGTCGCTCGGCATCTCCGGCACGGCCCGCATGCGCAAGGGCGAGTTGATCAGCGCGATCACCGAGCGGCAGGGCGGCGCCGCCGCCGGGACCCCTCGACCTCGGGCCGAGGTCGCGGCCGCGACCGCTCCCGCCCGTGAAGAGGTGCACGCAGAGGTGCGGGAGACGACCGAGCGGCCGGAGGCCGAGCGGCGCACCGCCGAGGCGGCACCCGCCGAGCAGGCCGCGGCCGAGACCGAGGGTCGCGGCAGGGGCCGGCGCCGGGCGCGCACCGAGGAGACCCGCGCTGCCGAGACTCGTACCGAGGCGGTCGAGACCGGCGAGCGTACCGACCGGGGTGAGGGCCGCGGCGGGCGTGACCGCAACGAGCGCGGCGAGCGGACCGAGCGCGGTGAGCGTGCCGAGCGCGGCGAGCGGACCGAGCGCGGCGAGCGGACCGAGCGCGGCGAGCGGACTGAGCGCGGTGAGCGTGCCGAGCGCGGCGAGCGGACTGAGCGCGGTGAGCGTGCCGACCGCACCGAGCGTGGCGACCGCAATGAGCGTGGCGAGCGTGCCGAGCGCGGTGAGCGTGCCGAGCGCACCGAGCGGGCCGAGCGCACCGAGCGGGCCGAGCGTGGTGACCGCAACGAGCGTGGCGAGCGGGCTGAGCGCGGTGAGCGCGCGGACCGCAACGACCGCGGTGACCGGGGGCAGCGCGCCGAGCGGGAGATCGACGGCGAGGACGACGGTGAGGGCGGCGGCCGGCGCGGCCGGCGCAGCCGGTTCCGGGACCGTCGGCGCGGCCGCGGTGAGCGCACCGAGGGCGACGGCGGCGGTCGCGAGCCGCAGGTCAGCGAGGACGACGTACTCGTCCCGGTGGCCGGCATCATCGACGTGCTCGACAACTACGCCTTCGTCCGGACCACCGGCTACCTGGCCGGCCCGAACGACGTGTACGTGTCGATGTCCCAGATCAAGAAGTACGGCCTGCGCCGCGGTGACGCGATCACCGGCGCCGTCCGCGCGGCCCGGGAGGGCGAGCAGCGGCGGGACAAGTACAACCCGCTGGTCCGGCTGGACACCATCAACGGGATGGAGCCGGAGGAGGCCAAGCGCCGACCGGAGTTCTACAAGCTGACCCCGCTCTACCCGCAGGAGCGACTGCGGCTGGAGACCGAGCCGCACATCCTGACCACCCGGGTGATCGACCTGGTCATGCCGATCGGCAAGGGACAGCGCGCGCTCATCGTGTCGCCGCCGAAGGCCGGCAAGACGATGGTGCTGCAGGCGATCGCGAACGCGATCACCCGCAACAACCCCGAGTGCCACCTGATGGTGGTGCTGGTGGACGAGCGACCCGAAGAGGTCACCGACATGCAGCGGTCGGTGAAGGGCGAGGTCATCGCGGCCACGTTCGACCGTCCGCCGCAGGACCACACGACGGTGGCGGAGCTGGCGATCGAGCGGGCGAAGCGCCTGGTCGAGCTGGGACACGACGTGGTCGTGCTGCTCGACTCGGTGACCCGGCTCGGCCGGTCGTACAACCTCGCGGCACCGGCCAGCGGTCGGATCATGTCGGGTGGTATCGACTCCACCGCGCTCTACCCGCCGAAGCGCTTCCTCGGCGCGGCCCGCAACATCGAGAACGGCGGGTCGCTGACCATCCTCGCCACCGCGCTGGTCGAGACCGGCTCCATGGCGGACACGGTCATCTTCGAGGAGTTCAAGGGCACCGGTAACGCGGAGCTGAAGCTGGACCGGAAGATCGCCGACAAGCGCACCTTCCCGGCCATCGACATCCACCCGTCCGGCACGCGCAAGGAGGAGATCCTGCTCGCGCCGGAGGAACTGGCCATCATCCACAAGCTGCGCAAGGTCCTGCACTCGCTGGACTCGCAGGCGGCACTGGACCTGCTGCTGGACCGGCTCAAGCAGTCGCGTACCAACATCGAGTTCCTGATGCAGATCGCGAAGTCCACGCCGGGGGAGTGATCCCCGGGTAGGAGGCGACAGAGAGGGGCACGGCCGTCGGCCGTGCCCCTCCTGCTGTACCGGCGGGCCGCCGGCTCGTCGCTCCACTCGGGACGGATACTGTGAGTGAGCTTCCTTCAGCCTCCTGCCGGTGACAAACAGTAGTCGCGGGCTCTGAGCTCGCTCGGCCTCGGCCGGGGTCATCCAGTCGGTGACACCGCTGCGAACAGGGGTAATTGAGTCGACGGCGGACCGTGGTGACTGTGCTACGGCGCCCTTTGCTCTACACCCTCATGCGCGCCACCGATGACGTTGCGTTGCTGGTGCGTATGGGGGTGCAGAGCAAAGGGGATGTGAGTGGGTGTCGCCGGGTGGCGAGCGGTGACGCTCGGTCACGTTCCGAAGGTCGACATCGTCGGCCACGAGTGCAGCTTTCTTCCATTCATCGAGTCACTCTTGAAACTTCTATTCACTGTCGGGTTGACTGTCGTCCATGCGTACCCGCAGACGATCCGCCCACCTCGCCGGCGTCCTGCTGCTGACGCCACTGCTGACCCTGGCCGGCCCACCACCCGCCACCGCCGCGCCCGCCACCGCTGCGGTGACCCCCACCGCGCCTGGCGTTGCCACCAGCGACCCGAGCGGCATCGAGCCGGCCGGTGGCCTGGAGACCACGAAGACCAGCCGTCCGGTCGCCCCCGGGGTCCAGCTCACCTCGTTCGACCGGTACGACGCCGAAGGTTGGTTACGCGCCGACGCCCTCACCGCCGACCTCAGCGGCGGAGTCACCGTGGACTACGTCAACTCGGGCGCGGTCAGCCGGGCGGAGCCGCTGCGTGTCGCCGCGGACCGCACCCGCGCGGTCGCCGCGGTCAACGGCGACTTCTTCGACATCAACAACTCCGGAGCCGCGCAGGGCGTCGGCATCCGCGACGGTGAACTGATCCAGTCGGCGGTCAGCGGGCACCGGAACGCGGTGGCGGTGACGAGCCAGGGCGTCGGCCGGGTCGTCGAGGTGAACTTCGACGGCACCGCCACCCTGCCCACCGGCCCGGTCACGCTCACCCAGTTCAACAACCTGGTTCAGGCCGGCGGCGTCGGTGTGTTCACCGCGCTCTGGGGTACGTACACCCGGGAGCGTGCGGTCGCCGATGCGGCGCGGGTGACCGAGGTCGCCGTGGTCGACGGCCGGGTGGCCCGCGTGGACCCGGCGGCGGGCAGCGGGCCCATTCCCGCCGGGACCACCATCCTGCTCGGCCGGGAGGCCGGTGCCGAGGCGCTCGCCGGGCTACGCCCCGGTGACCCGGTCAGCGTGGCCTGGCAGCCGAAACCGTCCGACGGCGGCAACCTGCACGCCGCGGTCGGTGGCGGGCCTGTGCTGGTCCGCGACGGCGTGGTGCAGACGATCTCCGACCCGTCGCTGGCTCCGCGCACGGCGGTCGGCTTCAGCGCCGACGGCCGCAAAATGATCATGCTGACGGTGGACGGGCGTCAGGTCGACAGCCGGGGCGTCACCCAGACCGAGATGGGCCGGATGATGGCCGAGTTGGGCGCGCACAACGCGCTCAACCTGGACGGCGGTGGCTCGTCGACGCTGCTCGCCCGGGAGCCGGGCGCGGCCGCCGTCCAGGTGGAGAACAGCCCCTCGGACGGCACCGAACGGTCCGTCCCCAACGGCCTCGCCCTCTACGCCCCGACGGGCAGCGGGCGGTTGACCGGGTTCTGGGTGGAGACCGCCAGCGACCCGACCGCGGCACCCGGCGTCTCCCCGGTCCGGGGCGGCCGCCCCGACCGGGTCTTCCCCGGACTCACCCGCCGGCTCACCGCGGCCGGCCACGACGAGACGTACGGCCCGGCGGCCGGCCGGCCGAGCTGGCAGACCCGACCGGCGGCCCGCGGCCGGGTGGACGGCGACGACGTCTTCCACGCCCTGCTGCCCGGCACGGCGACGGTCACCGCACGCCGGGGCGGCGCCACCGGAACACTCGACCTCACCGTGCTCGGACCGCTGGCCGGCATCGACACCACGGTCGAGCGGGTCGGCCTGACCGGCCTCGACGGCAGCGGGCGCTTCGGTGTGGTCGGGCGCGACGTCGAGGGGAACACCGCCCCGATCGAGCCCGCCGACCTGAACCTGGAGTACGACCACGACCTGCTGCGGATCACACCGGACGACGACGGCAACCTCACGGTCACCGCGCTGCGCGACACCGGCGCCGCCCTCGTGACCGTCCACGTGGGACCCGAGGAGGTCGTCGTCCCGGTCACCATCGGGCTGACCGATCAGCCGGTGGCGGACTTCGAGGATGCGTCCGCCTGGAAGTTCAGTCAGGCCCGGGCGAGCGGATCCGTCGCGCCGGCGCCGGGCCACACCGGCACCGGTCTGAAGCTCTCGTACGACTTCAGTCAGTCCACCGGAACCCGCGCCGCGTACGCGGACCCGCCCGCCTGGATCGACGTCCCCGGTCAGCCCCAGGCGTTCGGGATGTGGATCCACGGCAACGGCAGGGGAGAGTGGCCGAGCCTGCACCTGCACGACGCTCAGGACACCCAACACGTGTTGCGTGGGCCGTACATCACCTGGACCGGCTGGCGGTACGTCGAGTTCACCGTCCCGGCCGGCGTGCAGTACCCGGTGCGGGTGCGGCGCTTCTACGTGGCGGAGACCAACGCCGACGCCCAGTACACCAGCGAGATCGTCATCGACGACCTGGTGGCCAAGGTGCCCCCGTCGGTGGACGTACCCGCCGAGGAGGCGAGCACCGACCGGGTGGTGGTCACCGACGGCACGGTCGACGCCGCACCGTGGCGCTTCGCGGTGATGTCCGACGCCCAGTTCGTCGCGGCCGATCCGGACAGCGAACTGGTCGCCCAGGCCCGCCGTACGCTGCGCGAGATCAGGGCGGCCCGGCCGGACTTCCTGGTCATCAACGGCGACCTGGTGGACACCGCGTACCCGGCCGACTTCGAGCTGGCGAAGCGGCTGCTGGACGAGGAACTGGGGGACGAACTGCCCTGGTACTACGTGCCCGGCAACCACGAGATCATGGGCGCTCCGATCAGCAACTTCCGCGCCGTCTTCGGCGACACGTCGCGGGTCTTCGACCACGAGGGCACCCGGTTCGTCACGCTGGACACCTCCACCGGCTCGCTGCGCGGCGGCGGCTTCGACCAGGTACGGATCCTGCGCGAGGCGCTCGACTCGGCGGCCACCGACCCGGCGGTCGGCTCGGTAGTGGTGCTGCACCACCACCCGCCGCGCGATCCCAGCCCGGCGCAGGCGAGCCAGCTCGGTGACCGGAAGGAGGCGGCGCTGCTGGAACAGTGGCTGGCCGACTTCCAGCACCGCACGGGCAAGGGCGCGCTGTTCGTGGGCGGGCACGTCGGAACGTTCCACGCCGAGCGGGTGGACGGCGTGCCGTACGTCATCAACGGCAACTCCGGCAAGACGCCGTCCACCCCCGCCGACCGGGGCGGCTTCACCGGCTGGACCGAGTTCGGCGTCGACCCGGTCAGCCCCGCCGAGGCCGACCGGGCCCGACGGGACCCGCTCGCCGAGGGACCGAGCTGGGTGACGGCCGAGGTGCACGCGCACACCGACCGGCTCGCGGTGAACGCTCCGGCCGGCGTCACGCTCGGCAGCCCGGTCACGGTCACCGCCACGCTGACCCAACCCGGTGGGCGTACCGTCCCGGTGGCCGCGCCGGTGAGCGCCGACTGGTCCGCGTCCCCGAACGTGCACATCGGGCCGGTGACCGGGCTGCGACCGCGGCACGTGGCCTGGTTCGATCCGACGACGGGCCGGCTCACCGCGCTGCGTCCCGGCGCCTCGCTGGTGCTGGCGGTGACGGTCAACGGGGTACGCGCCGACGCCACCATCACCACGGTGCTGCGCGCCGCTGCCTGAACACGGGGAGGGGCCCCGGGCCGCCGGGGTCCCTCCCGCTCAGAAGTCGCCGTCGGCGACCTGGAACACCGTGAGGCCCAGGGAACGCCACATCCGGACGACCTGCGCCCGGTCGTCGAAGACACCGACCACCCGGTAGCGGTCCCGTACCTCCCGCTCGTAGATCTCCCGCTTGACCACCGAGTCCTTCCGGGAATCGCCCACCGCCCGCAGGTGCAGCGCGAGGTACGGCACCCGGACGTGCCGCTCCAGCCACAACACGGTGTCGGCGCGCGCCGAGGCGTCCCGGCCGGAGCAGAAGACCACGCCGTAGCCCGCCGCGTGCATGGCCCGGACCGCGGCGATCACCGCCTCGTTCGGCTCGTCCGCGCCGACCCGGGTCATGTCGTACGGGCTGCGTGAGACGTTCAACGCGACGGTGCCGTCGATGTCCACCAGGACGATCTCCGGCGCCCCGGTCGGGGCGGGGTGCACCTGCTTCGGGCGGCCGGTGCGTGCCTGCGGCACCGGCAGCGGCAGGGGTCGCCCCTCCAGGTAGCGTTCGTGCAGCCGGCGGATCGCCGCCTCGCCGACCCGGTCCTCCGCCGGGCGCGCGGCGTCCCGGCGCAGGCACTCCTCCAGCGGCACGTCGGTGAAGTCGTGCACCTCGAACTCGGCCCCGTACCGGGCGGCCAGGTCGGCCCAGTCCCGCAGGGTCCGCGAGCGCAGGTTGGTGTCGTCGACGCAGACGTCGGCCCGGGCGCGCAGCAGCGCCTCGACCTGGGCCCGCTGGGCCGTGGTCACCTGCGCCTCCGCCCACTGGGTGAACAACCGCTCGCCGTGCAGCATCCGGCGCAGGTCGTCGCGGTTCACCCGGACCACCGACGGTTGGAGCGTACGGGCGAAGGTGGTCTTCCCCGAGGCCGGTAGCCCGCGGGTCGCGATCAGGCGGGGCATCGCGGGCTCACCTCCGTGCGCTCGTCGTCCGGCAGCCATTGTGCGCCCCGGGTCGTACCCCACCCGGGGTACCGGCCACGCGGCGGCGTGCCGGTGAATGCCCGGCGGGCGGCCGGGAATGCCCGTAGGACGCCGGGCGTTGTCGATTCCGGATCAGCTGTGCGCCCGGTGACGGGCCCGGCGAGGCCGTTGACGTGACCGCCCGGCGGGCACGGCGCGGCCGCCCGATGAGGGGCCGGGCACGCACCCATGGCACACTGGTCAATCGGCCACCGGTTCCGGTTCACGCCTGAGCCCGTCGTACGTGCGGCGGGTGGCGACGGCGACCCGGCGACCACCGACGAAAGGACCGAGGCGACATGAAGCCCAACATCCACCCGGAGTACGTGACCACTGAGGTCCGCTGCTCCTGCGGCAACACGTTCACGACCCGCAGCACCGCCAAGGGCGGCGTGATCAGCGTCGAGACCTGCAGCGACTGCCACCCGTTCTACACCGGTAAGCAGCGCGTGCTGGACACCGCCGGTCGGGTCGCGAAGTTCCAGCAGAAGTACGCCAAGGTTCAGGCCAAGAAGGCCAAGTAACTCCACGTTCGGCGCCCGCGTCCGGTTTCCCACCGGACGCGGGCGCCGTCCGTATGCCCACCGGTTTCACCTGGTACGCCATCCGTCCGCCCGCGTCGAAGGAGCATCCGCAGCATGAGCAGCGAGCGTCTGGCCGCCCTTCTCGACGAGTACGCGGACCTGGAGAAGCGGTTGGCCGACCCGGCCATCCACGCCGACCAGGCCGTCGCGCGTCGGGTCGGTCGCCGCTACGCCGAGCTGGTGCCGCTGCACAAGGCGGCCGGTGAGCTCGCGCAGGCGCGCGCGGACCTGGCCGCCGCGCGGGAGTTGGCCGCCGAGGATTCGTCGTTCGCCGCCGAGGCGGAGTCGATCGCGGTGACGTTGCCGGCGCTGGAGGAGCGGCTGGCGGAGCTGCTGATCCCGCGTGACCCGCACGACGCCAAGGACGTGATCGTCGAGATCAAGGCGGGTGAGGGTGGCGAGGAGTCGGCGCTCTTCGCCGGCGACCTGCTGCGGATGTACACCCGGTACGCGGAGCGCCGGGGCTGGTTGGTCGAGGTGATCGACGCCCAGGACTCCGACCTCGGTGGGGTGAAGGACGTCTCGCTGGCGATCAAGACCAAGGGCGTGCCGGAGGGCGGCAACGGCGTCTGGTCCCGCCTCAAGTGGGAGGGCGGCGTGCACCGGGTGCAGCGCGTGCCGGTCACCGAGTCGCAGGGCCGCATCCACACCAGCGCCGCCGGCGTCCTGGTGCTGCCCGAGGCGGAGGACGTCGACGTCACGATCGACCCGAACGACCTGCGGATCGACGTGTTCCGCTCGTCCGGACCCGGCGGGCAGTCGGTGAACACCACCGACTCGGCGGTCCGGATCACCCACGTGCCGACCGGCATCGTGGTGTCCTGCCAGAACGAGAAGTCGCAGCTGCAGAACCGGGAGCAGGCGATGCGGATCCTGCGCGCCCGGCTGCTCGCGGCGGCGCAGGAGCAGGCCGACGCGGCCGCCTCGGACGCCCGTAAGGCGCAGGTGCGCACGGTGGACCGCTCGGAGCGGATCCGCACGTACAACTTCCCGCAGAACCGGATCACCGACCACCGGATCGGCTACACCGCGTACAACCTGGACCTGGCCCTCGCCGGTGACCTGGACGGCGTGCTCGACGCGCTGGCCGAGGCGGACCGCGCCGCTCGCCTGTCGGGCGACACCGAACTGACCCGCCGCTGACCCACCCTCCCCCACCCCCTCCCTCCAGCCCAGCCACTCTTTCGCGGAAAGAGTGGCTGTTCCGCGTCGAATAGCCACTCTTTCCGTGAACGAGGGCGCGCTAGCGGGTGGGCGCGCGCAGCGCGCGGGTTAGGAGGCGCGGGGGCGGGTTTTGGCTCGGAGCATTTCGCGGTCGGCGATCTCGAAGGCGGTGCTGAGCGCGTCACGCAGCTCCGGCCCGGTGCCGGAGACCTCGGCGAAGCCGATGCTCACGCCGACCGGAGTGCCCGGGACCAGCGCCTCCCAGTCCTCGCTCGCCACCGCCGCGCCGACGCGGCGGGCCACCTCCGCGGCCTCGCTCATGCCGGCGCCGGGTAGCACCACCACGAACTCGTCGCCGCCGTAGCGGGCCACGAAGTCGCCCCGGCGCATCACCCGGTTGATCACACCGGCGATGCGCTGGAGGACCAGATCACCCGAGTGGTGCCCGTGCCGGGTGTTGACCGCCTTGAAGCCGTCCAGGTCGCAGACCCCGATCACCACCTGCTCGCCCCGCGCCACCACACTGGCGATGTAGCGTTCGAGCCGGCGCCGGTTGGGCAGGCCGGTCAGCGGGTCGGTGAGCGCCTCACCCTCGTAGCGGGCGGCCTCCCGGCGCATCTCCTCGTGGTCGATCCGGGCCGCGATCCCGTCGATGTAGACGTCCCGCAGCCGGTCGTTGCGCTGTGCCGCCAGCCGGAACGCCAGCCGGTCCGCCCGGTGGGCGAGCGCGTGGTCACCGGCGCGGGACAGGGCGATGCTGCGCAACCGGGCCGGCTCGGCCGCCCCGAGCGTCTCGCTGGAGACCCGGACGGTGTCCAGCCGGGCCACCGCCTCGATCGGCCGACCGGCGGCGACGGCGAGGCACACGTGACCGAGCTCACGCATGTCCCGTGCCCGGGCGCTGTCGCCGCCGTGGGCGAGCAGCCGGGTGGGGTCGGCGTCGCTGCCGTGTTCGATCTCGTCGCCGAGCGCGGCCCGCCGGGCAGCGGCGTAGCCGTAGGCGGCGAGGCTGCTGGGGCGCAGCTGCCCGGCCCGTCCGCCGCGCAGGAAACGGGCGAGGTCGCCCGCCACGTCGCGCAGCACCCGCAGGCAGCCGTCGCTGTCTCCGTTGTGGTCGAGCGCGACGGCGTTGCGCAGGCGGATGCCCGGCGCGGCGAACGTCTCCTCGGGTATGCCGGCGGCCATGCCCAGCTGCCGGGCCCGCTCGATCGCCCCGAGCGCATAACCGTGGAAGCTCAGGTAGGAGTACGCCATCGCCAGGTCGTGCCAGCCCCAGGCGGTGTCGCGGTCCGGGTCCTCGACGGCGCCGAGCGCGCGGGCGGCCTTGACCAGGTGGGTTACGCAGCGGTCGAGCGCGCCCTGGTGGTGGGCGGCGAGCGCGGCCAGCGCGTTGACGTGCCCGTGCAGGTAGGGCTCGGCGAGATCGCGTACGGCCGCCGAGGCCTCCTCGATGGCGCGGGTGAACTCGGCGGTGCGGCCGAGATTGATCAACGCGGAGAGCCGCTGCACCATGGCGTCGGCGCGGGTGCGCGGATCGGTTGTGGTGCGTAGGACCCGTTCCAGCACGGTGTACGCCTCGGCGGACCGGCTCGCCTCCTGCAACGCCCTCGACTGCGTCAGCGCGTCAACCTGGTCTTCGACCCGGTCGAGCCAACCCACCAGCGACCTCCTGTCGGCATGCGCCTGTACGCACCCGCTCGTGACGTGCCCCGCGACGCTTCATGATTATGTCGTGACCATCGAGCCGCAACACCCCCCCGAAGGGACGAACCGGATCCGGCCATCGACCGCCGTGCTGCGGGCGGCCCGGATCCTCGCCGAAGCCGGGGTGGAGGCCGCCCGGACCGAAGCCGAACTGTTGGCCGCGTACGTGCTGGAGGTGCCGCGCGGCCGGTTGGCCCTCGCCGACGGGTTCGACGCCGGCCAGCTTGCCACCTTCGATGCCTTGGTGGCCCGCCGGGCGGGCCGCGAACCGTTGCAGCATCTCACCGGCAGCGCCGCCTTCCGGCGTCTCGAGTTGGCGGTCGGGCCGGGCGTCTTCGTGCCCAGGCCGGAGACCGAGCTGCTGGCCGGCTGGGGCATCGAGCAGGCGCGGGAGCGGGACACGCCGCTGGTGGTGGACCTGTGCAGCGGCTCGGGCGCGATCGCTCTCGCGGTGGCCCAGGAACTGCCGGCGGCCCGGGTCGTCGCGGTCGAACGCTCCCCGGCGGCGCTGGACTGGCTGCGCCGCAACGCGGGGGAGCGGGCCACGGCGGGGGACCGGCCGATCGAGGTGGTGGCGGCGGATGTCACGGCCCCCGACCTGCTCGACGACCTGGTCGGCTTGGTCGACGTGCTGCTGTGCAACCCGCCGTACGTGCCCGCGGACACGGTGGTGGCGCCGGAGGTGGCCGGGTACGACCCGGCGGAGGCGGTCTTCGGCGGCGTGGACGGGCTGTCGGTGATCCGCCCGGTGATCGCCCGGGCGGGGGAGCTGCTGCGGCCCGGCGGGATGCTCGGCATCGAGCACGACGACACGCACGGCGCTGACGTGCCGGCGCTGCTCGTCGCCGACGGCCGGTTCGCCGCCGTGACCGAGCGCCGGGACCTCACCGGGCGGCCTCGGTTCGCCACCGCGTCCCGACGGGCGGACGGCCGCCGTCCCGAGCTCGGGCCGACGTGGCAGACTGGCTCCTCGTGATGCTCTACGACTGCCGGTCGCCCGCCGACCGGGACCGCGGCATCGCCGCGGCCATCGAGGCGGTCAAGAACGGAGAACTGGTCGTCCTGCCGACGGACACCGTCTACGGCATCGGCGCGGACGCGTTCACCCCGTACGCCGTGAAGGCGCTGCTGGACGCCAAGGGCCGGGGTCGGCAGATGCCGCCGCCGGTGCTGATCGGTTCCCGGCAGACCCTGGACGGCCTGGTCCTCTCGCTGCCGCGTGAGGCCCGTGACCTGGTCGAGGCGTTCTGGCCGGGCGCGCTCACCATCGTGGTCGAGCACTCGCCGAGCCTGCAGTGGGATCTCGGTGACAAGACCGGCACGGTGGCCGTGCGGATGCCGCTGCATCCGGTGGCGCTGGAGGTGCTGCGGGAGACCGGGCCGATGGCCGTCTCGTCGGCCAACAAGACGGGCCAGCCGTCCGCGCTCACCGCCGAGGAGGCCCGTGACCAGCTGGGCTACTCGGTGCGCGCGTACCTGGAGGCGGGTCCCTGCCCGGACCCGGTGCCGAGCACGATCGTGGACCTCACCGGCGAGGTGCCGCAGGTCCTGCGTCTGGGAGCGATTCCGCTGGAGAAGCTGCGCGACGTGGTGCCGGACATCGTCGAGGGGGTCTAGGTGCCACCGTTCACCGTGCTGCACGTCTGCATGGGCAACATCTGCCGGTCGCCGATGGCAGAGCGGCTGCTCGCGCTGGCCGTACGGGACCGGCTGATCCGGCGGGGGCTCGACCCGGCCGGTGCGGACGAGTTGGTGCACAGCCACAGCGCCGGCACCGGCGGCTGGCACGCCGGCGAGGAGATGAACCCGCCGGCCGCCCGGCAGGTCGTCTCCCGGGGCGGCGACGCCGAGGGGTTCGCGGCCCGCAAGCTCCGCTCGGAGCACATCGACGCCGCCGACCTCGTCCTCACGGCGACCGCCGACCAGCAGGACTACGTGGTGGCGCTGCGCCCCGACGCGGCTGCGCGCACCTTCGTGTTGGGGGAGTTCGGCCGGCTGCTGGGCTCGGTGGACGCCGCCGGGCTGCCGGCGGCCGAGGCTTCGCCGGACGCCGTGCACGCCCGTGGGGTGGCGTTGGTCGCGGCGGCACACGCGGCCCGCCACGATGCGGGCCCTCTCTCCACGGACGACCTGGACGACCCGTGGGGCCGGGGTGACCAGTGCTTCAGCCGGGTAGCCGACGAGATCGAGGAGACGGTGCAGCCGCTCGCTGCGGCGCTTGTGCCCTGACCGTCCTCCTCGCGAATTTCCTCCGGGTTTGGGGCGAAGCGGCGACGAAACGGGGCGTTCCGGGTCATTCTGAACGGGTCCTAGCGTGACCGGCTCCTGCGGGGGAAGCTGATGATCCGGGCCCATCTCGACAAAGTGCTGACCGTGTTGATCGCCGGCGTGCTCGCCGGTCTGGTGTTGGCGGGAGCGGCCCTGCCGGTCGCGCTCGTCTTCGGAATCGGCTTCAGCGCGCTCTCCACGCCCTACTCGGAGTTGCCGAACACGCTGCGCACGTCGCCGCCCGCGCAGCGCTCCAATCTCTACGCCAACGACGGCACCACGCTGATCACGTCCTTCTACCAGGAGGACCGGGTGGACGTGCCGCTGCGCGAGGTGGCACCGGTGATGCGGCAGGCCATCGTGGCCGCCGAGGACACCCGCTTCTATCAGCACCGCGGCGTGGACCTGCGCGGCGTGGCACGCGCCCTCACGGTCAACCAGCGCGACGGTGAGACCCGGCAGGGCGCGTCCACGCTGACGATGCAGTACGTCCGCAACGTGCTGAGCACCGACCCTCGCCTCTCCGCGGAGCAGCGCCTGGCGGCCACCGAGGTGACCGCCGCCCGCAAGGTGCAGGAGATGCGGTACGCGCTCGCCCTGGAACGGGAGTTCGACAAGGAGGAGATCCTCAGCCGCTACCTCAACATCGCGTACTTCGGCGCCGGGGCGTACGGGATCGCGGCGGCGAGCAAACGGTTCTTCTCCAAAGCGCCGGCCGACCTGACCCTGTCCGAGGCGGCGTTGCTCGCCGGCCTGGTCCGCTCACCGCACACCGACGAGCCGATCAACGGCGACGCGAACGCCGCGCTCGGCCGCCGGTCGTACGTGCTGCAGCGGCTGGTGGAGTCCGGTCAGGTCCCGCCCGAGCAGGCGGCGCGCGCCAACGCCGAGCCGCTGAAGCTGCGCCCCAGCGAGACGCCGAACGACTGCACGGCGGTGCCCGAGAAGCACAACGACTGGGGTTTCTTCTGCGACTGGTTCACCCGCTGGTGGAGCTCCCAGTCCGCCTTCGGGGCCACCGCCGACCAGCGGCAGCAGGCCCTGCGGCGGGGCGGGTTCTCGATCGTCTCCTCGCTCGACCCCGCCGTGCAGCGCACCACTGTCGAGCAGGTGCTGCGGATCTACCCGACGACCGACCGCCGTGCGGCGCCGACCGCCGTCGTCCAGCCCGGCACCGGCCGGGTCCTCGCCATGGCGGTGAACCGCGTCTACAGCGTCGCCGACAACCCGGACGGGCAGAAGAACCACCCGAACACCGTCAACCAGCTGATCGCCGGGGGCGGGGCCATCAACGGCTACCAGGGCGGCTCGACCTTCAAACTCTTCACCATGCTCGCCGCGCTGGAGTCCGGCCTGCCTCTGCGGACCGAGTACGACGCGCCGGGCCGCCTGATCACCGGCTACCAAGCAACAGGGCCGGCGAGCTGCGACGGCCGCTGGTGCCCGCAGAACTCCTCGTCGTCGGTCGACGGCACGCACGACATGTGGAGCGCCTTCGGCAACTCGGTCAACACGTACTTCGCCTGGCTCATCGAGCGGGTCGGCGCCGACCGGGCGGTGGAGATGGCCGAGCGGCTGGGCATCGTCTTCCGCGCCCAGTCCGACGCCCGGCTCGCCGAGAGCGGCGCCAAGGAGTGGGGGCCGTTCACCCTCGGCGTCTCCGCCACCACGCCGCTCGACCTCGCGAACGCGTACGCCACGGTGGCGGCCGAGGGGACCTGGTGCGCCCCGCTGCCGGTGGTGTCGATCACCGACTCGTCCGGCCGGCCGGTCGAGGCGGCCCAGCCGGCCTGCCGCCAGGCGCTGGACACCGACGTGGCGCGGGCGGCCGTCGACGCGGCCCGCTGCCCGGTCGGCGACCAGTCGATGTACAACCGGTGCGACGGTGGGACCGTCGAGGGCCTGCGCGGGCAGCTGGGTCGGCCGGTGGCCGGCAAGACGGGCAGCTCCGAGCGGTACGAGACGGAGACGGTGGTGGCCTTCACGCCGCAGCTCGCGGTCGCCTCGATGGCCGCGAATCCGGAAGACCCCCGGGACGCGGTCGGTCAGGCGGTGCAGGCCCAGATGGCGCGGGCGGTCGGCGAGGTGCTCTCGTTCGGACTGCGCGACCAGCCGGTACGCGACTTCGTGCCGCCGAGTGAGCGGATCGCCTACGAGTTCACCGGCCCGCGGAACGGGAACTGACGGCGGCGGCTTCCCGCTCCGCGCCGCGGGCGATGTTGCGGGCCATCCCGCCGAAGACCACCGCGTGGAACGGCGTCACGGCGCCCCAGTAGGCGTGCCCGGCGAGCCCGCGCGGCAGGAACACCGCGCGCTGCTGGTACCGGCTGCGCCCACCGTCGGCCGGCAGCGCCCGCATCTCCAGCCAGGCCCGGCCGGGTAGCCGCATCTCCGCGCGCAGCCGCAGCAGCTTGCCGGGTTCGATCTCCTCGACCCGCCAGAAGTCCAACGCCTCGCCGACCTGGAGCCGGTGCGGGTCGCGTCGCCCCCGGCGCAGCCCCACCCCGCCGATCAGCCGGTCGAACCAGCCCCGCACCGACCAGGCGAGCGGGAACGAGTACCAGCCGTGCTCGCCGCCGACGCCCTCGATGATCCGCCAGAGCGCCTCGGGCGGCGCGTCGACGACACTCTCCCGCAGGTCGGTGTACGCGGTGCCGCCGGACCACTGCGGGTCGCTCGGCAGCGGCTCGGCCGGGGCGTACGGGCCGCTCGCGGTCGACCAGCGGGTCTCCACCTGGGCGTCGCGTACCCGGGCCAGGGCCAGCTCGATCGCCCGGTCGAAGCCGGTCAGCCCCTCGGGCGGGTCGGGGACGTACGCGGCGATGTCGTGCTCGTGGGCGACCGCCTCGTGGATCAGGCTCTCCACCAGCGGCCGGGCGATCGCGTTCGGCACCGGCGTGACGAGCCCGACCCAGTACGACGACAGCGCCGGGCTCAGCGGCCGGACCGGCAGGATGATCCGCCGCCGTAGCCCGGCCACCTGGGCGTAGTGCTGGATCATGTCGCTGAAGGTGAGCACGTCCGGCCCGCCGATGTCGAAGGCGCGGTTGACCTCGGGTGGCAGGTCGACGCAGCGGACGAGATAGCGCAGTACGTCCTCGACCGCGATCGGCTGGATCCGGTTGCGTACCCAGCGTGGTGTCGTCATGGCCGGCAGGCGCTCGGTCAGGTAGCGCAGCATCTCGAACGAGGCCGAGCCGGCCCCGATGATCACCGCGGCCCGGAGCACCGCCGTCGGCACGCCACTGGCGAGCAGGACCCGCCCGACCTCGGCGCGGGAACGCAGGTGGGGCGACGCCTCGTCCTGCGCCGGCTGGGGCCCGCCGAGGTAGATGATGCGGCGTACACCGGCGGTCTGGGCCGCCTCGGCGAAGGCCTCGGCGGCTTCCCGGTCGGCCGTCTCGAAACCGGCCTGACCGAGGGAGTGAACCAGGTAGTAGGCCGTGTCCACGCCCGCGAACACGGTCGGTAGCGTCTCGGGCCGCCGTAGGTCGCCTTCGGCGATCTCCGCGGCCGCGGCCCAGGGCACGTCGCGCAGCCGGCCGGCGTGGCGGGCCAGGCAGCGCACCTGGTACCCCTCGGCCAGCAGCCGGGGCGCGAGCCGCCCGCCGATGTAACCGGTCGCGCCGGTGACCAGGCATCTCACGTTGTCCAGTCTGCGGCCCCATAGACTGCTTCGTCGTGGACACCGTGACGAGCACCTTTTGGGGGCCGGATTTCGAGCAGCTCCGAGCCACCGACCCGGAGATCGCCGGCGTGGTGCTCGGCGAGCTGGACCGGCTGCGGGGCGGACTGCAACTGATCGCCAGCGAGAACCTCACCTCGCCCGCCGTGCTCGCCGCGCTCGGTTCGACGCTCACCAACAAGTACGCCGAGGGCTACCCGGGGCGGCGCTACTACGGCGGCTGCGCCGAGGTGGACCGGGCCGAGGAGATCGGCATCGCCCGGGCGAAGGAGCTGTTCGGCGCCGACCACGCCAACCTCCAGCCGCACTCCGGGGCGAGCGCCAACCTGGCCACGTACGCGGCCCTGGTGCAGCCCGGCGACACGGTGCTGGCCATGGACCTGCCGCACGGTGGGCACCTGACCCACGGCAGCCGGGTGAACTTCTCCGGCAAGTGGTTCGCCACCGTCGGTTACACCGTCCGGCGTGACACCGAGCTGATCGACTACGACGAGGTGCGGGATCTGGCCCGGGCACACCGGCCGAAGATGATCATTTGTGGCGCGACCGCGTACTCCCGGCTGATCGACTTCGCGAAGTTCCGGGAGATCGCCGACGAGGTCGACGCGTACCTCATGGTGGACGCCGCCCACTTCATCGGGCTCGTCGCGGGCAAGGCGATTCCGTCGCCGGTGCCGTACGCGGACGTGGTCAGCTGCACCACCCACAAAGTGCTCCGCGGCCCACGCGGCGGCATGATCCTCTGCCGGGAGTCGCTGGCCCAGCGGATCGACAAGGCGGTCTTCCCGTTCACGCAGGGCGGCCCGCTCATGCACGCCGTCGCGGCGAAGGCGGTGGCGCTGTGCGAGGCCGCGCTGCCCGAGTTCCGGGGGTACGCCGACCAGGTGATCCGCAACGCACAGGCGCTCGCCGCGGGGCTCGCCGACGAGGGGATGCGCCCCGTCTCCGGCGGCACCGACACCCATCTGGCACTGATCGATCTGCGACAGGTCGGGGTGACGGGTGCGGACGCGGAGGCGCGCTGCGACGCCGCCGCGATCACCTTGAACAAGAACGCGATCCCGTACGACCCGCAACGGCCGATGGTCTCCTCCGGCATCCGCGTGGGTACGCCGAGCGTCACCACCCAAGGCATGGAGGAGCCCCAGATGCGGCAGATCGCGAGCCTCATCGCGCGGGCCGTGCGGACCGACCCGGCGGCCGCCGGCGGCACCGACGAGCTCGCCCGGATCGGCACCGAGGTGGCCGATCTGGTCGCCACGTTCCCGGCGTACCCCCGTGGCTGAGCCCGTGGCCCGCGCCGAGCGGGCGGCCGAGGACCGGGGCTGGCGGCTGCGGCACCTGCCGGTGCTGCTGATCGCATCGGTGCTGCTCGCCGGGGTCGCGGCGGTGGTCGGCGGGGTGACCGGCGGGGCCGAGGCGGCGCTCGGCGCCGCCGCCGGGGTGGCCGTCACGGTGATCAGCTACAGCCTCACCACGGTGGTGCTGGCGTGGGCCGACGCCCGCAACCCGCAGCTGGTGCTGCCGTTCGGTCTCGCGCTCTACGTCGCGAAGTTCACCGTGATCGGCGCGGTGATGGTCGGGGTGGCCTCGACCGGCTGGCCCGGTCTGATCCCGATGTGCCTGGGTATCGCCGCCGGAGTCGCGGTCTGGACGGGCGTGCACATCTGGTGGCTGAGCACGGTCCATCTCCGACGGGCGCGGGCCTGACCGAGGTCGGCACCCACGCCCGCCGCGCCGATCGCGGCCGGCGTCCCAATTTTCGGAAGGCGCGCCGATGTGTCCCCGATCGGTCATTCTCTCGCCTGCCGAAGGGGAGTAGCGTGCATCGCGACGACTTCGCCCACCCGTGTCCCACACAACCAGGTTGTGCGGGGGGTGAGGCACAGCCTTCTCTCCTCGACTGATATCGTTCGCCCCGTCATGGCCGGTGACCAGAAACCCCCCAGCGCTGGCGGCCCGGACGATGTTCCGTCCGGTGCCGGTCAGGGTTGGACCGCGCTCAGCTACCTGATCGCGGGCATGCTCGTGTGGGGCTTCATCGGCTGGCTGGTTGACGGATGGCTGGAAACCGGAGGCATCGCCACCGGCATCGGGATCGTGCTCGGCATGGCCGGGGGCGTCGTCCTGGTCATCCGCAACCTCGGCACGCCTAAATAGGAAGGGACGCGGTGTTCGGACAGTCGAACGTCCTGGCACAGGGCGAGGTTAATTTCCCACCCAGCGTGGAGGACTTCTACCTGCCCAGCATCGCCCCGTGGGGCGCGCACAACAACTACTGGTTCACCAAGATCACGTTCATGGTGTGGCTGGCGGTCGGGATCCTGATCCTGTTCTTCCTGCTGACCTACCGCAAGCCGCAGCTGGTGCCGACCAAGAAGCAGTGGCTCGCCGAGTCCATCTACGGCTTCGTGCGCAACAACATCGCGGTCGACATGATCGGGCACCAGGGTGTGCGGTTCGCGCCGTACTTCACGACGCTCTTCTGCTTCGTGCTGCTGACGAACTTCTTCGCGATCGTGCCGTTCTTCCAGATCTCGCCGAACTCGCACATCGCCTTCCCGGCCTTCCTCGCCGCGATCAGCTACGTGCTCTTCAACTGGGTCGGCATCAAGAAGCACGGTTTCGGTGGCTACTTCAAGCGGGCCCTCATCCCGCCGGCGCCGTGGTACATCCTGCCGCTGCTGATCCCGATCGAGGCGTTCTCGACCTTCCTGGTCCGGCCGTTCTCGCTCGCCGTCCGTCTCTTCGCGAACATGTTCGCCGGCCACATGCTCCTGCTGGTGTTCACGCTCGGCGGCTTCGCGATGCTCAACGCCAACGCCCTGCTGGCGCCGATCTCGGTCCTGTCCTGGGTGATGACCGTGGCGCTCACCTTCCTCGAGTTCCTGGTGATCGTGCTGCAGGCCTACGTCTTCACGGTGCTGACCGCCAGCTACGTGCAGGGCGCGCTCGCCGAGGAACACTGATCCACTCGCACCAACCGTTGTCGTCCCGCGTGAGAGTCACGCGTGATAACCAGGAGGAACCACACCAATGGACGCTAGCGTTCTCGCCGCGGTAGAGGGCAGCACCGCCGCCATCGGCTACGGCCTCGCCGCCATCGGCCCGGGCATCGGCGTCGGCCTGGTCTTCGCCGCCTACATCCAGTCGACCGCCCGCCAGCCGGAGTCGTCGCGGATCACCCTGCCGTACGTCTGGATCGGCTTCGCCGTCATCGAGGCGCTCGCCCTGCTGGGTGTCGCATTCGGCTTCGTGTGGCAGGGCCAGGCCTAATCCCGCCCTTCGACCGGGAGGTCTTCCATGTACTCCTTCGCCGCAGAAGGTGGTGAGACGACCCACAACCCGATCCTTCCGCTCTGGCAGGAGATCGTGGTCGGTGGCATCGCCTTCATCATTCTCTGCTTCGTGCTGATGAAGTTCGTCTTCCCGCGCATGGAGCAGACGTTCCAGGCCCGGGTCGACGCCATCGAGGGTGGCATCAAGCGCGCTGAGGCCGCGCAGGCCGAGGCGAACCAGCTGCTCGAGCAGTACCGCGCGCAGCTCGCCGAGGCGCGTACCGACGCCGCCAAGATCCGGGACGACGCCCGGGCCGACGCCGAGGGCATCCGGCAGGACATCCTCGCCAAGGCGCGGGAGGAGGCCGACCGGGTCATCCAGGCCGGTAAGGACCAGCTCGCCGCCGAGCGGGCCACCATCGTGCGCGAGCTGCGCACCGAGGTCGGCACGATCGCGGTCGACCTGGCCAGCAAGATCGTCGGTGAGTCGCTCGCCGACGAGGCGCGTCGCAAGGGCACCGTCGACCGGTTCCTGAGCAGCCTCGAGAGCACGGGGGCCCGCTGATGCAGGCCGCCAGCCGGGAGTCGTACAAGTTCGCGGCCGACCGCCTCGACGAGTACGTCCGCGGCGCGGAGCCGTCGGCGGTGACCACCACCGCCGACGAGATCCTCTCCGTCGCCGCCCTGCTGCGGCGGGAGCCGCGGCTGCGCCGGGCGCTCTCCGACCCGGCCCGGTCCGGCGAGGACCGGTCCGGGCTGCTCACGGGGATGCTCGCAGGCAAGATCGGCGCAGATGCGCTGAGCCTGCTCACCGCCCTGATCTCCGGCCGGTGGTCGGCGCCGTCCGAACTGCTCGACGGCACCGAGCTGCTCGGGGTGGAGGCGTTGCTCGCCAGCGCCGACTCCGCCGGCGAGCTCGGTGAGGTCGAGGACGAGCTGTTCCGTTTCGGGCAGGTCGTCGCCGGCTCCCCGGAGCTGTCCAGCGCGCTCTCCGACGCGACGGTTCAGGCGGAGCAGCGGGCCACGCTGGTCGACCAGTTGCTCGCCGGCAAGGCCCGGGCGATCACCGGCTACCTCGTCGGGGTCGCGCTCGGCGGCTTCGGCGGTCGCTCCTTCGCCGGCGCGCTCACCCGGCTGGTGGAGCTCGCCGCCGACCGGCGGGACCGGCAGGTCGCGTACGTGACCGTGGCGGCCCCGTTGAGTGACGAGGAGGAGCAGCGCCTGGGCGCTCGGCTCTCCGCGATATACGGTCGGGAGGTATCCGTGCGACAGACGGTGAACCCCGACGTTCTGGGTGGCGTGAGTGTGCGGGTCGGTTCCGACCTGTACGACGGCACAGTCCTGCGCCGCCTCAACGAGACCCGCAACGCGCTCGCGAAGCGCTGACCGGCCCCGCCGCGCAGCGCCCTGAATGACAGACGCCATTCGGACCGGTCGGTACTAGGTATCCCGGGCCCCTGATACTTAAGGAAGCAGAGGATGGCCGAGCTGACCATCTCGACGGACGAGATCCGCGGCGCCCTGGAGCGCTACGTCTCGTCCTACTCGACCGACGTCTCCCGTGAGGAGGTCGGCACCGTCTCCGACACCGGCGACGGCATCGCGCACGTCGAGGGGCTGCCCTCGACCAAGACCAACGAGCTGCTGGAGTTCGAGGACGGCACGCTCGGCGTGGCGCTGAACCTCGACGTCCGGGAGATCGGTGTCGTCGTTCTCGGTGACTCCGCCAAGCTGGAGGAGGGGCAGCGGGTCAAGCGCACCGACCGGGTGCTCTCCGTGCCGGTCGGCGACGCCTTCCTCGGCCGCGTGGTCAACGCGCTCGGCCAGCCGATCGACGGCCTCGGCGACATCGCCGACGAGGGCTACCGCGAGCTGGAGCTGCAGGCTCCGAACGTGATGGCCCGGCAGTCGGTGTTCGAGCCGCTGCAGACCGGCATCAAGGCGATCGACGCGATGACGCCGATCGGCCGGGGTCAGCGGCAGCTGATCATCGGTGACCGGAAGACCGGCAAGACCACGGTCGCCCTGGACGCCATCCTCAACCAGCGCGAGAACTGGCGCTCCGGCGACCCGAAGAAGCAGGTCCGCTGCATCTACGTCGCCATCGGCCAGAAGGCCTCCACGATCGCCTCCATCAAGGGCCAGCTGGAAGAGGCCGGCGCGATGGAGTTCACCACGATCGTGGCCTCCCCGGCGTCGGACCCGGCCGGCTTCAAGTACATCGCCCCCTACACCGGCTCGTCCATCGGGCAGCACTGGATGTACGGCGGCAAGCACGTCCTGATCGTCTTCGACGACCTGAGCAAGCAGGCCGAGGCGTACCGCGCGGTGTCGCTGCTGCTGCGCCGCCCGCCGGGCCGTGAGGCGTACCCGGGTGACGTCTTCTACCTGCACTCCCGCCTGCTGGAGCGCTGCGCGAAGCTCTCCGACGAGCTGGGCGGCGGCTCGATGACCGGTCTGCCGATCATCGAGACGAAGGCGAACGACATCTCCGCCTTCATCCCGACCAACGTCATCTCGATCACCGACGGCCAGATCTTCCTCGAGACCGACCTGTTCAACCAGGGCGTCCGGCCGGCGATCAACGTCGGCACCTCGGTCTCCCGGGTCGGTGGCGCCGCGCAGGTGAAGCCGATGAAGAAGGTCGCCGGCTCGCTCCGGCTCAACCTGGCCCAGTACCGCGAGCTGGAGGCGTTCGCCGCCTTCGCCTCCGACCTGGACAAGGCCTCCCGGGCTCAGCTGGACCGCGGTTCCCGCCTGGTCGAGCTGCTCAAGCAGCCGAACTACTCGCCGTTCCCGGTGCAGGAGCAGGTCGTCTCGGTCTGGGCCGGCACCGAGGGCAAGCTGGACGACATCCCCGTGGGTGAGATCCGGCGCTTCGAGTCGGAGTTCCTCCAGTACCTGCGGCACAAGCACGCGGGCATCCTGGCCGGGATCGCCAACAACAAGTGGGACGACGACATCATCGGCTCGCTGGACGCCGCCATCACCGAGTTCAAGCAGGTCTTCCTCGGCAAGGAGGACGAGCGTCGGGTCAACGACGCGCCGGCCGCGCCGCTGGAGGGCGAGGAGAACCGTGAGACGGTGACCCGCTTCCGCGACGGCACGACCGACCGCCCGGCCGAGAGCTGATCCCATGGCGGCCCAGGTACGCGTTCTTCGTCAACGAATCCGCTCGGCGAAGTCGATGAAGAAGATCACCAAGGCGATGGAGCTCGTGGCGACGAGCCGGATCGCCAAGGCCCAGGCCCGGGTGGAGGCGTCCCTGCCGTACGCCCAGGCCATCACCGGTGTGCTCACGGCGCTGGCGTCCAACGCACGGATCGACCACCCACTGCTCACCCCGCGCGAGCGGGTGCGGCGGGCGGGCGTCCTGCTGGTCACCAGCGACCGGGGCCTGGCCGGCGGCTACAGCTCCAACGCGATCCGGACGGCTGAGTCGCTGATCGCCCGGCTTCAGGCGGACGGCAAGGAGCCGGTGCTCTACGTCGTCGGGCGCAAGGCCGTCAGCTACTACCGGTTCCGCAACCGGCCCATCGAGGCGAACTGGACCGGATTCTCGGAGCAGCCGTCGTTCGCGGACGCCCGCGCGGTGGGCGAGACGCTGATCAAGGCGTTCTCGGCCGGCGCGGACGACGCCGACGGCGCCGCCGGGGCGGACGGGGTGCTCGGCATCGACGAGCTGCACATGGTCTACACCGAGTTCCACTCGCTGATGACCCAGACTCCGGTCGCCAAGATCATCGGTCCGATGCAGGTCGAGGACCGGCCGCGCTCCGAAGGGCTGTTGCCGGCCTACGAGTTCGAGCCGGAGGCGGAGGCGCTGCTCGACGCGCTGCTGCCGCGGTACATCAACACGCGGATCTACGCGGCGTTGATCGAGTCGGCGGCGAGCGAGTCGGCGGCCCGGCGGCGGGCGATGAAGAGCGCCACCGACAACGCCGAAGAGATGATCGAGAAGTACACGCGCGAGATGAACACGGCCCGCCAGGCCGGGATCACCCAGGAGATCAGCGAGATCGTCGGCGGCGCGAACGCGCTGGCCGCGTCGGGAAGTGAAGTGTGATGACTGCCCCAGTAGAGACCAAGACGGCCACCGGTCGCGTGGTCCGGGTCATCGGCCCGGTCGTCGACGCCGAGTTCCCGCGCGACGCCATGCCGGCCCTGTTCAACGCCCTGCACGTCAACGTGAACCTGTCCGGCGGTGAGAAGACGCTGACCCTGGAGGTCGCCCAGCACCTGGGTGACAACATGGTCCGCGCCATCTCGATGCAGCCGACCGACGGCCTGGTGCGCGGCGCGACGGTGCACGACTCCGGCTCGCCGATCACCGTTCCGGTGGGCGACGCGGTCAAGGGTCACGTGTTCAACGCGATCGGCGAGGTACTCAACCTCACCGAGGGCGAGACGCTCGAGCCGGACGACCACTGGCAGATCCACCGCAAGGCCCCGGCCTTCGCGGACCTGGAGCCGAAGACCGAGATGCTGGAGACCGGCATCAAGGTCATCGACCTGCTCGCCCCGTACGTCAAGGGTGGCAAGATCGGCCTGTTCGGCGGTGCCGGCGTGGGCAAGACGGTGCTCATCCAGGAGATGATCACCCGTGTCGCCCGCAACTTCGGTGGTACGTCGGTCTTCGCCGGTGTGGGTGAGCGGACCCGTGAGGGCAACGACCTCATCGCCGAGATGACCGAGTCGGGCGTCATCGACAAGACCGCGCTGGTCTACGGCCAGATGGACGAGCCGCCGGGCACCCGGCTGCGGGTCGCCCTCTCCGCGCTGACGATGGCGGAGTACTTCCGCGACGTCAAGAAGCAGGAGGTGCTGCTCTTCATCGACAACATCTTCCGCTTCACCCAGGCCGGTTCCGAGGTCTCCACCCTGCTCGGCCGGATGCCGAGCGCGGTGGGCTACCAGCCGACCCTGGCCGACGAGATGGGCGAGCTCCAGGAGCGGATCACCTCCGTCCGGGGCCAGGCCATCACCTCGATGCAGGCGATCTACGTGCCGGCGGACGACTACACCGACCCCGCCCCGGCCACCACGTTCGCCCACCTCGACGCGACCACCAACCTGGAGCGGTCGATCTCCGACAAGGGCATCTACCCGGCCGTGGACCCGCTGGCGTCCTCGTCCCGGATCCTCGCCCCGGAGTTCGTCGGCCAGGAGCACTTCGCGGTGGCCACCGAGGTCAAGCGGATCCTGCAGCGGTACAAGGACCTGCAGGACATCATCGCCATCCTCGGTATCGAGGAGCTCTCCGAGGAGGACAAGGTCACGGTCGGCCGGGCTCGCCGGATCGAGCGTTTCCTGTCGCAGAACACCTACGCCGCGGAGCAGTTCACCGGCGTGCCGGGTTCGACGGTCCCGATCAAGGAGACCATCGAGGCGTTCCGCAAGATCAGCGAGGGTGAGTACGACCACTTCCCTGAGCAGGCGTTCTTCATGTGCGGCGGGTTGGATGACCTGGAGCGCAAGGCAGAGGAACTGATGAAGAGCTGATTCAGCTCAGAAAAAAGGCCGCCCCGGCATTGCCGGGGCGGCCTTTTTGTTCGCCTTCCGGCCGGTACGGTCGCCACTGCTCCGTTCCTCGCTTTCGGCGATGGCGCAAAGCCGAGGTACCGTTCAGCGCACCTTCACACCTGGTCAACGTGGATCGGTGCAACCTTTGCGAGGACGCGCGCGCCGCCTTCAGGTTCGAGGAATGCGGCGTGATGAACGGAGACAGTTGTGGCGAAGGCCGGTAAGCACGGCCGGAAGCGGTCCACCTGGCGGGGTATCCCGCGCTGGGCGCGGATCTGCACCATCTTCGGCACCGTGCTCATGGTGCTCAGCGGGACCGCCCTGGTCGGCACGGCCGCGCTCAAGGCCCGGTACGAGGGAGCCGTCGGCACTGCCGACCTCTTCGGCGACGAGGCAGCCGGCGCCACCGCTCCCCCCAAGAGCGACATCAAGGGGCCGCTCAACATCCTGCTGGTGGGCATCGACCCGCGCAATCCGAAGACGCCGCCGCTCGCTGACTCGATCATGGTGCTGCACGTGCCCGCCACGATGGACCGCGCCTATCTCTTCTCGGTGCCCCGCGACCTCTACGTCGACATCCCGGCGTTCCCGAAGGCCAACTTCCAGGGTGAGACCACGAAGCTGAACGCCGCGATGTCGTTCGGCAGCCGGGTGCCGGGGCAGAACCCGGACGCCGCCCGCGGCTTCGAGCTGCTGGCGACCACGGTGCAGGAGATCACCGGCATCAAGCGGTTCGACGCGGGCGCGATCGTCAACTTCACCGGCTTCCAGAAGATCGTCGACGCGATGGGCGGCGTCGACATGTACATCGAGCGCGAGGTGCGCTCCGAACACCGCAAGCCGGATGGCACGCCCCGGGAGAGCAACCCTAACGGTGAGGGCTACATCGGGCCGCAGGCGGTTTACACCAAGGGCAACCACCACCTCAACGGCTGGCAGGCGCTGGACTACGTCCGGCAGCGCTACCCGAAGAACGGTGTGCCGGACGCGGACTACGGCCGACAGCGTCACCAGCAACAGTTCATCAAGGCGATGGTGGGGCAGGCGTTCAGCGCCGACGTAGTGACCAACCCGATCAAGCTGGACCGGGTGATCCGCGCGGGCGGCCAGTCGCTCATCTTCAATGGCCGGGGCCACAGCGTGCTGGACCTCGCTCTCGCCCTGAAGGACATCCGCCCCGACACGATCCAGATGATCAAGCTGCCCGGCGGTCCGGTCTACAACGGCAAGACGTACAAGGGGGAGAAGTTCGAGAGCGGCGTGGACGACTTCTTCACCGCGCTGCATGACGAGCAGCTCGACGCGTTCCTTCTCGAGCACCCCAGTTTTCAGAACAAGAACAAGTAGCCGCGGCACGTCTCTCGCCACCCGCGTTGGGTAAGCGGTGGTGGCAGGACTAGAATTTGCCCATTCCGCCGCCCAGCAAGGAGACAGCGTGGCACAGCAGCTTCACGTCGAGCTCGTAGCCGTCGAGGAGAGGGTCTGGTCCGGCGAGGCCGAGATGGTCGTCGCCCGGACGACCGAGGGCGAGCTCGGCGTACTGCCGGGGCACGCGCCGCTGCTCGGCCAGCTCGCTGAGCCCGGTCAGGTGCGGATCAAGCTCGCCGGTGGCGAGCAGCTGGCGTACGACGTGGCCGGCGGATTCCTCTCCGTGAGCGCCGAAGGCGTCACGGTCCTCGCCGAGAGCGCCACCCCGGCCTCCACCGCACAGGGTCGCTGACCAGCACCGCCGATGGAGATCGTCGAGGGAATCGGAATCGGAATCGCCGTCGTCCTCGGCGCTCTCCTGATCCTCTTCGCTCGGCGAGCCCTGTTCACCCGTAGCGGTGGCACCATCCGACTCAGCGTCCGGGTCTCCACCCTGCTCGACGGCCGTGGCTGGTCGCCCGGTTTCGGTCGGTTCGTCGGCGACGAGCTGCGCTGGTACCGCTTGTTCAGCTTCGCTCTGCGTCCCAAGCGCGTGCTCTACCGCGACGGACTCGTGGTGGAGCGGCGGCGGCTGCCGGAGGGGCAGGAACGCTTCTCCATGCCCGCCGACTGGGTGATTCTCCGGTGTACCAGTCACCACGCTCCGATCGAGATCGCCATGGCACGATCGACCGTGACCGGCTTTCTCTCCTGGCTCGAGGCCGCCCCACCCGGGGCGGTCTCGTCGCGTCTGGCCGCCCAGGACTGGCCTGCGGCCTGACGACCGTCCCGCTCTCCGGTATTTCCGGGGAGCCCACCCGCTCCGGGCGGTCAGGCTTGATCCCTCCGCGGGCGGGCTCCCCGGAAATACCTCACGATGCTGGGCGCGGCGTCAGGTTCCTGTTGTCTTCCCCGGTCCGGCGACCAGTTCCACCTCGTAGCCTTGGTCGTCGGCGAGGTAGCCGGCGTACGACTGCGGGCCGCCGGCGCGGGGATGCCGGTCCGGGAAGAGCAACGTCCAGCCGTACGCGGGTGCGGTGGTGACCAGCCGGTCCACGGCGGCCGGCGGGCCCGCGTGGAAGGCGAGATGGTTCAGGCCGGGAGCGAGCCGGTCGTGGCGCCGCCCGCTCATCGCCGGGGACTCCTCCAGTACGAGGTACGTCCCGCCGAGCCGCCAGGAGCGGCCAGCCGGCCACTCCTGGAAGATCTCCCAGCCCAACTCGCTCAGAAGCCAGCTCCAGGAATGTTCAGCGGCGGCCAGATTGGGCACCCACACCTCGACGTGGTGCAGGCCGCCGGTCAGCGCTTCCCGCCCGGAACCCATAGCACATCTCCGCCCGGATTTGCCGTTCTTGACAGAATAAAGAGCAAATCGGAGAGCCGGTTGAGATACTTTGCCGGGAGAGTGCTGGTTCGCTCCGGGTCGTGGCTGACCAGCGCCCATGCAGCACGCTCGGCGCGCCGGGCGATGGTCCGCGCCACGTGCAGCAGTGCCGCACCCGCGGTGCCGCCGGGGAGGACGAAGGAGTCGAGCTTGCTCAGGCGCGCGTTGTACTCGTCGCACCAGCCCTCGAGGCGCTCGACGTACTCCTCGGTGACGCGCAGCGGCGGATACTTCGGCTCCGGCTCCACCGGGGTGGACAGGTCGGCGCCCACGTCGAAGAGGTCGTTCTGGATCGAGCCGAGCACCGACCGCAGATCGTCGTCGAGCTGGCCGAGGGCGAGTGCGACGCCGATCGCAGCGTTGCACTCGTCCACATCGGCGTACGCGACGATCCGTGGATCGGTCTTCGGCACCTGCTCGTTGTTGCTCAGCCTGGTCGAGCCGGCATCGCCGGCCCTGGTGTAGATGCGCGTGAGGTGGACGGCCATGACGCACAGCCTACGGATACCGGACCTGACGATTCCGGTGCGGCCGGGCGCGGCCGGGTGGCCGGCCACGGTCGGTCCCGGAGACGCGGGCGATTCCGCGATCAATGACGTCGACGTCATCCGGGTGCGTGGTGGCGCCCGGCTGGCCGGGACGGTGCACGTGGTCGGGGCGAAGAACTCGGCGCTGAAGCTGATGGCCGCCGCGCTGCTCGCGCCGGGGCGCAGTGTGATCACCAACGTTCCGCGGATCACCGACATCGCGATCATGGGCGAGGTGCTGCGGCGGCTCGGCTGTGACGTCCGGTTCGACGCGGACGACCCGGTCGATCCGATGGTGGCGCGGGGCGGGGTGGCCCGGTCCCGGTCGGTGACCATCGACGTGCCCGGGCAGTTGGGTACGGACGCCGACTACGACCTGGTCCGCCGGCTGCGCGCGTCCATCTGTGTGCTCGGGCCGTTGCTGGCCCGTCAGGGCTACGTACGGGTGGCCCACCCGGGCGGCGACGCCATCGGCTCGCGTGGGCTCGACATGCACATCTCCGGGCTGACCCGGATGGGAGCCGAGATCTCCGGCGAGCACGGCTTCGTCATCGCCGCCGCGCCACACGGCCTGCACGGCGCGGAGATCACGCTCGACTTCCCCAGCGTGGGCGCCACGGAGAACCTGGTGATGGCAGCGGTGCTGGCCCGCGGCGCCACCGTGATCGACAACGCGGCCCGCGAGCCGGAGATCGTGGACATCTGCACGATGCTGCGGGAGATGGGCGCGCAGATCTCCGGCGCCGGCACGTCCACGTTGCACATCGAGGGCGTGCCCACGTTGCGGCCGACGCGGCACGCCACAGTCGGCGATCGCATCGTCGCGGGCACCTGGGCGTTCGGTGCCGCCATGACCCGTGGCGACGTGACGGTGACCGGGGTGGACCCGGCCTTCCTCGAGGTCGCGCTGGACAAGCTCGTCGCCGCCGGCGGTCTGGTGGAGACGCAGAAGGACGCGTTCCGGATCCGCGTGGACGACCGGCCCTACGCCGTGGACGTGGTGACGCTGCCCTTCCCCGGGTTCGCCACCGACCTGCTGCCGATGGCGATCGGACTGGCCGCGGTGAGCGACGGAGCCTCCCTGATCACCGAGAACATCTTCGACGGGCGCTTCATGTTCGCCAACGAGATGATGCGGCTCGGCGCGGACATCAAGACCGACGGTCACCACGCGGTCGTACGCGGCCGCGAGCGTCTCTCCGGTGCGCCGGTGCGGGCCACCGACATCCGGGCCGGAGCCGGGCTGATCATCGCCGGGCTCTGCGCGGATGGGATCACCGAGGTCTCCCACGTGCACCACGTCGACCGCGGTTACCCGGACTTCGTCGCCGACCTGCGGGCGCTGGGCGTCGAGGTCGAGCGGGGCACCGCACCCGAGGAGCCGGACCTCACCATCTGAGCGCCGAGCCGCCATCGTCTCGTTGTCGCCGGTCTCACTTAGCCATCGTTCAGCGTCGCCGACTAGGGTGCTGGCAAGCACTCAATCAGGCGAGGGAGAGAGCAGATGGCGGGTCGACTCGCGGTCGTCGGGGCCGGGCTGATGGGTTCCGGCATCGCCCAGGTGGCGGCGCAGGCGGGCTGGCAGGTGACGCTCCGGGACCTGGACGACGCGGCCACGAGGCGGGGCGTCGACGGCATCCGGAAGTCGCTGGAGAAGTTCGCCGAGAAGGGGAAGATCGAGGCGTCCGAGGTCGAGGCGACGCTGGGCCGGATCACCCCGACCACCGACCTCGAGGCGGCCGCCGACGCGGACATCGTGGTCGAGGCGGTCTTCGAGCGGATCGAGATCAAGCACGAGGTGTTCCGGGCGCTGGACAAGATCTGCAAGTCGGACGCCGTTCTCGCCACCAACACCTCCGCGATTCCGGTCACCCAGATCGCGGCGGTCACCGAGCGTCCCGAGTCGGTCGTCGGTACCCACTTCTTCTCGCCGGTGCCGATGATGAAGCTCTGCGAGTTGGTCCGGGGCTACAAGACCAGCGACGCCACGCTCGCCACCGTCCGGGCCTTCGCCGAGGAGATCGGCAAGACGGTGGTAGTGGTCAACCGGGACATCGCCGGCTTCGTCACCACTCGGCTGATCGCCGCGCTCGTGGTCGAGGCGGTCAAGCTGGTCGAGTCCGGTGTCATCTCCGCCGAGGACCTGGACACCGCCTGCAAGCTGGGCTTCGGTCACGCGATGGGCCCGCTGGCCACCACCGACCTGACCGGTGCCGACGTGCTGCTGCACGCCGCGAAGAACATCTACGCCGACACCGCCGACGAGAAGTTCTTCCCGCCGGAGCTGCTCCAGCGCATGGTCACCGCCGGTGACCTGGGCCGCAAGACCGGCAAGGGCTTCTACACGTACTGACGGGAACCGGCGGCAGGCGCCGGTGGCACGCTCCCCGATCCGGGAGCGCCACCGGTGCCCGTCGGGTTCCCCGGGTGGGGGAGCGCCGCCGGCGCCTGGCGGGCCGAGGTCAGCCGTCGCGGCGGGTGGTCCAGCGGAAGGTGGTCAGGCAGAGCACCAGGCCGATCACGCACCAGGCGCCGAGGACGAGCGCGACCCGGCCCAGCTCGAACGAACCGCCCGCCTCCTGCGCCCCGAAGCCGTCCGGCAGGAAGACCGAGCGCAGCCCCTGGCACATCCACTTCAGCGGGAACAGCGCGGCCACCTGCTGCATCCAGGTGGGCAGCTCGGTGAAGACGAAGAACACCCCGGAGATGAACTGGAGCACCAGCGCCAACGGGGTGACCACGGCCGAGCCGCTGCGCGCGGTGCGGGCCAGTGACGAGATGGCGATGCCGCAGAGCGTGCAGGCGGTCACGCCGAGCACCGCTACCCAGACGAAGGTGAGCCAGCGCCCGGCGGTGGCCGGCAGGTCGAGGTCGAAGAAGGCGGCCGAGACGGCGAGCAGCAGCACGGTCTCCACCACGCCGATCGCCACCACCATGATCACCTTGCCGGCGAAGTAGACCCACTTCGGCATCGGCGTGCCCCGGTAGCGCTTCAGTACCCCGCGATCCCGCTCGATGGGGATCCAGATGCCGAGGTTCTGGAAGCTGACAGTCATCAGACCGGTCGCGATCATGCCGGTGATGAAGTACTGGGTGTAGCTGACCCCGGGGCCGATCTCGTCGTTGAAGATCGACGCGAAGATCAGGATCATGATCACCGGGAAGCCCATCGTGAAGACGACGGACTCCCGGCTGCGCAGGAACTGGGTGATCTCCAGCCGGCCCTGCCGGAGGCCCAGCGCGACCGCACCAGGGTGCCGGGCCGGAGGGGCGGCGATCGGGGCCGCCGGCTTCGTGGTGGTGCTCATCGGTGTCCGATCATCGTGAGATAGACGTCTTCCAGGGTCGGTCGGGTCACGGTCAGGCCCGGCACCTCACCGCCGAAGCGCGCGGCCAGCTCCGCCACCAGCGCCGTCGGCGTCGCGCTCTGGACGCTCTCCACCGCGTCCTCCGGGGTACGCCAGGAGACGGTTGCCAGGGCCGCCTGCCGGTTGCCGAGCTGCTCCGGCGTGGACACCTCCACCAACCGTCCGCCGGCGATCACACCGACCCGGTCGGCCAGCGCCTCGGCCTCATCGAGGTAGTGGGTGGTGAGCACGATCGTGGTGCCGGCCGCGGCCAGGTCGCCGATCAGCTCCCAGAACTCCCGCCGCGCCTCCGGGTCGAAGCCGGTGGTCGGCTCGTCCAGGAAGAGCAGCTCGGGGCGGCCGACGATGCCCAGCGCAACGTCGAGGCGACGCTTCTGCCCGCCGGAGAGGGTGTGCGTACGGGCCCGTGCCTTGCCGGCGAGCCCGACCCGCTCGATCACCTTCGCCGGGTCGTCCGCGTCGGGATAGAAGCCGGCGAAGTGCCGCACCACCTCGCTCACGGTCAGCTCGTCGAACTCGCCGGTGCCCTGGAGCACGATGCCAACCCGGGACCGCCAGTCGCCGGCCGGTGCCGCCGGGTCGCTGCCCAGTACGCGGACCTCGCCGGCGTCACGCCGGCGGAAGCCCTCCAGGATCTCCACCGTGGTGGTCTTGCCCGCCCCGTTCGGGCCGAGGAGGGCGAACACCTCGCCCCGGCGTACGTCGAGGTCCACGCCGGCCACCGCGACGTTGTCGCCGTACGCCTTGCGCAACCCCCGTACGGAGATCGCCAGCTCGTCATCCATGCCGTCAAGTGTGCTGCGTGGCGCCGGTCGACGGGAGGGCGGGGTGTGGTGGTCGGAGCCACGTCACGCCGTCCGTGCCCGGCCGTCCTCGACATGGACGTGTGTGGTTTTCCACAGCCCGTTTTACTGAACGGTAACTTAGACTCCCGCCATGGACGAGAAGGGTCTCCCTGGCTGGTTGCCCGAGCGTGACCGTCCCTGGGTGATGCGCACGTACGCCGGGCACAGCTCGGCCGCCGCGACCAACGCCCTCTTCCGCCGCAACCTGGCCAAGGGGCAGACCGGCCTGTCGGTCGCCTTCGATCTGCCGACCCAGACCGGGTACGACCCGGACCACGAGCTCGCCGTCGGCGAGGTGGGTCGGGTCGGGGTCCCCGTCGCCCACCTCGGCGACATGCGGGCCCTCTTCGACGGCATCCCGCTCGCCAAGATGAACACCTCGATGACCATCAACGCGCCGGCGATGTGGCTGCTCGCCCTCTACGGCACGGTGGCCACGGAGCAGGGCTGGGCCGCCTCGATGCTCTCCGGCACCACCCAGAACGACATCATCAAGGAGTACCTCTCCCGGGGGACGTACATCTTCCCGCCGGCGGCGTCCCTACGGCTCACCGCCGACGTCGTCGCCCACACCCTCGAGACGATGCCGAGATGGAACCCGGTCAACATCTGCTCCTATCACCTCCAGGAGGCGGGCGCGACGCCCGTGCAGGAGGTCGGCTTCGCCCTCGCCACCGCGGTCGCCGTACTCGACGCGGTCCGCGACTGCGGCCAGGTGCCCGCCGAGCGGATGGGTGACGTGGTGCAGCGCATCTCGTTCTTCGTCAACGCCGGAGTGCGCTTCGTCGAGGAGGTCGCCAAGATGCGGGCCTTCTGCGCGCTGTGGGACGAGATCACCCGGGACCGGTACGACGTGATCGACCCGAAGCAGCGCCGGTTCCGCTACGGGGTGCAGGTCAACTCGCTGGGCCTGACCGAGACGCAACCGGAGAACAACGTCCAGCGGATCGTGCTGGAGATGCTCGGCGTCACGCTGTCCCGGGACGCGCGGGCCCGCGCGGTGCAGCTGCCCGCCTGGAACGAGGCGCTCGGTCTGCCCCGCCCCTGGGACCAGCAGTGGTCGCTGCGGATGCAACAGGTGCTCGCGTACGAGTCGGATCTGCTCGAGTATCCGGACCTCTTCGCCGGCTCGCACGTGATGACCGCGCTGGTCGGCGAGATCGTCGCCGGAGCGCGGGCCGAGCTGGACAGGGTGCTGGAGATGGGAGGCGTGGTCGCCGCGGTCGAGACCGGCTACCTGAAGAGCGCCCTGGTCGCCTCGTTGGCGAAGCGGCGACGCCGGATCGAGGCCGGCTCGGACGTGGTGGTGGGCGTCAACCGGTTCACCGAGACCGAGCCCTCCCCGCTGACCGAGACCGGTGCCGAGGCGACCGAACAGATCGACCCGGCGGTCGAGGCGGACGCGTCGATCGCCGTACGCCGCTGGCGGGCCGACCGTGACCCGGCGGCGGTGGACGCGGCGCTGGCCCGGCTACGGGCCGACGCGGCGACCACGACGAACCTGATGCCGGCGACGATGGCGTGCGTACGGGCCGGCGTGACCACGGGGGAGTGGGCGGGCGCACTGCGCCAGGTCTTCGGCGAGTACCGGGCACCCACCGGCCTCGCCGGAGCCGCCGCGGCGGGCACGGATCCCGGACTCTCCGCCGTCCGGCAGCGGGTCGCCGCGACCGCCCGCGAGCTGGGCGCCGGCCGGCTGCGGCTACTGGTCGGCAAGCCGGGGCTCGACGGGCACTCCAACGGCGCCGAGCAGATCGCCGTACGCGCCCGGGACGCCGGCTTCGAGGTGATCTACCAGGGAATCCGGCTGACCGCCGGGCAGATCGTCGCGGCCGCGGTGGAGGAGGACGTCGATCTGGTCGGGCTCTCCGTCCTCTCCGGTTCACACCTCGCGGCGGTGCCGGCCGTGCTCGACGGCCTGCGCGACGCCGGGCGGGGCGACCTGCCGGTGGTGGTCGGCGGCATCATCCCGGCCCCCGACGCGGAGCAGCTAAGGGCCGCCGGAGTGGCCCGGGTCTTCACCCCGAGGGACTTCGCCCTCACCGGCGTCGTGGACGAGCTGGTCACCGTGATCCGGGAGGCGAACGGGCTGGCCTGATCTCGCACCCATACCGGTTGACCCTCGATATTCGTCGTCCCTCAGCGCTCGTCGTAGGTGATGCAGTCGGCGAGATCGTTGTCCGGGCCGACCCGGATGGCCGGGGCGCGACACTCGAGCTGCTCGTTGTGCCGGCAGTCGGCGCGCTGGCAGGCGCCGACCTGGGCGGTCAGGTCGGCCACCCCGGCGCGGACCGGCAGCTGCACGAACGTGTGGCAGTGGGCGTGGTCGGGGCTGCCGATCGTGATGGCGAAGGCGTGGCAGTCGCCGGTGTGGTTGTACGCGCACGACGCGACCACACATTCCGCGACTCGGGGCATCTGCATCGCCGCAGTCATCGCGACCTCCTTCACCATAGGGTCCCAATTATAGGTTTTTGGGATGATCCCCCGACGGTTGATCGACTCGGCTTCCTTGATCTCGGGGTGTCCTGGGCATGCCGATGCCCCGACTTCATGGAAGTCGAGTTGACCATGCGCCGGGTGTGGGGGGCTGGGTGTTGTGGCCGGTTCGTGGGGTGGGTGGCGACCACCGGCTGCGGCTGGGTGGTCGGGGCGGTTGGGCGGTGGGGCGTTTGCGTGGTGGTTAGTTCTGGGATCGGCGCCGGTCTCCGGGCTGGCTGGTTGGCCGGAGGGTTCCAGAAGGTCGTGTCGGGCCTTCGGAGGGTTGCTCGAGCCGGGTCGGGGGCGTGTGGGTAGCCCTTGGGGGTGATCGGGGTCGGGCCGGGCGGGGTTGTGTCGGTGGCCGCAGGTGGCTGATCGAACTCGGGGTCGAGGCCGGGTCGGGCCCGTGGTGGTTGATCGGGTCGGGTTGGGACCGTGGGTGGCCTCTGGGTGGGTTGATTGTCTCGGGTTGGGACCGTGGGTGGGTCGCCGAGCAGGTTGATCGACTCGGGTTCCTTGATGTCGGGGTGTCCTGGGCGCTCGGATGCCCCGACTTCACGGAAGCCGAGTTGACCATGGGCGGGGTGTGGGGGTGGCTGGGCGTGGTGTCCGGTTTGCGTTCGGGGATGCCGGCTGCGGGTGGGGCGATCGGATGGTTTGGTGGGTTCTGTGGTGTGACCGGTGGCATCCCGGGGTCGGAATCGTGGCCGGGCCGGGGGCGTTGAACACCCCTGACGGTCGGGGTAGCAGCCCCCCGCCGCCGCCGCGGACCCGTCAAGCTGGTCCGGCAGGGTCCGGAATGATGCCGGCCCGCGGCCCGTTGAACACGGTCCGGGCCACGGCCTGTGGCCGGCCCGCAAGGGCCTCCGGAAACCGGGGAACGATGACGGCCGGCCGGTCGTTGAACCCGGCCACGGCCTGTCGCCAGTGCGCAGGGCCCCCGGCAACCGGGGAACGATGACGGCCTGCCCGTCGTTGAACCCGGTCCCGGCCACGGCCCGGCGAGCCAGCCCGCAAGGGCCCCGGCAAAAGCCGGGAATGATGGTGGCCGGCCGGTCGTTGAACACCGTCCCGGCGCGGTGAAGCCCCCCGCCTCACCCCGGGACACCCGGCCCCGTGAACACCCCCCCCGTGCTTCACGCGGTGCCCTCAGACTTTCCCCCTCTGCTTTCGAAGCGCCGGTTCGTGGCGCTGACCCACACCCCCGGTGGGTCATCACCCCCGAAGGAGCTTTGATCATGAACACGATCATGCGTAAGAGCGTTCTCGGTATCGCTGGTCTCGCCTTCGCCGGTGGCATCGTCGGCGGCCCCGTCGCCGCGCACGCCGCCACGCCCGCGGTGGACGCCAAGCCCGTCGCGGTCGTGCAGTCGGATAAGAAGCCGGCCGTGGACACGGCGAAGCTGATCCCCCACGGCACCCAGGGCGCCCAGTCGCGCATCACCCTGGACGACGAGCAGACCGCCAATGTGAAGGCGATCATCGCCGCGACGAAGAAGTCCGACCTGAACGAGCGGGCCGCGGTCATCTCGGTCGCCACCAGCCTGCAGGAGTCGAAGCTGCACAACCTGGGTCACCTCGGCGACGCCAACGACCATGACTCGCTGGGTCTGTTCCAGCAGCGCCCGAGCTCGGGTTGGGGTAGCCCGGAGCAGATCACCGACCCGCAGTACGCCACCACCGCGTTCCTGAAGGGTCTGAAGCAGGTCGACGGCTGGCAGGACATGCCCCTGACCCAGGCCGCGCAGACGGTGCAGGTGTCGGCCTACCCGGACGCCTACGCCCAGTGGGAACAGCAGGCCGCCGACCTCGTCGGCCACTACTGGAACAGCTGACAACCACACAGCACACGAGCATGAACCGCCGGCCGGCACCCCGAGAGGGTGCCGGCCGGCGGCATGTCCAAACCCGACCGCCCCCAGGAGCTGAGCAACGGCGGCGCATTCCGGCCAGCGGCATATCCAAACCCGACCGGCCGCCTGGGCCGAGCAACGGCGGCGCATTGCTGTTCATCGCGAATAGAAACTGTCCAAGATCTGCGAGCAGCGCGAGCAGAAGTCCCGCGCCAGGGCGCCGAGAGAGCACACATCCGATGTCGGCCCACAGCGTCCAGCCCCGGTCACGCCTGACCGCCGCCGGCACCTGCGGCGCTCAGCCCACGTCCGCCGCCCGGCACCCGGCGCGTATCGGGGTGCAGAGCGAGCGATTGACGCCCGCGCTCGCCGGAATGCCGGCTTGGACGTGCCTGAACGGCGCCGGTGAGCGGCGCGACGCAGCGGCCGCGACCACGAAGGTATCGACGGCCGGTCAATGCCGCGCTGGATGGACGACGGCCGGTCGGTACCGCGCTGGCTGGACCACGATCGGTCAATGCCGCGCCGGCTGGACGAGGTCGGTCAGCCGCGCTGGCTGGACCACGATCGGTCAGTGCCGCGCCGGCTGGACGACGATCGGTTGGCGCGGCGTTGGCTAGACGCGGAAGCCGGCCGCCCGGGCTGCTTCCAGTTCCCGTCGGCGGTCGGCACGTCGGCGCCGGAACCAGAACCAGAATGCGAGCAGCCCGACCAGGAACAGCAGGACGAGCACCGGCAGGAGGATCGCCGTCACCGACACCAGGGCGCTGGTCGCGTCCTCGGCGGTGCTCGCCACCGGTGCGCCCACGCCGGCGGTGGTCGCGTTGATGACCGGTCGGGCGGCGGACTTGAGCAGGTGCACGCCGAACGCGATGAGCACGCCGACCGCCACGGGCACCCACTCGTGGGACCCGAAGAAGCTGCCCGGGTCGCTCACCGTGACCGTTTCGGCTGTCGAGCCCGCGCCGAAGGCGAGCCCGCCCGCGGTGGGGCGTACCACCGTCTGCACCACGTCGTTGACGTGGTCGAGCATCGGCACCTTGTCGGCGATCACCTCGACGGAGAGCAGCGCCGCCAGGATGACGAGGACCCAGCCGTCGCCCAGCCAGGCCCAGCCGCTGGGCAGGTCGATCAGGTCGGTGTACCGGGCGAGCAAACCCATGGTGAGCAGAGGGATGTAGGCGTTCAGTCCGGCCGAGGCGGCGAGGCCGGTTCCGGTGAGGAGTTCGAACACGGTCACAGCATCCCATCGGCACGCCAGTGCCGCTGGACGGTGATCGTCGGCTCCTCCGCTACCCTCGTCGGGTGCGGTTGGTCATTGCGAAGTGCTCGGTGGACTACGTCGGACGGCTCTCGGCGCATCTGCCGCCGGCCACCCGACTGCTCATGGTCAAGGCGGACGGGTCGGTCTCCATCCACGCCGACGACCGCGCGTACAAGCCGCTGAACTGGATGAGCCCGCCGTGTCGGCTGGAGGAGGCTCCGGGCGTGTGGCGGGTGGTCAACAAGGCCGGCGAGGAGCTGCGGATCACCCTCGAGGAGATCTTCCAGGACACCTCGTACGAGCTGGGCGTGGATCCGGGCCTGCGCAAGGACGGCGTGGAAGCGCACCTGCAGGAGCTGCTCGCCGCCAACCCGGAGACTCTCGGCGAGGGTTTCACCCTGGTTCGGCGCGAGTACATGACGGCCATCGGGCCGGTGGATCTGCTCTGCCGGGACGCCAACCAGGGCGCGGTAGCGGTCGAGGTGAAGCGGCGCGGGGAGATCGACGGCGTGGAGCAGTTGACCCGCTACCTGGAGCTGATGAACCGGGATCCGCTGCTCGCGCCGGTCGCCGGTGTCTTCGCCGCTCAGGAGATCAAGCCGCAGGCGCGGGTGCTAGCCACCGACCGGGGGATCCGCTGCGTGGTGGTCGACTACGACAAGCTGCGTGGCATCGAGCGCGACGAGCTGACGCTCTTCTGAGCGGGTACCCGGGTCGACGCCGACGGCTCGGCCCGGGCCTCGACACGGAACGAACCGCCGCTCCGGAGGCTCGGCCGGGGCCTCGACACGGAATCAACCACCGCTCCGACGGCTCGGCCCGGGGCCTCGACACGGAACGAAGCACCGCTCCGGACGTCGGGGCCTGGTCGCCGTCATGACCTGCCGTACATCACCTTGATGGCCTTCACGAGCCGGGCGACGTCGGCCGGGGTGCGCTCGAAGGTCATCGAGGGCAGCAGCGAGCGGGCTCGACGCCGGGTGATCGACTTGGCCCGGCCGAACTCGCGCAGCCCGTCCGCGCCGTGGATCCGGCCGAAGCCCGAGTCGCCCACCCCGCCGAAGGGCAGGGTGGACATTCCGGCGAAGGTCAGCGTCGAGTTGACCGAGGCCATGCCGGAGCGCAGCCGGCGGGCGATCGCCACTGCACGACGCCGGCCGAAGACCGAACCGCCCAGGCCGTACGTGAGGGCGTTCGCGCGGGTGACGGCCTCGTCGACGTCGCTGACCCGGTTGATGGTGAGCGTGGGCCCGAAGGTCTCCTCCCGCACGGCGGCGGAGTCCTCCGGCACGTCGACCAGCACCGTCGGCCGCACGTACGGCGGTTGCACCGCCTCCGCGCCGCCCAGCACGGCGCGACCACCGCGGGCGAGCGCGTCGTCGATGTGCCGGCGTATCACGTCGAGTTGGCCGGGCATCGTGATCGGGCCGAGGTCCGAATCGTCGGCGCCCACGGTCAGCCGGCCGGCCCGGTCGACCACCTTCGCCACAAAGGCGTCGAAGACCGGTTCGACCGCGTAGACGCGCTCGATGCCGATGCAGGTCTGCCCGGCGTTGGTCATCGCGCCCCAGACGCAGGCCTCGGCCGCCGCGTCCAGGTCGGCGTCGCTGTCGACGATCATGGCGTCCTTGCCGCCCGCTTCGATCAGCACCGGGGTCAGCGACTCGGCGCAGGCCGACATCACCTTCCGGGCGGTCGCGCTGGAGCCGGTGAAGGCGAGCTTGCCCACCCCGGAGCGGCAGAGCGCCGCACCCACGTCGCCGAGCCCGTGCACCGCGGTGAGGACGGGCTGCTCCGGCACCACCTCGGCGAACGTGTCGACGAGCCACTGCCCGACCGCGGGCGTGTACTCGCTGGGTTTGAAGACGACCGCGTTGCCGGCCGCCAGCGCGTACGCCGTCGAGCCGATGGGGGTGAGGACCGGGTAGTTCCACGGGCCGATCACACCGACCACCCCGTACGGCTGGTATTCGAGGTGGCCGGAGAATTCGGCGAGGATCAGCCGGGACCGGACCCGGCGCGCGCCGAGTACCTGGCGAGCGTTGCGTGCGGCCCAGTCGATGTGCTCCACGGCGCTGACGACCTCGACGACAGCGTCGGCGACCGGCTTGCCGCCTTCGAGATGCATCAGGTCGGTGAGCTGCTCGATCCGCTGGGCGAGCAGTGCCCGCCAGCGCAGCAGTCGCTTCCGGCGGCCGGCGAAGCCGAGTGCCGCCCACCACTGCCCGGCGGCGCGGGCACGCGCGACCGCCGCCGTGACGTCGGCCGAGGTGGCGACCGGGAACCGCCCGGCCTCGACGCCGGTTGCCGGGCTGGTGGAGACCAGCAGGCCGTCTTCGATGACCGGGGCGCCGGGGACATGCACAGCCGTCATGGCGGGAGTCTAGACCCGAGCATTACTCGCCGGTAGGGGCGAATCGACCGCCGTGCCCAGGCCTTCGGCGCGCCCTGAACCCTCGTGACCAGGACCAATCAGTCACTCCGCCGCCCGAATCGGGGAACGGAAGGTGTACGGCCGGAGGCGTGGAGGTGTCCGCGCGGCCATGGAGGCAACTACCGTCTGGTGGCACGCTGATGCGGGGAGTCACGGTGTGGGGTGGAGGGGCTGACTGTCCATGGAGGAGCTTGCGGAACTGCTGCCGTTGTTGACGGTCGCCGGTGGTCCGATGCGCGGGGCGAGTTTTCGGCTACGCCCCGACGTACAGCTGATCGGCCGAGCCCCGACGGCTCACGTCTCCGTCGCCGACCCACATCTGAGCCGGCGGCACGCCGAGGTGTGGCTCGCGTCCGAGGGTGCCTGCCTGCGTGACCTCGGCTCGACCAACGGCACCTGGCTGAACGATCACCGGATCACCGGCGTGGCGCGGCTCAGCGACGGGGACGTGATCCGGCTCGGACGTACCGAACTCCGCTTCTTCGACCCGGGCGTGGCCCGGACCGACCCCGTCGGGATCCGCTTCGGCCCGCCCCGGCGGGACCACCGGCCGACGTTGCCCCTGCCGTTGCCGACGCCGCCGCTGCTGCGTTGACCCGGCGACCGGCCACACCTGCGGATCGGACCGGATGGGCGCCGAGCACATGGACCGCTGACCGGCGGGGTGGCAGCATGCCGCGGATGGAGAGCGAGCGGCGGGTCGTCATGGCGAACGGCATCACCCAGTCGGTACGGGTGGCCGGCCCGCCGGACGGGGTGCCGGTGCTGCTCGTACACGGCAACTGCTCATCCGCGGCGTTCTGGGAGCCCCTGATCCGGCGCCTGCCGGAGACGCTCCGGATCGTCGCCCCCGACCTGCGCGGCTACGGGGACACGCAGACCGCCCCGGTGGACGCCACCCGTGGTCTACGCGACTTCACCGACGACGTGGCCGCCCTGCTCGACGACGCGACGCTCTTCCCCGCCGCGGACGTCCGCCCGCTGGTGGTCGGGCACTCCCTCGGCGGGGGAGTGGCGATGAGCCTGCTGATCGACCACCCCGACCGGGTCGCCGGACTGCTGCTCGCCGCCCCCGTCTCCCCGTACGGCTTCGGTGGCACCCGTGACGTGACCGGCACCCCGACCACCCCCGACTTCGCGGGCACCGGCGCGGGCACCGCCAACCTCGACTTCGTGGCCCGCCTCGCCGCCCAGGACCGCGGCGACGACGCCCAGGGCAGCCCGCGCAACGTGCTGCGGGCCACCTACGTGTCGGATCCGGCGTCGCTCGGCGTGGACGAGGAGTTGCTGCTGGACAGCCTCCTCTCCACCGTCACGGGCGACGACAACTACCCGGGCACCTCGGTCGCCTCGACGAACTGGCCGGGGGTCGCCCCGGGGGAGCGCGGCGTGCTGAACGCCCTCGCGCCGACGTACCTCCGGCTCGCCGACGACCTGGTCGCGGTCGCGCCGAAGCCGCCGATCACCTGGATCCGCGGCGACGCCGACGTGATCGTGTCGGACTCCTCACTCTTCGACCTCGCGTACCTCGGCTCGCTCGGTGCCGTGCCCGGCTGGCCGGGCGAGGTGGAGTGCCCGCCGCAGCCGATGGTCGGGCAGACCCGGGCGGTGCTGGACCGGTACGCGTCGGCCGGCGGCGCGTACCGCGAGGTGGTGCTCGCCGGTTGCGGGCACAGCCCGCACCTCGAACGACCGGCGGAGTTCGTGGCCGAACTGCTGGCGCTGACCGGCGTCGGATCCGCGACGACGGGCGGGACGCCTGCGGCTGTCTGACGATCCCTCGCGGGCCCCGCCCCAACCAGCGCCGACGGCGTCCCGGACGAGCCGACAGTGGTGGTCGGCGCCCCGAACCGGGCGCGCTGGGTGAAATATGCCACGGCATCTCGACAACCGGGCGCTGCATGGCAGACTCGCGCGCATAAACTTAGCGGCCGTTCAACCGGCCGTGCGGAGCGTACTGGGGAGGCCGGTCGTGGCACGCGAGTTCACCAGCGTGGGCGTTGTCGGGCTGGGCACCATGGGTGCCGGCATCGTGGAGGTCTTCGCCCGCAACGGCATCGACGTGGTGGCGGTCGAGATCTCCGCGGCGGCGCTGGAACGCGGTCAGGCCACCCTCACCCGCTCCACCGACCGGGCGGTCGCCAAGGGCAAGCTCGACCCCGCGGACCGGGACGCGCTGCTCGGCCGGGTCACGTTCGCCGTCGGCCTCGACGCGCTGCACGCGGTCGACCTGGTCATCGAGGCGGTCCCCGAGCACCTCGACCTGAAGCAGCGGATCTTCGCGGAGCTGGACCGGGTCTGCAAGCCCGACGCCATCCTGGCCACCAACACCTCGTCGTTGAGCGTCACCGAGATCTCCGTCGCCACCAGCCGGCCCAACCAGGTCATCGGCATCCACTTCTTCAACCCGGCACCCGTGATGAAGCTCGTCGAGGTGATCCGCACGGTGGTCACCTCGGCCGACGTGGTCGCCGACGTGGAGGCGCTCTGCGCGCGGCTCGGCAAGGTCGACGTCACCATCAACGACCGGGCCGGATTCATCGCCAACGCGCTGCTCTTCGGCTACCTGAACCACGCGGTGGCCCTGTTCGAGTCGAACTACGCCAGCCGGGAGGACATCGACGCCGCGATGAAGCTCGGCTGCGGCCTGCCGATGGGCCCGCTCGCGTTGATGGACCTGATCGGTGTGGACACCGCGTACGAGATCCTCGACACCATGTACCGGCGGGGTGGGCGGGACCGTCGGCACGCGCCGGTGCCGCTGATCAAGCAGATGGTCACGGCGGGTCTGCTGGGGCGCAAGTCCGGCCGCGGCTTCTACACCTACGAGCGGCCGGGCTCGCCGGTGGTCGTACCGGACGAGGCGACGCCCGTGGCCGACCGGGCCGCGCTCGCCGAGGGGGCCCGGGCGACCGCGAAGGTAGGCGTCGTCGGCTCCGGCACGATGGCCACCGGCATCATCGAGGTCTTGGCCAAGGCCGGCTACGAGGTCGTCTCCGTGACCCGGGGCGCGGAGAAGTCCGCCACGGTCTGCGAGGCGGTGAAGACCTCGCTCAACAAGGGCGTCGTACGCGGCAAGCTCAGCGAGGACGAGCGGGACGCTGCGCTCGGCCGGATCACCTGGTCGGCCACGCTCGACCACCTCGCCGACGTCGACCTGGTGGTCGAGGCGGTCGTCGAGGAGCTGAGCGTGAAGAAGGCGCTCTTCGCCAGCCTCGACGAGATCTGCAAGCCGGGCGTCGTTCTCGCCACCACCACCTCCTCGCTGCCGGTGATCGAGATGGCGATGGCCACCCAGCGGCCGGCGGACGTGGTCGGGCTGCACTTCTTCAACCCAGCCCCGATCATGCAGCTGGTCGAGGTGGTACGCACCATCCGCACCTCGCCGGAGACCGTGGCCACGGCCCGCGCGGTCTGCGCCGCGCTCGGCAAGACCTCGGTCGTCTGTGGCGACCGCTCCGGGTTCGTCGTCAATGCGCTGCTCTTCCCGTACCTCAACGACGCGGTGAAGATGCTGGAGGCGAGCTACTCGACCGCGGACGACATCGACCACGCCATGAAGCTCGGCTGCGGCTACCCGATGGGCCCGTTCGAGCTGCTCGACGTGGTGGGGCTGGACGTCGCGCTGGCCATCCAGCGGGAGCTCTACCTGGAGCTGCGGGAGCCGGGCTTCGCTCCCGCGCCGCTGCTGGAGCACCTGGTCACCGCGGGCTACCTCGGCCGTAAGACCGGCCGGGGATTCCGCGACCACACACACCGCTGAACTCGGGAGCCAGCGGGCCGGCCGTACGCTTGATGACGTGAGTCCCCGTCGTAACCGTCCCCGCCGGGACGAGACCCAGGACCTGGACGTCGAGCGGGCGCGTCAGGGCATCGGTTCGGTGCAGCAGTGGCGCGACGGCGAGTGGCAGGTACGCGGGATCAGTGGGGGCTCCTCGGTCAAGACGTACCGTTGTCCCGGGTGTGATCAGGAGATCCGCCCCGGGGTGCCGCACCTGGTCGCCTGGCCGGCGGACGGCCGGGGCGACCTGAGCGACCGCCGTCACTGGCACCGCGGCTGCTGGAGCGCGCGGGATCGGCGCGGCCCGGTGATCCAGCGCGGCCGCAGCGCCCCCCGCTACGGCTGAGCGATCTGGGTCACGCTGTTTCCTCCCCGGGCGGGCGACGCCGACGCCTTAGCGCCAAACTTGACCGGTGAGCAAACCGATCCGCGCGTCGTCCGTCCTGCCCGCACAGCGGGAGGACATCGAGCTGCACACCGCCGACGGGCTGCGCCTGGTCGGCGAGCTGGCTCGCCCGCTGGACCGGGAGCCGGTGGCGACGCTGGTCTGCCTGCATCCGCTGCCGACGCACGGCGGGATGATGGACAGCCACGTCTTCCGCAAGGCCGCCTGGCGGCTGCCGGCCCTGGCCGACGTCGCGGTGCTGCGGTTCAACACCAGGGGCACCAGCAGCCTCCGTGGCACCAGCGAGGGGGCGTTCGACAACGCGGTCGGCGAACGCTACGACGTGGCCGCCGCGATCGAGTACGCCGAGTTCAACGAGCTGCCCGGCATCTGGCTGCTGGGTTGGTCGTTCGGCACCGACCTGATCCTGAAGTACGGCTGTGACCCCGCCGTCGCCGGCGCGATCCTGCTCTCCCCGCCGCTGCGTTACTCCAAGCCGGAGGACCTGGCCCAGTGGGCGCAGTCCGGTCGGCCGGTGACGGCGCTGGTGCCCGAGTTCGACGACTACCTGCGTCCGGAGGAGGCGCGGAAGCGGTTCGCGGCGGTGCCGCAGGCCGAGGTGGTCGGGGTGCCGGGGGCGAAGCATCTCTGGGTCGGCGACGCGGAGCGGGTACTCGACGAGGTGGTCCACCGGGTCAACCCGGCCGCCGTCGTGCCGCTGCCCACCACCTGGGACGGCCCGATGGAGACCGGCGACGTCAGCGCGTACGCCGACCGGACGGTGGCCTCCTTCGCCGATCGGCCGGTGCCGGGCCCGCCGCAGGCGCACGCGGGCTGAGCGGTCGAGTCGGCGGCACGCCGGCGTCCGGCCGCCGTGGGCGGCGCTGAGTGGGCGTCAGCGTGACTGCTGCCGGGGCAGCACCACCTCGCGCAGGATGATCTGGATGGCGGCCACCGTCGGGATGGCGATCACCGCGCCCACCACACCGATCAGCCCGACGCCGAGCAGCGCGGCGAGCAGGGCGGCCACCTCGTTGACGTGCACCGAACGGCGCATCACCTTCGGGTAGATGAGGTAGTTCTCCACCTGCTGGTACACGAGGAAGAAGACCACGCAGGCGATGCCCGCGGAGAGGTCGGTGGCGAAGCCGACCAGGGTCACGATCACCGCGCCGAGGGTCGCCCCGATCTGCGGGATCAGGTCGGTCACCGCGACCACCACGGCCAGTGCCATCGGGTACGCCAGCCCGACGATCAGGGCGAAGACGAACGTGCTCAGGCCGGCGAGCACCGCGATGCAGAGCGCGCCCACCATGTACGCGCCGACCCGGGTGAGGATCTCGTCGCCGATGAGCTGCACCCGCTCCCGCCGGGAGGCGGGCACCAGGGAGTAGCCGAGCGCCCGCAACCGGTTGAAGTACGCCAGGAAGTAGATGGTCAGCACCAGTACGGTCAGGGCGCGGAAGATGGTGCCGAAGATCAGTTGGGCGCCGCCGAGCACGCCGCCCAGGGCGCGCCCCACGGTGTCCGCGTTCAACGCGCCCTGCACCTTCTGCACGAGGTCGTACCGCTCGACCAGTTCGTTGACGGTCTCGCTGCGGCGCAACTGCTCGATGTAGTTCGGTAGCTGCTCGATGAACTGCCCGGACTGGGTGATGATGGGCGGCACGAGCGCGAACACCCCGCCGCAGAGCAGCAGCAGCACGGCGGACGCGACCAGCGCCACGGAGAGCCCGTGCGGCAGGCCCCAGCGGCGCAGCCGGGCCACTGCCGGGTGGAGACCGATCGCGAGGAAGAGCGAGATCACCACCAGGACCAGGATGCCGAGGGCGTTGCGCAGACCGAGATAGAGGGCGTACGCGGCCAGCGCGCCGAGCCCCCCGGTGAAGCCGACCAGGAAGCTGCTGCGTCGCAGCGGACGGCCGCGCGGCCCGAAGCGCCCCGAGCCGGTGGCCGGTGCCGGCTCCGTCGGGTCGTCCGGTCCCTCGCCCACCGCCGTGGCGTCGGGGCGCGGCGGCTTCGCGCCCTGGGGTGCGGGGGTACGCCGTCCCCGGCCACGTTCCGGGGCCGGCTGCTCCGCCTCGGCCCGTTCCGGGTCCGGCCCGTCGGCCCTCGGCCCGTCCTGCGTCACCAGTCCTCCGGTCAGGCTCGGCGACTGAGTCGCCTCATCCGCGCAACCGGTGCACTCCCGACACCGGCTCTGCCCGGAGACTACTGGCCCGTCGCGGCCCGCATCAGTCGGTCCTGCCGTCCCGACGCCTGCCACCCGGCTCCACCGGCTCGGCGATTGGCCTACGTCGACGTGTGCGAGCGTGATGACTCAGAGGCATGAAAATGACCCAGAGGCATCACGCTCGTGCGGCAGTGGCGCCCGGTGGGCGTGCTGCGTCCGTAGCTGTGTGCCCGTCCGCCGTCCGCCGTCCGCCGTCCGGCGACCGGGGCCTGGGTCACTCCTTCTCGACGGACACCGTGTTGGGTTTGGCCGCCCGCTCGTCGGTGGTCGGCTTGCTGGGGCGCTTGCCGTTCTCACCGGTGCTGGTGATCTTCGTGGGGGTGGCGCCCCGGCCACCCTCGCCCGGTACCGCGGCGACCGTCGGCTCACCGTCCACGGCCGCGCCGGCGGCCCCGTCGTCGACCGTCGTGACCGGCTCGGCCACCGGGCGAGCCTTCGGCTGACCGGCAGCCTGCGGTTCACCCTCTTCGGTTGCCGGCTCCGGCTCCGGCTTGGTCCCGGTCGCCGCGCCCGCCCCGGCGGCGCTGTCGGCCCCGGCCGCTGTCCCGCCCTGCGCGCCACCCGCCCCCTTGCCGGGGACCGCACCCGCGGTGGCGGGCCGTGCCGTGGCATCGGCGGGCTGTGCGGTGCTGGTGACCGGCTGCGCCTTGCTGGTGACCGGCTGCGCCTTGCTGTCCGGCTGAGCCTTGCCGGCGACCGGCTCGCTCTTGGCGCCGCCCGTGCGGGACGTACCCGCCGGCTTCGCCGTCGGGTCGTTGCCCGCACCCCGCCCGGCGTCGACCGGCCGGGCCGCCACGGCCGGCCCCGCGGCCGGCGTGTTTCCGGCCGCACCCGCAGGCGGAGGCGAGGTCGGCCCGTCGGAACCAGTCGGCGTCGCGGGCACCTTCCCCCGCAGCTCGGCCAGCTGTCGCTGGAGCTCGTCGGACTCCTGCCGGGAGTTCCAGGTCTCCTGGCGCAGATCCGCGAGCTGTTGCTGGGCCTGCGCGATCTCCAGCATCACCTGGGCGAGCTGCTGCCGACCGGACGCGACCTCCTGCTGCGTCGCCGCGAGGTGCTGCTGGGTGGTGGCCAGGGCCTGCTGCGTCGTCGCCGCGTACTCCTCGAACTGCCGCCGGGACATCGCGACGTGCTCGTCGGCCTTGCGGCGCTTGTCGCTCGCGTCGGCCTCGGCTCGGCGCAGCAGCTCGGTGGCCTGCTCCTCCGCCTGCTGACGCAAGGTGGCGGCGTCGCGTTCGGCGGCCTGCCGGACGCGGTCGGCACCCTGCTCGATCTCGTTCTTACGGGCCGTGTACTCGGCCTCCAACTGGTCGCGCCGGGCGGTGAACTCGGTCTCGAGTTCCTGCTGGCGGCGGCTGAGGGTCGTCTCCAGCTCCTGCTGGCGGCGGGTGAAGGTCGTCTCCAGCTCCTGCTGGCGAGACTTGTGCTGCTTCTCCAGCTCGTCGCGACGCTTGGCGAACTCCTGCTCGGCGGCGGCCCGGCGCTGGGCCAGCTCGCGGTCCGCGGTCTCCCGTCGGGAGCTGACCTCCTTCTCCACACCGGCCCGCCAGGCGCCCAGCTCCTGCTGGGTCTGCGCCCGGGACTGCTGCACGTACGCCTCGGTCTCGGTGCGCATCCGCTGCACGTACGCCTCGGTCTCGGCGCGGCCGCGCTTGGCCGCCTCCGACGCCTGCGTGGTTATCCGCTCGGCCTCCTGCTGGGCCTTGGCCCGGGTGGCCCGGCCCGCCATGGCGGCGTCGTCGATGATCTGCTTGGCCTCCCGCTGCGCCTTGGCATGGGTGGCGCGCCCGGCCTCGGTCGCCTGGTCGACGAGGCGCTTCGCCTCCTGCTGCGCCTTGGCGTGCACCTCCTTGGCGGCGTCCCGCAGTTCGGTGGCCTCCTGCTGCGCCTTGGCCAGCGTCGTCCGAGCGGTCTCGCGCAGCTTGGTGGACTCCTGCTGGGCCCGGGTGTGAATCTCCTTGGCCGCCTCCCGCAGCTGGCTCGCCTCCTGCTGCGCCCTGGCCAGCTCGTCCTGCGCGTTCCGGCGCAGCTTCGCGGATTCCTCCTTGGCGGTCCGCAGCGCGGTCTCCGACTCGGCCTTGCGGGCGTTGGCCTGCCGCTCCTCCTCCGCACGCCGCGCGGCGAGGGCGATCTCGAAGTCCTTCAACGCCTTCTCGGCCTGCGCCCGGGCGTCCTCGATGATGTGCTCGGCGGCGGCCCGGCGGGAGTCGATCTCATCGTTGGCGACACGGAGGATCTCCTCCGCCTGCTCCTCGGCGAGGGTGAGGATGTGCTCGACACGGGGGCCGAGGTGCCGGAACGAGGCCCGGTCCACCACACCTACCTGCTTGCGCACCTGCGCGAGGTCCCGCTGGAGCACCTCGACCTGACCGGCGAGCTTGTGGATCTGGGTGTACGCCTGCTCGCGTTCGGCCGCGAGAGCTGTGATCTCATGCTCCGCCCGCGCGACGTATCGGTCGACCTGCTTCTTCTCGTACCCCCGCAGAGCGGTCTCGAAGCTGGGCTCCGTGGCCACGTCCCCGCCGAGAGCGAACAGTTCCTCGCCGTGCGACATGCCCTCATCCTCACACGCATCGGGCCCTGCTGGGGCGATACGGACGCCCTGTCGGCCCTACTTCACTCGTGTCGTACGGGTAGATGACACCGAGTGGTGGAAAGCATGCGGCGCGGGTGGCACCGGTCGTCCGGTGCCTCCCGCGCCGCGTCATGCCCCGAGCTTGCGGTGTGTCAGCCGGCCGACTCCGCGGCCACCTTGTCGCCGTTGGCCTTGTCGGCCTCCGGCGTGGCGGCCGCCGCGGCGGCCTGCCCGTTCGGCACTCCCGGCACGATGCCGGCGAGACCGGAGAGCATCTGACCCAGCTGCGACGTGACCGCGTCCTTCTGCCGGGTGAGGTCCTCGACTTCCCGGCGAGCCGCCTGCGTGGTCAGCTCGGCTTCCGTCCGCGCCTCGCTGAGCAGCCGCTGCGACTCCGCCTTCGCCTCGTTCAGGGTCTTGTCGGCCAGCGCCTTGGCCTTGTCGACCGTCTCGTTCGCCGTGCGCTCCGACTCGACACGGCGGGCCTCCGCCCGCTGCTCGATCTCCTTCGCCCGCTCCTGCGCGGCCCGGGCCCGCTGCTCGGCCTCGCTGACCAGCTTCTGGGTCTGCGCGACCTGCGCGGCGTGCCGCTCGGACTCCTCGCGTTCGGCCTTCTCCCGGCGCTCGGCGAGCTGGAGCTCCAGGGCCTGGAGGTCCTTGTCGCGCTTGTCGCGCGCGTCGGTGAGCAGCTTCGTCGCCTCGGCGCGCTTCTCCTCTGCCTCCCGGGCAGCCTTGGCCCGCTGCTGGGTGATCTCCCGCTCGGCGGTGGCCCGGAGGGTGGCCACCTCCCGCTCGACGGTGGACTTCAGCTCGGCCACCTCGTGCGCGGTCACCGTGCGCAGCTGCTTGGTCTCGCGGTCGGCGTCGGCGCGCAGCGTGTCGGCCTCGCGGCGGGCCTGGACGCGGACCTCGGCGGCCTCCCGCTCGGCGGCGGTGCGCAGGTTGCCGGCCTCGCGCTCGGCGGTGGCCTTCATCGCGGCCGCCTCGGCGCGGGCCTTGTCGGTGATCTCACGGGCCTCGAGGCGGGCGGCGGAGAGGATCCCCTCCGACTCGCGCTTGGCCTCGTTGCGGTGGTCGTTGGCCTGCTCCTCCGCCAGCCGGAGGATCTGCTCGACGCGGGTGCCCAGGCCGGAGAGCGTCGGCCGGCTGTTCTCCTCGAGCTGCTTGCTGGTGTCCGCGACCTTCTGCTCCAGCGCGGCCACGCGCTGGTCGGCCTGGCGGAGCCGGCGCTGGGCGTCGTTCATCCGCTGCTCGGCCTCGGCGCGGGCCTGCTCGGACTGGGTGAGCGCGGCGGTCATCCGGCCGATGAAGTCGTCAACCTGGTGGGTGTTGTATCCGCGCAGGCCAACCGTGAAATCTGGCTGTGAGTTCGCGTTATCGAAGAACGCGAGAGGGGAGGATTGCTGCTGGGGCATTGGGACATACTGGCAGACGCCCCAGGGTGCTCCGCAAGAGCGGTACGAACCTTTCGAGTCCTCTTTACATGGTCAACTTCCGGGCGTCACGGGAGCAGGCCGGGCGGCGATCTTGGCAGGTCCGGGGTGGGTCGGACGGTGCCGCACCAGTACGTGGAAAAGCGCTCACGACGGTGCCGGCCCGGCCCTTTGTGCGTACCCCGCGTGAGTGCGCGAATGGGGCACCGACGACCCACGGGAAAGGCGGCGGCGCCCGCAATGGTGGAGGAGTCGGCGCCCCGGCGCGTGGCCGTGCGGACGACCGCCCCCGTCCCGCCGCAGCGGTGGCCGGAGCGGGCGGGGGAGCGCCGGAGTGCGGTCAGTGACCGCGGAACCGGTTGATCGCCTGTTCGTGCCGGGCACGCAGCTGCGGGTCGCGGACACCGAGCCCGTCGCGCGGCGCGAGGCAGCGGACACCGACCTTGCCCTGGTGGGCGTTGCGGTGCACCTCGTACGCGGCCTGGCCGGTCTGCTCCAGCGGGTAGGTACGCGACACCGTCGGGTGCACCTTGCCGAGCGCGACCAGGCGGTTGGCCTGCCACGCCTCGTGGTAGTTGGCGAAGTGGCTGCCGACGATGCGCTTGAGGTGCATCCACAGGTAGCGGTTGTCGTACTGGTGCTGGAAGCCGCTCGTGGACGCGCAGGTGACGATCGTCCCGCCGCGCCGGGCCACGAAGACGCTCGCGCCGAACGTCTCCCGCCCCGGGTGCTCGAAGACGATGTCCGGGTCCTCGCCGCCGGTCAGCTCACGGATCCGTTCGCCGAACCGCCGCCACTCGTCCGGATCCTGGGTCTTGTCGTCCTTCCAGAAGCGGAAGCCCTCCGCGGCCCGGTTGATGACCAGCTCCGCGCCCATGCTGCGGCACAGCTCGGCCTTCTCCGGCGAGGAGACGACGCAGACCGGGATCGCGCCACCGTTGAGCGCCAGCTGGGTGGCGTACCCGCCGAGGCCGCCGGACGCGCCCCAGATCAGCACCACGTCGCCCTGCTTCATGTCGGCGCCGTGGTGCGAGACGAGCTGCCGGTACGCGGTCGAGTTGACCAGCCCGGGGCTGGCCGCCTCCTCCCAGCTCAGGTGCCGCGGCTTCGGCATCAGCTGGTTGGCCTTGACCACGGCCAGTTCGGCGAGGCCGCCGAAGTTGGTCTCGAATCCCCAGATCCGCTGCTGCGGGTCGAGCATGGTGTCGTCGTGGCCGGCCGAGTCCTCCAGCTCCACGGAGAGGCAGTGCGCCACGACCTCGTCGCCGGGCCGCCACCGGGTCACCCCGGGACCGGTGCGCAGCACCACGCCGGCCGCGTCCGAACCGACCACGTGGTACGGCAGGTCGTGCCGGCGGGTCAGCTCGGAGACCCGGCCGTAGCGCCGGAGGAACGTGAAGGTGGGCAGCGGCTCGAAGATGCTCGTCCAGACCGTGTTGTAGTTGATGGCGCTGGCCATCACCGCCACCAGCGCCTCACCCGGGCCGAGCTCGGGCGTCGGCACCTCCTGGACGTGCAGCGCCTTGCGCGGGTCCTTGTCGCGGCTCGCCATCCCGTCGAACATCCGGGTCTCGGCTGCGCGCACCACGACGCCCCGGTAGCTCTCCGGCACCGGCAGGCCGGCGATCCCGGCGAGTTCCCGCTGCGGCTGGTCGGAGCCCTCAGCGGCCATGATCGCTTCGAGGATGTCCTGCACGGTGACCTCCCGTTCGTCCGCACCCGCACGCGCGGGACTGGGTGCTGCCATCGTCGGCATCGGTGCGATCGGCCACCATGTCGGCGTCCGACACATCGTCGACCGGTCGCGCTCCTGTTGGGGGCGGACGTTACTGAACGGTAGTTAGGTCGGGAAGTCCCATGTGAACAATTGCATCCACCGATGCGTGAAGGTGCCCGGGAGAGCGTCGCACCGCGCACCAGCGCACGCCCGGACCTCGCCCCGTGGCCCCGCGCCGGCCCGCCGCAGGCTGGTCGGTCATGAGGTTCGCGGCGCGACACGCCGCTGTCCCGCCCGCGAACCTCATGATCGACGCGGGTCCCGGTGCGTTCCTCAGTGCGTGGCGGCGGGCTCGACCAGTTCCACCAGGACGCCGCCGGCATCCTTCGGGTGGACGAAGTTGATGCGGGAGTTCGCGGTGCCCCGCCGCGGTTCGTCGTAGAGCAGGCGCATACCCCGCTCCCGCAGCGCCGCGCAGGCCGCGTCGATGTCCGCGACGGTGTACGCCACCTGCTGCACTCCGGGACCGTTGCGATCGAGGAACTTCGCGATGGTGGACTCCGGCGTGAGCGGGGCGAGCAGCTGCACGCAGCCCCCCTCGACGTCGGGGCCGACGGCCAGCATCGCCTCTCGTACGCCCTGCTCGGCGTTGGTCTCGGTGTGCACGCAACGCATCCCGAACGTCCGCTGGTAGAAGTCGATCGCGGTGTCCAGGTCGGCGACGGCGATGCCGACGTGATCGATCCGCCGTAGCCCGATGTCTGTGACGTAGTCCGCAGCGGGCTCGACGGGGGAGTTCTCTGCCATGACGCTAGTCTGGCCGAACAATCGTTAAGGCGTACAGGTCGGCACCCCCCCTCGGAGGCAGGTATGGCTTCGGTGATCGTCAGCGGCGCGCGGACCCCGATGGGGCGCCTGCTGGGCAACCTCAAGGACCTCCCGGCCACGAAGCTCGGCGGGATCGCCATCAAGGCGGCCCTGGAGCGGGGCGGCGTCAGCCCCGACCAGGTGCAGTACGTGATCATGGGGCAGGTGCTCCAGGCCGGCGCCGGTCAGATCCCGGCCCGGCAGGCGGCGGTCGAGGCGGGTATCCCGATGTCCGTGCCGGCGCTGACCATCAACAAGGTCTGCCTCTCCGGTCTGGACGCGATCGCCCTGGCCGACCAGCTCATCCGGGCCGGCGAGTTCGACATCGTCGTCGCCGGCGGCATGGAGTCGATGACGAACGCTCCGCACCTGCTGATGGGTCAGCGGGTCGGCTACAAGTACGGCGACGTGGTGATCAAGGACCACATGGCGCACGACGGCCTCAGCGACGCCTGGGACTGCTGCTCCATGGGGGAGTCCACCGAGCGGCTCGGCGTCAAGCTCGGCATCACCCGCGAGGAGCAGGACGCCTTCGCCGCAGCGAGCCACCAGAAGGCCGCCGCCGCGCAGAAGAACGGGCACTTCTCCGACGAGATCACCCCGGTGGTGATCCCGCAGCGCAAGGGTGACCCGGTGGTGATCAGCGAGGACGAGGGCATCCGCCCGGACACCACGGTCGAGTCGCTGGCGAAGCTGCGCCCCGCCTTCGCCAAGGACGGCACCATCACCGCCGGCAGTTCCTCGCCGATCTCCGACGGCGCGGCCGCGGTGATCGTGATGAGCAAGGCCAAGGCGAAGGAGCTGGGGCTGACCTGGATCGCGGAGGTCGGCGCGCACGGCAACGTCGCCGGCCCGGACAACTCCCTGCACTCCCAGCCGTCGAACGCGATCCGCCACGCGCTGCGCAAGGCCGGGCTGACCGTCGCCGACCTCGACCTCATCGAGATCAACGAGGCCTTCGCCCAGGTCGGCGTCCAGTCCGTCCGCGACCTCGGGATCAGCCCGGCGAAGGTCAACGTCAACGGCGGCGCCATCGCGCTCGGCCACCCGATCGGCATGTCCGGCGCCCGCCTGGTCCTCACCCTCGCACTGGAGCTGCGGCGGCGTGGCGGTGGCACCGGCGCGGCGGCACTCTGCGGCGGCGGTGGGCAGGGCGACGCGCTGATCATCCACGTCCCGGCCCGAGGCGAGAGCGGTCAGTGAGCAAGATGAGCGGTCGGGTCCGCGGGCCCGCGCTCGCCGAACGAAAGTAGCCCCGTGAGCGGAACCATCGAGAACGCCCCGGTCGCGGCCACCGCTTCGGTGCGCCGCAGCCGGGACGTGCCCATGCTGGTCGAGCGGGCCCGCGCGGGTGACCACCGCGCGGTGGCTCGCCTGATCACGCTGGTGGAGAACGGCGACGACCTGCTGCGCGACGTCGCGGCGGCGCTCGCCCCGTACGCCGGCCAGGCCCAGGTGGTGGGGCTGACCGGGTCGCCCGGCGTGGGCAAGTCCACGACCACCAACGAGTTGGTGCGGGCGCTGCGCGCGCGGGGGCACCGGGTCGGCGTACTGGCGGTCGACCCGTCCAGCCCGTTCACCGGTGGGGCGATCCTGGGTGACCGGGTCCGGATGCAGGACCACGCCACCGATCCCGGTGTCTACATCCGCTCGATGTCCAGCCGTGGTCACCTGGGCGGGCTGGCCGCGGCCACCCCGCAGGCGGTGCGGGTGCTGGAGGGCGCGGGCTGCGACGTGGTGCTGGTGGAGACGGTCGGTGTCGGGCAGGCCGAGGTGGAGGTCGCCTCGCTGGCCGACACCACGCTGGTGCTGCTCGCCCCCGGTATGGGTGACGCGATCCAGGCGGTGAAGGCCGGCATCCTGGAGATCGCCGACGTCTTCGTGGTGAACAAGGCCGACCGGGACGGCGCCGACGCGACGTACCGCGACATCCAGGGCATGATCGCGCTCGGCGAGCGCGCCGCGGGGCACTGGCGGCCGCAGGTGACGCGCGCGATCGCCGCGCGGGGCGAGGGGATCGACGACATCGCCGCCGCCATCGACAAGCACCGGAACTGGCTGGTCGAGCACGGCGAGCTGCGCCGCCGGCAGGAGGCGCGGGCCGCCGCCGAGGTCGAGGCGATCGCGCTCGGCGTGCTCCGCGACCGGATCGGCTCGCTGCGCGACGGTACGGAGCTGCCGTCGCTCGCCGCGAAGGTCGCCGAGGGGGCGATCGACCCGTACGCGGCCGCCGACGAGTTGCTGGCGCAGCTCGGCACCTGACGTCCACTACGGACCTCCTCTGCCTAGTACGCTCGCACCGCCCCACGGGCCACGTGGGGCGGGGCGAGATTTGGGGAGATCATGGCTGAGGACGCGACGCAGGGGCAGACGGTGACACCGGAGGCGGTGGCGGGCGGCACGACGTCAGTCGACGACGACGTGTTGGAGAAGATCGCGGTGGCCGCCGCCCGGTCGGTGCCCGGCGTGGCCGACCTGGGCGGGGACGCGGAGCGGATGCTCAACTCGGTGCTCGACAAGGTCGGCCTCGACAAGGTCGGCGATGCCACCCGGGGCGCCTCGGCGAAGGTCACGAACGGCGGCGCGGTGATCAACCTGGTCATCGTGATCGACGCCGGCCGGACGGTACCCGAGGTGACCGAGGCGGTCCGGGCGAAGGTGACCGAGGCGGTCGAGGCGTACGGGCTGCGGGTCGACCAGGTGAACATCCGGGTCGACGACGTGGCCCTGACCGACCCGGCCGCGCCGCCGACGGCCTGACCTGCGGCGTCCCGGCGTGCCGGGCCGGCCACGTTACCCGCCGGTACGACTATCCTTAGCGATCGTTCAGGCAGGGGTTCTACACTCGATGTGCAGTCCAGGACTCGAGGAGGAGCCCCGCGCATGAACGCCGACGAGATCGCCGCCGGTCGGGCCCGCTGGCAGGCCCGGTACGACGCCGCGCGCAAGCGGGACGCCGACTTCACCACCCTCTCCGGGATGTCCGTCGACCCGGTCTACGGGCCGCCGGAGGGCGCCGACCACCCGGGCTTCGAGCGGATCGGCTGGCCGGGCGAGTACCCGTACACCCGAGGGCTCTACCCGACCGGCTACCGCGGGCGGACCTGGACCATCCGCCAGTTCGCCGGCTTCGGTAACGCTCGGCAGACCAACGAGCGCTACAAGATGATCCTCGGCGCCGGTGGCGGTGGCCTCTCGGTCGCCTTCGACATGCCGACCCTGATGGGCCGCGACTCGGACGACCCGCAGGCGCTCGGCGAGGTCGGCCACTGCGGCGTGGCGATCGACACCGCCACCGACATGCAGACGCTCTTCGACGGCATCGACCTGGCCGGCGTCACCACCTCGATGACCATCTCCGGCCCGGCCGTGCCGGTGTTCTGCATGTACCTGGTCGCCGCGGAGCGGCAGGGAGCCGACCTGTCCACGCTGGACGGCACCCTGCAGACCGACATCTTCAAGGAGTACATCGCGCAGAAGGAGTGGCTCTTCGACCCGGAGCCGCACCTGCGCCTGATCGGCGACCTCATGGAGTACTGCGCCCGGGAGATTCCGCGCTACAAGCCGCTCTCGGTCTCCGGCTACCACATCCGCGAGGCCGGGTCGACCGCCGCGCAGGAGTTGGCGTACACGCTCGCCGACGGCTTCGGCTACGTCGAGCTGGGGCTCTCCCGTGGGCTGGACGTCAACGTCTTCGCCCCGGGGCTGAGTTTCTTCTTCGATTCGCACGTGGACTTCTTCGAGGAGATCGCCAAGTTCCGGGCCGCCCGCCGGATCTGGGCCCGGTGGCTGCGCGACGTGTACGGCGCCACCAGCGAGAAGGCGCTCTGGCTGCGCTTCCACACTCAGACGGCCGGGGTGTCGCTGACCGCCCAGCAGCCGGTGAACAACGTGGTACGCACCGCCGTCGAGGCCCTCGCCGCCGTGCTCGGCGGCACGAACTCGCTGCACACCAACGCGCTGGACGAGACCCTCGCGCTGCCGACCGACGAGTCCGCCGAGATCGCGCTGCGTACCCAGCAGGTGCTGATGGAGGAGACCGGGGTGACCAACGTGGCGGACCCGCTCGGCGGCTCCTGGTACGTCGAGGCGCTCACCGACAAGATCGAGGCCGAGGCGGAGGAGATCTTCGCCCGGATCCGTCAGCTCGGCGGTGAGGGTCCGCACCAGATCGGTCCGATGACCTCCGGCATCCTGCGTGGCATCGAGGACGGCTGGTTCACCAGCCAGATCGCCGAGGCCGCGTTCGTCTACCAGCAGGCGCTGGAGAAGGGCGAGAAGCGGATCGTCGGGGTCAACTGCCACACCAACACGGTCGCCAAGGACCTGGAGATCCTGCGCATCTCGCACGAGGTCGAGCTGGAGCAGCGCCGGGTGCTGGCCGAGCGGAAGGTGGCCCGGGACGACGCCGCCGTGAAGGCCGCGGTGAGCCGGATGGTGGAGGTCAGCCGGACCGGGGAGAACATGATCCCGGCCATGCTCGACGCGGTCCGGGCCGAGGCCACGCTCGGCGAGATCTGCGACGCCCTACGGGCGGAGTGGGGCACCTACCGCGAACCCGCCCGCTTCTGACCCTTCGGCGGACCACGTTCTCACCCGCACCGCGCCGCGCGTCCGCGCGGCGCGGTGCGGTCTACGCCGTACGGGTGGGATGAGCAGGGTGAGAACTGCAACTGTCGCCGTCGCGGTTGATCTGAGTTCGGCGACGGCCGTGCCAAACTAGATAACCATGAGCGACCCACGGATCACCTCGTCGATCTTCACTCGCGGCGCGGTCGACCTCAGCGCCCTCCGCGCCCCCGCCCCCACCTCCACGCCGGCCCAGGCCGGTCCGCCTGCCGGCGCGCCCGGTGGCGCCGTCGGCGGCGTCACCGTCATCGACGTCACGGAGGCGACATTCCAGTCCGAGGTGCTGGAGCGCTCGCTCAACACACCCGTGGTGATCGACTTCTGGGCCGAGTGGTGCGAGCCGTGCAAGCAGCTCTCGCCGGTGCTGGAACGGCTCGCGGTCGAGGGCGGCGGAGCCTGGGTGCTCGCCAAGATCGACGTGGACGCCAACCCCCGCCTCGCCCAGATGTTCCGGGTGCAGGGCATCCCGATGGTCTACGCCGTCGTCGGCGGTCAGCCGGTCGACGCCTTCTCCGGCGTGGTGCCGGAGGCACAGCTGAAGCAGTGGATCCAGGCGGTGCTCAAGGCTGGTGGCGTGGCCCTCACCGAGCCGGCCGACCCACGCCTCGACGAGGCCGACGACGCCCTGATGGCCGGCGACCTGGACGCCGCCGAGCGGGCGTACCGCAAGATCCTGGCGGACGCCCCGGCGGACGCCGCCGCCGAGGCCGGCCTGGCCCAGGTGGGCCTGGCCCGCCGGGTTGCCGGCGCCGACCCGCAGAGCGCGCTCGCCGCGGCGGCCAACCCCGACGACGTCGACGCGCAGCTGCTCGCCGCCGACATCGAGGTGCTCAGCGGGCTGGCCGAGCAGGCCTACAAGCGCCTGGTGGACACGGTCCGCCGCACCGCCGGCGACGATCGGGAGAAGGTACGCCAGCACCTGATCGGCCTCTTCACCATCGCTGGTCCGGACGACCCGGCGGTCGCCTCCGCCCGGCGGGCCCTGGCCAGCGCCCTGTTCTGAGCAGCGAAACGGTTCCGAGCACGTAGCAGACCAGTGCGGGCCGGCACACCTGCCGGCCCGCCCGACCGCCGAGGACGGGAGCCCATGATGCGCCGGATCGCCGTCCTCGACGCACCGACGAACCTGGGCCTGCGCCCGCCCACGCCCAGCTCGGTCCCGGGCTGTGCGAAAGCGCCGGGCGCGTTACGCGACCAGGGCCTGCTGGCCCGGCTGCGGGCGCGGGACGCCGGTCACCTCACCCCACCCCGGTACGACCCGGGTGACTGGCGTCCCGGTGACGGCGTCTGCCACGCCCGGGAGATCTCCGCGTACTCGGTGGCGCTCGCCGACCGGATCGGCGCGATCATCGATCGCAGTGAGTTCCCCCTGGTGCTGGGCGGCGACTGCTCCGTACTGCTGGGCTCCGCGCTGGCCATGCACCGCCTCGGTGAGGCGGTCGGCGGGCGGATCGGGCTGGTCTTCGTCGACGGTCACTCGGACTTCCGGCACCCCGGAAACGCCTCGTACGTCGGCGCCGCGGCCGGCGAGGACCTCGCTCTCGTCACCGGCCGGGGACAGGCCGATCTGGCCGCCATCGAGGGGCGCCGGCCGTACTTCCGAGACATCGACGTGGTGGTGCTGGGCATCCGCGCCCAGGACGAGTACCGTCTCGACCTCCAGGCCGCCGGGATCCTGACCCGGCCCGTGCCGGCGCTGCGCGCCGAGGGCGCCGCGCGGACCGCCCAGTGGGCGCACGAGCAGCTCGCCGAGTGTGCCGGCTACTGGGTGCACATCGACGTGGACGTGCTCGACCCCGCCGTGATGCCGGCGGTCGACGCGCCCGATCCCGGCGGGATCGCCTTCGCGGAACTGGAGATCCTGCTCGCCGGTCTGGTGGACACCCCGCACTGCCTGGGCGTGGAGCTGACCGTCTTCGATCCCGACTACGACCCCGACGGCGCGTACGCCGCCGAGATCGTGAACACCGTCGTGGCCGGGCTCACGCCGGTGACTTCTCCGGAAGCCGTGCCGCCCCGGTTGCTTCCCGGCCCGACGGACGCGCCGGCCCCCGCCCCGCGCCGGGGCAACGGAAGGCCGGCGGTCGACGCGACGAGGCCTTCGGTCGCTCAGGGCACGTCCCCGTCGGCGGGCAGGTCGCCCGGGCCCGTGTCGGCCGACCCGGTGTCCGGGGGCCCGGTGCCGGCCGTTCCCGGGCCGCCCGCGTCGGCGGCCGACTCCGCCTGATCTGCACAGCCGGTTGATCGACTCGGTTCACCGCGAAGTCGGGGCATCCGGCTGGACACCCCGACTTCGCTGAAGCCGAGTCGATCACGGGCGGGCGGCCTCGACATCGGCCGGTCCGAGGTGGGTCGTCAGCGCGGTAGGGCGCGGAGGAAGCGTTCGGCGATCGGCACGGCGGAGGCGGTACTGGCACCGCCCTTCTCGACGAAGACGGCGACGGCAACGTCCCCCTGCCAGCCGACGAACCAGGCGTGGGTGTGCGCCGGGTTGTTGTCGTACTCGGCGGTGCCGGTCTTGCCGTACACCGGCTGCCCCGGCACGTCCTTGAGCGTGCTGCCGGTGCCGCTGGTGACCACTTCACGCATCATGGCCCGTACGGCCTGCGCCGACTCGGCCTTCAGCGGCTGCCCGGCGGCGGCCGGCTCGGCGGGGGCCGGGTCCAGCAGCAACTTCGGCTGCTCGAAATGGCCTCGCGCGACAGCCGCGGTGGCGGCTGCCATGGCGAGTGGGCTGACCAGCGTGGTGCCCTGGCCGAAGGCGGCGGCGGCCTGCTCGGCCGGAGACCCGTTCGCCGACACCTTGCCGGTGAACGCGTCGACGCCGAGATCCCACTGCCCCTCCAGGCCGAGCGAACGGCCGGCGACGGCCAGGCCGTCGCCGCCCAGCTTCGGCGCCAAGGCCGCGAACGCGGTGTTGCAGGATTTTGCGAAGTCGGTGCGGAAGGGCACCGCGCCCAACGCGAAGTTGTCCGAGTTCTTGAACGACCGGCCGTCCACGGTGAACGTCTTGTCGCAGTCGACCGTCGTGTCCGGCTTGACCGCCCCCCGGTCCAGCAGGCCGAGGGCACTGACCATCTTGAACGTCGAGCCGGGCGGGACCTGGGCGTTGAAGGCGAGGTTCTCCCCGGCCGGACCCGGGCCGTTCGCCGCCGCGAGCACCGCGCCGTCGCTGATGCGGACGGCCACCAGGGCGGAGCGGTGCTTCTCCGCGCGCAGCGCGTCGTCGGCCGCGTTCTGCACGGCCACGTCGAGCGTCGTCTTCAACGGCTGGCCCGGCTGCGGATCGCGGTGGAACACCTCGGTGTCGGTCGGTACCAGCGTGCCGTCCTCGCCCGGGCGCTTGATGATCACCGCGAGGCCGGGCCGGCCACGCAGCCGATCGTCGTACCGGCCCTGCAACCCGCCGTGGCCGACGAGGTCGCCGCGCAGGTACTTCTCGGGGTGGGCGGTCAGGTCGTCGGCCTGCGCGGGATCCACCGAGCCGAGCAGCGCCCGGGCGAACTCCCGGGTGGGCGCGAGGTCCAGCTTGTCGGACTGGAACTTCGTGCCGGGCAGGTCGTAGATGCGTGGCTTGATCTGTCGGTACGCCTCGTCCCGCAGCGTCACCACCTCGACGAACGCGCCGCCGTCGGCCTCCGCGAGGCGCTTGGGCAGGTCCGACAGGTCGACGGCCGGCACGATCGCCGGCCGGATCGCCCGGAACGCGGCGTCGAGCTTCTCGACGAGCCCCGGCACGTCGCTGACCTGGTTGGGCTGCACACCGACCCGGACGATCGGACGCGGCTGCACGATGGGTCGACCAGCGGCGTCCAGCACGCCGGCGCGCGGTCCGGCGTCCCGTCGCAGCCCGAGCCGGTCACCCCTGGTGAGCTGCTCCTGCACGACCTGCGGCTCCCAGATCACCTGCCACTGGCCGTCGTCGGCCTGGGTCAGCCGCACCTGGCGGTCGTACGCCCAGCGGGTGTCACCCGGCAGCGGCCACTCGATCCGGAACCCGGCGGTGGCGGTGTCGGCGGTGATCTTCACGTCGCCCTGCCGGCGCAAGGTCGGCGGCGTGGCCGCCAGCTCGCCGGAGAGCTCCTTGAGCTCCTTGAGCACCTCGTCCGCCGGCATCTTGGCGCCGGTGGCGTCGACGAAGCCGACCGTCTGGAGGTTGCCGGAGCGCCAGCCGGACAGGAACGCCTCCACGGTGCGCTCCGGGCCGTCCTCGCCCGAGCACGCGGTGAGCGTGCCGGCGGCGAGCAGGGCCGCGGTGAGAGCGACGAGATGGCGGTTGAGGCGGGTGCGGCCAGGATGGCGCGGGTACGACAGACGCATGTAGCAGGGCCCTCCGCAGTCGGGTCGCCTCACCGTAGTACGCGAGCGGCGTCCCCACTGCCCGGGTGAGCTGCGACGCGGTGAAAGACGGCGCGGGGCCGGTGTGATGAACATCGCGCGACGGGGTACTCGGCAGGCGGCGAACCTCGGACCCGCCAGGGGCGAATGAACAAAGTCCCGATTCGGACGTCCGGCACGTGGTCCGCCCGCGAAGGGGTGGACCGGCAGGGCCTAGGCTGGGCGGCAGAGTGACCCACAATGCGGTGGGTCGTCGAGGGGAGTGGCACCGATGGACCGGCGTCCGGCGATCAAACCGGAACCCGACCTCCGGCCGAACGACAATGGCCGGAACGACGACAGCTTCGATTCGGCGACCGACGGAGACGGCTACGGCCGGCTCGACACGGGCGTCACCGGGTTGACCGGGTCGAGCATCGACACCATCTACGAACTCGGCCTGCCGACGGAGGCCTTGGCCGAGGACGTGGAGGACGCCGAGCTCGACGAACCTGTACCCAACGCGGAGCGCCTGGTGGCTCAGGCCGTTGCGCTCGCCGGGGACGACCAGGACGCGGCGACCCTGGTCAGCCGTTTCTGGCGGTTCGCCCCGGACGAGGAGCTGATCGGCTTCACCGCCGAGGAGATGCTCGACGCGGCCCGCGCGCACCGGGACCTCGCGCAGCAGCGGGTGCCCGGCGAGCTGAAGCTGCGCATCCACGAGCCCGACGCCGAGCAGCACCACACCGTTGTCGAGATCGTCGCCGACGACATGCCCTTCCTCGTCGACTCGGTGACGGCGCTGCTCAACTCGCACCACCTCGACGTACATCTGCTGGTCCACCCGCTGGTGGTGGTGCGCCGGGAGCCGCTGGGCCGGCTGGCCGAGGTGGCCGCGGACGTCGAACCGGACGACGCGATCGCCGGTGACCTGGTGGAAAGCTGGATGCGGATCGAGATAGATCCGGTCCGCGACGCCGCCGAGCGGGACCGGATCCGCCGGGAGTTGCAGCGGGTCCTCACCGACGTCCGTGAGGCGGTGGAGGACTGGCCAAAGATGCGCCAGCGGGCCCTGTCGCTCGCCGACGAGTTGGCCGCCGCCCGGACCAGCGACAACCGCCCTCCGGTGCCGGAGAAGGACATCACGGACTCGGTCGAGTTGCTCCGTTGGCTCGCCCACGATCACTTCACGTTCCTGGGCTACCGCGAGTACCGGTTGGTCGAGACCCCGCAGGGTGGCCAGGCGCTGGAAGCGGTGCTCGGCACCGGGCTCGGCATCCTGCGGCAGGACGCGCCGGAGGCGCGGGCGCTGTCGTCGATGACGCCCGAGGCCCACGAGAAGGTGCTGGAGAAGCGCCTGCTGATCATCACGAAGGCCAACTCGCGGGCCACCGTGCACCGCTCGGCCTACCTGGACTACATCGGCTTCAAGGTGTTCGACGAGGCGGGCGAGGTCGTCGGGGAGCGGCGCTTCCTGGGCCTGTTCTCGACCGCCGCGTACCGCACCAGCGTGCGCGAGCTGCCGGTGGTGCGTCGCAAGGTCGCCGAGGTGCTGGAACGCTCCGGCCTCAGCCGGCGCAGCCACTCCGGCAAGGACCTGCTCCAGATCCTGGAGACCTACCCGCGCGACGAGTTGTTCCAGATCAAGACCGACGACCTCTACCACGCGGTGATCGGTGTCCTGCGCATGGCCGGGCGTCGCCAGCTGCGGGTGTTCCTGCGCAAGGACGCGTACGGACGGTTCATCTCGTGCTTGATCTACCTGCCGCGGGACCGGTTCACCACGCAGAACCGGCTGCGCATGCAGGACATCCTGCTGCGCGAGCTGAACGGTGTCGGAGTGGACTACACCACCCGGGTCACCGAGTCGATGCTCGCCCGGGTGCACTTCATCGTCCGTACCGACCCGACGAACCCGCCCGGCGACATCGACGCCGACCTGCTCGCCGAGGAGCTGGCCGACGCGACCCGGCTCTGGGACGACGACTACCGGCTGGTGCTCGAACGCAAGCTCGGCGACGAGCAGGCCAAGCATCTCTTCGCCCGGTACGCCGACGCGTTCCCGGAGGGCTACAAGGACGGGCACACGCCGTACGAGGCGATGAAGGACCTGGCCAAGCTGGAGCTGCTGGAGGAGCCCGGCCAGCTGGAGATGCACCTGTTCCGCAAGCAGTCCGCCCCCCGGCTGGGCGCGCGGGCGACCGGGGCGGACCAGGACGAGCCGATGGACGTACGGTTCAAGGTCTACCGGTACGGCGAGCCGATGATGCTCTCCGCCGTGCTGCCGGTGCTGCACTCGCTCGGCGTACGCGTGATCGACGAGCACCCGTACGAGGTGGACCGGATCGACGGCCGGATCTGGCTGTACGACTTCGGGCTGCAGCTGCCCGAGGCGCACCAGGAACTGGCCGAGGTGCGCCCGCACGTGGAGAACGCCTTCGCCGCGGCATGGCGGGGCGAGGCCGAGGTCGACCGCTTCAACGAGCTGGTGCTGCGCGCCGGGTTGACCTGGCGGCAGGTGGTGGTGCTCCGGGCCTACGCGAAGTACCTGCGGCAGGCCGGCACGGTCTTCTCGCAGGACTACATGGAGCAGACGTTCATCGCGTACCCGCGGATCGCCGAGCTGCTGGTGCAGCTCTTCGAGTCCCGCTTCGCGCCCGGTGACACGGACACCGAGCAGCGGCAGCGGAACAGTGCCGAACTGGTGGAGAGCATCCGCACGGCGCTGGACGAGGTCGCCAGCCTCGACCAGGACCGGATCCTGCGCTCGTACCTGACGCTGATCCAGGCGACCCTGCGTACCAGCTTCTACCAGCGGCGCTCCGACGGGCGGCCCAAGCTGTACGTGGCCTTCAAGCTCGACCCGCAGGCCATCCCGGACCTGCCGGCGCCCCGGCCGAAGTTCGAGATCTTCGTGTACTCGCCCCGGTTCGAGGGCGTCCACCTCCGCTTCGGGCCGGTGGCCCGCGGTGGTCTGCGCTGGTCGGACCGGCGGGAGGACTTCCGTACCGAGGTGCTGGGCCTGGTCAAGGCACAGATGGTGAAGAACACCGTCATCGTGCCGGTCGGTGCCAAGGGCGGCTTCGTGCTCAAGCAGAAGCCGGGGGACCGGGACGAGGCGGTCGCCTGCTACAAGAAGTTCGTCTCCGGGCTGCTCGACGTGACGGACAACATCGTCGGCGGGCAGATCGTGCCGCCGGAGGACGTCGTCCGGCACGACGGCGACGACCCGTACATGGTGGTCGCGGCGGACAAGGGCACCGCCACCTTCTCCGACATCGCCAACGAGGTCTCCACGGCGCACAACTTCTGGCTCGGCGACGCGTTCGCCTCCGGCGGCTCCGCCGGGTACGACCACAAGAAGATGGGCATCACCGCCCGTGGCGCCTGGGAGTCCGTCAAGCGGCACTTCCGGGAGCTGGGGCACGACACCCAGACCGAGGACTTCACAGTGGTCGGCGTCGGCGACATGTCGGGCGACGTGTTCGGTAACGGGATGCTGCTCTCCGAGCACATCCGGTTGGTGGCCGCCTTCGACCACCGGCACATCATCCTCGACCCCGATCCGGACGCGGCCACCTCGTACGCCGAGCGGAAGCGGCTGTTCGAGATGCCCCGGTCGTCGTGGGAGGACTACAACCCGGAGCTGATCTCGGCCGGCGGCGGCATCTACCCGCGTACTGCCAAGTCCATCCCGGTCTCGCCGCAGGTCCGGGCCCGGCTCGGCCTGGACGACGACGTGGACCAGATCTCGCCGCAGGAGCTCATGAAGGCGATCCTGACCGCGCCGGTGGACCTGCTGTGGAACGGCGGTATCGGCACCTACGTCAAGGCGTCCAGCCAGACGGACGCGGAGGTGGGCGACAAGTCCAACGACGCGATCCGGGTCGACGGCAAGAGCCTGCGCTGCCGGGTCGTCGGTGAGGGTGGCAACCTGGGCTTCACCCAGCTCGGCCGGATCGAGTACGCCCTGACCGGCGGTCGCATCTACACCGACTTCATCGACAACGCGGCCGGGGTGGACACCTCCGACCACGAGGTGAACATCAAGATCCTGCTCAACACCGCGGTCGCCGACGGTGAACTCACCACGGCGGAGCGGGACGAGCTGCTCGCCGGGATGACCGACGAGGTCAGCGAGCTGGTGCTGCGGGACAACTACGACCAGGCCCGGGCGATCAACAACGCTCAGGCGCAGGCCGCGTCGCTGCTCCCGGTGCACCGACGGATGATCAACGAGCTGGAGCGCTCCGGCGGGCTCGACCGGGCGCTCGAGGCGCTGCCGCCGGACGAGGAACTCGCGGTCCGGGTCGAGTCCGGGCTGACCGCGCCGGAGTTCGCGGTGCTGCTCGCGTACGTCAAGATCGTCCTTGAACGGGACATCCTGGCCGATGGGCTGGCCGACGAGGAGTGGACGACCGATGTCCTGGTCAACTACTTCCCGACTCCGATGCGGGAGCGTTTCGCCGACCGGATGGCCCGGCACCGGCTCCGCCGGGAGATCGTCACCACGGTGCTGGTGAACGAGTCGATCAACCGGGGCGGCATCTCGTTCGTGTTCCGGGTGATGGAGGAGACGGCGGCCTCCCCGGCCGACGTGATCCGGGCGTACGTGGTGGTCCGCGAGGTGTTCGGGCTGCGTGAGCTGTGGGACGCGGTCGAGGCCCTGGACAACAGGATCTCGCCGGAGCTGCAGACCAGCGTCTACCTGGACACCCGCCGGTTGCTCGATCGGGCGGTCCGGTGGTTGGTGACCAACCGTCGCTCGCCGATCGACGTGCCGGCAGAGATCAGCCGGCTTCGCGACGGTGTGGCCCGGCTGCTGCCCGGGCTCGAGGACCTCTTCTACGGCAGCGAGCGGGAGGCCATCACGGCCCACATCGACTCGATGACCGAGCGGGGTCTGCCGCGCGAACTCGCCGAGCAGGCGACCCGGCTGATGTACAGCTTCGGCCTGCTGGACGTGGTGGAGACGGCGGCGAACCGGGGACGGGACGTCGGCGAGGTGGCACCGGTCTACTTCGTGCTCTCCGACCTCTTCCGGGTCGACGCGCTGCTGTCGAAGATCTCCCTGCTGCCGCGCGAGGACCGGTGGCAGACGCTCGCCCGGATGGCGCTGCGCTACGACCTGTACGCCGCGCTGGCCGCGCTCACCGCGGAGGTGCTCGACTCCACGCCCGACGACATGTCGCCGCAGGAACGGGTCCAACGGTGGGAGAAGTCGAACTCGACCTCGATCCACCGGACCCGGCGGGCGATGGGCGAGTTCGACGAGTCCCGGGCGGATCTCGCCGCGTTGTCGGTGCTGCTGCGTCAGATCCGCACCCTGGTGCGGACCTCCGCCGCGGCCTGACCGATGCCGGACGCGGTCCGGCGGGTCGGGACATCCCGACTCGCCGGACCGCGCCGCCTTCTCAGGTGATCAGGCTGGCAAAGACGATCACGTTGTTCAGGTAGCTGCGTGCCGTCTCGTCGAACTGGCCACCGCAGGTGACCACCCGCAAGCCGGGTTCCTCGCTCGGCCCGTAGACCAACTCGGTGGGGAACTCGTCCTTCGGGTACGACTTGACCGAGTCGACCCGGAAGGTGGCCGGCTTGCCGTCCGACCGGTTCACCGTGACGGTGTCACCGGGTTGCAGGGCCCCCAGGTCGAAGAAGACCGCGGGGCCGATCTTGGCCGAGTCCACGTGGCCGACGATCACGGCGTTGCCGACCTCGCCGGGGCTCGGTCCCGGCTCGTACCAGCCCGCCAGTTCGGCCTGGTCCAGTGGCGGCACCTCGACCGTCCCGTCGGGGTTTGTCCCGAGCGACATGATCTTCGCGTCCACCCCGATCCGGGGGATCTCGATGGTGGTGGGCGTGGCGCGTGGAAGCCCGGTCGGCGGCGCGTCCCCTGCCTGCGCCGACTGGTCCCCCTCAGCCGGCTGGTCCGCCTCGGCGAACAGGCTGGACTCGGGGGCGGTCTGGGCCTGGGCCTGGGGCTGGGGCGGACGGGGCGCGGGCGTGGTCTTCAGGGCGGCACCGATCATGCCCGCGCCGACCACTGCGAGCAGGGCGACAACGGCGGTGCCGGCGGCACGCCACGGTTTCCCGTGACGGCCGCCGGCCCGTGTCGCCGTCGCGTCAGGCGACCGACTCATCGGTCCGCCGACGACGCATCAGCACGATCCCGCCCAGGGCGGCAGCGCCGAGGAGGCTGGCGCCACCCGCGGCCAGGTTCATGTCGGTGCCGCCGGTCATGCCGCCGTCACCGCCGTCGACCCCGCCGCGCGGCAGGACGATCAACTTGCCCTCGCCGCAGGAGCCCTTCAGCTCGTAGTGGCCCGGCTTGGCGTCCTTGTCGACCTTGGCCTCGCCGTAGTAGACGAAGTCACGCTTGTGCTCCCAGCTGTCCTCGCGGCCGTAGTCGCGCGACTCCTCGCCCTTGCGGCTGTCCTCGCGGCCGTAGTCGCCCGACTTCTCGCCGTTCCAGCCGTTCTCGTGGTCCTTCTTGTCGCCGTTCTCGTGGTCCTTCTTGTCGCCGTTGTCGCCGTAGTCCCCACGGCCCTCGGCGTCCTGGCCGGTTTCGTAGCCGTTCCAGTCCTTGTCCTTGTTGTCCTCGTGCTTGCGGTCCTCTTCCTTCTTGCGGTCTTCCTCCTTCTTGCGGTCCTCTTCCTTCTTGCGGTCCTCTTCCTTCTTGTGGTCGTCGGCGGAGTCCGCGGCGCCGGCACCCTGGCCGCCCGAACGGCCGTTCTCGTAGTCGCCGCCGTTGTCGTAGCGGCCTTCCTGCTCACGGCCCGAGTCCTCGCGGCCCTTGTCGTCCTTGCCGTGCTCGTCCTTGCCGTTTTGGTCCTTGCCGTGCTCGTCCTTGCCGTGCTCGTCCTTGCCGTTTTGGTCCTTGCCGTGCTCGTCCTTGCCGTTTTGGTCCTTGCCGTGCTCGTCCTTGCCGTGCTCGTCCTTGCCGTGCTCGTCCTTGCCCTTGTCGTCCTCGCGGCCCCAGTCGCCGCGGTCCTCGCCGCGGTCGTCCTTCTTCACGGGCTTGAGGTCGACCTTGCCGGTGACCTTCGACCACACGAAGGCGTGCTCCTGCTTCTCGGAGCAGATCTCGAGAAGCTTGACCGTTTCGCCGGCCTTCACGACGTGGGGCTTGGCCAGGACCTTGCCGTCCCGGTCCTTGCCGTCGTGGTGCCCGTCCGCGAGCGCGATCCCGGGGGTGAACACGAGGAGGGACGCCCCACCGAGGGCGGCGCCCGCGACGACCTTCCCGAGCATCTTCTTAGCCATGACCTGCGTCACTCCATCCCTGTTGTCCTGAACTCGGCTGCGCCCGAGCTAAGACCGACGTTAGACCGTTTCATGACTTATCAAGGGAAAGATTCGTGTTCCTACGTACATAGGGTGTACGCCCTAACCGAGTGTTACGCGGCTTTCTGCCCTGCCAGTCCCCCTAGGGCTCCTTGCTAGCGCCGTGTCCGGCATGCGAGGTCACCACGACGAGGAGTTCGGGGCGGACTATCAGCTCAGGGGGCGGGGACGGCACACGAAGAGGCCCCCACCCGACCGGTCCTACGGTCAGGTGGGGGCCTGGGCGGCCGACGGGTCAGGGCACGGTGCGCTCCACGGCGGCCTGGCCCAGCTCGTCGAGGTCCCGGCGGGCACGTTCGAGGTTCTCCGGCGTGAGGTCCTGCCCCCGGGCCATCACCAGGTCCTCCGGATCCCACGGCTGTTCAACCCCGGTGCGGATGTTGTCTCCCCCCGCGCCGGTGCCGGTGCCGGTGGCTCCGGTGCCCGCCGCGTACGGATCACCGATCAGATCTTCGGTCGGCGCACCCTGGTCCGTGGGGTCGCCCGGCTGGGCGAAGGCCGGATTGTCCCGGTCGCCCCCGCCTCCCGTCCGGAGCTGCGGGACGGTGCTGTCGTCGTCCGCCGCCGCGGCCATCTCCGGGCTCTCCTCCAGCGGCGGTTGGCGGTCACGATCGCTCATGCTGCTGCCCTCCTGTCCCGTGGCCCCTCCCGAACGTTTCCTGATCCGATCGCGTACCCCGTGGGTGGCCTGTCATGCCTGGGGTGCGGCGGGGTGTTCGCGCCGGCTCAGGAACCTTCCGGGTGGGCGGACCCCGCGTCGTCCGGCTGACCGATCGCCCGGTCCGGCTCGGTGGCGGGCGGCTCGGCGGGGCGGACCCACTGCCAGAAGAGCATGAGCAGGCCGAACGCGAGCATCGCGAGTCCGGCCCAGAGGTTGATCCGAACACCCTGCGCCTTGTCGATCTCGGCCTGGCTGTCGAAGACCCCCGTCAGGGTGACGACGATCCCGTACACCGCGAAGAGGCCACCGATCACCCGGCGGATGTCGAACAGGCGCGCCGCGGCCGAGCGGCGCTCGTCCGCTTCGGCCCCGTCGACCAGCGGATCGCGGGCCGGCTCGCTGTGGTTGTCCATCTCGCGAACACCTTTCCTAGAAGACCGGGATGTAGAGGACGACGGCGAGCGCGAGCGCGATCACGCCGAGCAGCACCGGGGAGCGGTACCAGGCGGCATCCCCGGCCAGCACGCCGGCCTTCAGGTCGATGCCGCCGGTGCCGTAGACCAGCCCGCGCAGATCCTCGTCACGTTTCGGTGCGGTCAGCGGGGTGAGGATCACGGCGACCACGGCCACCGTGACGAACGCGATGCCGGCACCCCAGAAGCTCTCCTCCAGATCGGAGTTGAAGTGGATCATGCCGCTCTTGTAGAGCAGGTAGGTGGCGAGCGCCGCCAGCGTGCCGAGCAGCAGCGACCAGAACCCGGCCAGCGCGCTCATCCGCTTCCAGAACATGCCGATGATGAAGGTGGCGAACAGCGGGGCGTTGAACAGCGAGAACAACGCCTGGATGTAGTTCATGATGTTGCTGAAGCCGGCGGCGATGAACGCGGTGCCGATGCCGATCACCACAGCCGCGACCGTGGCGTACCGGCCGATCCGCAGGTAGTAGTCGTCCGGCCGATCGCGACGGACGTACGCCTGCCAGATGTCGTAGGTGAACACGGTGTTGAATCCGCTCACGTTGGCCGCCATGCCGGCCATGAACGAGGCGAGCAGGCCGGTGACGGCCACTCCCAGCACGCCGTTGGGGAGCAGGTCCCGCATCAACAGCGGGATCGCGTTGTTGTACTGGAGGTCACCGCTCGGCGCGCCCAGACCCTTGACGGTCACCAGGGCGATCAGGCCGGGGATGACGGTGACGACCGGGATGAGCAGCTTCGGGTACGCGGCGATGATCGGAGTACGCCGGGCCGCGCTCATGTTCTTCGCCGACAGGGCCCGCTGCACCTCGGCGAAGTTGGTCGTCCAGTAGCCGAACGAGAGCACGAAGCCCAGGCCGAAGACGATGCCGAGCCAGTGCGCCCCGAGTGGGTTGGCCGTCGTGCCGGTGTCCTGCCAGGCGTGCAGGCCCGCCTCGCCGAGCTTCGAGTCGCGGACCGCGTCCATCAGCCCCGAGACGCCGCCCACCTTCACCAGGCCGATCACGGTGACCGGGATCAGACCGGCCAGGATCACGAAGAACTGGAGCACCTCGTTGTAGATCGCGCCGGAGAGGCCGCCGATGGTGATGTACGCCAGCACGATCGCCGCGCCCACGATGATGGCCACCCAGAGCGGCCAACCGAGCAGCGCCTGCATGACCAGCGCCAGCGCGTAGAGGTTCACCCCGGCGATGAGCACCTGGGCGACCGCGAAGCTGATCGCGTTCAGCAGGTGGGTCGGGCGGTTGAACCGTAGCCGCAGGTACTCCGGCACGCTGCGGACCTTGGAGCCGTAGTAGAAGGGCATCATCACGATGCCCAGGAAGACCATCGCCGGCACGGCGCCGATCCAGTAGTAGTGGACCGTCATCACACCGTACTGGGCGCCGTTCGCGGCCATTCCGATGATTTCCAGCGCCCCCAGGTTGGCGGAGACGAAGGCCAGGCCGGTCACCCAGGCGGGCAACGAGCGGCCGGAGAGGAAGAAGTCGACGCTCGTGCGGATCGCGCGGCGGGCGGCGAAGCCGACACCGAGCACCGTGACGAAGTAGAGCCCGAGCAGGACGTAGTCCAGGGCATTCATGTCGAGCCGAAGTCCGCCGCCGTCCATCCACGTCACCTCTCGTCCGCCAGTCGTGTCTCGCGGGCGCCCTAGTACCCGAGCTCGCCGAGATCCACGCCTGCGGCGGACGACCCATCGCCCACTCTGGACGGACCGGGACGCGAGCGCGCCCCGGCCGGTGGCCGGGGCGCGCTGCGGGACCGGTCAGCGACCGAGCACGCGGTCCAGGAAGTCCCGGTACCGGCGGACCGCCATCCGCAGTTCCTCCGTGTCCGCGGAGCTGGCCTCCTGCCAGCCGCCGAGGGTGCTCTTCTGCGCCGCCAGCGCCGCCGAGAGTGCCTCGATGGCCTCCTCGACGAGCGCCTCGGCGTCGCCGGCCGCCGCCCGGGGGTCGTCCACGAAGCGCAGTTGGACGTCCCGCCAGCGGTCGCGGAACCCCTGGGCCGTCAGCGAGTCGAAGAGGCTCGCCGGCTCGGCCGCCACGGTGGAGCCAGCCGGTCGGGCGGTTCCCGCCGAGGTGAGGGTGCCGGGTTGACCGGCAGTGGCCGGGCCCGCAACTCCGGCCGCCGACGGGTCCGTCCGGACAGCTCCGGGCGCGGCGGCCGCAGCGGTGACAGTGGTGCCGCGGCGGTGCAGTTCGGCGGTCGGATCGGCCCGCAGACCCTCACGGTCGCCCTCCTCGGCACCGTCGCCCGGGCGGGCCGTCTGCTCCTCCCGGGCGTCCGGCTCGTCCTCCGGCCGTGGGCTGGCCAGCGCCGACGCGGCGACCGCGCCGGCCACCGTGGGGGCGCCGAACGCGGTCGGCACCGGCCCCGGCTCGTGGAAGCCGCCCTCACCGGCGTCTCGTTCCGCGGTGCGGGCGACGCGGGTGTCGTCGTCGGCGTCGGTGCGCCCGGTCCGGTGGCCGTCACCGGCGACCGACGGGTCGTCGAAGGTGCCCCGGTCGTCCAGCGCGTCCTCCGGCACCTCCGTCCGGCCGCTGTCGGGCGACACGGGTACCGGGGTGGACCGGACGGCCTCGGTGCGGTCGTTGCTCACCTGCTGCTTGTCCTGGCGCATCGCGGTGCCTCCTCAACGGTTGGTGGCGTCGTGGGACTGCTCCAGCCGGTGCCCGCCCGGGTCCCTGCCCTCCGGCTCGCGCGGCTCCAGGTGGTCTTCCTGCGGCTCACGCGGCTCCAGCTGGGCCTCCTGCTCACGCGGCTCGGGGTGCGCTTCCTCCGGTCGGCGCTGTTCCGGTAGCCGGGGGCGCACCGGCTCCTCGCCGAGCAGGTCGGCGAAGAGCGCGCGGTAGTGCACGACGGCCTGCCGCAGCTCCTCGGTACCGGCCTCGCCCCGGGTGTTACGCAGGTGGATCTCGTGCGCGTCGCGGTAGTGGGTCAGCGTGCGAGCGTGCTCGACGGAGAGATGGGCGATCTGGTTGGAGAAGTCACCTGTGGGGTACCCGCGCTCGGCGATCAGCCGGGTGACCAGTTCGTCCGCCTCCCCGACGGTATCGGCCGGGGAGTCGATGAAGCGGGCCTGGAGTTCCTCCCAGGCGGCGGCGTACCGGGCCCGGGAATCCGGAGAGAGCGGGGTGAGCGACAGCTCCGAGTGCCGGCGTTCGCGCTCCCGCAGTTCCCGCTCGGCGGCGGCGCGACTGTCCCGTTCGGCGACCATCCGGTCGTACTCCGGGCCGATCCGCAGCGAGCGGCGGCGGGCCAGTGACCGGGCGGCGACGGCCACCGCCACGACCACCAGTACGGCGATGACGATGACGATTATCTGCGTGGGCGACATGGCTCCTCCTTCGTCACCCGGTATTCCCTCGGCTCACTGATCGCCAATCCCGATCCGCCGCACTTTTCCTGGGCGATCCGTTCGGCCGCGGCACGCCGGTACGTCGTCATCGCCCTGCTTGTCCGGTTTCATCCTCGTCGGGTGATCGGCGCGAGCGGGCCCGGGGGTAGAGACAGAAATTTGACTCGTTCCAAGAAGGTCGCCGGACCGAGTTCCCAGGACGTCGCCTGGGTGAGGGCCCTTCGGCCGCCCCGGGGCGGTGGATCGTCCAGGCCCGGCTCCACATCGGAGCGTTGTGGTGACCGCAACGGGCGGTAGTGCATCTCGTCTTGATTACGTATCCTGCCCAAGGCGCCCGTGCCGGTGCCCGGCGCCGGCGCCGGGAGGCTGCCCGGCGAAAGCGCTGCCCGGCCGTCGCCGGCGCTCCTCCTGCCATACCGCCCGGGCGAGGTCCGATGAGAACGCGCGACTGGCCGATCCGCTCGAAGCTGACGGCGCTGGTTGTCGTGCCGGTGACCGCCCTGCTGGCGCTCTGGATCTTCGCGACCACGCTCACCTTCGGACCGGCCCTCGACCTGCTCGCCGCCCGCACGTTCCTCTACGACCTGGGTCGACCCGGCGAAGCGGTCGTGGCCGAGCTGCAACGGGAGCGCCGACTCACCGTCGTGCAGCTGGCCGGCACCGAGCCGCTGGCCGCCCTCGCCGAGCAGCGGGAGCGGACCGACCGGGCGCTCGCCGAGCTGCGCCGCCGGGTCGCGGGCGAGGAACTGCGGGACGCCGCCGACGCGTCGCTGGAGGCGCGCATCGATCAAATGGTCACCGCCCTCGACGCGCTCCCCGCCGGTCGGGGCTTCATCGACCAGCGGAAACTGGACCGAGCCGGCGCCTTCGGCCTCTACAACGGAATGATCGCCTCGGCGTTCCAGGCGTTCTCCGCCACCGCGACGCTGCCCGAGCCGGACCTCAACCGGGAGGCGAGCGCATTGACCGCGCTCGGCCGGTCCCGGGAACTTCTGGCACAGGCCGACGCCCTGCTGAGCGGGGTCGTGACCGCGGGACGGTTCGCCGAGGGGGAGCACGCCCGGCTGGTACAGATCATCGGCAACCAGCGCTTCCTCATCGAGGACGCGGTGGCCGACCTGCCCTCCGCCGAGCGGGCCGCCTACCAGCGCCTCACCGAGCAGGCCGACTTCGCGCGCCTGCGGGCGATGCAGGACAACCTGGTCGCCGCGGATCCCCGGGCAGTGCCCACCGTGGACCCGGCCCGCTGGCAGGCCAGCTACGACGAGGTCGAGCGGCAGCTGCGGGAGTACGAGCTGGACGCCTCCGACGGGCTGGCCGACCGGTCGGTGCCGACCGCCGTCCGGATCCTCATCCGGCTCGCCGTCGCCGGAGTACTCGGGCTGGTCGCCGTCGTCGCCTCCGTGCTGGTTGCGGTACGGGTCGGCCGCACGCTGGCCCGCCGGCTCAGCGGCGTACGGACCGCCGCCCTGGAACTCGCCGAACAGCGGTTGCCGGAGGTGGTCACCCGGCTGCGCCGTGGCGAGCAGGTGGACGTCGGCCGCGAGGCGCCGCCCCTGGAGTACGGCGACGACGAGATCGGCCAGGTCGGCCGCGCGTTCAACGAGGTGCAGCGCACCGCGATCCGGGCGGCGGTCGACGAGGTCACCCTGCGGCGAGGGCTCAACGAGGTCTTCCTGAACATCGCCCGGCGCAGCCAGAGCCTGGTGCACCGGCAGCTCGCCCTGCTCGACCGGATGGAGCGGGACACCGAGGATCCCGACGAGCTGGCCGAGCTGTTCCAGGTGGACCACCTCGCCACCCGGCTGCGCCGGCACGCCGAGGACTTGGTCATCCTGGCCGGTGCCGCCCCCGGCCGGGGCTGGCGCAATCCCGTCGCGGTCGTCGACCTCGTTCGGGGGGCGATCTCCGAGGTCGAGGCGTACGACCGGGTGGACATCGTCGACGTGCAGCCGGCCGGCGTGCTCGGGCGGGCGGTCGGCGACGTGATCCACCTGCTCGCTGAACTGGTCGAGAACGCCACCGCCTTCTCTCCGCCGGCCACCCGCGTCAGCGTCAACGGTCAGCGGGTGGCCAACGGGTACGCCCTGGAGGTCACCGACCGTGGCCTGGGCATGTCCGACGTCGCTCTGGAGGAGGCGAACCGGCGGCTGTCCCGCTCGCCCGAGTTCGACCCGGCCGAGAGTGCCCGGCTCGGGTTGTTCGTGGTGGCGCGGCTCGCCGCGCGGCACGCCGTACGGGTGAACCTGCTCCGTTCGGCGGCGGGCGGGATCACGGCCGTGGTGCTCGTCCCGACCGACCTGATCACCGACGAACCGGCCCCGGGCGTGGGCGACGTCGTGGGCCGTGCGCCGGACCGCCGCCGCGCCGTCGTGCGGAGCCGCGCGACGCTCCGGCCCCGGGCGGCCGCGAGCCGCCGCCGCGACCCCGCGCCGGATCCGGTGGCGACGGCCGTCGGGCCCGCCGCCGTGACGGCGGAGGGTCTTCCGACGCGCGCGGCGGCACCGGCCCGGGCCATCGAGGCGCCGCCGCCGGCGGCCCCGGGCGACGTGGACGGCCTGCCCAGGCGGGTCCGCCAACGGCCCCCGTCCGCCCGCGCCCCGCACCCGGCCGACGACCCGCCGACGCCGCGCACCCCCGAGGAGGTACGCCGGGTGATGTCGGCGCTGCAGGCGGGCACGGCCCGGGGACGCGCCGCCGGGGCGACCCGCCCCGCACCTCGTACCGCCCCCGACCCGGCCCCGTCGTCCGACACTCCGGCGGCCGGCGGAGAACCGACCGAGACTGAAAGGGATGCCTAGTGCAGCAATCGACGAAGCAGAGCGCCGATCTCGACTGGCTGCTCGACGATCTGGTGCAGCGGGTACCGGCCGCCCGCGAGGCGGTGGTGCTGTCGGCGGACGGGCTGCTCCTCGGGGCGAGCGCCGACCTGGATCGGGCCGATGCCGAGCACCTGTGCGCCCTGGCCTCCGGTTTCGCCAGCCTGGCGCGCGGCGCGAGCCGCCACGTCGACGGCGGACCGGTGCGGCAGACGGTGGTGGAGATGGAGTCGGCGTACCTCTTCGTCACCGCCGCCGGGCAGGGCGCCTGCCTCGCGGTCGTCAGCGAGGCGGACGCGGACCTGGGCCTGGTGGCGTACGAGATGGCGATGCTGGTCATCCGGGTGGGCGAGTACCTGACAGCGCCGGCCCGGCCGACCGCGGGTGCCGCCGATGCTGACTGAGCCGCCCGGACCGCAGCACGAGTGGCTGGACGACGCGGCCGGCCCGGTCGTCCGTCCCTACACCCTCACGGGCGGCCGGGTCCGTTCCGCCGCGGACGGGTTCGACCTGGTCGCGTTCATTCTGGCCGGGCCGCACGCGAACGCGGCCGATCCGCAGCTGGCGCCGGAGCATCGGCGACTCGTCGAGCTGACCCATCGGCCGGTGCCGGTGGCGGAGTTGGCGGCCGAGTTGGATCTCGCGGTCGGCGTCGTCCGGGTGCTGCTCGGCGACCTCCTCGCGCGCGGCCTGATCGCGGTGCACGAGCCGCTGTCCATGTCCTCCATCCCCGACGACGACATCCTCAAGGCGGTGGTCAGTGGACTCCGTGCGCTATGACCCGACGGGCACCGGCACCCGGGTCCCCCTGGCGTTGAAGATCCTCGTCGCCGGTGGGTTCGGCGCCGGCAAGACGACGTTGGTCAGCGCGTTGAGCGAGGTCCGACCGTTGCAGACCGAGGAGATCCTCACCGGCGCGGGGGCCGACACCGATGATCTCTCCGGGGTGGAGGGCAAGGCGACCACCACTGTCGCGATGGACTTCGGCCGGATCACCATCAACGACGACCTCCAGCTCTACCTGTTCGGCACCCCGGGGCAGGACCGCTTCTGGTTCCTCTGGGACGAGCTGGCCTTCGGAGCGCTCGGTGCGGTGGTGCTCGCCGACACCCGCCGGCTGGCCGACTGCTTTCCCTCGATCGACTACTTCGAGCAGCGTGGCATTCCGTTCGTGGTGGGAGTGAACTGCTTCGACGGCTCCCGCCGTTTCGACCTGCCGACCGTACGCCGTGCGCTGGACCTCGATCCGGAGGTGCCATTGGTGCTCTGCGACGCGCGGGACCGGCAGTCCGGGAAGCTGGTGCTGATCAGCCTGGTCGAGCACGTGGCCCGGCAGCGGGGTGAGCCGGTACCCGTGGCCTGAGCCGTGCCGATGGGCGCCGCCGCCGGAGCTCGCCGTTCGGCTCGATCGCCCGGCAGAAGTCACTCGTTGATGACTGACCCGGCCGGCGCCGGGGAAGGTCTCTGGTTGGATTTGACGGAGGCGTCGGCGAAGGGCGGGATCGGTGAACGGTCGGGGCGAGGTGGTCCACATCGGCTGCTACACGGCGGAGAGCGGTGGGCGCGGCACCGGGATCATGGCGGCTCGCCGCGATCCGGCGTCGGGCGCGTTGACACTGCTGGACACCGTTGCGCCGACCGCCTCGCCGTCCTTCCTCGCCCGCCACCCGAGCCTGCCCGTGCTGTACGCCGTGAACGAGCTGCCGGACGGGGCGGTCAGCGCGTGGCGGGTCGGGTCCGCGGGCGAGCTGACGGCGTTGGCCACTCGGGCCACGGGTGGTGGTGAGCCGTGCCACCTGGCCGTGCTCCCCGGCGGCGGGTACCTCGTGGCCGCCAACTACGCAGGCGGCAGCGTGACCGTCTTCCCGCTCGATTCCGCGGGGGTTCCCGGCGAGCGCAGCGACCTGGTGGTGCACGAGGGGCACGGCCCCGATCCGCGGCGGCAGGACCGGGCGCACACGCACATGGTCTCCCCGGATCCCGCCAACGGTCCGCTGCTCGCGGTCGACCTCGGAACCGACTCGGTCTACCGGTACGACCTGGACGGGGCCACCGGACGGCTGGTGCCCCGAGCGCCGCGGGTGCACGCGGTGGCCGGATCAGGCCCGCGACACCTGGCCCGCCACCCGGACGGGCGGCGCTGTTACCTGGTCGGCGAGTTGGACGGGACGGTCACCGCGTACGAGTTGACCGCCGACGGGTCGCTGCACCAGCGCATCCGCGTCGAGGCGAGCGGACGGCCCGGGCACGTGCAGCCGTCGGAGATCGCGGTGCGGCCGGACGGGACTTTCCTCTACGTCGCCAACCGGGGCGTCGGCACCATCGCCGTCTTCGACCTGCGGGGTGACCGACCGGAACTGGTGGGCGAGGTGGACACCGGTGGGGAATGGCCCCGCCACTTCGCGTTGTTCGGTGCGCATCTCTACGTGGCGGACGAGCGGGCGCACATGGTCCGCACGTTCTCGGTGGACCGATCGACGGGCGTGCTCGAGGCGGTTGGTGAGCCGCTGTCGGTGCCGAGCCCGACGTGTGTGCTGCCCTGAGCCGGGCGCGATTCGATCATTCAGCCACACCACGGGGCCGGGCGATCACAATCCGTTGCTAAACGTTGATCAACTGTTTCTCCTGCGTAACTTTCGTACGAACGGTTATGGCAGTTCAGGGAACGGGTACGCAAGATTGTCTGCGTGTCTGCAGGCCGCCATCGCATGCGTTCGAAGATTCCCGGAGTCGCCGCCGCCGCATCGGCGACGGCGCTCGTCGTTGTTGCGGCGGGTGCCTGGTTTGGTTACCGAGAGTTGATACGACCATCCTGTTCAGGGCAGATCCAGCTCTCGGTGGCGGTGTCCGCCGAGCTGGCCCCCGCAGTCGACGCCGCCGCCGGGCAGTGGGTGAAGGACGGCGCAGCGGTGGGAGGTACCTGCATCGCGGTCAACGTCAGCGCCAGCGAGCCGGTCGACGTCGCCGCGGTGGTAGCCGGTAAGCACGGCGCGGTCCTGGCCGGTGTGGGTCAGGCCAGCGGTACGGCCGTCGCACCGGACGTCTGGATCCCGGACTCGTCGACCTGGCTGGTGCGACTCAAGAAGGAGGCGACGGCGTTCGCGCCGACCAACGGCGCCTCGATCGCACGCAGCCCGGTGGTCGTCGCGATGCCCCAACCGATCGCCAGCCGGTTGGGCTGGCCGAACGCGAAGCTGAAGTGGACCGACCTGCTCAAGCAGGTCAACAGCAGCAAGCCGCTCTCCACGGGCATCGTCGAACCCACCCGCGACGCGGCCGGACTCTCCGGACTGATGTCCTTGACCGCCGCGGCGGGCGGTGCCAGCGGCGACCAGCAGACCACGGTCGGTGCGTTGCGTGCCCTGGCGACAGGTCGTTCCGCCCTGCGGAACGACCTGCTCGCGCGGTTCCCGAAGTCGACCGACCCGGCGGCGATCGCGAGCGGGCTCGGCGCGGCGGCGCTCTCCGAGGAGGACGTCATCGCGTACAACAAGACGAAGCCTCCGGTCCCGCTGGCCGCGCTCTACCTGGAGCCGGCGCCGGCTCCGCTGGACTACCCGTTCGCCGTACTGCCCGGCATCGAGCCGGACAAGGCTTCGGCCGCACGGGTGCTCTTCGAACTCCTGACCACCGCCGATTTCCGGGACCGGCTGGCCGCGCTGGGCCTGCGGGCGCCGGACGGCAACTACGGTGCCGGGTTCGAGGCGCCGGAGGGCGCTCCCGGCCCCGCCGAGTCGCCGGCCACGCCGAGCGGCGGCGGAACGGCGGCCGGCGGGCTGGACGGCGACTCGATCGACCGCGTCGTGTCCAGCTGGTCCATCGCCACCCAGACCGGCCGGATGCTCGCCGTCATCGACGTCTCCGGCTCGATGAAGGCGGAAGTGCCGGCCGCCAACAACCGCAGCCGGGAAGAGGTCACGGTCGAGGCCGCCCGCCGTGGCCTCGGCCTCTTCGACGACTCGTGGTCGATCGGTCTCTGGACCTTCTCCACGAATCTGGTCGGCAGCCGGGACTACCGGGAACTGGTGGGCATCGCGCCACTCTCCGGCAACCGGGGCAGACTGGAGTCGGCGTTGAGCACCATCCGGCCCTCGAACGGTGACACCGGCCTCTACGACACCATCCTCGCGGCCTACAAGACGGTGCAGGGCGACTGGCAGGCGGGCCGGGTGAACTCGGTGGTGCTCTTCACCGACGGCAAGAACGACGACAAGTCCGGCATCTCCCAGGCGAAGCTGCTCGCGGACCTGAAGCGGCTGGCCGATCCGGAGCGGCCGGTGCAGGTCATCCTGATCGGTATCGGGGACGGCGTCAGCAAGGCGGAGCTGGACTCGATCACGAAGCAGACCGGTGGCGGAAGCTTCGTCGCCAAGAACCCGACCGAGATCGGGGGCATCTTCCTGAAGGCCATCGCGTTGCGCCCACCGGCGCCGCGCTGACCCGCCGGACAGCAGACCAAGGGCCCGTCGTACCGAGAAATCCGGTACGGCGGGCCCTCTTCCGTCGGTACCGACGGCCGGGAAAAGTGACGGCAATATGTCGAAAGCAATCGGCCGCCATGGTTGTCAGGGAGGATGTCGACGTGCCCCGGCGCCGTCGGCCCCTGCCCGGCCCGATGTCGACCCGGGGCCGTCCTGAGCGAAGTGGGAGGGCTGGTGACCTCGGCTACGCTGTTGACCCCTGCCAGGACGCCGTGGACCCCGGAGGGCGCCCCGTCCGGAGCCGCGACCCGCATCGACGAACGGGCCTACATCCGGGTCCTCGTCGTGCTGGACAGCGCCGTCCTGACCATCGCCCTGCTCGTCGGCTACCTCGCCCGCTTCGGTGACGAGGAGCCGAGCGGCTCGAAGGTCCCCTACGTGCTGGTCGCCCCCGGGCTGGTGCTCCTCTGGCTGGTCTCGCTGAAGGCGCTGGGCTGCTACGACGACCGGGTGATCGGCTACGGCGCGGACGAGTACCGCCGGGTGAGCACCGCGAGTCTGCGTCTGGCCGGCGGGATCGCCATCGTCGGCTACGTGGCCGACGTCGGCGTGTCCCGGGGCTTCCTGGCGATCTCGTTCGCCGTCGGCACCCTGGGCCTGGAGGTGGCCCGGTTCGCCGCCCGGAAACGGCTGCACCGGGCGCGTTCGCGCGGAGGCGGCTGGTCGCGCAAGGTCCTGGTGGTCGGCGACACCGCGCACGTGCTGGAGTTGGTGCAGACCCTGCGGCGTGAGCCGTACGCCGGCTACCACGTGGTCGGGGCCTGCATCCCGGACGCGTTGCTCGCCCCGGTGCCCCAGCGGCTCGGTGACGTGCCGGTGGTCGGATCCTTTCGGGGCATACCCGAGGCGGCCGCCGCGATCGGTGCGGACACGGTCGCCGTCACCGCGTCCGGCGAGCTGACCGCCACGCGGCTGCGCCGGCTCGGCTGGCAACTCGAGGGCACCGGGGTCGACCTGGTCGTCGCTCCGGCGCTGACCGACGTCGCCGGTCCCCGTATCCACACCCGTCCGGTCGCCGGCCTGCCACTGATCCACGTCGAGGCGCCGGAGTTCCGAGGCACCCGCAAGCTGGTCAAGGGTTTCGTCGACCGATCCGCCGCCCTGGTCGCGTTGACCCTGCTGCTGCCGATCCTGGCTGTCATCGCGCTGGCCATCCGGTTGGACAGCCGCGGTCCGGTGCTGTTCCGCCAGACCCGGGTCGGCCGGGGTGGCGGCGAGTTCGGAGTGTGGAAGTTCCGCACGATGGTGGTCAACGCCGACGCTCTGCTGGCCGAGCTGACCGCCCGCAACGAGACCGACGGCCTGATGTTCAAGATGCGCGACGACCCGCGGGTGACCCGGGTCGGCCGGCTGCTGCGCAAGTGGTCGCTGGACGAGCTGCCACAGCTGGTCAACGTCCTGCTCGGCCAGATGAGTCTGGTCGGTCCCCGACCGCCGTTGCCGTCCGAGGTGGCCCGCTACGACGGAGACGTGGCCCGTCGGCTGCTGGTCAAGCCGGGCATGACCGGGCTCTGGCAGGTCAGCGGCCGGTCCGACCTGAGCTGGGAGGACGGCATCCGCCTCGATCTCTACTATGTGGAGAACTGGTCGCTCGCGGCCGACCTCACCATCCTCTGGAAGACCTTCGGCGCGGTGGTCAACGGTCGCGGGGCGTACTGAGCGGGCGGGTCAGGGCTGCCAGCCGGTCCAGTCCACGCACACGACGACGGCGTCGTCGACCAGGTCGCCGGCCACGAACGCGCGCAGGTCGCCGAGGAGTGAACGGACCGCGTTCAGCGGCTCCATGGGCCCGGTACGACGGAGGAAACGCTCCATCGCCATCTCGCCGTAGCGGCCGTGCTGGCCGACCGCGTCGATCACCCCGTCGCTGAGCACGAAGAGCCGCTCCCCCCGGTGCAGCGGGAAGCGCTGCTCCCGGTAGTCGGTCGCCTCGAACATGCCGAGCGGGAACTGGGCCTCCAGCTCCTGGCCGGTGACGTCGCCGTCGCGGACGCGTACCAGCCGGGGGGATCCGGCGTCGACGGCCGTCATCACTCCACTGCGCAGGTCGAGCTCCAGCAGCAGGGCGGAGAGGTACTGGTCACCCCGGTACAGGTCGTAGATCGCCTGGTCGGCCAGAGCGGCCTGGTCGGCCAGGGCGAGCCGGGCCCGGCGGGCGTTGCGCAGCGCGCTGGTGGTCAGCGCGGTCAGCATCGACGCCGCGACGCCCTCACCCATCCCGTTGATGACGGCGATCCAGAGCCGCTCCCCGTCGTCGGACCAGTCGAAGCTGTCGCCCCGCACCGCGTACGCCGGCTCCAGCTGCCCGGCCAGACTGAACGCGGGTCGGGTGCGGCTGCGCCCGGGCAGCAGCTCCCACTGAATCTCCGCGGCGAGGGTCAGGCGTCTACTGCGGCGGGCGGTGCGGTAGACGTCGGTGCCGGCGGCGACGGCGGCCAGTTCGTGCGCGAGCGTGGTGGCGATCTCGGCCAGCTCGTCCCGTACGGCCGGTTCGTCGGGCACCGGGGCCAGGCGCAGGACGCCACGCTGCTCGCCCCGCATGGTCACCGGGAAGTATCCGGTCGTGCCGTCCAGCACCGGCTCCTGATGATCGAAGCAGCGCCAGGCGGGATGCCCCGGAGTCGTGATCCCCGCACCCGCGCCGAGTGGTAGCAGGACCGCGAGCCGGTAGTCGACCTGGAAGAGTTCGGTGGCGGTGATCCCGTACCGCTCGGCGAGGACGTCGGCGACCGCATCGACCAGCCGGTGGGCCGGCGCGACGATGAGGGCCTCTCGTGCCTGATTGGCCGGTTCGTTCACTCCCACTCCTCGCTCAGCGGCTCGTTCGCCGGGTCTGCGGAGTACTCTCGGGCCACCATGGCCGAACTGCACGATCCACGGGACTCCGCGCTGAGTACCGCCGCCGCACTGGACGCGGCGGCGGGTGCACTACTCACCGTATGGGAAGCGGCGCGGGAGCGGACGACCAGCCGCGTCTCGGGCGCCCAGTTGCGCGCGGTGATGGTGATCGAACAGCATGACGGGATCAACCTGCGCCGGCTGGCCAGCCGGCTGGACATGTTGCTCAGCTCGGCCAGCCGGCTCTGCGACCGCCTCGTGGCCGCCGGGATGCTGGAGCGTGAGCCGGGACGGCTCGATCGTCGGGAGATCGCGCTGCACCTCACCCCGGAGGCCCGCCGTCTCCTCACCGAACTGCGGGAGGATCGGCGCGAGCAGCTCGCCCGCATCCTTTCCGGGATGACCGCGCAGGGGCGGGAGGCGCTGCTGCACGGCATGCGCGAGTTCGACGAGACCGCTCGCCGGCAGGAGGCGGAGTCCGCGCCGATGGAGCCGGTGCCGGTCCGGCCGGACGCGTTCGACGGCGACGACGCGCCTCTGCCGGCGCCGCGCGACTGGTCGGACGGGTCACCGGTGGCGCGTACGGCCTGACCGGCCGCACGCCGGGTGGCTTTACGCCCGGGTCGGTCGGGTCCGCCCGCCGCGGGTCGCTCAGCCGGTGCGCGCGAGCCAGCCAGCGGGCCGCGCGATGATCCGGCGGACCACCGAGCCGGCCGCACCGACCGCGGCGGCGTCGGCGCCGAGAGCCGCCGGTCGTACGGTGACCGGTGACCAGGCGGCGGTGAGCACCCGGCGGGAGATCTCGTCGAGCACGGGTGGGCGCAGCCACGGGGTGAGCGGGGCGTAGCCGCCGCCGAGCACCACGGTGTCCAGGTCGAGCAGGTTCACCACCGAGGCGACCGCGATGCCGAGCGCGGTGCCGGCCTCGTGCAGCGCGCGTAGCGCGTCCACCGAGCCGGTCTCAGCGAGTTCGGCCAGCCGGACGGAGGCCGTGTCGGCCGGCAGGTCGGCCCGGTCCAGCCCGGCGGCGGCCAGGATCGCCTCCTGCCCGGCGTACTGCTCCAGGCAGCCGCGTCCGCCGCAGCGGCAGGCCCGCCCCGCGGAGTGGACCGGGATGTGCCCGATCTCGCCGCTCCATCCTCGGGCGCCGCGGAAGAGGTCGCCGTCCAGCACGATGCCGGCGCCGATGCCGACCTCCCCGGAGATGTGCAGGAAGCTGGCCGGCCCGCCGGGGCCGGCGTGCAGCTCGCCGAGCGCGGAGAGGTTCGCCTCGTTGTCGACCACGATCGGGGGCACGCCGTCGACCCGTTCGGTCAGCGGGGGCAGTGCGGCGAGCAGCGCCGGCACCGGGACGTCCCGCCAGCCGAGGTTGGGCGCGAGTCGGACCGTGCCGGCGTCGTCGACCAGCCCGGGCACGCCGAGTGCGGCCCCGGCGAGGGTGAGTCCCTGCGACGCGGCCTCGGCCCGGGCCTGACCGGCCAGCTCGACCAGTCGGTTGAGTGCGTCGGCGGGGGAGATCGGCCGCAGGTCGGCGCGGTGCACGGTGTGGTGCCGTACCCGGCCGGCGAGGTCGACCACGCAGACGGCCAGGTAGTCGACGTTGATCTCCAGCCCGAGACCGGCCGGCCCGTTGCCGGCGAGCACCAGCCTGCGGGCCGGGCGTCCCGCCCCGGAACGCGGCGCCGGTTCGGCCTCGGTGACCAGCCGGCCGGTGATCAGGTCCTCGACGACCGCGGAGACGGTGGCCCGGGTGAGACCGGTCTCGGTGGCGAGGACGGCCCGGGACGGCGGGCGGTCGGCGGCGGCGATCCGGTCGAGCACCACGGCGAGGTTGAGCTCACGCAGGCTGCCCTGGCGGACCGCGCCGACGGGACCGGGGGTAGGGGTCACCCCTTGACAGTGCCACAGGTCAGCCAAATAATTCAATCACTGAACAAATAGCCGACCCCACCCCTCGGAGGCTGCCATGGCACCCCGTCCCACTCCCGCCGACAAGTTCTCCTTCGGGCTCTGGACCGTGGGCTGGCAGGCCCGTGACCCGTTCGGCGACGCCACCCGTCCCGAGCTGGACGCGGTCGAGGCGGTGCACCGGCTCGCGGAGCTCGGCGCGTACGGCATCACGTTCCACGACGACGACCTGATCCCGTTCGGCGCCGACGCCGCCACCCGCGACCAGCACATCGCCCGGTTCCGCAAGGCCCTCGACGAGACCGGCATGGTCGTTCCGATGGTCACCACCAACCTCTTCACCCACCCGGTCTTCAAGGACGGCGGGTTCACCAGCAACGACCGGGACGTCCGCCGCTACGCGCTGCGCAAGGTGCTGCGCAACGTCGACCTCGCCGCCGAGCTCGGTGCCAAGACCTTCGTGATGTGGGGCGGCCGCGAGGGCTCCGAGTACGACGTCGCCAAGGACGTCCGCGCCGCGCTGGAGCGCTACCGCGAGGCCGTCGACCTGCTCACCCAGTACGTCGTCGACCGCGGCTACGACCTGCGCTTCGCGCTCGAGCCCAAGCCGAACGAGCCGCGCGGTGACATCCTGCTGCCCACCGTCGGGCACGCGCTCGCCTTCATCTCCACCCTGGCCCACCCGGAGCTGGTCGGCCTCAACCCCGAGGTCGGCCACGAGCAGATGGCCGGGTTGAACTACGCCCACGGCATCGCTCAGGCGCTCTGGCAGGGCAAGCTGTTCCACCTCGACCTCAACGGCCAGCGCGGCATCAAGTACGACCAGGATCTGGTCTTCGGCCACGGTGACCTGATGAACGCGTTCGCCCTGGTCGACCTGCTCGAGAACGGTGGCCCCGGGGGCGGGCCCGCGTACGACGGCCCGCGGCACTTCGACTACAAGCCGTCCCGCACCGAGGACATCGCCGGGGTCTGGGCGTCGGCCGAGGCGAACATGGCGACCTACCTGCTGCTCAAGGAGCGGGCCGCGGCGTTCCGCGCCGACCCGGAGGTGGCCGAGGCACTGGCTGTCAGCAAGGTCGGGGAGCTGGCCACGCCGACCCTGGGCGACGGGGAGAGCTACGCCGAGCTGCTGACCGACCGCTCCGCCTTCGAGGAGTTCGACGTGGACGCGGCCGCCGCTCGTGGCTTCGGTTTCGTCCGGCTCAACCAGCTCGCCGTCGAGCACCTGCTCGGCGCGCGCTGAGGCGGTCGCCATGCCGCTCGTAGCGGGGGTGGACTCGTCCACCCAGTCGTGCAAGGTCGTGATCCGGGACGCGGAGACGGGGGCGCTGGTCCGTCAGGGCCGTGCCCCGCACCCGGACGGGACCGAGGTCGACCCGGCCGCGTGGTGGACGGCGCTGCGGGCGGCGGTCGACGCCGCCGGCGGGCTGGCCGACGTGGCGGCCGTCTCGATCGGCGGCCAGCAGCACGGCATGGTCGCCCTGGACGAAGTCGGCCAGGTGGTCCGGCCGGCGCTGCTGTGGAACGACACCCGTTCGGCCGACGCGGCCGAGGAACTGATCGCCGAGGCCGGGGGCGGCGAGACCGGCCGGCGGTACTGGGCGGACGCGGTGGGCAGCGTGCCGGTGGCCAGCTTCACGGCCACGAAGCTGCGCTGGCTGGCCCGGCACGAGCCGGAGAACGCGGCCCGGGTCGCCGCGGTCTGCCTGCCGCACGACTGGCTCACCTGGCGGCTGGCCGGGGCGCCCGGACTCGCCGGGCTGCGCACCGACCGCGGTGACGCCAGCGGCACCGGCTACTGGTCGCCGGCCACCGGCGACTACCGGTTCGACCTGCTGGAGCGGGCCTTCGGCCGGCGCCTCGCGGTGCCGACGGTGCTCGGCCCGACCGAGGTCGCGGGTGAGCTGCACCTGGGCGCGCTGGCCACCGACGGGGTACCGGCGGGACCCGCCGGCAGCGGAGTGCTGCTCGGACCGGGCACCGGCGACAACGCTGCGGCCGCGCTCGGCGTGGGCGCCGGCCCCGGCGACGTGGTGGTCTCGATCGGCACGTCGGGCACCGTGTTCAGCGTCGCCTCGGGACCGTCCGCCGATCCCACCGGAATCGTGGCCGGCTTCGCCGACGCCACCGGCCGGTTCCTGCCGTTGGTCTGCACGCTCAACGCGGCGCGGGTGCTGGACGCCGCCGCGTCGATACTGCGGGTCGATTTGGACGAGTTGGCCGACCTGGCGCTCGCCGCGCCGCCGGGCGCGGACGGACTGGTCATGGTTCCGTACCTGGAGGGGGAGCGGACCCCGAACCGGCCCACCGCCACCGGCGCCGTGCACGGGCTGACGCTGCGCAACTCGACTCCGGCCCACCTCGCCCGGGCCGCCGTGGAAGGGATGCTCTCCGCGCTCGCCGACGGGCTCGACGCGCTCGTCGCCCAGGGCGCCGAGGTCCGTCGGGTGATCCTCGTCGGTGGTGGGGCCCGCTCGATCGCGGTGCGGCGCATCGCGCCGCAGGTGTTCGGCTGCCGCGTGGTCGTGCCCCCGCCCGGCGAGTACGTCGCCGACGGCGCCGCACGCCAGGCTGCGTGGGTCGCCCTGGGTGGTGATCGGCCACCCGCCTGGCAGCTCGACGGCACCGAGGAGTACGCCGCCGAGCCGGTCCCCGCGATCCGGGAGCGGTACGCCGTCGCCCGGGACCACGTCATCGAGCGCTGACCGGTTCCCGGGGCGGGTGGCCACCCGCCCCGGGAACCGCGCGGCTCGTCGCCTGCCGGGCCGGCCGGAGGCACGGCGTCCGGCCCGGCGACGCCACGGGCTGTACGCGTACCGCGCCGTCGGGGATGATCTTCACGTGCCTTCCCCGCCCCTGCCGTCGGCTCCGCCGACCGGACCCACCCCGCTGCCGGTCATGCAGTACGACGACTTCGACAGTCCGTGCGACGTGGTGGATGCCCTGCTGCTCGCCGAGTTCGTCAGCGGCCGGCACCCCTGGGCCAGGACGGTGCAGCTGGCGAAGCCCCGGCCGGGGACGGAACTGCTCCCGCAGCGGGCTCGGCTGATCCGTACGGCCATGGAGCGCAACCGGGTCTCCCGTCTCGCCGCCGGCGACGGCTGGCTGGCCCGCGTCGTACAGGGGCGGGGCCGGGGTGTGGAGGTGACCGTCACCGCCGTCGACGCCGAGACCGGGGCGGGCGTGCTCGCCGAGATCGTCGAGCAGGGTGCCGAGCCGCTGGACGCCGCCCACGTGTCGATGGGCTTCTGGCACCGCAACCAGCAGGGCGGGGGTCAGCGGGACACACGCGGGATCCAGGCCCCGACCTGGGAGACCATCCGGTCCAACTACCCGGCTGAGGCCGCGGCGGCGCTGACCGACCTGATGGAGCTGGCCCCCGAGGCGGTGTCGGGCCGGTTGCTGCTGCTGCACGGACCACCCGGCACGGGCAAGACCACGGCGCTGCGCGCGCTGGCCCGGCACTGGCGCCGGTGGTGCCAGGTCGACTGCGTCCTCGATCCGGAGGAGCTCTTCGCCGACCCGGCGTACCTGATGGAGGTCGCGGTCGGCGAGGGCGAGGACGAGAAGGACGACGACCCGGAGCGGTCCTGGCGGCTGCTGATTCTGGAGGACTGCGACGAGCTGATCCGGGGGGAGGCCCGGCAGACGACCGGGCAGGCGTTGTCCAGGCTGCTCAACCTGACCGACGGGCTGCTCGGCCAGGGCCGCAACGTCCTGGTCGCGATCACCACGAACGAGGACCTGTCGCGGCTGCACCCCGCGGTCGTCCGCCCCGGCCGGTGTCTGGCCCGGGTCGAGGTCGGACGGCTGTCGCACGCCGAGGCGACCGCCTGGCTGGGCGACGACACGGCCGCCGTGCCGGCGGGCGATGCCACGCTCGCCGAGCTGTACGCGCTCCGCGCCGGTGCGCCGGTCACGGCGGAGCCGGCCGTGACGATCGGCGGTTACCTGTGAAACCGATCCGCCCCGGCGGGCCGCCGCCCGCTGGTGTCCCGGGGCTGCTTGGCTGCCAGGCATGACCATGAGCCGGGGTGGGAGGGCGCGCGCCTGGGGCGGGACCGCGGTGCACCGCGGGTACAGCGTCGTGGTCTTCGTGCTGCTCGCCTCGCTGGACAACGTGGCGATCGGGCTGGTCCCACCGCTGTACGGCCCGATCGCCGACGCGTTCGAGGTGCCCCAGCGGCTGCTCGGCCTGGTCACCGCCGCGACGTTCGTGGTGAGCGCCGCGGCGGCCGTCGGCTGGGCGTACGTCGGCGACCGGGCGAACCGTAAGCCGCTGCTCATGGCCGGCACCCTGATCTGGGCGGTGGGCACCGGGGGCGGCGCCCTGGCCGGGAACTACCTGACGTTCCTGGTCGCGCAGGTGGTCGCGGCGATCGGCCTGGGCGCGGTCGGCTCGGTCGGGTTCTCCGTGGTCACCGACCTGATCTCGCCCCGCCGCAGGGGTCTGGTGATGAGCTTCTGGGGGCTGTCCCAGGGGGTCGGCACGCTGGCCGGCACGCTGGTCGCCGGCCTGCTCGGGAGCGTGGACTGGCGTCGGCCGTTCCTGGTGCTCACCGTCGTCGGCCTGGCGGCCACGGTGGCGTACCTGTTCACCTACGACATCCGGCGCGGCCAGAGCGAGCCGGAGCTGGTCGACGCGCTCGCCGCCGGGGCCGACTACGACTACCGGATCAGCCGGGCCGACCTGCCGCGGATCCTCGCCCGGCGGACCAACCGCTGGCTCGTCCTGCAGGGGCTGACCGCGCAGGCCGCGTTCGGTTCGCTGGTCTGGCTGCCGGTGCTCTTCGCCGAGCGGGCCGAGGCCCAGGGTCTCTCGACCGCCACCGCGGTGCTGGTGGGCAGCGTCTTCGCCACGCTGTTCCAGCTCGGCGGGGTCTTCTCGATCGTGGGCGGGTTGGTCGGCGACGCGGTGCAGCGCCGTACGCCGCGAGGGCGGGGTCTGGTCGCGGCGGTCGGGGTCCTCGCCGCGGTGCCGCTCTACCTGGTGTTGTTCTTCGTGCCGATGCGTATCGACGTGCCGGACGGGGCGAGCGCCGGCGCGGTGATCGCGGCCGTGCTGGCCAGCGTGGTGACCGAGCCGACGGTCGGGTTCGGCCTGCTGACCGCGGTGGTCGCGCTCGCCCTCACGTCGGCCAACTCGCCGAACTGGTTCGCGCTCATCGCCGACGTCAACCCGCCGGAGCACCGCGGCACGGTCTACAGCCTCGGCAACCTGGTGAACGGTGTCGGCCGGGCGTCGGGCAACGGGCTGGTCGGCGTGGCCTTCCCGGTGCTGCAGACGGCCTTTCCGCCGCCGCTGAACTACGCCGTCGGGCTGGCCGCGTTCCAGCTCTTCTTCGTGCCCACCGGCGTCATGTACTGGCTCGCCGCACGCCACTCACCGGCCGACATCGCGGCGGTGCGGGGGTTGTTGCACGAACGCGCCGAGCGCCTGGAGTGAACGAGGGCCCCGGTCGACGCCGAGCGTCGGCCGGGGCCCGAAGTCGACGGCTCAGGCGCGGAACCAGACCGTCACGTCGGTCGGCACCGACCCGTCGTCGGTCAGCGGCTCGCTGGTGTGCAGCACCTCGGCGCCGGCCGGCAGGGCGACCGCCGCCTCGCCGAAGTTGGTGAGCACGGTCAGGTCGCCGTTGTCGAAGGTCAGCACGGCATCGCCGGACTCACGCCAGCGCAGCGTGCCCTGGCCCAGCCCGTGCTCCCGGCGCAGCCGCAGGGCGGTCCGGTACATCTCGTACGTCGAGCCGGGCACCTCCCGCTGCCGGTCCAGGGCGTACTCGGCCCAGACCTCCGGCTGCGGCAGCCAGCTCGCGTCGGTCGGGCCGAAGCCGTACGACGGCGCGTCGGCCTCCCACGGGATCGGCACCCGGCAGCCGTCGCGGCCGCGCTGGGTGTGCCCGCTACGGGCCCAGGTCGGGTCCTGCCGGGCCTCGTCGGGCATCGTGGTGTGCTCCGGCAGCCCCAGTTCCTCACCCTGGTACAGGTAGGCCGAGCCGGGCAGGGCGAGCATCAACAGGGTGGCCGCCCGGGCCCGGCGCAGGCCGAGCGCGGCGTCCGGCTGCGGGTCGCCGACGCCGATGCCGTTCGGGCGCGGCGTGCCGATCGGCAGGCCGAGACGGGAGGCGTGCCGCACCACGTCGTGGTTGGAGAGCACCCAGGTCGTCGGCGCGCCGACCGAGTCGGTCGCTTCCAACGAGCGGGTGATCACCGCGTACTGGGCGGGCGCGGTCCAGGCTGCGAGGAGGTACTCGAAGTTGAACGCCTGGTGCATCTCGTCGGGCCGCACGTAGCGGGCGAGCCGCTCGGCCGGCTCCACCCACGCCTCGGCGACGAGGATCCGCTCACCCGGGTAGCCGTCCAGCACCCGGCGCCAGTCGCGGTAGATCTCGTGCACCCCGTCCTGGTCCCACATGGGCGGGCGGGGCCGGTCCGCTTCGTTGCCGGAGAGGATCTCCTGCGGCTCCTGCCAGTCGGCCAGGTCGGCCTGCTTGATGAGACCGTGCGCCACGTCGACCCGGAAACCGTCCACGCCCCGGTCCAGCCAGAAGCGCAGGACGTCGAGGAACTCCGTGCGCACCTCGGGGTTGTCCCAGTTCAGGTCCGGCTGGCCGGTGTCGAACAGGTGCAGGTACCACTGGCCGGGCCGACCGTCGGGTTCGACGACGCGGGTCCACGCCGGTCCGCCGAAGACGCTCTGCCAGTCGTTCGGCGGCTGCCCACCGTCCGGACCCCGGCCGTCCCGGAAGACGTACCGGCTCCGTTCGAGGCTGCCCGGCGCGGTGGCCAGGGCGGCGGTGAACCACGGGTGCGCCGACGAGGTGTGGTTGGGCACGAGGTCGACGATCACCCGCAGGCCACGGGAGTGCGCCCCGGCGATCAGCTCGTCCGCGTCCGGCAACCGGCCGAAGAGCGGGTCGACGTCGCGGTAGTCGGCCACGTCGTACCCGGCGTCCGCCTGCGGCGAGGGGTAGAAGGGGGAGAGCCACACCGCGTCGACGCCCAGTTCGACGAGGTGGTCGAGGCGGGCGGTGATGCCGGGCAGGTCCCCGATCCCGTCCCCGTTCGAGTCGGCGAACGAGCGCGGGTAGATCTGGTAGATGACCACTTCGGTCCACCAGCCGGCGATCGGGCCGCCGGATCGGTCTTCCTTGCTCACGTTGGTGTTCAGGGCCTTCTCCCGTGTGTCGTGCGTGTGGTGCGGTGTGGCCGCCGGCGTCGCCGGCGGGCGGTGCGTTCAGTGTGCCCGGGGCGGTGCGGTCGACTCGCGTACGACCAGCCGAGTGGGCAGGATCACCGGCGGGTTCTGCGTGTCCGGCCGGGACGGGCCGGATGCGGTGAGCGGCCGGCCGTCGACCGTGTCGAGGGCGTGCCCGCCGAGCGGGTCGAGCAGGATGCGCGCGGCCAGCCGGCCCTGCTCCGCCGCCGGCTGGGCCACGGTGCTGAGGCCGAGCACGCCGGCCAGGTCGTGGTCGTCGATGCCGATCACGCTGACGTCGTGGGGTACCCGCAACCCCGCGTCACGCAGCGCCGCCAGCGCGCCCATCGCCATCTCGTCGCAGGCCGCGACGATCGCCGTAGGCGGTTCCCCGCGAGCCAACAGCTCGGCGGTGGCCCGGGTGCCGCCCGCGATCGTGAACTGGGACTCGACGTCCAGGCTCGGATCCGGCCGCAGCCCGGCCGCCCGCATCGCCTCCTGGTAGCCGCGCCGCCGTTCGGCGTGCGCGGTGAAGGAGAGCGCGTCGTGGGGGTAGCCGGAGATGTGCGCGATCCGGCGGTGCCCGAGGTCGAGCAGGTGCCGGGTGGCCGTCCGCGCGGTGGTCAGATCGTCGATCCGTACGCAGGGCCACCCCGGTACCGGAGTGCCCGAACTGATCGTCACGCCGGGCACCTCCAGCGCGGTGAGCGCGCTGACGTCGGCGGGGAAGAGCGGGGTGGCCACCAGCATGATGGCGTCCGCGCGCTTGTGGAGGTTGGCCGTCCGCAGCACCCGCTGCCGGGACTGCTCACGGCCGCCGAGGTTGTAGAGCAGCAGGTCGTACCCCGACTCGTGGAGGAACTTCTCGACCGCCTCCACGACGGTGGCGAAGAACCAGCGGGTGATCTGCGGGACCACCACGGCGATCGTACCGGTCCGGCCACCGGCCAGGCGTGACGCGCTCGGCGAGACGGCGTACTGCAGCTTCTCGGCTGCGGCGAGCACCCGGTGCCGCGTCGCGGGCGAGACCGTCGGGAGGCCGCGCAGCGCCCGGGAGACGGTCGCCGTGGAGACCCCGGCCAACCGGGCGACATCATCGATCGTGGTCACGGTTCCCCCCAGCTCCGTGGCCGCGTCCGCCGCCGCCCACCGGATCGCGGGCGGCGGCGGACGACGTGCCTCAGCCCTTCACGCTTCCGGCGAGGAGCCCGCGCACGAAGTAGCGCTGCAGGGACAGGAACACGATCAGCGGTACGATGATCGACACGAACGCACCCGCGGTGAGTCGCTGCCACTCGTTGCCGCGGGTACCGGCCATCTCGGCCAGCCGGACGGTGAGCGGGGCGGTCTCGTCCCCGCCCCCGGCGAAGATGAGCGCGACCAGCAGATCGTTCCAGACCCAGAGGAACTGGAAGATGCCCAACGCGGCGAGCGCCGGGGTGATCAGCGGCAGCACGATGGTGCGGAAGATCTTCGGGTGGCTGGCCCCGTCGACCCGGGCCGCCTCCATCAGGTCACCCGGCAGCTGCGAGATGAAGTTGTGCAGCAGGAAGACCGCGAACGGGAGCGCGAAGCAGGTGTGGGCGAACCACACCTGGGCGAACTTCTGTTCGTCGACCAGGTCCCAGGCCGGCAGCACCTGGATGCCGGCGACGGTGACGCCGGTGGAGAAGAACTTCAGCAGCGGCACCAGGGCCATCTGCAGCGGCACGATCTGCAGCGCGAAGATCGCGATGTAGACCCATTCCCGGCCTCGGAAGTTGATCCAGGCCAGCGCGTACGCGGCCAGGGCCGCGAAGGCGATCGGGAAGAGCACCGACGGGATGGTGATCGCCAACGAGTTGATGAAGTAGCTGGCGAGCTGCCCGGAGGACGAGGATCGGCCGAACAGGACCTGCTGATAGTTCTCCAGCGTGAACTGCGGGTCGGTGAAGAACGTCCACCAGCCGGTGGTCTTGATCTGGTCCTCCGGCCGGAAGGAGGAGATGAACAGGCCGAAGGTGGGGACGGTCCAGAAGAGCGCGATGAGGATCGACATCAGGGTGGCCGTGCGGCTGTTCAGCCGCTTGCGGACCCGGCCGGCGACGGTCTTCGGAGCGTCGGTCCGCTGGGTGCCGACGGCGACAGTGGGCGTGGCGGTGGTCATCTCAGCCCTTCCGCTGCTGACGGAGGTTGCGGATCTGGTAGATCACGACCGGGATCACCAGGATGAACAGGAAGACCGCGAGCGCGGAGCCCTGCCCGTTCTCGCCGTAGCGGAACGCCTGGTTGTACATCTCGTTGGCGATCACGCTGGTGTCGTAGTTGCCGTTCGTCGAGGTCCGGACGATGTCGAAGACCTTGAGCGTGGCGATGGTGATGGTCACGACCACGACGATCAGCGCGGGGCGGATGCTCGGCATGGTGATCTGCCAGAACATCTGCCACGGGCTGACCCCGTCGAGCCGGGCCGCTTCGATGATGTCGGCGGGGATGGCCTTGATGGCGGCGGAGAGCACCACCATGGCGAAACCGGCCTGGATCCAGACCATGATGACGATCAGCAGCAGCGTGTTCAGCGGCGACTCGAGCAGCCACTGCTTGGGCTCACCGCCGAGGCTGACCACGATCTGGTTGAGCAGACCGATCTGCTCCTGGCCGTCGCCTCGGTACGCGTAGACGAACTTCCAGATGATGCTGGCGCCGACGAAGGAGATCGCCATCGGCAGGAAGATCAGGGACTTGGCGAACGCCTCGAACCGGACTCGGTCCACCAGCACGGCGTAGATGAGGCCGAAGGCGGTGGCCACGAGCGGAACCAGGAGCACCCAGACCAGGCTGTTGATCAGCACCCGGACGATCGAGCCGTCGGAGAACATCCAGCCGTAGTTGTGCAGCCCCACCCAGTTGGTGCTGTTCGAATCCATGAAGGAGAGCAACACGGTGCGGATGGCCGGGACCACCAGCCCGATGGTGAGCAGCAGCAGCGTCGGCAGCAGGAAGAAGAGGGCGAAGAAGCCCTCCCGCTGTCTCGGCCTGCGGGGGAGCGGGGCGCCGCTGGCGGAGGCGGCGACGAGCCGCGCCTCCCGGCGGCGGGCGAACCAGGCCGGCACCACGTCGAGAAGCAGGAGCAGACCACCCACCACCGCGACGAAAGCGATCAGCCCGTACATCAGCATGAGGAACTTCGGCTGTTCCTCCGCGAAGTCGAACTCCATCGACCCTCCCAGGTCCTCATTGGCCGGTGGGCCGGCCCGCGTTCCGCGAGCCGGCCCACCGGTTCAGATCACTTCCAGCTGCTCTCGATGCCCTGCAGCACCGACGCGGTGTCCTTGCCGTTGATCCAGTCGACCATGCCCTTCCAGAACGTCCCCGCGCCGACGGCGGCCGGCATCAGGTCGGAACCGTCGAAGCGGAAGACCGTGCTCTTGTCCTGCAGGATCTGGACGGAGAGCTTGTCCACCGGGTTGGGGACGTTGGCCAGGTCCAGCTGCTTGTTCGCCGACACCCAGTCGCCGATCTTGGCGCGGCTGTTGGCGTACTCGCCGGACGCCAGGTAGGTCTGGACGGCCTGCACCTCGGGCCGGTCGGCGAAGGCCGCGACGAACTCGCCGCCGCCCAGGACCGGCTTGCCCTTGGCCGGGTCGATGGCCGGGAAGTAGAACGCGAAGACGTCGCCGTCCTCGGCCACCTTGGTGCCCTCGGGCCACTGGTTGGCGTAGAAGGACGCCTGCCGGTGCAGCGCGCACTTGCCGGTGGTGATCGGCAGGCCGGCCTCACCGAAGGCGGTGGTGGCGATGCTCTTCACGTTGCCGAAGCCGCCGTTGACGTACTTCTCGTTCTTGAGGATCTGGCCGGCGCGGTCGACCGCCTCGGCGACCCGCGGGTCGTTGAACGGGATGCCGTGGGTGGTCCACTGGTCGTAGACCTCGGGGGTCTGCGTCCGCAGCATCAGGTCCTCGATCCAGTCGGTGGCCGGCCAGCCGGTGGCCTCACCCGACTCGATGCCGGCGCACCACGGCTTGATGCCGCTGGCTGCGATCGTGTCGCTGAGCTTGATCAGGTCGTCCCACGTGGTCGGCGGGGTCCAGCCCTTCTCCTTGAACATCTTCGGGGAGTACCAGACGAAGGACTTCACGTTCGAGCCGAGCGGGGCGCCGTAGAACTGGCCGTTCACGGTGCTGTACTTCAGCCAGTCGGGCGAGTAGTTCTGCTCGGCCATCGTCTTGGTGTCGGCGCTGGCCGGCTTCAGCTTGCCCGAGTCGACGAACCGCTTGAGCAGACCCGGCTGCGGGATGAAGGCCAGGTCGGGGGCGTTGCCGCCGTCAACCCGCACGGGGAGCTGAGCCTCGAACTCGGGGCTGCCCTCGTGGTCGATGTCGATCCCGGTGCAGTCCTCGAAGGTCTTCCAGGACTCGTCGAGGCGGTCGGCCTCGAGGTCACGGATCGACGAGTAGATCGTGACCTTCTTGCCGTCGTGGCCCTTGTACTTGTCGTATGCGGCACACTCCGCGGAGTTCGCGTTGCTGCTTCCCTTGTCGTTGCCGGTGCCGCAGGCGGTGGCGCTGAGCGCCAGCCCCAGTACGCCGGCGATCGCGAAGGCCTGGCGTGGTCTGGTGAAGACCGCCATGCCGTCCTCCTTTCTTGCCGGCGCGGTCGTAGTAGAACCGGCGCCGGTCCGATGGGCGTCCCAACATGTAAGCGCTTGCATGGCGCGTGGTCCAGCCCCCGTCAGACACGACCGAGTAACAATCCGGAAACCTCCAGGTAGCGGAGTGGGCACGCTCCCACCGCAGAGACACGCCCTCTTTCGATATCCGTCAATATCTGTCAAGCTGTATGCGACTCATTGAAGGATATCGACATAGGAGGAGCTGGATGAGTAAGCGATGGTTCAGCCTGGTGGCGGCCGGCCTGCTCGTCGCGGGGACTCTGGTCCCCGCGACGCCGGCAATGGCCGCGCCGACCTTCAAGGTGCCCTTCCCATGCGGTCAGGTCTGGTCCGGCCAGACGCGGACCAACCACAGCCCGGCGAACGCGGTCGACTTCAACCGCACCGACGATTCGGGGGATCCGGTGGTCGCCAGCGCGCCGGGCACCGTCGACCGGGTGACCGACCTCGGCGGCACGAGCTACGGCAAGTACGTCCGGATCAGCCACGCCGGCGGCTACCACACCTACTACGCGCACCTGAGCGGCTTCAACGTCTCGGTCGGCCAGGCGGTGGGCTACGGAAGGGTGATCGGCTGGGTCGGCAGCACCGGCGGCTCGACCGGTCCGCACCTGCACTACGAGCAGCGCCTCGACGGCGGCGACATCAAGGTCCGGTTCAACGGCGCGCTCGCCCTCTACTGGGGGACGAAGAACTACACCAGTGACAACGGGTGCTCGTCCGGCGGCACTGCCACCGGCACCGTCAACACCAGCGGCACCGCGCTGACCGTTCGCTCCGGACCCGGCACCGGCTACGCCTCGGTCGGCACGGTCGCGGATGGTGCCCAGGTGACCATCCACTGCCAGACCACGGGCACCACGGTCACCGGCACCTACGGCACCAGCTCGATCTGGGACCGGATCGGCTCCGGGCGGTTCATCTCCGACGCGTACGTGTACACCGGGTACGACGGGTTCATTCCGGGCGTGCCACGGTGCTGACCTGACCGGTGGGCCCGACCGGACCCGGCCGGGCCCACCGGCGCGGACCAGCGCCGGCAGCCGTACGACCGCCGGTGTCGGCGCGACGGCCGGCGTCGGTCAGGGATTGAGCCGCCAGATGGCGAAGTTGAGGGCCGCCGCGAAGGTGACCCAGGCCAGGTAGGGAAGCATGAGCAGCGCCGCCGGGCGGGACACGCGAGCGAACAGCAGGACGGTGAGCGCGATCGCCAGCCACAGCACGACGATCTCGGCGAAGGCCGCCCCGTAACGGCGGGCACCGAAGAAGAGCGGCGTCCAAGCGGCGTTGAGCACGAGCTGGGCGACCCAGGCCCAGAAGGCGGCGCCGATTCCGACGCGTCGCCAGGCCAGCCAGCCGGCCAGCGCGATCATCACGTAGAGCAGGGTCCAGACCGGGCCGAAGAGCCATCCGGGCGGGGCCCAGGAGGGACGATCCAGCGCCGCGTACTCGGCGGAGGTGCCGCGTACACCGAGCGCGCCGACGGTGGCGGCCACCGCGACCGCCGCGCCGAAGCCGAGCAGCGCCCATTTCGCTCGGGTGCCGATACGCCGTGCCAGACGTGACGTGTTCATGCTCATCCCTCGGTGGTAGGCCGCTGGCGGGCGGGTCCGGATGTCACGGCGCCGGGGCCGCCGGGACCGGTGCTCCTGTCGGGAGGACGGAGCGGCCGGCCACGACGACCCCGGCGGGTCCAGTGGTGAGGGGGTGTGGCGGCGTCAATTGGTGAAGATGCTGACACCTCCCGGGCCCACGAGCAGCCCGACGATGATGAGGACGATGCCCCACAGGATCTGCCGGCGGAACAGCGCCAGGATGCCGGCAACGACCAGTACGACCGCGAGAATCCAAAGAATCAGCTCCATGTCGATCAAATACCCGACGCGCTCAAACGAGAAACCTCTCCATGATCAAGGTGATCGCCCAGGTGGAAGACGCTGTACGCCTGCTTGATCACCGGGTGGGCGACGTTGCGGACCCGTACCCCGCCCGGGGTGGTGCCCCGCGAACTGCCGGCGTGCGCGTGCCCGTGCACGGCGAGCGCGGTCGGCGCGGAGTCGATCGCCTGGCCGAGCTGGTACGCGCCGAGGAACGGGTAGATCTCCGGCGGCTCGCCGGCGAGCGTGTCCGGCACCGGTGCGTAGTGGGTGAGCGCCACCAGCAGGTCGCAGTCCAGGCTGAGGAGCGCCTCGGCCAGTCGGTCCGCGCTCTCCGTGGTGGTGTGGACGAACGCCTTCATCTCCGGCTCGCCGAAGTCGCTGGCGCAGCGCCCGGCGAAGCCGCCCCCGAAGCCCTTCACCCCGGCCACGCCGAGCCTGCCACCGGTGCACTCCAGCACCACGCCGTTGCCCTCCAGCACGGTGATGCCCGCGTCCTCCAGCACCTTGACCACCTGGGGCACCTGGTTGCACTGATGGTCGTGGTTGCCCAGCACGGTGATCACCGGCACGTCCAACCCACCGAACTCCTGCGCCACGCAGCGCGCCTCCGCCTCGGTCCCGTGCCGGGTCAGGTCACCGGCGAGCAGCAGCACGTCCGCGCAGTCGGACAGTTCCTCCAGGGCCGGCCGGAAGCGGCCCACCACGTCCTCGTCGAGGTGCACGTCGCCGACGGCAGCGATCCTTATCACCATGGAACCTCCTCAGGGCAGTTGCTCGATCTGCGTCGGCGCCTCGGTGCGGACCACCCCGATCTCGCTGGTGACCGGTAGGTTCGGGAAGCGGCCCGCGACGCGGCGGAGGATCTCTTCGCGCCGGTGGGGGCTCTCGACCTCGCCGTAGAGCACGAGACCGGTCTCCCGGCGGACGACGGTGATGCCCTGCTCGGCGATGGACGGATCCTCGGCCAGCGCTCGCTGGATCTCCGCCTCGAGGTACTCGTCGGGTGGCCCGGTGCTGGTGCCACGGTGCTGGGTCACGATGTCCCCTCCTCTGCCGGGGTGCCGGAGTGCGGCACCACCTCCAGCCGGTCCAGCAGCACCAGGAACGCCTCGGCGTACGGCGAGTGCTGCGTCTCCTTCCGTACCCGTTCCCAGTCGATCTGCTCCCGCAACGAGCGCGCGAGGGGAAGGCCGCGGGCGAAGTCGCAGTAGTGCTGGGAGAAGCTGAGCAACTTGTGCACCATCAGTTGGGTGGCGGAGAGCACCGGCATGTGGATCGCGTCGACGGGCCGTACCAGGGTGTCGGCGAACGTCTCCTCCGTCACCGGCGTCTCGATCGGCCGGTGGATGAGGTCCACCATCCGTTCGTCGTCGTAGACCTTCACCAGCCAGTCCTCCGGCGGGCGCTCGGCGGTGAAACCCGCCTCCACGAGGGCCTCCAACGCCTGGTCGACGTCGACCTCCCGGATCAGGAAGTCGACGTCGTGGTCGCTGGAGTGACCACCGTGTGCGTACACGGCGAAGCTGCCGCCGAGCGCGAAGGGGATGTCGGACTGCTTGAGCACGGCGGCGACCTTCTTGAGGGTGTGCAGAAGACTCTCGTCCCCGCGCTCGGCCATCTGGGTCTCCCGTCGGTCGTAACAGGCGGTTGATTCCGGCTTCGGTACCCGGCATTCGGGTCGCCCACACCTGCGGCGGTGGCGGGTGGGCGCGAAACGGGCGTAAATGGTATATAAGCCACGGCCAGGGGGGCGCGGGTCCGATAGCCTGTGCAAGGTGGTCAGATCACTACGGGCGCGACGTCGCCGAGCCCGGTTGCGCAGCGTCGCCCTGATCGGCATCGACGGCTCGGGCAAGACCACCCAGGCGCACCTGCTCGCCGACGCGCTCGCCGCGGCCGGGCGTCCCGCCACCTATCACCGCAACGCCGGCGGCCGACGCTGGCTCGGCCGGATCGCCCAACGACTCGGTCGCCCGGACGCGCAGCGGCTGGTCGGGCGGGACGGGCTACTGGCCGTGGAGTCCGTGCTGCGTTGGCTCGCCATCGCCCTCGCGCTGGTCAGTTGCCTGGTCACCGGGCGGACGGCCGTGATGGACCGCTACGCCGCCTGCCAGTACGCGAGCATCCGGGCGCACGGTGGGCACCGCTGGGAGCGGCTGGCCCGGGTCGGCTACCGCGTCTTCCCGCAGCCGCAGGTGACCTTCCTGCTCTCCCTCGACCCGGCTGAGGCGTACCGGCGGATCGAGCGGCGCGGCACCGACCACGAGACGCTGGGCTGGCTGACCGCCGCCGACACGGCCTACCGGACCCTGCCGGAGTACCCGACCTTCATCCTGGTGGACGCCGGCCGGTCGGCCGACGAGGTGTCCCGACAGATCCGGCACCACCTCGCGGACTGGTTCGGCGCCGCCGAAGCCGCGACCGGCCCGCCGCTGACGAGCGGCGGGCGGGAGAACCAGCCGGAATCACTGAGATCGGCGTGACCAGCCGCTGGGACGCGGCGGCGATCGCCACGGCGCCGGCGGTGGCCGGCGACCGGATCAGGCCCGGCCGTACACCGGCACTGTCGCTCCGCTCGTCGGGGCGGACTCGTCGGAGGCGAGGAACCGGATCACCGCGGCGATCTCGGCCGGGGGGACCCAGCGCGAATGGTCGGCGTCCGGCTGGGCGGCCCGGTTGGCCGGGGTGTCGATGACGCTCGGCAGCACCGTGTTGGACCGCACACCGGAACGTCGGTACTCGACGGCCACCGCATTGGAGAAGGCGAGCACCGCCGCCTTGGCGGTCGCGTAGCCGGCCGCGCCGGGGAACGGGCTGATCGCGGCGCGGGCGGAGACGCAGACCACGGCACCGCCACCGGCGGCCACCAGATGCGGCAGCGCCTCCCGGGTGACCAGGTGGGTGGGGCGCAGGTTGACGGTGAGCATCCGCTCGAACTCGTCGATCGACGTTTCGTGTACCAGCCCGCTGCTGGCGTATCCGCCGACCAGGTTGACCACCGCGCGCAGCGGCGCGTCCGGGTCGTCGGCGGCCGCCTGCACCGCCCGGGCCGCGCCGTCCGGGTCGGCGACGTCCGCGACCAGGCGGTGTACGCCGTCGGCCGCCGGCTCCGCCGCGGACCGGTCGCTCCGCCCCGGTACGACCACCCGCCAACCCGCCTCGACGAAGGCGGTGGTGACCGCCGTGCCCAGCCCGCCTGCCCCGCCGGTGACGAGCACACTGTGTCGCGCCATACGGCACACGCTAACCCCGGCGGAAGTGCGGCTTCACGCGGGTGTCCGGGGCGACGACGGCGAGTCGTCCGATCCCGGACTGCCGGACCGGATGTCGTGCGCCGCCGTACGGTTGGAACGGGTCGGATGCCCGTGTCGCTCGCCACCGTCGGGGACGGCGGACCCGGCCCTGGCGGCTGACGCGCCGGGTTCGGCGGGGGTGGCACGCTGTCCCGGATGGTGGGCCACCGTCGGCGGTACTACCCCAACACGCGCAGTCATGGTTGACGCTCACGCGTCGTGAAAGTAAGTTTCATCCGTGGCGAAGAGTCCGAAGATTTCTGCGAGTCACGAGCCCGGTGGGCTGATCGTCCACATCAGTGGCTTGCTCCCGTCGCTGTCGCCGGCCGAGCAGCGGGTCGCCCGGCTGGTCGTGGCCGACCCGGCCGACGCCGCGCGCCGGACGATCACGGATCTCGCCACCGCAGCCGAGACCTCCGAGGCGACGGTCATCCGGTTCTGCCGGTCCGTCGGCATGGACGGCTACCCCCAGCTGCGCATCCGGCTCGCCGCCGAGGCCGCCCGCCGGATCGAGCCGCCCGACGCCCGGGTGGTCGGAGGTGACATCCCGCCCGGTGCCGACCTGGCTCAGATCATCGCCACGATCGCCTTCAACGACGCCCGTGCGGTCGAGGAGACCGCCGAGCAGCTCGACCCGGCCGTCTGCGAGCGGGTGGTCGACGCGATCGCCGGCGCCGGCCGGATCGACGTCTACGGGGCCGGCGCCAGCGGTTTCGTGGCCTCCGACTTCCAGCAGAAGCTGCACCGGATCGGCCGCACCGCCTTCTACTTCCCGGACGTGCACACCGCGCTGACCTCGGCCGCGCTGCTCGGTCGCGGCGACGTGGCCGTCGGCATCTCGCACACCGGCACCACCTCCGACGTGATCGAGGTGTTGGAACAGGCCCGGGCCCGGGGTGCCGCCACCGTTGCGCTCACCAACTTCCCCCGTTCACCGATCACCGACGTCGCCGACTTCGTGCTCACCACCGCGGCGCGGGAGACCACCTACCGATCCGGGGCGATGGCGAGCCGGTTGGCGCAGCTCACCGTGGTCGACTGCCTCTTCGTGGGGGTGGCCGCCCGTAACCGGGCCCGTGCCAAGAAGGCCCTCGAGGTGACCGCCGAGGCCGTCCAGTCCCACCGGGTGGGCAGCGGACGGAGGCGGGCATGACCACCGGCGCCGTCGAGCCGGATGAGGTGTCGTCGCCCGCCCCGGATGCCCGCCCGGTCGTCCGGGTGGGCGCCCCCACCGAGCGCCGCAACCCGCTCAGCGTCGATCTGGACCTGATGGCCACCCGAGACGTGCTCGCGGTCATCAACGAGGCGGATCGGCTGGTACCGGCCGCGGTCGCGGACGTGCTCGACGAGATCGCCGCCGCGGTCGATCTGGCCGTGGCGGCCCTGCGCGGCGGCCACCGCGTGCACTACTTCGGTGCCGGCACCTCGGGCCGTCTCGGCGTCCTGGACGCCGCCGAGCTCGCACCCACCTTCAACTCGCCTCGGGACTGGGTCTGCGCTCACCTCGCCGGTGGACCGGACGCCGTGTGGCGGGCCGTGGAGAACGCCGAGGACGACGACCGGGGCGGAGCGGTCGAGGCGGCCGACTGCGTACGCGCAGGTGACCTGGTGGTCGGGCTGGCCGCCAGCGGCCGCACCCCGTACGTCCTGGGTGCGCTCGCCGCATCCCGCGCCAAGGGCGCCTCGACGGTGCTGCTCTGCGCCAATCCGGAGGCGGAGGCCGCCCGGTCGGTGGACGTCTTCATCGGGGTGGATACCGGACCGGAGGTGGTCACCGGGTCGACCCGGATGAAGGCGGGCACCGCGCAGAAGCTGGTGCTGAACGCGTTCTCCACCGCCGTCATGGTTCGGCTGGGACGGGTCTACTCGAACCTCATGATCGACATGGTGGCCACCAACGCCAAACTCCGTGGTCGGATGATCTCGATACTGATCGAGGCCACCGGGTGCTCGGAGGAGGTTTCCCGGCGGGCGCTCACCGAGGCCGAGGGTGACCTGAAGACCGCCCTGGTCTCGCTCGTCTCCGGCGCCGGAGTACCGGCCGCCCGGGCCGCCCTGGCCCGCGCCGACGACCAGGTACGCGGGGCGCTCACCCTGCTCGCCCCCTGAGCGGACGTCGAAAGGTAATCGTGACGTCACCCGGCGCGAGGGTGCGCTGGGCGCGATCCGGGGCGAACGCGGAGGCCGCGCAGGCGGTGTCCGAGCCGGTCGGGGACCCGTCCGGCGGGCGGGCATAGAACCCGGCTTCGGATTGTTCATCGAGGCGTGGGGTATTACCAACTCCGTGGATGAACCGCCCCGTCCACCGGTGCGTATTCGGCAGTGACCAGGATCGCACCCCTGGTGGTGACCCGGGTCGCTGTCCCCCTCCTATCCGCAGTGCTGCCATATCAGGGGCGACGGTGAGCGGTCGTGCCACCGACCCGTACGTGGTGCCCAAGGCGAGCCACCCGGCGGGGTGCTGACAGCAAACATGGATCGCGCTTTCAGCTACTACTCAGGCATTCGTGACAGTTTCGACTCACGACATGGAATCCCCGACACGTCTCAACTGTTGTGTAGGTGTCACCACCGACGGGCACAGCGGAAGTCTCGGGGGAGGGCTGATGGACGTGGGGATGGCAAGGAACCGGGCAACCGGCGCGAGCGAGGGGACCGTGGGCAACGTGGACAAGAACATCGGCATGCGAACCGACGAGGTCGCCGAGGAGCGTGACCTGGTCGGCGTCTACCTGCACGAGATCTCCCGGACGCCGCTGCTGGACGCCGCCAAGGAGGTCGATCTCTCCAAGGCGATCGAGGCCGGCCTCTACGCCGAGCACCTGCTCGACGAGGACCGCGTCCCCGCCGGTGTCGCGCGGGAGGATCTGGAGCGCCTGGTCGTCGAGGGGGAGCGGGCGAAGGACCTCTTCATCCGCGCGAACCTCCGACTGGTCGTGTCGATCGCCCGTCGGTACGTGCGTTCGGGCATGCCCATGCTGGACCTGATCCAGGAGGGCAACACCGGACTGGTCCGGGCGGTCGAGAAGTTCGACTACGAGCGCGGCTACAAGTTCTCCACCTACGCCACCTGGTGGATCCGCCAGGCGATCAGCCGGGCGATCGCCCAGCAGGAGCGCACCGTCCGACTGCCGGTGCACCTGGTGGAGGACGTCAACCGGATGCGCAACGTGGCCCGGCAGCTCACCCGCGAGCTGGGCAGCGACCCGGAGCCGGAGCAGATCGCGGCGGCGCTCGGCGTGACCGTCGAGCGGGTCAACGAGCTGGTGCGCTGGTCGCAGGACACCGTGTCGCTGGACACGCCGGTCGGCGACGACGGCGACACCAACCTCGGTGACCTGGTGGCCGACAGCGACGCCCCGTCGCCGGAGGACATCGTGCTGACCGGCCTGGAGCGGCAGCGGATCGAGGGTCTGCTGAACCACCTCGACGACCGCTCCGCCGGCATCATGCGGGCCCGCTACGGGCTGGAGGACGGGCGCGAGCACTCGCTCACCGAGGTCGCGTCGCGGTTCTCGCTCTCCCGCGAGCGGATCCGGCAGCTGGAGATCCAGGCCCTCGGCCGGCTTCGTGAGCTGGCCCGGGCGGAGGGGCTCCAGGCGGCCTGACGTACCAACCAACACGACGAACGGCCGGTGTCCGATAGGGGGACGCCGGCCGTTCGTCGTCAGGTGGGATCAGCGCACCCGGCCGTAGCCATGGATGGACATCATGTTCATGCCCCTCTTGAGTACGTTCCGGCCGGCGCTCGGCGCGTCGATCACCTGGCCGTCGCCGACGTACAGGGCGACGTGTCCGAGCCCGCGGTAGAAGATCAGGTCACCCGGGCGTAGCTCGCCGCGGCCGATGTGGGCCACCGCCCCCCACTGCATCCGGGCGTTGTGTGGCAGGGACTTTCCGGCCGTCCGCCAGGCGGCCGAGGTCAGGCCCGAACAGTCGTAGCCGTTGGGGCCGGACCCACCCCAGACGTACGGCTTCCCGATGGCCCCGTAGGCGTATCGAACGGCGACGCCGGCCTGACCGGAGACGGCGGGTGCCTGCCGGTCGGGGTCGGGCCGGGCTGCGGGGTCCGCGGGTGCCTCGGTCGCCCGGCCGTACGCCGTGCGGCGCAGGTCGTAGAGGCGAGCGAGATCCCGCTCGATGCGTGACTTGGTGTTGGTCAACGCCCGGGCCTGGGCGTCCTGCCGGACGAGCACCCTGTTCAGCCGGGTCTTCTCGTCGACCAGCCGTCGCTGGCTCTCGGTGAATCCGGAGATTCGAGCCTGGCGTTGCCGGGTCAGGTGCTCGATCGTGCCGAGGCGGTCCAGCATGGCGGCCGAGCCGCCGGGACGGAGCAGTGCGTCCGCGGCCTGCAAGCCACCTGTCTTGTACGCGGTCGCGGCGATCTCCGCGACGTCCGCTCGGCTCTGCTCGGTCTGCCGTTCCAGCGGGCCGATGCGGGCCTGTAATCGGTCCACCGCGGCCTTGTTGGTTTTGATGTCCTCGCGGAGCTTGTTGTACGACTCGACGACCCGCTCCAGTTGCGTCGAGGAGCGCTCGATCTGGCGGGTGAGATCGGCGGGGGAGGGCTCTGCCCGGGCCGCCGTGGCCGGTGCGACCAGCGCGGCCGCCAGGCCGGTGACCGCCAGTGTGCGCAGCATTGTTTTCAGGGATGACAAGAGCGGAAGGCTCCTCTCCCACGGCCACCGATGGGTGCTGACGCCCCCGATGGCACCGGGCCGGGGCCCTCCGGATGGTGGGCACTGGGCCGGACCGGCTCGCCAAACCTAACCCGGGACGGGTGTGGTGCGCAGTGGAAGTCGGGACGAATGTTGGCATAGTGGCCGCAAGTGCCGCCTGCGACAGGTGACCGACCGTGATCATTAACGAGGCGGCCGTGCGCTAGGTGCGCCGGGGTTGCGGCATTTGCCCAGACAATGACATTCGTCGTTCTGGACGTATGCCGCCGGATGGCGACGCCTCATAACCGATAAAGACGGAAATGGATTCCCATTCCCGTCCATGGGCCGTTGCCGGCGCTGTGACCTGGCCGGCAAATCCCGATCTGCGCTGGCATCACGGCAACACAATGAACCCGTAGCCGGGATTCCCGTCGACCAGCACTGATGCCTGGTACCCCCCGCGACGGGCCGCCCCGACGTACCGCCGCGGGAGGTAGCCGTGAATCCTGAAGGCGCGACCACAGCACCTGGATCACCCAGGGTGACCGGGGCCAAGAACACCTTGCTCTACGCACGCCCCGGAATCGTCGTCACGGTCGACCGGTTCACCGTCGGCCGAAACACCTTCCGCGTCGCCCACCTCACCCACCTGCGCACCACCCGAGGTCCACACGATCGGATCGCCGTACGGGCGGTGATCACCAGCGGGGCGATGATCGGCGGGGTGGGCCTGCTGCTCGGCTTCACCGGCGGGCTGCAACGGCTCACCGCGAGCGCGTACCTCATCTTCGGCGCCGTGCTGCTGGTGCCGGCGCTGCTGGGGCTCGCCGGCGACCGGTGGCGGCCGCCGGCGTACGAACTGTGGGGCATGTACCGGGGCGAGCGGATCCTGCTGTTCAGCACCGACGACGAGCGGCAGTTCGGTCAGGTCACCCGGGCCCTGGTGCGGGCCCGGGAGATGAACCGGTACGGCGGGTGGAACGAGCCGCTGGCCTCGGCCGACCCGTGGCGGCCGAGCCGCTGACCCGCCCCGTCCGGCCGGTCAGCCGGCGACGGGCTCCGGAGTGCGCTCAGCCGGCTTCTTGAGCCACGCCGTCGCTCGACGCTCGGCGTAGAAGGAGACGAAGGGCACGGTGCCGGCCAGCATCACGCCGAGCATCCGCTTCAACGGCCAGTCCGCGCGACGGGCCAGGTCGAACGCGGCCACCAGGTAGACCATGTAGAGGAAACCGTGCGCCGGGCCGACGGTCTCCACCACGACCGGGCTGTCGAACACGTACTTCAGCGGCATGCCGATCACGACCAGCACGATCAGCACCACGCCCACGATCCAGGCGATCACACGGTACCGGGTAAGGGCTCCGCCCACCTCTGTCCGTCCTTCCGAACCCGGCTCAGCCGGGGTAGTCACCGGGCCGAGCGCCCGGATTCGCGTTCAACCATGACAGGTAGCGGTTGTACGCGGCCAGGTCGGCGTCCTCCATGCCGTCCGTCGCCGCCGGGACCCGGGCCACCCGGACCGGCCGGCGTACCACCGGTCGCGTAGCGGAACCCATGTCGCCGCCGACCGGATCGTCCCCGGCAGCGACCGGTTCGGCCGGCCGTTCCGGCTCGTCGCCGCGCAGCGTGTGTCGTGCCTCACGCCACCAGACGAAGACCACGAACCCCGCGAAGATCGGCCACTCGAAGGCGTACGCCCAGCTGAGCGTGTTGCCTCCGGCGGCCCGGCTGATCTGCCACCAACCCAGCGCGAGGAACGCGAGGACGAGCACGACCGTGACCACGTGGCGTGCGATCCACGCCGGGGTCCAGAGCCGCTTCATGGCATCGAGGGTACCGGCACCGGCCGCCCTCTCCGACGAGGTGTCGTAGTTGTCGCGGCCCGGGACGTTTGGTGCCACCCGGTGTGGGCAACCGTCTAGACGCCAGCCCAAACGAGACCAGGGGGGCGAGATGAGACAGGAAGGCTACCTGCCGGGCGGCGCGGCCAGCCCGGAGGAGCGGGTCATCGAGTGGAGCGGCGACCACCTCGCCGACCCCACCACGCTCGGCCCGGACCTGGACGGCGAGTTGGGTGTCGACCCCGGCGAGCTGACCGACGACGATCTGATCCGCGAGATCCACAGCCTGCATCGCACCCGGCTCGACACGTTGCGGCACGCGTCCGACTCGGCGCTCGCCCACCACCTGCGGCGGACCGCGGAGCTGGAGACCGAATACCTGGCCAGGTACCCGAGCCGGGAGGTCGACCCGAGCCGGCTGCGGGACGAGTGATGGCGCACGCGGAGCGCGGCATGTCCGCGCCGCCGGAGGTCGTCTTCAACACCGCTACCGACCCGGACCGGGCCGCCGCCTGGTTGCCCGACTTCCTGCGTACCGACGGCGTTCCGACCCCGGAGATCCGCGGCGAGGAGCTGCGCGCTCGGTGGCAGGTCTCGTCCCCGACCGAGTCCATGGCGGAGATCCGGGTGGACCCGGAGAACTCCGGCGGCGCGCGGATCCGGCTCGACTTCTCCGGCGGGTCCGGCGGGCAGGACGCAGACCGGCTGGCCGTCGAGGCGTTGGACAGCCTGGCCCGCGAGGTGGCCGACAACCTTCAGGCGGGCTGACCCGCGCAACACCCCGCCGGTCGGCAGGCCGGAACCGTCGGCCACCCGGCCGGCGGAGCGCAGGTGCGACGACGAGGAGACCGGGTGACCCCGTACGGCTTGAGGAAGAAGGCGGCGCGGCTGCGCCAGGCGTACGCGCCGCACGAGCACCGCCCGCTGGGCGGCTACCTGGCGGCGATGGGCACGTACGCGGGGGTGACCGGGGCCATCGCGGGCCTGGTCCGGGCGACCGGTCGCCCCGTGCCCGAGCGACCCGCCCCGGCCGACGTGTTGCTGCTCGCCGTCGCCACGCACAAACTGAGCCGGTTGCTGTCGAAGGATGCGATCACCAGCCCGCTGCGTGCCCCGTTCACCCGCTACGACCGGCCGATCGGCAGCGGCGAGGTGATGGAACAGGTCCGCGACTCCGGCAGTGCCACCCGGCATGCGATCGGGGAACTGCTCAGCTGTCCGTTCTGCCTCGCGGTCTGGGTCGCCACCGGACTCACCGGCGGCCTGGTGCTCGCGCCGCGGCTGACCCGCCTGGTGGCCACGGCGCTGACCGCGGTGGCCGCTTCCGACTTCCTGCAGATGGGGTACGCCATCGCACAGCAGGCCGCCGAGGGCGGCGGGCAGCACGAGGAGTAGCCGCCGACCGACGAGCAGGGGCCGGCGCGTGCAGAGCCGGCCCTTCTCGGTGAGCGTCCTGGTCAGGTCGGTGTCGTACCGCCGTTCTCGCCCGCCCAGCCGCGGGACGCCTCCGGCTCCCGCTCGCCCTTGTCCTCGTCGGTGATCACCCTGCGGTCCACCGCCGTCCGGTCGTGCTCGTTGGCGAAGTCCGGGTCGGGCAGGTTGTCCATGCCCGCCGGAGGCTGAGCCAGCGCGGGGATCTTCTCGTGCTCCTCCTCGTGGTGGGACATCTCGCTCCTCTCAGCGGGGGTGGGGTCTCAGGTGACCGAGCCACCGAGCAGGTCGGCCGCCTCGTCGACCGAGTACTCCCCCTCGGGCAGCGCGCCGATCCGGGTGAGCCAGTCGGCGGGAAGTTCGGCAGCCACCGCCCGCCGGTAGATGTCCGACCGGCTGACCCGTTCCTGGCCGTGGTACAGGTCCTCGAGCAGGTCGTCGAGGCGCCGGGTGTCGAGTTCTTCTGTCACAGGTGCGTCGTCGGTCACGGCGATCGGCTACCCGCGCCGGAAACGGTCAAACGCCGGGAGGAAAGACAGCGGCGCCCCGGCCGGATGGCCGGGGCGCCGCTGGGCGTCGGTGTGCAGGTCGCCTCTCGGCGAGTGGCTCGACGCGGCTCCAGCCGGACGGTATTCCGCGAAGGCAATTGGGTGAGGCCCGGGGACACTGGACACACCGACACTCCACTCAACCGCGGCACCCCCGCGAGTCTTCCGCGCCGTCCTGTGTCCCGCGTCACACGCGCCCGAGGTCCGTCTGCTCGCCGTACCGGGGAGCCGCCCGGTCCGCCGTGCGGCTCCCGATACCGCGGTGGACGGTCAGGCCAGGGTGGGGAGCGATGCGCGGCGCGCCCGGACGGCAGCGGCGAGTTGGTCGAGGACGTCGGCGGTGGTGTCCCAGCCGATGCACGCGTCGGTGATCGACTTGCCGTACTCCAGCTCCCGGGTCGGGTCGAGGTCCTGCCGGCCCGCCTGCAGGAAGGACTCCAGCATGATCCCGACGACACCGCGCTGCCCGGCTGCGAGCTGGCCGGCCACGTCGGCGGCCACGAGCGGCTGGTTGCGGTGGTTCTTGCCGCTGTTGGCGTGGCTGGCGTCGATCACGACCCGCTCGGGTAGTGCGGCCGCCCGCAGCAGGTCGAGCGCACCGGCGACCGACTCCGCGTCGTAGTTGGGCCGGCCGCCGCCACCGCGCAGCACCAGGTGCCCGTCGGCGTTGCCCCGGGTGTGCATGATCGCCGGCGTGCCGGAGAAGTCGATACCGGGGAAGACGTGCGGTACGCCGGCCGCCCGGATCGCGTCCACGGCGGTTCCGATGCTGCCGTCCGGACGGTTCTTCATGCCGATCGGCATGGAGAGTCCGGAGGCGAGCTGCCGGTGCACCTGGCTCTCCACCGTGCGGGCGCCGATGGCGCCCCACGCCACGGTGTCGGCGATGTACTGGGGGGTGATCGGGTCGAGGAACTCGCAACCGACCGGCAGGCCGAGGCGCAGCACGTCCAGCAGGAGCGCGCGGGCCAGCCGCAGGCCGGTGTTCACGTCACCGGAGCCGTCCAGCCGCGGATCGTTGATCAGCCCCTTCCAGCCGACCGTGGAGCGGGGCTTCTCGAAGTAGACGCGCATCACGATCAGCAGGTCGTCGGCGAACCGGTCCGCCGCCTCACGCAGCCGCCCGGCGTATTCGAGCGCGGCGGCCGGGTCGTGCACCGAGCAGGGACCGACCACCACCAACAGGCGGTCGTCGGCGCGGTCGAGCACCCGGCCGACCGCACGCCGACCGGCCAGCACGGCCGAGGCGAGCGGTTTGTCCAGTGGCAGCTCGTGGTGGAGCAGGGCGGGGGTGGTCAGCGGCACGACGCGGTCGATCCGCTGATCGCTGACCTGATCGGTCTCCGGGGTCGTCACGGTGGGCTTCCTTCCGCCGACCGTGTCCCGGGGCCGGTGCCCGGGTCGAGCCGGCTGCTCGTACAGAAAGGGCAGGACCATGAGGCCCTGCCCAGCCGGCTCGAAGAGAGGTGACGTCAAATCATGGTGAAGTCACCGGCTCCTCCAGCCGGCTGCCTAAACCATCGATACGACCGCGTCACGGGAGCCAGCGTACCTGACGCATCGGGCGACGTTCAGCCCGACGCCGCTGACGTCCCACGCCTGTGGTGCGCGTGCAGTGCCCGAGGCCGGGGTATGAGGGCGGTATGAGGAAGCGTAGCGCGCGAATCGTTGGGCACCGTGCGGTCGAGTCCCAGGCCGGTGCCGACCGAAGGGAGGCGCGGCATGAGCGATGAGCAGAGTGAGCTGGACCGGGTCGAATCCCGCGCACAGCTGCTGCCGGAGGAGACGGCGGCGGGCAGCGACGACCCGGAAGCGCAGGCCGAGGCGATCCTCACCGAGTCCGACGCCCGCGAGGATCGGAATATGGCACCCGACACGGTGCTCGAACACCGGACGTCGGATCAGACGGTGACCCCGAGCGAGCCCCCGGACTGAACCTCCACTCCGCGTGCCCGGCGGGAACCCCGGTAGGACTGGGCCCGCAGCCACGCGAGCGGGCCGACCGCACGCAGCCCGGCCGGCAGGTTGTCGATCGGGTCGAACGCGAGCGCGGCGTCCTGTCGGGCGCTGAGCTGGGTACCGATGCTGACCTGACCGAAGGGCCGCCACGGCCCCACCGCGGAGGCCGTCGCGAGCACCAGGCGCGGCTCGTCCGTGCGGGTCGCGGCGGCCGCCTCGGTGAGGCTCCGGCCCAGGTCGGGCGAGTCCGGGTCGGCCAGCGCGGCCAACCAGAGCCGACGCGGACCGGCGCGCAACGGCACGATCGTGGTGTACGTCCCGGCGAACCGTCGACGGGGCAGCGGTATCACCCGCAGCACCGGCGGCGCGCCGCTGGAACTGACCAGCAGGTCGACCGGACGGGCGTCGTCGGTGTGCACCCGAACCGCGAGCCCGAGCAGGTCCGGCCAGCTCCCCGGGGTGGACGAGCCCTTGGAGAGCCGGATCGTCGCCGGGTAACGGCCCGGCTCGTCCAGGAAGCTGACGCCGGTCGGAGGGCCGGGCGTACCCCAGATCGTCACCTCGCCCGCGAACGACCGGCCGGCGGGGTGGAACAGGCGCGCTCCCCGCAGGCGGGTCAGGGCGGCGGCGGCGTGACAGACGGCGTCGCCCGCACGCGTCGCGAAGGCGGACGGGCGGGCGGTGGGCGCGGACATGCCCCTCCGGTACCCGGGCCCGGCCGGTCGATGCGCCCAGCGAGCGGCTGTTCGCGGATGCGGCAACGGCTCGCCCGGCGACGACGCGTCACCTTTCCGCCCGGGCGATCGGATAGCGTCGTCCCATGCCCGACAGCGGTTACCCCTGGCCAATCGAGACGACCCGGCTGGACAACGGCCTGCGCGTGGTGGTGAGCGAGGACCGCACCGCGCCCGCGGTGGCGGTGAATCTCTGGTACGACGTCGGTTCCCGGCACGAGCCGCAGGGGCAGACCGGCTTCGCCCACCTCTTCGAGCACCTGATGTTCGAGGGTTCGCTGAATGTCGCGAAGACCGAACACATGAAGCTCATTCAGGGCTCCGGCGGGTCGCTCAACGCCACCACCAACCCGGACCGTACGAACTACTTCGAGACGGTCCCGGCCGAGCACCTCGAACTGGCGCTCTGGTTGGAGGCGGACCGGATGGGCGGACTGGTTCCCGCGCTGACCCAGGAAACGCTCGACAACCAGCGTGAGGTGGTCAAGAACGAGCGGCGCCAGCGCTACGAGAACGTGCCGTACGGCGACGCCTGGCTCCGGCTCCTGCCGCTGCTCTACCCGCCGGGACACCCGTACCATCACGCGACGATCGGCTCCATGGCCGACCTGAACGCCGCCGACCTGGCCACGTTCCAGGCGTTCCATCGGACGTACTACGCGCCGAACAACGCCGTGCTCACCGTGGTCGGCGACGCCACCGCCGCCGAGGTCTTCAAGCTGGCCGAGAAGTACTTCGGTGTCATCGCGCCGCTGGCGGACATCCCGGCCGCGCCGGACGGCCGGACGGTGGCGGCCACCGGGCGGCCCGCCACGGAGACCGTGGTCACCGACGTGCCGGCCCCGCGGGTGTACGTGGCGCACCGCACCCACCCGTTCGGCAGTGCCGAGTACGACGTGGTCACCGTGCTGGCCACCGTGCTCGGCAGCGGCCGGGGCAGTCGCCTCTACCAGCGGCTCGCGGACGGCGAGCGGCTCGCCCAGCCGGACCTGGTCGGCTCGTACGGGGTCGACCTGGCGCACGCCCCGGCGCCGCTGATCGCGACCGCGACCGCCCGTCCCGGGGTGAGCGCCGAACACCTGGCCGCCGGGCTGCACGCGGTCATGGACGAGCTGGCCACCGTGCCGGTCACCGCCACCGAGCTGGATCGGGCCAAGGCGCTGCTCAGCACCGCCTGGTGGCGGCAGATGTCCACCGTGGACGGACGGGCGGACACGCTCGGCCGGTACGCCACCCAGTTCGGTGACCCGGCGAAGGCCGCTGAGCGCCTCCCGGCGTGGCTGGCGGTGACCGCCGAGCAGATCGCCGAGGTCGCCGCGGAGGTGCTCGCCGCGGACGACCGGGTGACCCTGACCTACCTCGCCGAGGAGAAGCCATGACGCTGATCGCCACGCGCCCCGGGCCGGGAGCCGCCCGCCCGTACCGGTTCCCGCCGGTCGTCCGCCGTGCCGTGGCCGGCGGTCAGGTCGTCGCCGCGCACCTGCCCGGGCAGAACCTCGCCGTCGCGCTGCTGCTGCTCGACGCCGGCGCCGAGCGGGAGCCGCTCGGCAGGGAAGGGCTCGGCGGGGTGCTCGCCAAGGCGCTGGAGGAGGGCACCGCCCGGCGGGACGCGGCCGCGTACGCGCTCGCCGTCGAAGGGCTCGGCACCGAGCTGGTGACCGGGCTGGACTGGGACTCGTTCCAGGTCAGCGTGCAGGTGCCGGTGGACCGGCTGACCGCCGCCGTGGAGCTGCTCGCCGAGGCCGTGCGTACGCCCCGGCTCGACCCGGCGGACGTGGCGCGGGTACGCGACGACGAGGCGACGGCGCTGCGGATGGACTGGGCCAACCCGGGGCCGAGGGCGGACGCGGCGCTGCGCGCCGACCTGTTCGGTGCGCAGAACCGCTGGGGCCGCCCGATGTACGGCGACCCGGACTCGGTCGCCGGACTGGACGTCGAGGACATCCGGGTCTTCCACTCGGAGTGGTTCATCCGGCCCGGCACCCTGATCGTCGCCGGTGACCTGGACCGGATCGACCTGGACACGCTCGCCGCGGCCGCGTTCGCCGGGGCCGGCGGCGGTCCGGTCGAGCGAGGCGGTCCGGTCGAGGCGCCGTTGCGGGAGGGGCGGCGGATCATCCTGGTGGACCGGCCCGGCTCGGTACAGTCCACGCTGCGGCTGGGACATCCGGCCCCGCACCGCGCCCACCCCGACCACGTGCCGATGGCGCTGGCCGGCACCATCCTCGGTGGCGCCTTCACGTCACGGCTGAACCACCTGATCCGGGAGGTGCGTGGCTACACGTACGGGATCCGGGGCGACTTCGCCTCGTCACGGCGGTTCGGGCGGTTCGGGGTCAGCTCCGGCGTGCAGACCGCGGTGACCGCGCCGGCGCTGGTCGAGGCGGTCGGCGAGATCTCCCGTACGCGCAGCGGTGGGGTGACCGAGGAGGAGTTGGCGGTGGCCCGCTCCTGGCGGGCCGGGCAGCTGTCGGTGGAGCTGCAGTCCCCACGGGCGATCGCCTCGGCGCTGACCACGCTGGTGGTGCACGACCTGCCGGACGACTACCACGCCCGGCTGCGTGCGGCGCTGCTCGCCGCCGACGTCGACCAGGTGAGCGCGGCGGCCGCCACCCACCTGCATCCCGACTCGCTCACCCTCGTGGTGGAGGGTGACGCCGCGATGATCCGCGACGACCTGGCCGCCACCGACCTGGGCGAAATCACCTCCTGATCCACCCAACCCGTCCTTCGAGCACACTCTCCCGGAAAGAGTGGCCATTTCCCGTCGGGAGGCCACTCTTTCCGTGAACGTGGCCCCTCCCGGGGTGCGGGGGTGGGGGTGGGGTGACGGGGTGTGACATCGGGCGCGGGGAGTGGGAAGGGTTCCCGTTCCGGGCGGCGTCCTCGGTAGCCTCGCGGGCATGAGGATCGGCATTGTGGGGGCCACCGGCCAGGTCGGTGGCGTGATGCGGCAGGTGCTGGCGGAACGGGAGTTCCCGGCGGAGCAGTTGCGGTTGTTCGCCTCGGCGCGGTCCGCCGGCCGCACCCTGCCCTGGCGGGACACGGAGATCACCGTCGAGGACGCGGCCACTGCCGACTACTCCGGGCTGGACATCGTGCTCTTCTCGGCCGGCAAGTACACGTCGATCGAGCTCGCTCCCCGGGTCGCCGAGGCCGGCGCCGTGGTGATCGACAATTCGTCGGCGTTCCGCATGGATCCGGACGTGCCGCTGGTCGTCGCCGAGGTGAACCCGCACGCCGCCGCCGTACGCCCGAAGGGCATCATCGCCAACCCGAACTGCACCACGATGGCGGCCGTGCCGGCGCTGCGTCCGCTGCACGCCGAGGCGGGGCTGGTCAGCCTGGTCGTGTCGACGTACCAGGCGGTCTCCGGTGCCGGCCTGGCCGGCGTCGCCGAGCTGGACGAGCAGGTCCGCAAGGTCGCCGAGCACGCCGCCGGCCTCGCGTTCGACGGGGCGGCCGTCGAATTCCCCGCGCCGCGTTCGTTCGCCGAGCCCATCGCCTACAACGTGCTCCCGCTCGCCGGCGCGATCGTCGACGACGGCTCCTTCGAGACCGAGGAGGAGCAGAAGCTGCGCAACGAGAGCCGCAAGATTCTGGAGATTCCGGACCTGAAGGTCTCCGGCACCTGCGTGCGGGTGCCGGTCTTCACCGGCCACTCGCTCCAGATGAACGCCCGGTTCGCCCGCCCGATCACTCCGCAGCGGGCCCGGGAACTGCTCGCCGACGCCCCCGGTGTGGCACTGACCGACGTGCCCACCCCGCTGCGGGCGGCCGGCAGGGACCCGGTCTACGTCGGGCGGATCCGGGCCGACGAGACCGTTGAGAACGGGCTGGCACTGTTCTGCTCGAACGACAACCTCCGCAAGGGCGCCGCGCTCAACGCCGTGCAGGTCGCCGAGCTGCTGCTCGCCGAGCGCCGCTGACACACCCACTGACCGCCCGGCCCCGGCCCCCTGGCTCGGGCCGGGCGGCCAGTGCTGTCGAGTGGCCCGTACGACTTCATCGAACTCGCGGTAACCCGCCCACCCGGACGGTCCGACATCACAGGAAGCCGGGTCGACCACGGCCTGCGGCCGCCCCCGGACCATGCTTGGATGAAAACCCGACCAGGGCGAGGTGGAGGAACCGTGCCGGACGAGCGTACGCAGCAGGCGCTGATCGACCTGATCGCCGCGCGCCGGATGGGCGTGCTGGCGACCATCAAGCGGGACGGACGGCCGCAACTGTCCACCGTCATCTACTCGTTCGACCGGGAAGCGGGCCTGATCCGGGCCTCGGTGACCGATGATCGCGCGAAGACCGTCAACCTGCGGCGCGACCCGCGCGCCACCTTCCAGGTGAGCAGCGAGGACGGCTGGGCGTACGCGGTGGCCGAGGCGCGGGCCGAGCTGACCCCGATCGCCGCCGCTCCGGACGACGCCACGGTCGAGGAGCTGATCGAGGTCTACCGGTCGTTGCAGGGCGAGCACCCCGACTGGGACGACTACCGGCGGGCGATGGTCGCCGACCGTCGTCTGGTGCTGCGTCTGCACGTCGAGCGCGTCTACGGCCTCCCGCCGCGCGGCTGACCCCGCACCGCTACGGCCCGGAAAACGGCCGTGGATGTTCGGTGTGGCCGCCTTCGGGCCGGCGCTGCCCGATCTGCGGATGTTACCCGCCCGGTCTGCGGGCCCCCGGTCTGCGGACGTTACCCCGGTGGGGGCGGCGGGCTGGCCGGTCTGCGGGCGTTACCCCGGTGGGGGCGGCGGGTAGACCGCCGGTGCCGACACCGAGAGGGGGCACCGTGACAACGGTCGGAGAGTTCATGACGACCCGGTTGGTGACGATGGACGGCAGCGACACGCTCACCGCCGCGGCGCAGGAGATGCGTGACATGGCGATCGGCGACGTGGTGGTCACCGATGGTGACAACGTGGTCGGCATCGTGACGGATCGTGACATTACGGTCCGTGCCGTGGCGGAGAACATGAACCCCGCCACCACCCGGCTCAACGAGATCACCACCAAGGACGTGATCACCGTGAGCCAGTACGACGACGCGGTCTCCGCCGCGGACCTGATGCGTACCTACGCGGTGCGACGACTGCCGGTCGTCCAGGACGGGCGCCTCGTCGGCCTCGTCTCGATGGGCGACCTTGCTGTGGAGCGTGAGCCCCAGTCCGTGCTCGCCGACATCAGCGCCGACGATCCGAACAACTGACGTCCGCCGCGGGCGTGCGCCGGCTCCCCGAGGAATCGGGGGGCCGGCGCGTCGCATCCGTCTGACGCGGAGGGTACGCGGCAGCCGGCCCCGGCCCGGCGGTGTGCGTACGTCGACGGTTTCGCCCGCCGCAGTTGCGGGACCGCCTCCGCCCCACCGGAAGCACCTGGCCGGCCGCGGTGATCGCCTCCGCCCCGCGGGAGGCACGTGGCCGGCTGCGGGCTCACCCGATCCGGGCGAGGTTGACGGCTCGCCGGACGGGCACCCGTGCTCGGACGCCGAACGGCCATCCGGAGGACAGGCGACAACCCCGACCGGGCGGCCGCCGGGCGTGACGGACCGTGGGAGGAGGGGACCCTTGGACGCCACCGCGAGATTCTTCGAGGAGATCGATCGGCGAGAGTACGAGCCGAGGCTCGCCAAGACCGCCGGCACCATGCGGGTGGACCTGCAGGAGGGGCCGCACACCATGCACTGGTTCCTCAGGATCGACCACGGCCGGATCTCGGTGAGCCGGGTGAACCAGGAGGCCGACACGGTGATCGGCACCAGCCCCGGGCTGTTCGAGGACATCGCGGCCGGACGCGAACACGGGATCGCGGCGGTACTGCGTGGCGACATGACGGTGGCCGGCGACCCACGCCTGTTCGTGCAGATCGAGCGGACCTTCCCGGGTAACCCGGACGCCCGTGGGCCGCGCCGCAGGTTCGAGCAGGAGGTGCGGTGATGGCTTCGACCAACACGATCCGGATCCTGGACGGCAACACCTTCGTGGTCTCCGAGGACACCGGGGACATCGAGGCGACGCCGAACGAGCCCACCGGGCTCTTCTCGCTCGACACCCGGTTCCTGTCGAAGTGGGTGCTGACCGTCAACGGTGAGCGCCTCAACGCCCTCTCGTTCGACGACCTCCAGTACTACGAGGCACGATTCTTCCTGGTGCCGGGCATGGCCACCCACTACATCGACGCCAAGCTGTCGATCATCCGGGAACGGGCCGTGGGTGGCAGTTTCCGCGAGCAGCTCATCATCCTCAACCATGACGAGAAGCCCGTCGACCTGGAGATCCGGATCGACGCCGGCTCCGACTTCGCCGATCTGTTCCAGGTCAAGGACGAGATCTTGAACAAGAAGGGCGAGATCTACAGCGAGGTCGAGGCCAACTGCCTGCGGCTTGGCTACCGCCGCGGCAACTTCGTACGGGAGACCGCGATCGTCTCCTCCGCCCCGGCCCGGTACGACCGGGACGGGTTCGCGTACTCCATCCATCTGGAACCGAACGAGCAGTGGAACACCCGCATCGACGTGGAGACCACCGCCGTCGGACCGGGCGGGCGGGACCTGCGGCTGGGCGTGGGCACGCGCAACGTCGAGCGGCTGGCGCTCCAGCACGACCTGGAGAAGTGGATAGCGGACGCGCCGAAACTCAACAGCCAGCACGAGGCCCTCGCCCAGACGTACCAGCGCAGCCTGGTCGACCTGGCCGCGCTGCGCTTCTCGCCGCTGTCCCTGGGCGGGGCGACCCTCCCCGCCGCCGGACTGCCGTGGTTCATGACCATGTTCGGGCGGGACAGCATCCTGACCTGCCTGCAGACGTTGCCGTTCACACCGGCTCTGTCGAAGACGACGCTGCGGATCCTGGCGTCACTTCAGGGCACCCGCTTCGACGACTTCCGAGACGAGGATCCCGGCCGGATCCTGCACGAGATGCGGTACGGCGAGACCGCCGCCTTCGAGGAACAGCCGCACTCGCCGTACTACGGCTCGGTGGACGCCACCCCGCTGTTCCTGATCCTGCTCGACGAGTACGAGCGGTGGACCGGCGACGTCGCGTTGGTCAAGGAGTTGGAGCAGGAGTCACGGGCCGCCCTACGGTGGATCGACGAGTACGCGGACCTGGTCGGCACCGGCTACATCTGGTACGAGCGGCGCAACACCGACACCGGCCTGGAGAACCAGTGCTGGAAGGACTCCTGGGACTCGATCTCCTACTCGGACGGCAAACTGCCGCCGTTTCCCCGGGCGACCTGCGAGGTGCAGGGGTACGCGTACGACGCGAAGACGCGGGCCGCCCGCCTGGCCCGGGAGTTCTGGGGCGATGACGCGTACGCCGACCAGCTCGAGCAGGAGGCGGCGAAGCTGAAGGAGCGGTTCAACCGCGACTTCTGGGTGGAGGACGGCGAGTACTTCGCCCTCGCGCTCGACGCCGACGGACGCCAGTGCGACGTGCTGAGCTCGAACATCGGTCACCTGCTGTGGAGCGGAATCGTCTCCCACGAGCGGGCCGAGAAGATCGCCCAGCACCTGGTCGGTCCGCGACTCTTCTCCGGTTGGGGCGTGCGTACCCTCGCTGAGGGGGAGATCCGCTACAACCCGATCGGCTACCACAACGGCACGATCTGGCCGTTCGACAACTCGTTCATCGCCTGGGGTCTGCGCCGGTACGGCTTCCCGGAGGAGGCGGCCATCATCGCCAGCGGCATCCTGGACGCGGCGACGTTCTTCGACGGCCGGCTCCCCGAGGCGTTCGGTGGCTACCAGCGGGATCTGACCAAGTTCCCGGTGGAGTATCCGACGGCGTGCAGCCCTCAGGCATGGTCGACCGGTACGCCGTTGCTGCTCCTGCGGACCATGCTCGGCCTGGAGCCGCACGAGGGACACCTGTCGGTGGACCCGCGACTGCCGGTCGGCATGGGCCGGATCGAGGTGCTGGACATCCCGGGCCGCTGGGGCCGGGTGGACGCCTTCGCCCGGGGCCGGTTGGAGGCGCACAACCTGCTCGACTGAGCTCCGCCCGTGGTACGGGGGCGGCGGAGCGCCGCCGGCTGGCCGGAACCCGAGGCGTCCGGCCAGCTCACCGGCCCTCGGCGTTGGCCGGATCGTTCCGCTGCCGGGCATGATGGTGTCTGCCGTTCCCGCCTCCGCCCGGCCAGGATCGTCTCATGAGCAGAGCAGCACTCGTCGTGATCGACGTCCAGGAGTCCTTTCGCCAGCGCCCCATCTGGGCGTACGGCTCGAACCCCGACATCGTCGGCCAGGTGGACCGGCTGGTGCGCGCCGCCCGCGGTCGCGGTGACCTGGTGGTCTGGGTCCTGCACGCCGAGCCCGGCACCGGCGGGGTCTTCGACCCGGCCCTCGGACACGTACGGCTGATCGACGGGCTGGCACCGGGCGAGGGGGAGCCGACGCTGGTCAAGACGTCGCACAACGCCTTCACCACCACCAACCTCCAGCAGCTGCTCACGTTCGCCGGAGTCCGCGACGTGACCGTGTGCGGCATCCGTACGGAGCAGTGCGTCGAGACCACCACCCGGATCGGTGCCGATCTCGGCTACCGGATGACGTTCGTGACCGACGCGACGATGACGTTTCCGATCCCGCACCGGGACGTCCCGGAGACCGTCGGCCTGGCGGAGGTCCTCGCCGACCCGCGCACCCTGCCGAACGAGGAGATCGTCCGTCGCACCGAGTACGCCCTGGCCGGCCGGTTCGCCACCGTACGCACGGTGGACGAGGTGACCGGCGGGATCCCGGCCGGCGCGCGGAGCTGACTGATGACCCGGGTCGTCTTCCTGCTCGTCCCGCAGCTGCACTTGCTGGACCTCGCCGGGCCGGCCCAGGTCTTCTCCAGCGCCGCCGACCTCGGTCACGAGTACGAGCTGCACTACGTGTCCGAGCGGGAACAGGTGCCCACCGTGCAGGGTGTGTCGCTGGTCGCCCGTACCGAATGGCCCGAGCTGACGCCCGACGACCTGCTGATGGTGCCCGGCTGGCGGCCGACCGCCCATGGGCCGGCCGGCCCGGTCAGCCCGGACGACCTGCGCCGGCTGGCCGCGCACCACGCGGCCGGCGGCACCGTGGCCGGTGTCTGCGCGGGCGCCTACGCCCTCGGCCGAGCCGGCCTGCTGGACGGTCGCCGCTGCACCACCCACCACGACGTGCAGGAGGACCTCGCCCGTCGCCATCCGGCGGCGCGGGTGATCCGGGACGTGCTCCACGTGGTCGACGACCGCGTGGTCACCTCCGCCGGTATCGCCAGTGGCATCGACGTCGCACTGCACCTGGTGGCCGTCCGGCACGGCCCCGCCGTCGCCGCCCGCGTGGCCCGCGAACTGGTGGTGTACGCCCGCCGCAACGGTCTCGAGCAGCAGGCCAGCGTGATGCTGCGGCACCGGTCGCACCTGTCCGAGGCGGTGCACCGGGTGCAGGACCTGATCGACCACCGCTACGCCGAGCCGTTGCCGCTGGCGGAACTGGCCGCCGTCGGCGGGGTCGCCGAGCGGACGCTGAACCGCCTGTTCCGCCGGGCCACCGGCCTCACCCCGCTCGGCTACCAGCAGCTTCTCCGGGTCGAGCGGGCGGAGCACCTGATCGGGCACGGCGCCACGGTGGAGTCGGCCGCCCGGACCGTCGGCTTCACCGATGCCCGGATGCTGCGTCGCCTGCGTGCCCGGACCGGTCGGGTGCCGGATCCGCTGCCCGCCGGTAGTAGTCGTCCCGAGACCGGAACTCGACCGGCAGCGACCCGGGCAGGGTGATGCGCTCCTCCCCGATGACCCGCCCAGCGGACCGCAGCGCCAACACGTCGCGTTCCTGCGGCGACAGGTCGACCATCTGGGGCCGGCCCAACCGGAAGGCGGCCACCGCCCGGCACACCTGCCGAGCCAGCCTGGCGATCTCGTCGGCCGGGCCGGTCAGGGCGAGCGCCGGCTGCTGAATGGTCCGCAGCGCGTCGCACACGATCAGCAGCCGGGCAGGGTCGTCCGGGCCGGTCGACGCCAACTCCAGTCGGGACGGCCACTGCCAGCGGATCTGCCCGCTGAGCAGGCCGGGCAGCCGGACCGGTTGGCGGTGCCGGGCGATGCCCACGGCCCGCCCGCCGGACATCACCGCCAGCTGTGAGCCCTCGCCCACCCAGACGATCCGCTGATCCGTGACGGTCACCGCGACCGGGCCGGGCAGGGCCCACACCCGTCGGATCTCGCTGGGGCCGAGCAGGTGTCCCGCGACCTCCAGCCGGTGCCGCCAGAGGACCTGTTCGCCCAGGGCCGGCATCAGCTCGTACCGGCGGTCGAGTAACGGCCCCACCTCATCGTCCGGCGCGTCGAACCGGTGCGGACCGATGAAGAAGGGGGACGCGTCAGCCTGCATCGTCACGACCTCCCACAGAGCTCACCCTCCGTCGAGCGTGGCGGAATCACCGCCCGCCTGTCATGACACCCGTTAGGGGGTCGGCCGGTCGTACCTCGCCTGCGACCGGTAGATGCCGATCTCTTCCGGCCGGATGAGGCCGTCCTCGATCGCGCGGGCGAGCAGCGCCGCCTTTGTGGCGGCCGGCCGGCCCGCCCGGGTGTACTTGATCCGCGCCCGGTCGACGTATTGCTTGACCGTGTGCTCGCTGATCCGCATCCGGCGGGCCACCGACGCCTTCGACATCGACTGGAACCAGAGCAGCAGCGCCTCGCGTTCCTTGTCGGAGAGGACCGGGCGATCCGGCCGCGGATCACCGACCATCGCCCCCGCCAGCGCCGGCGGCACGTACGGGCGATCGCTCGCCGCGGCGAGCACGGTGGCCACGCAGTGCTCGCGCCCCTCGTGCTTGGCGAGGAAGGCGACGGCCCCGGCGTCCAGCGCGGCCAGCATCGTCTCCGGGTCGGTGTGCTCCGAGTAGACCACCACCCGGCGCCCCGCGGCGCTCAGCTCGGCCAGCTTGCCCAGCGCCATCCGGCCGTGCAGCCGCAGGTCGAGCAGGACGACGTCGGCGTCCGGTGCGGCAAGCAGCACCTCGTCCGGATCGTCCCCAGTGGCCAGTACGGTCAGCCGCGGCTCGGTGGCCAGCCAGGCACGCACCCCGTCCACGACCACCGGATGGTCGTCCACGATGGCCACCCCGATCGGTCGTTCGCCGCTCATCGCCGCCACCGGGTCTGCGCCCATCTGATCTCCCCGTCCCGCTCGTAGAGCCGATCAACTCGACCGTCGTGCGAATCGTCGTCCCACTCGCCCGGCGGGCCGGTCGCGTCGGGGCCGTCCCGGTCCGGGGTGACGAGGCTGACCACCACCTCGTCCGGGCCCGAGACGACCGTCAACCGGGCCCACTCCCGCGCGTCCGCGAGAGTGGCCGTGAGCGGGTCCGCGAGTCGACGACGGACCTGCACCGGCAGCGGCGGCGGCGTACCGATGATCACGAGGTCGATCGGCAGTCCGTTGCGTTCGGCCAGGTCCGCGGCGGCGCGCAGCTCGTGCAGCAGCGGATCGGGTACGTCGTCCGACTCGGCGATCAGCCGCCGTAGCCGGGCCGCGGCTAGCGCCGCCCGGCGCTGCACCAGGGGGTCGGCCGGATCGGCACGCCCGTCGGCCAGCTCCGCGAGCAGCGCCCCGGCGGCATCGCCGACCAGGGCCAGCCGCTCCCGTCGGTCCCGCCGGGCCTGCTCGGCGGCGTCCCGCTCGGCCGTCATGGCGTGGCTGGCCGCGGCGGTGGCCGCCCGCTCCCTGGCCAGCGCGGCGATCACCGCGCTGCCCGCGAACGCCGCGATCGGTAGCGATGACGTGCCGTAGACGTACATCACGAATCGGGCCAGGTCGGCCGGGGCGGTCGCGGCGTACCCGACGACTGCCGCGAGGGCGATGAGCGAGTGCGCGGTGAGCAGGGCGATCAGTCCCGCGACCCGCCGACCCCAGAGCGCCAGCACGAAGAACCAGCCGAGCGTCCCCCACACCCAGTTGGCGGTGGTGAAGAGTTGCCGCTCGCCGGCGGTGGCGAAGACTATCGCGTCGACCGCGAGCAGCAGCCCGGCGAGTGGCCACGCCGGCAGCGGGGCGTTCCGCAGCAGCCCGGCACCGGCCAGGACCCCGATCACGGCCACCAGCATCCAGGCGGCGAGCACCACGGCGGCGTTGCTCAACTCCGACCGGTCGGCCAGCACCGCCGGCAGCCCGATCGCGGAGTGCCAGGCCAGCGCGATGGCGATCGCCGCTATCCGGGCGCTGCGGTCCGAGGCCCGTCCCACCGCGGCCGCGACCTGACCCACCGACGTCGGGGGCGGCGCGTCGCCGGTCGGGCTCGGGTCCGGGGCGGGTGGCGGCGGGACGGCGGGCGCCGTCGGGTCGTACCCCTGCCCGACCGCGGTGTGGAGTTCAGCCGACACCGGGCCACTCCAGGCGGACCCGGGTGCCCGCACCAGGGGCGGTGTCGATGTGGGCGCTGCCGCCGATCGCCGTCATCCGCCCCCGGACCGACTCGCGCAGCCCGTACCGGTGCGGTGGGACGGTGGCCGGGTCGAAGCCCGGCCCGTCGTCGGCCACCTCGACCACGACGCCGCCGGCGACCCGGCGCAGGCGCAGCTCGGCCGTCGATCCCGGCGCGTGCCGGACGACGTTGGACAGTGCCGCGTAGACGCTCTCCGCGACCGCGTCCGCCACCGCCGCAGGCGCCGTGCACGGTGCCAGTTCGAGCGCCGTCGGCAGCGCCGGCAACCGGTCACGCACCGTCCGCAGCCGGTCGTCGAGCGATACCGGACCGTCGGCGGGGACCGCCCGGGCGTCGGCGTGGGCGTGGGCGGCGAGGGTACGCAGGTCGGCGGCGCACCGTCGGCGCAGCTCCGCTGACGGGCCGCTGACCGCGCCGAGGCCGACCATGGTGAGCGTGCCGAGCACCGTGTCGTGCAGGTCGCGATTCTGCCGGCGTTCCGACTCCCGTGCGGTACGGGCCACCAGCGCCTCCCGGACCAGCCGTTGGTGTGTGGCGAAGGCCCGGTCGGCGCGGGAGATCCGGCGACCCATGACCGCGCTCATCATCGCCGCGCAGCCGACCTGCACCAGCAGGGTCGCGGTGTGTGCCACGGCCTCGCGCGGGTTGCCCGCCGCGTGCGCGCCGGTCGCGTAGCCTGTCGCGACCAGCAGACCGGCCGGGATCGACCAGCGTGCCGGGGCGGTGACCTGCGTGTTGATCACCGTGGTGCTGGCGAGTACCGCGATCCAGCTTCCCTCGCCGGGCAGCACCTCGGGGGCCACCAACCAGGGAATGAGCAGGCAGGCCCCCGTGGTGAGCGCCACGTCCCCGACGACCATGGCCGGGGTGACGCCGCCACGCAGGGCACGTACCGCGTACCGGATCGACCAGGCGGTCAGCACCACGACAGCGGAGATCAGGGGAACGGCCTGCACCGGCGGCGTACGAACGGAGAGGGCCACGACCGCGCCGACGATCCCGCAGGTCAGCCGGAGCAGAGCCGGCAGGGTGGCGAAGGTGAGGCTGAGCGCGCCGCCGGCCGGGCTGTCCAGCACGGCGGGTGGCACGGTCCGAACGGGAACGGCCGGCATCGGGGGAGGGTCCTTCCGGCGACGACCCGATCCGGGGTCTCGCGGCATAGATCGACGAGCAAGAATAACACGAGGGCGATGCATGTCGTCACACACGGTGTGCGACAGCGCGATTCCTGCTCTTCGAAGCTGGTCAGCGCTTCGCGTCGCATCGGAACCGGTTACAGCGTGTCAACAGTTGGGCGGCGGCGGAGGCGGCGCACTGCCTTCCGCGGGTCAGACCGGCGCCGAACCCGTCCACCGCGGCGAAAATGCATTGAGCCGTTTCTCCGCCGAGGGCAGGGTGGTCGGCATGCTGCAGGCAGAGATCTGGGACGCCGAGACCGCCGAACGGTACGACACCCCGGGCACCGGGATGTTCGCGCCGGAGGTCATCGAGCCCGCAGTGGACCGTCTCGCCGAGCTGGCCGACGGCGGCCGGGCCCTCGAGTTCGCCATCGGCACCGGCCGGGTGGCCATCCCACTCGCGCAGCGGGGGATACCCGTCACCGGCGTCGAACTGTCCCGCCCGATGATCGACCGGCTCCGGGCCAAGGTGGACGCGGCGACGATCCCGGTGACCGTCGGCGACATGGCCACCACGGTCGTGCCGGGTGACTACAGCCTCGTCTACCTCGTCTTCAACACGATCTCGAATCTGCTCAGCCAGGCCGAGCAGGTCGAGTGCTTCCGCAACGCCGCCCGGCACCTCGTACCGGGCGGCTGCTTCGTGATCGAGCTCTGGGTGCCGGAGCTGCGCAAGCTCCCGCCGGGGCAGCAGGCGGTGGTCTGGAACTCCGAGCCCGGCTACATCGGGCTGGACACGTACGACGTGCTCAACCAGTACGTCGTGTCGCACCACTTCCGGTTCGACGAGGGCCGGCAGGCCCATTTGGGCCGCAGCCCGCACCGGTACATCTGGCCGTCCGAATTGGACCTCATGGCGCAGCTGGCCGGGTTCGAGCTGGAGAGCCGGCACGCGGACTGGACCGGTGCCGAGTTCACCGCCGACTCGCGGTCCCACGTGTCCGTCTACCGTCTGCCGCAGCGGTGATCTTCGGGCCGGTCGCCCCTGCTCCCGCTACGTTCGGCCCGCTGATCAGTGGTCGTCGAGCATGAACAGGACCGTCGCATGCGCGACATCGAGGTACACGATCCGCCATCGGGAGGACGTGTCCAACTCGTCGTAGACCCTGCTGGTCAGCCATCGCGGTTCGGACGGCAGGAACGGCGCCAGGGCCGGCCACACGTCCTCGGGGGTCCGGCTGCTCGCGTACTCCTGGGAGCCGACGGGGTCGTACGCCACGAACCCGTACCGTTTCGCCAACGCCTGCGCGTCCTCCGGGCGAAGCTCGACCACACCCTGGTACGCCCAGTCCGTCGGACCGGGCGCCCGGGAGCACGGGTTTCCCTTCGCACGGCCCTGCCAGTGGATCTCGGGGTAGTCGCCGAGGTCCGGCAGTTCCTCCGGCGGGTCCCACCGGACGGTGCGTACCTTCGCCTCCTCGACCGGCAGCAACTCCTGGCAGGTTGATTGACGCGTCGAGTCGCTGCGAACTGCCAGGTAGCCGGCCGTGACCGCGCCGGCTGGCAGCAGCGCCACCGGAGCGCCCAGCACCGCCACCAGCACCAGAACCCACCTTTTCACGACGACGAGGGTACCGGCCGGATCGACACCGTGGCGCGTTCAGGGTTCGCCGCCGGTCGGTGGGGTTGAATGGAGTCGTGTCGATCGGCTGCGTACGGAAGGTCGCCATCCTCGTTGCCGTGGCGGCCCTCGGCCTCGTCGCCATCTACGTGCCCGGCTGGCTCGCCGCGCGGCGAGCCGCTCCGCCTGCCGAGGTCGTTCCCGGCCAGGTGCGCGAGCCGTGGCTCTGGCAGGCGACCGTCGGCCAGCATCCGGTCGGCCCCGCCTCGGTGCTCTTCTTCACCGCGCAGACCCGCTACTTCGAGTCCACGGGGGTCGTGGTCGGCCGGGACGGCGGCTACCGGCTGCTGCCGATCAGCGTGGGCGAGGGGCACGGATTGCTCTCCCCGGACGGCCGGTGGTATCTCCGCCCCGGCCAGGGAAGCATGACCGACCTACGCAGCGGTGACGATCGGCGTACGCACCAGCCGAGGCTGGACCTGCTCGCCTGGTCGCCGGACGGGAAGTCGGTCGTCGCCTCCAGATCGAACGACGACGACGTGATCACGTACGGTCCGGACAACCGGCCGGTCAACGACCCGTCGAAGCCGGACGACCTGCTGATCCTCGACCCGTGGAGCGGCACCGAGCGGGTGTTGCCGATCGGCACCTTCGCCAGCCACAGCAGGGCCGCCTGGTCCCCGGACGGCTCGCTGCTCGCCGTCACCGGCCGGGTGGATCCGGCGGCCGAGGTCGCCCAGCGGGAACGGCTCGTGGTGACCGACCCGGGCGGTGGGGTGCGCTGGCAGGTCGAGCTGGGCGAGCGGCGGGGGCTGGCCGGCCGAGCCGCCTGGACCCGCGACGGCCGGTGGATCGCCCTGCTGACGTACGACGGCTGCGCGCTCCGATGCGCCGACCTGGCCGAGTCCTTGCGACGCTCCTGGCGGATCGAGTTCCTCGACGCCGCCACCGGCCGGCCGGTCGGTGACGCGATCCCGGTGAACGGGTCGGCCGTGGAGCTGGTCGCCTGGCGCGACGGCGAGCCGGTGGTGGAACATCAGTCCATTGAGGAGGACGAGGCGGAGCGGCGCACCGTGCTCACGGCGGTCGGCGCGGGCGGCCGGGAGCAGGTGCTCGTGACCGCCCCGAACGGCGTGAGCGACCTGGAGGTGCCCGGTGACCTGCTGGCCCGAGCGGCGTTCGGCGGTCCGGAACCCCGCCCCTCCCCGTTCGCCGCACCGCCGTGGTTGTACGCCACACTCGCCGTACCGTCGCTGCTCGCCGTCCTCCTGCTGGTGCGTCGGCTCCGTCGACGTGCCGGAGGACGCTAGGAGTTGCCGCCGGTCCGTCCCGCGGCCGCTGGACCAGGGTTCTCTCAGCGCAGCGGGTCGAAGGGGCGGAGTTCCACGGGCTGCCGTCCGCTGGTGATCTGTTCGGCGAGCAGTTCGCCGGTGAGCGGGCCGAGGGTGATGCCCCACATGCCGTGCCCGCCGGCGGCGTAGACCCGGGGTGAGTTGGTCCGGCCGATGAGCGGCAGTCCGTCCGGAGTGCACGGTCGCGATCCGACCCACTCGTCGGCGCGCGCGTCCAGGTCCGCGCCGCGCAGCAGTGGACGGGCCGCCTCGGTGATCGCCCGGATCCGACGCTGGTCCAGCGGCGCCTCGGCGCTGCGGAACTCCATCATCCCGGCGACGCGCAGCCGGTCACCCAGCGGCGTGCAGGCGACGCGCTGCGCGGGGAAGTACACCGGGCCGGACGGCAGGTGCTCGATGGCGACGCTGAAGCTGTACCCACGGCCGGCCTGCACGACGGTCCGTACGCCGAAGCGCCGCGCCAGGGCGCCGAGCCAGGTGCCGGTCGCCAACACCGCCGCGTCGTAGCGGTCGTCCGCGCCGGCGGCGGTCACCACCCGCACCCCGGCCCCCTCGTCGCGTACGTCCACCACGTCGGCGTCGGTCACGATCGACGCGCCGCGGGCGCGAACAGCCTCGGCGAGCGCGTGCACGTACTGTCCCGGGTTGACGAACCGTTGACCGTGCAGGCGGATGGCGGCGCCCACGGCGTCCGACAGCGAGGGCTCCACCTCCCGCGCCTCGGCACCGGTCAGCACGTCGAACTCGATCTCCTGCCCGGCGGAGCGGATGTGCCCCAGCTCGTCGAGGAGGACCGACCGCTCGGCCTCGGTCCGGTACGCCGCCATGAACGACTTCGCCTCGTGCGCCACCGATCCGACCCCGCCGGCCGCCAACACGTCGTACGCCTCGAACGCGCGCCGATTCATCGGGATGTAGGCCGCCATCGCGGCCTGCCACTTCGCCTGGGTGCTGTGCAGGGCGAAGCCCGTCAGGAACCGCAGCAGCCGGGGATCCGCGCGCGGCGGCACATACACCGGCGACGACGGGCTGAGCAGGGCGCGCAACCCGTAGCGGAGGACCGCCGGCTCAGGCAGGGGAGTGGTGATGCCGGGGGTGAGCCATCCGGCGTTGCCCCACGACGCGCCCGCCGCGACGCCGGTGCGCTCGAGCACGGTGACCTGTATTCCGCGCTCCTGAAGGAACCAGGCGGTGGCCAGCCCGACCATCCCCGCACCGATGACGGCGACGTGCTCAGGGGCGGGTACGGGCTCGGCGGTGGGCATGGCGTACTCCTTCGGACCTCAGGGGAGGTAGCGGCCCCCGTCCGCACCGCGCCTGGTCCTTCGTTCGGCCCGGCCAAATGATCATGCTACATATCCGCTGGGACGAACTATGTCGATGGTCACAGGTGGGGCAGACAAGGCAGGCGGTCTGGGGTCGCGTCGACGGACAGCCTCGGCTGCGCGAACGGCTGCCCGGGTACGGTCCGGTCATGCCGGAATGGGTTCGCCTTCAGCTGGACATCGACGGCTTCGACGACCAGACGTTCGAGCCGTACCTCCGCAGGGCGCGCGAGTCCGGCATCGACCTCACGACCATGGCCCAACTCGGGGACACTCCCCAGCGCAGACGGGCGCTCTACGAGCTGAACAGGACGTGCTCGGCCGACATCCCCGACCGGGGAGAGTTCTACACGTACGAGGAGTACCTCACCCAACGCGTCGACGTGCCGACGTTCGACCCTGGCGGCGTCATCCTCGCCCTCCGGGGCGACGAGTGGATCGGGATGTCGAGCACCTCGCTGCACCCGGACAACGGGTACGCATTCAGCGAGATGACCGGTGTCCTCGCGCCATACAGGGGGCAGGGCCTGTCGCTCGCGATGAAGTTGCTGGCGATCCGTTACGTTCGATCGTCCGGCTACCGGTGGCTCGCGACGATCCATCATCCGCGCAACGCATCCGCGATAGCCATGAACCGGCGCCTCGGTTTCGTCGACCACGTCGCCGGGACCGTCGCGTGAGCTTCGCCGATCGCTTAGCGGGAGCGAGCTTCCGGGCGGGGTGCGGGCGTAGGGAGTTGCTGTCCTCCTCGGGCCGTCAGCCCCTGGCGTCGGCGTTGGCTGACAGGCTTGGCTGTACGGAGGCCTGGTGATCGTCGTGAACGGGAGCGGAAAGCCGCCGCCCTGCGGTGGGAAGGGTGCGCCCGGCAGGATTCGAACCTGCGGCCTTGGGATTAGAAGTCCCCTGCTCTATCCGCTGAGCTACGGGCGCGTGGCGTCGCGCCAAGAGGGTACCGCCCGCGCGCTGGCTGGCCGACGTTCCGTCCTGGCGTCGTACGCCGACAAGGTTCGCATGCGTCGGCAGCGCCCGGCATCGGGTTTCCGGGTCATGGACGGCCGCGCATCGGACGTGAGCCGGCGCACACCGGTCGGTGGCCGGACGCCTGCCGGAAACGGGGCCGGACACGACGTACCCTCGGCTGCGTGCTGCTTGACCCCGACATGGAGAACGACGTCGCCTACGAGCTCTGCCAGCTCGTCGGCCGCGCGATCCTGCCGTACCGGCGCGCCGATGGGTTCGACCCCGACGGCGCCGGCACGGCCTTCCTCTTCCAGGACCCCGGTGGGGAGTACCTGCTGACGGCCGACTCGGTGGCCGGCGGCGCGGGTGATTTGGGTCTGCGGGCGAGCGTCACGGAGCCGGCCGGTGTGGCCCCGGCGACGCTGTCCGTCGCCGGTTGGGTCCGCCGTCCGGAGGTCGGTGTGGCGATCCTGCCGGTGGCCGGCCTGCACGCGGTGGCGGCGGCGGCCGGCTGGGCGTTCCGTATGCAACCGGTGGTGGACATCGTCGCGGCCAACGCCGACGTGGTCGCCCGGATCGACGCGACGCCGGGCTCGGCCTTCGTGCTCGCCCACGGTCTGCCGGAGGACGGCGACCGGCCGCTGGAGGTGGCGATCGAGCGGGTGTCCCGCGTCGGTGACGAGGTGCGGATCGGCGCGGGTCTGCCGGCCGGCTATGTCGGGGCCCCGGTCTTCGGCGTCGAGGCGGCCGCCGACGGTGGGATGGCCCTGCACTGCCTGGGTCTGGTGCTGCCGGGCACGGAGAGCCACCCGGTGGCCACGTTCGACCGGATCCGCGCGATGCTGCCGACCACCGGCGAGGCCTGAGCAGGCCCGGGTCAGCTCAGGGCGGCACCCGCCGAGTCGGCGGGGCGGCGGCTTCCCGGCGGGCCCGCCGCAGAGTCCGCACCCGCCTCGTCCGTCGGGCCGGTCCCGTCGGCCTGCGCCGTGCGGGTGGCGCCCACGTCAGCGCCGTCGGCTGGGGCCGTCGGACCCGCGCCGAGGAACGCCTCGGTCCACCGGCCGATCTCGGTGAAGACCTTCTCCCGTACGCCGGGGCCGCTGAGGGTGAGATCGTGCAGGCCGCCGTCGAAGCGGGCCAGAGTGACGTGCCGGCCGAGGCGAGGGGCGTACCGGACCATGTGCTCGACGTCCAGGACGGCGTCGGCGAGCCCGGCCGAATCGCGCCATCTCCTGCCCCGGAAGGATCGGGTCGAGCAGGCCAGCAGTACGGGCATGGGGAGGTCCAGTCCGGCGCGGAGTTGCCGCTGCGCGGTGCGGATCGCGGCCAGCCAGCCGGCCCGGACCGGGAACCCGGCCAGGGGCTTCCACGCCAGGTCGTAGCTCCACTCGCCCCGGTGGTCGGAGTGGATGCTCTCGCCGTACACGGTGCCGAGGTCGAAGGGCAGCACTCGGTGCGGCGCGCGGCGGCCCAGGCGGGAGACGGCGGCCAGGAGGGGGCGTCGTACCAGCCAGGGCGCATTGATGTCGAAGAACGGGCTGTTGAGGACGATGCCGTCGACGATCCCGGCATCGCGTCGGGCATGCGCCCAGAGCGAGACGATCAGGCCGCCCGTGGAGTGGCCGACGGCGAGCAGCGTGTCGTACCCGTCATCGGCACGGATGATCTTCGCCGCGGCGTCCAGTTCCGCGTGGTAGTCCGTGAGGTCGCGGCAGAAGTTCGGGGTCTGGTGGGTGAGCAGGCTGCGGCCGTACTTCCGCAGGTCGAGCGCGTAGAAGTCCCAGCCACGCTCGGCGAAGAAGTCGGCCAGGTGGGTCTGGAAGAAGTAGTCCACGAAGCCGTGCACGTAAAGCACGGCGCGTCGGGTGGGTCGTTCGGCGCGCCGCCGGACCAGGGTGGCGACGATCGGTCCCTCGTCGTCGGTGCCCAGATCGATCGTCTGCCGCTCGTAGGGCAGGCCCAGCACGTCCGGTTCCACGATCCGACGGTACGCCGGCACGCTACCGGGCGGTAGCCCCTCCGGTCGCGGTCCGTGCCGTGGCCCCCGCGGGCCGATCGGGGGCGGCGGGGGCCACGGGCGTACGACTCAGACGGTTTCGACGTCGGCGCGCTCCGCATCGGCGGCCGCCGCCTCGGCCTCCGGCCGGCCGATCTCGCGTACGTGCTTGTTGTGCCTGGGCTCCTGGCGGGTCTTCGCGTCGTTCAGGCGTCGGCGCAGGTCGTCGCGTGCGTCGTTGAGCGCGGCCCGCAGGTCCTCCTCGGTAGAGGTGGTGACGATCTTCTGGCGGCCGGCGATCCAGCACTCCAGGGTGACCTTCTGGCCGCGGGCGTTGCGGTCCTTGACCGACACCTCCAGCTCGGTGGCGTCGGCATGGAACGCGGCGAGCCGCGCGTCCAGGGTGGCGAACTGCTCCACGATCCAGTTCCGGTCGCCCTGTGAGAACCCAGCGCCGACCCGCAGGCACTGGGCGACCGTCGCCGGGTTGTCCACGGCGCTCATCGCCGAACCTGCGCCGGAACGCGGGCGGTACGAGTGGTGCTCGTCGTCATGGTCGCTGTCCTCTCGTCGGTGCCGTCGGTGCGCGTCGCCGGGGGCCTGCGCGCCGGGGCGTTTCTTGATCAACTCCTTACCCAGCCCGACCCGGTTCGGAACCGTTCGCGTAGCAAATGTGAGCTTGATCAGGGCGTTTTCCACAGGCGGGCACGTCGTCCACAGGTGCGGCCGGCGGCGGTGGCGCGCGGCCCGTGCCGGGCGCAGGCTCGGCACGAGTCGACTCGCGATGGCAGCCCCGATCCCTGGAGGGACGATGTTCGACACCTACGTCACGATCGTCGGAAATGTGCTGACCGCGCCGGAATGGCGACGCACCACCCAGAGCAACACCCTGGTGGCCAACTTCAAGGTCGCCTCGACGGCCCGCCGCCTCGACCGGGACACCGGCCGCTGGGTCGACGGCAACAGCCTGCGCGTCCGCGTGAACTGCTGGCGGAAGCTCGCCGAGGGTGTGGCCGCCTCGGTGATGGTCGGTGACCCGGTGGTCGTCTGCGGCCGCCTCTACACCCGGGACTGGACCGACGACGCCGGAAACCACCGCACCCTCTACGAGTTGGAGGCCGTCGCCGTCGGGCACGACCTGTCCCGCGGTCGGGCCCGGTTCCTGCGCAACCGCCCGGGCGTCACCACCAGCACGGTCGAGGACGCGGAGGCGGAGAGCCGGGTGAAGGGGGAGCCGACCGAGCCCGTGCCGGACGATCAGGCCCCGGCGTTGCCCGACGACCGGCCCCTCGACGAGGACTTCGAGCTGCCGGACTTCGTCGCGCCGCGGGCCGTCCGGGACGTGCCCTCCGCCGACACCACATCCCCGTTCGCTCCGGAAGCCGGGGACTTCCTTGGCGGAATGCCCGACGGTGCGGGGAGCCCCGAGAGTGACCCCGACGAGCTCGCGCCGTTGGTCGACGGATCCGACGACGGCGATGGCGAGCTCTCCCCGGCGCCCGACGAGGCGTCGTCGAACGGTCGACCGTCGGGCCGGAGCCGCCGTGGGCGGGTGCCGCAGCCCGCGTGACGCCGGCGAGGACCCGCCAACGCGTCGACGCGAAGCCGCGTGGGCGGTCCCAGCCGACGCGACCGGGGGGCGGGGTGGCGACGGCTTCGTCGCCGTCACCCCGCAGGGCCGGGCCGTCACCGGGAGGTTGCCGGGTCGGTGCGGAGGCATGGTTGGCCGCGCTGCGGTGGCTGACCCCGGTCCGCGCGAACGAGTCCGAAGAAGGCTTTCGTCTAGGCTGGCCGGCCGGAGGTGGTACACGTGCGGCAGGCGGCGCCGTTGGCGAACGCGGCGGGACTGGTGGCGGGGTATGCCCTGGACAGGCTGCTCGGCGACCCGCGCCGGTGGCACCCGGTGGCGGGATACGGCCGGGCGGCCGGCGCGCTGGAACGGCGCCTCTACCGCCCGAACCGGGGCGCGGGGGCCGCGTTCACCGCCCTGGCCGTCGGCGCGCCGGTGCTGCTCGGTGTGGCGGCGACGGCGGCCACCCGGCACCGGCCGATCGCTCGGGCGGCCCTCGTCGCGGCGGGCACCTGGACCGTGCTGGGTGGCCGTACGCTGCGGCACGAGGCCGAGGTGATGGGTCGGGCGCTGCGCGACGGCGACCTGCCGGCCGCCCGCCAGCGGCTGAGCCACCTCTGCGGTCGTGACCCGTCGAGCCTGGACGAGCCGGAGCTGGCGCGCGCCACCGTCGAGTCGGTCGCCGAGAACACCTCCGACGCGGTGGTCGCCCCGCTGATCTGGGGCGCGGTGGCGGGACTGCCCGGTCTGCTCGGCTACCGAGCGGCGAACACGCTCGACGCGATGGTGGGGCACCGCTCTCCCCGGTACGCCCGGTTCGGCACGCCCGCCGCCCGGCTCGACGACCTGCTCAACCTGGTGCCGGCGCGGCTGACCGGGCTGCTCACCGTGGCCGTCGCCCCGCACGCGGACGGCGACCGCGAGCGGGCGTGGCGGGTGTGGCGGCGGGACCGCAACGACCACCCCAGCCCGAACGCCGGCCAGTGCGAGGCGGCGATGGCCGGGGCGCTCGGGGTACGACTCGGTGGACGCAACGTCTACTTCGGCCGGTCGGAGGTCCGGCCGTTCCTCGGCGACGGTCCACGTCCCGAAGCGCAACACCTCGCCCGCACCGCCCGCATCTCCGGCGCGGTCGGGCTGTTCGCTCTCGCAGTGGCGGCCGCCTATCCGCTGACCGCCGGGCGGCTGGTCTCCGCTGCCGGCCGCCGGGTCCTGCACACACTGCCACGGGCTGTGCGGCGCGTCGGCCGGCCGGTCGGCGCCCGTCCCGCGCCGTCCGGCCCGGTGCGGGACGACAGGGCCGGTGGTCCGCCTGCCGCCATCGTCGGCAGGGCGGCGGCCGGGCGCGGGTGGCGGCGATGAGTGGGGGCCTGCTGGTGGCCGGCACCACCTCCGACGCCGGCAAGAGTGTCCTCACCGCAGGCATCTGTCGCTGGTTGCACCGGCAGGGCGTGAAGGTGGCGCCGTTCAAGGCGCAGAACATGTCCAACAACTCGGCGGTGGTGGTCGGGCCGGACGGGCGGGGCGGCGAGATCGGCCGGGCCCAGGCGATGCAGGCCGCCGCCTGCGGGCTCGCCCCCGACCTGCGCTTCAATCCGGTGCTGCTGAAACCGGGCAGCGATCTGGCCAGCCAGGTGGTGCTGCTCGGCGAGGCGGTCGACACCGTCACCGCGGGCACCTTCCGCGAGCTGCGACCCCGGCTGGCGGAGACCGCGTACGCGGCCCTCGCCGAGTTGCGAGCCGCGTACGACGTGGTCATCTGCGAGGGCGCCGGCAGCCCGGCCGAGATCAACCTGCGTGCCGGTGACTACGTGAACATGGGGCTGGCCCGACACACCGGATGGCCCGCCATCGTGGTCGGCGACATCGATCGCGGTGGCGTGTTCGCATCCATGTTCGGCACGGTCGCGTTGCTGGACCCGGCCGACCAGGCGTTGATCTCCGGCTTTGTGATCAATAAGTTCCGGGGTGACCTCGGTCTGCTCCGCCCCGGGCTGGACATGCTGCACCGGGTCACCGGCCGCCCCACGTACGGGGTGCTGCCCTGGTCGCTCGACCTCTGGCTGGATGCCGAGGACTCCCTCGCGTACGGCCAGGTGCTCGGTCGACCGGCCACCCCGCACGGCACCGAGTGGCTCGACGTGGCCGTGGTACGGCTGCCCCGGATCAGTAACGCCACCGACGTCGAGGCGCTCGCCACCGAGCCCGGCGTGCGGGTACGGCTCACCGTGGAGCCGGCCGAGCTGGCCGCCGCCGACCTGGTCGTCCTGCCCGGCTCCAAGTCGACCGTGGCGGACCTCGCCTGGCTGCGCGAAACCGGTCTCGCCGACGCGGTGCTGGCCCACGCGGCAGCCGGAAAGCCCCTGCTCGGCATCTGCGGCGGTTTTCAGATGCTGGCCCGGTCGATCCACGATCCGGTGGAGAGCCGACTGGGCACCGTCCCCGGCCTCGGCCTGCTCCCCTTGGAGATCGGCTTCGAGCAGCGTAAGACCGTCCGGCAGTCGGTCGGCACCGCGGCTCCCGACCTGCCGGTCCGTGGGTACGAGATCCATCACGGGTACGTGTCGTCGGCCGACCCGGCGGTCGCCCCGCTGATCACCTGCGCCGACGGCAGCGGCGAGGGAATGGTGCTCGGTGCGGTGACCGGCACCCACTGGCACGGTGCCTTCGAGTCCGACGGGTTCCGTCGCCGGTTCCTCGCCGACGCGGCTCGGCTCGCCGGGCGGCACGGATTCCGGGTCGCCGCCGACACCTCCTTCGCGGCCGCCAGGGAACGCTCGCTGGACGTGCTCGGCGACCTCGTCGAGGAGCACCTGGACACCGACGCGCTCTGGCGTCTCATCGAGACCGGTCCACCCCCGGGCCTCCCGTTCATACCGCCGGGCGCCCCACCCGGGTAGGCGCGGACCGGGGCGGCGGCGCGACAGGTCAGGGGCGTACGTCGGCGGGGTGCTCGGAGAGGGGCAGACCTGCGGAGATCCAGCCCTGGACGCCGCCGATCATGTCGGTCGCCCGCCGCAGCCCCAGCGTCTGCAAGCTCGCCGCCGCGAGGCTGGAACTGTAGCCGTGCCGGCACACCACCACGATCTCCCGGTCGTAGCCGGTGGCCTCCGGGATGCGCCAAGGGCTCGCTGGGTCGAGCCGCCATTCCAGCACCGTCCGATCGATGACGATCGCGCCGGGCAGGTCGCCCTGCTCCCGGCGATGGCGTTCGGCGCGGGTGTCGATCAGCAGCGCACCGCCACGCACCGCCGCGACGGTCTCGTGCGGAGTCAACCGTTGCAGCCCGGAGCGGGCCTGTTCCAGCAGGGCCTCGACACCGGGGCTCATCACGTCACGGAGCACCTCCCGATCATGCCCAGCTGCCGGCTGCCCCGCCGGGTGAACAGATCGGTGCCAACCGGCGGGTGACGTGATTCCCCCGGACGTGACAAGTGGTTGCTGAGCCGGTACTCCCAACGGGGACACGACCGACCGGGAGCGTGCCCTCGGGCATCACTTTCGTGATGTAGCGGAGCGTTACTGACTGCGGAATGCAGTGCATCCCATTCCGATGCTTTGCTCCGCACCTGCGGACGCGCCACCACTGTGACCTGCTGGAACGCGGAATGGTTGCCGAGGTGTCGTCCAGCCGGAGTGACACAGCGCGTTTGGTGCGTATTGGGGTGCAGAGCAAAGGGAGCGAGAAGGGGTGTCGGTCCCGGCCTGCACAGTGACGTCGCGTGACGGCTGGTGGCCGAGCTGATGCGGGTCGGCCGCCAATCCGCGTCAACCCGCGTGACCCCGCGTCAGCCGGTGCGCTCGGCCCCGCCGCCCGCGCAAAGCCGCGCCAGCCCGCCAGGAGCCTGCCGAGAGCTCGAGCCCCGCCCGCATACTGGCGCGGTGCCGCACATCGCCCGCCCCGACCCCGCGCCGGTGGACCGAGCACTCGGCCGCGCGACCCCGGTCGCGGTCGTCGAGGCGTACGCCGAACTGGCCCGGCGGGTGCTCGCCGGCCCGGCGCGGCTGGGGCGTACCCGGATGGTGGCGATCGACGGGCCGAGTGGCGCGGGCAAGAGCCGGTTCGCGGCGCACCTCGCGGACGCCCTCACCGCACTGCACGCTGATGCCCGGCCGCCCGTGGTGCACACCGACGACCTGCTCGACGGCTGGGACGATCAGCTCACCTTCTGGACCCGGCTCGAGGCGCGGGTACTGGCGCCGCTGCGCGCCGGTAGGGCCGGCGCGTACCACCGGTACAGCTGGGTGCGGCGGAGCTTCCTGCCCGACGCGGTGCCGGTGCCGGTCGGCCCGGTGCTGATCGTCGAGGGGGTGAGCACGGCGCGGGCGGCGGCACGTCCGGAGCTGACCCTTGCCGTCTTCGTCACCGCGCCGGCGCCGTTGCGGCTGGCCCGTGCGGTCGCTCGGGACGGGCCGGAGATCCTGCCGGAGCTGCGTCGCTGGCACGCCGGCGAGTCGGCGCACTTCGCCGCCGACGGTACGGCCCAGCACGCCGACCTGGTGGTCGACGGCGCGCCGGGGCTGCCGCACGATCGCACCCGCTACTACGTGCGTCTCGGCTGACCGGTCCGGGCGGCCGTGCCGACGGCGCCGGGCCACCGGCTTCGCGGCCCAGGCGGCAGGCAGCCGTAAGGCCGGAATACGATGCCGGTCATGACCACACCGATCATGTCCGAGTCCGAGGTGCGGGCCGCCGTCGAGCGGGAGTTGCCCGGCGTCCGCGCCGACCTGGAACGCCTCGTCCGCATCCCCGGCATCGCGTTCGACGGCTTCGACCACTCGCACGTGGAGCGCTCCGCCGAGGCGGTGGCCGAGCTGCTGCGCGGCTGCGGCCTGGACGTGAAGATCGCGCGTTCCGGCGGGCAGCCGGCGGTGATCGGAAAGAAGGCGGCCCCGCCCGGCGCGCCGACGGTGCTCCTCTACGCGCACCACGACGTGCAGCCGGTCGGCGACCTGTCACTGTGGGAGTCGGACCCGTTCGAGCCGGTCGAGCGCGACGGTCGGCTCTACGGCCGGGGCGCGGCGGACGACAAGGCCGGCGTCATGGCGCACGTGGCCGCGCTGCGCGCCTACGGCGACCGGCTGCCGGTCGGCGTGGTCCTGTTCATCGAGGGCGAGGAGGAGTACGGCTCCGACTCGCTGGAGCGGCTGCTCGAGGAGCACCGCGACGAGATCGCCTCGGATGTCATCGTGATCGCCGACTCCGGAAACTGGGACGTCGGCGTACCGGCGCTGACCACCTCGCTGCGCGGCATCGTGAACTGCTTCGTCGAGGTCCGGACGCTGGGACAGGCCGTGCACAGCGGCATGTTCGGCGGCCCCGTCCCGGACGCGCTGACCACCCTGGTGCGGCTGCTCGCCACGTTGCACACCGACGCCGGTGACGTCGCCGTCGAGGGGCTGGTCGGCCAGGAGGGCGCGACGGTCGACTACCCGGAGGAGCGGATCCGCGCCGAGGCCGGCGTCGTCGAGGGCGTGGAGTTCATCGGCACCGGCCGGCTCACCGACCGGCTCTGGACCAAGCCGGCCCTGTCCGTGCTCGGCATCGACGCGCCGGCCACCGGGGAGGCGCCGAACGCGCTGGTGCCGTCCGCGAAGGCCAAGCTCAGCGTACGGCTCGCGCCCGGCGACGACCGGAAGCGGGCGTACGAGGCGGTCCGCACCCACCTGGAGAAGCACGCGCCGTGGGGCGCCCAGGTGACGGTCACCTTCGAACACGACGGGGACCCGTGCGTGATCGACGCGACCGGCCCGATGTTCGACGCCGCCCGGTCGGCCTTCCGCGCCGCCTGGGACGGCACCGACCCGGTCGACATCGGGGTGGGCGGCTCGATCCCGTTCATCGCCACGTTCCAGGAGATGTTCCCCCAGGCCGCGATCCTGGTGACCGGTGTGGAGGACCCGCACGCCCGGGCGCACGGGCCGAACGAGAGCCTGCACCTGGGCGAGTTCGCCCGGGTCTGCCTCGCCGAGGCGTTGCTGCTCGGCAAGGTCGCGGAGACGGCCCGAAGCTAGGGCGGGTGTCGAACCCGAAGCGAGCGCGTGCGTCGAAACCGTAACGGCGCGGTCGATTCTGGACTTTACGGCGTGTCGTACGCGCAACTGGTATAGCCTTTCGAACATGAGTACGAACGAGGTGATGGCCCGGTTGCAGGCCGCCGTCAGCGCTCTGGGGGACGTCGACGTCTCCGCGTGGCCCGAGGACACGCTCAAGGAACAGCTCGGTGAGCTCTCCGCAGCTCTGGTCGCACTCGACTCGATGCTCACCCGGGTCGCCGATGAGGTCCGCGCGCGCGGGCTCCGGATCGAGGAGCCCGTCTCGGCCTGACCATGCGGCTCCGCCGGCACTGGGGCGCCACCGCCCCGGCCGGCGGGGCGGTGGCGGTTCGTCAGCTCCCGGGCACGGCAATGCCCGGGTGGTGTCGGAGGTGGCTGGCAGGATGAACTCGTGCGGTTCCTCGATCTGGCAGCCACCTCCGCCGCCGTGGCCGCCACCAGCGGCCGGCGGGCCAAGGTGGAGCTGCTGGCCGGCGCGCTGCGGGCGCTCGACCCGGCCGAGGTGCCGGCGGGCGCCGGTTGGCTCGCCGGCGAGCTGCGGCAGCGGCAGACCGGCGTGGGCTACGCGAGCCTGCGCGACCTCCCCCCACCCACCGCCGAACCGACGTTGACGGTGGCTGCCGTCGACGCGGAGATCGATCGGATCGCGGCGGTGCACGGCGCCGGTTCGCAGGCCCGCCGCCGGGCGCTGCTCGGCGCGCTCTACGCAGCGGCCACGGCCGAGGAGCAACGCCTGCTGACCGGCCTCTTCAGCGGCGAGCTGCGCCAGGGTGCTCAGGCCGGGCTGCTCGCGGACGCCATCGCGCGGGCCGCCGAAGTGCCGGTGGCGGCCGTCCGAAGGGCTCTGCTGCTCTCCGGTGACCTGCGCACGGTCGCGGTGGCCGCGCTCGACGGGGGCGCCGCCGCGCTGGCCGGGTTCGGTCTCCAGGTAGGGCGCCCGCTGGCCCCGATGTTGGCGCAGAGCGCGCCCTCGGTCGACGAGGCGCTCACCGCGACCGGTACGCCTGCGGTGGTCGACGTCAAGCTCGACGGCATCAGGATCCAGGTGCACCGTTCCGGCCAGGACATCGCCGTGTTCACGCGCAGCCTCGACGAGATCACCTCCCGGGTGCCCGAGGTGGTGGCCGCGGTGCGCGCCCTGCCGGCCCGGGAGCTGGTCCTCGACGGCGAGGCGATCGGGCTCGACGAGGCCGGGCGGCCCCTGCCGTTCCAGCAGACCTCGAGCCGCGCCGCCCGGCGCACCACACCGAGCACCTCCGGCCGCACGCCGGTCGCTCCCGCAGTGCTCGCCGCGGCCGAAGCCACCGGCCAGACGGTGCTGACGCCCTACTTCTTCGACCTGCTGCACCTCGACGGCGACGATCTGATCGACCTGCCCGGCCGCGACCGGTGGGCCGCGCTGGCCGGCGCGGTCGACGAGTCGCTGCTGGTCGGCCGGGTGCTGGTCGACGACGCGGAGCAGGCGGGCGCGACGTTCGCGGCGGCGATCGAAGCCGGCCAGGAGGGCGTGGTGGTCAAGGCGCCGGACGCGCCCTACGACGCCGGCCGGCGCGGCGCGGCCTGGGTCAAGGTCAAGCCCCGGCACACGCTCGACCTGGTGGTGCTCGCGGTCGAGTGGGGCAGCGGCCGACGCCAGGGCTGGCTGTCCAACCTCCACCTGGGCGCCCGCGACCCGCGCACCGGTGAGTTCGTGATGCTCGGCAAGACGTTCAAGGGCCTCACCGACGAGTTGCTGCGCTGGCAGACCGAACGGTTCCTCGACCTGGCCGTGGAGAAGGGCGACTGGGTGGTGCGTGTTCGCCCCGAGCAGGTCGTCGAGATCGCCTTCGACGGGGTGCAGACCAGCTCCCGCTACCCGGGCGGGATGGCGCTGCGCTTCGCCCGGGTGGTGCGCTACCGCACGGACAAGACGGCCGCCGAGGCGGACACCATCGATGCGGTCCGGGCTATCCACGCCGGTCGCCCCACCGCCTGAGCACCGGGGGCTGCGCCCGCCGGCCCGTCGAGCGGCTGACCCGCCGTCAGACCGGGGTGCTCGGTGCCGGCTCGGCGGCCCGGTCGACCGGCCGGGCGTCGAGGCCCGCTGCCCTTCGGGCCTCCCGGCGGGCCGCCCAGCCGTAGGCGAACAGCGTCATCACGGCGAAGAGCCACCACTGCACGATGTAGCCGAGGTTCTGCCAGTTGTTGGTGTGCCCGACCGGTACCGCGATGAAGGTCGGGTCGGCCTGGGGAGTCTGCTCGTCCAGCAGCACGTACGCGCCGTAGACCGGGTACGGCAACTCGCCGGCCAGCCGGGGGACGGCGATCCGGCGGGTCTCCAACCGCCCGTCGCGCCGTTCGACCGGGCCGGGACGGCTCTCGCTCTCGTGCACCCGGCCGACCACCGTCACGTCGCCGGTGGGGGCGGCGGGCACCTCCGGTCGGGCGGTCGCCCCGCCCGGCGCCGGCGGGATCCAGCCCCGGTCGACCAGCACCGCGCTGCCGTCGGGCAGCACGAGCGGCGTGAGCACCTCGAACCCGACCCGGCTGTCCACCGTGCGACCGCGGACCAGCACCGTGTTCGTCGCGTCGTACCGGCCGGTGACGGTGACCCGGGTGTAGACCTTCTCCTCGGCCGGAGCCGGACCGGCCGTGCCCGCGCCGCCGGTGGGGGCGGGCAGCGCGTCGCGCAACGGCGCCGGGGTCATCCGCTGGCCCGCGTCGATCCGCTCGTTGATCTCCGTGCGTCCGCGGTAGCGGTCCAGCTGCCAGTTACCCAGGAACACCATCACCACGGCGGCGACCAGGGCCAGCGCCAGATAGCCGAGCCAGCGCGGAGTCAGCAGGAACCGGTACACAGCCACGAGGCTACCCGTATGACCGGCACCACTGCCCGCGATGGTCCGGCTGCGGGGCGCGACAGGGCCGTTGCGTGTCGCTCGTCCACCGGTGTGGGCCGGTATCGTCACCGGGCGAACCGCTCCCACGGGCCCGCAACCGCGTACCCGCTGCACCCGAGGAGTCGATGATGACCGTCGTGCCGCGCCTGGTGCTCAGCGCGCCGTCCTCCGGGCACGGCAGGAACGCGCTGACGATCGGGTTGCTCGCCGCGCTCGCCGACCGCGATGTCGAGGTCGCCGGGTTCAAGGTCGGACCGGACCGGGTCGACGCCGCCTACCTCGGGCTGGCCGCCGGCCGTCCCGGCCGTACCCTCGACCCCCTGCTGGTCGGCGCCGACCGGCTCGCCCCGCTGCTGGCCCACGGCGCCGAGGGCGCCGACCTCGCCGTGGTCCAGGGCAGCATGGGGCTGTACGACAGCGTCACCGGTCGCCCCGACCAGGACTCCACCGCCGCGGTGGCGACCGCGCTGCGCAGCCCGGTGGTGCTGGTCGTCGACGTCGCGGCGATGGGGCAGTCAGTGGCCGCCCTGGTGCACGGCTTCCGGTCGTACGACGAGCAGCTCTGGCTCGGCGGCGTGATCCTCACCCGGGTGGCCTCCTCCCGTCACGATGCGATGCTGCGGGAAGCGCTCGACGACGCCGGGGTGCCGGTCTACGGGGCGTTGCGCCGGCAGGACCTGCCCGCGGTGCTGCCCGATCGGCGGCACGGGGTGGTGCCGGTGATCGACGGCTCCGGCGAGGCGAGCCGGGCGGTACGCCGCCTGGGGGAGGCGGTCGCCGCGACCGTGGACCTGGAGCGGTTGATCGGGCTGGCCCGGTCCGCTCCGCCCCTGCCCGCCGTGGCCTGGTCGCCCCGCGGGGCGCTGGCCGCCCCGGCCGTCCCGGCGGATCCCCCGGTGGTCGCGCTGGCCGGGGCCTCGGGCGGCAGCTACAGCACGCCGGAGACCGCCGAGCTGTTGCGGGCGGCCGGCGCCCAGGTGGTGATGCTCGACCCGCTGCGCGACGAGGCGCTCCCGCCGGGCACCCGCGCGCTGATCGTCGGCGGGGCGCTTCCCGAGTCGTACGCCGAACAGCTGTCGGCGAACCGGCGCCTCTGCATCGCGGTCGCCGAGCTGGCCCGTACCGGTCGGCCGGTCATCGCCGAGGGGGCCGGCCTGCTCTGGCTGGCGCGGGAGCTCGACGGGTTGCCGATGTGCGGGGTGCTGGACGCGGTTGGCGCCAGCCGGGACGGCCTGGTCGTCGGCTACCGGACGGCGACGGCCCGTACCACGAGCGTGGTCGCCGCGGAGGGCGCGGTGCTCGTCGGGCACAAGGAGCACCGGGCGGTGCTCAGTCCGCGGGCGGGCCGGCGTCCGGCGTGGAGTTGGGACGGCGGCCCGGCGGAGGGCTTCGTCTGGCGTAACGTGCACGCCTCGCAGCTGGCCCTGAACTGGGCGGGCCATCCGGGGATCGCCACCCGGCTGGTGGCCGCCGCGGCGGCAGAGCCCGCGTCCGCGCTGGTGCCGGCCGGGCCCGGTGGGGTGCCGGCGTGATCGGTCAGGTCGCGGTGCGCCGTTTCCCGGCGCTGACCGTCTCCACGCCCCGTACCGAGGTGCGGCAGCTGGGGGAGGTGGACGCGGCGGCGGCCGGGGAGATCTTCGCCGACAAGCTGACCCGGCGCTGGCTGCCGCTCGCCGACGACTCCGGCCCGATCGACGGGCTCGCCTGGTGCACGGACCTGGCCCGGCAGCGGCGGGACAGTGGCGACGGCGACCACTACGGGGTGATCCGCCGGGAGGACGCCCAGCTGGTCGGTTGCCTCTGGACCCGGCGTACCGACTGGGGCGCCCGGCTCACCGAGATCTCGTACGCGATGGCGCCGCACGCGCGTGGCTTCGGGCTGGCTGTCGAGGCGGTGGACGCGGTGGCCATCGCGCTGATCCTGGAGCACGGCTTCCAACGGGTCGAACTGCGGGTGGCGCCCGGTAACACGCCGTCCCGGCGGGTGGCCGAGAAGGCCGGTTTCAGCTACGAGGGCCTGCTCCGCAACGCCGGTTACGTCCGCGGTGCCCGGGCCGACCTGGAACTGTGGTCCTTCGTGGCCGCCGATCTCCACTGATCGACTGACCGCCTCGATTCCGCCGATGATCATGAGGTCAGCGGGCGGACCTGTCCGATTCCGCGCCGCCAACTCATGATCATCGGGTCCGGGAGGGGCGGGGCGGTCAGCCGACGATGGCGTCGCTGGGTGGGGTGAACTCGCGGGTCGGTTTGCCCTTCAGGGCGTCCCGCAGGGTCTCCGCGACCGTGTTGACCGGGATCTGCGACTGGCCGTCACCGACCGCGTTGAACGGGTTGTCCGGATCGGAGATGAAGCTCGCCGCCGCCAGCTCCGGTGTGTATCCCACGAACCAGGCTGACCGGGTGCTGTCCGTGGTACCCGTCTTGCCGGCCACCGGCCGTCCGACCGTGCCTCGCACGCTGTCCGCCGTCGACCAGCCACCGCAGCCTCCCCGCGCCGGGGTGTCCCCGGTCGGGCAGCGCGCCGCGTCGGTGGCCGCCCGGGCGGCGTCGGCGGTCACCACCTGCCGGCAGCGCGGCTTGGCAACTTCCCGGCTGATCCCGGAGGCGGTGGTGTACGTCGCCGGTGTGCCGTCCCGGTTGAAGATGCCCTGCACCGGCATCGCCTCGCAGTACCGGCCGTCCGCCGCGACCGCCGCGTAGGCGTTCGCCATCTCGAGTGGGGTGGCGTCGGAGACACCCAGGGTGAACGCACCCCACTTCTTCACCTTGGACGGGGAGGCCTGCTCGCGGTCGACGTCGGTACGCCAGCGCAGCCCGAGCTGTTCGGCGAGGCGTACCGCCTTGTCCGCGCCGACCCGCTCCTCGAGCCAGACGAAGTACGTGTTGACGGACTTGCCGAAGCCGGACCACATGGTCTGCATGCCGGTCATCGCGCCGCTCGCGTTCGTCGGCGCCCACCCGTCGTAGATCGCCGACTGGTACCGGTGCGGCGCGTTGAACGAGGTGGACAGCGGCATCCCCTCGTTGAGGGCGGCCAGCATCGGGAACATCTTGAACGTGGACCCGGCCTGGTAGCCCGGCAGGTCACCACCGCCGAGCAGCGGCGCCACCGTGTTCGGGTAGTTCGCCTTCACCTTCGGCCCGGCCTCCGGGTTCGAGCTCGGCGGGTTCTCGCTCAGGTCGAGCGAGTACGTCCGGTTCACCGCCATCGCCTTGACCCGTCCGGTTCCCGGTTCGCTGAGCACGATGCCGTTGGCGAACGGGCTGCCGGTACCGGCCCCGAGGTTCTTCTCGGCCGCCTCCTGGATCTTCGGGTCGATGCTGAGCACGATCCGGTAGCCGCCACGGCGCAGCTTGTCCATCCGTTCCAGCCGGTTCTGCCCGAACGCGGGCTGCGAGCTCCACCAGTTCTTCAGGTAGTCGCAGATGAAGCCCCAGCTGTTGAACTTCTCCGGCACGGCGGCGCAGTCGTTCGGCGGGTTGGTGAGCTTGAGCCGGATCGGCTCGGCCTTGGCCGACGTGGCCGCGTCCGGGGAGAGGTAGCCCAGCTGGGACATCCGGTCGAGGACGTAGTTGCGCCGCGCGGTGGCCTCCTTCTGGTCCGAGGTCGCCGGGTCGTACTGGCTCGGGGACTTGACCAGCCCGGCGAGTGTCGCCGCCTCGACCGGCGTGAGGTCCTTGGGGGTCTTGGAGAAGAAGATCTCGCTGGCCGCGTAGATGCCGTACGCGCGGTGCCCGAAGTACGCCGAGTTCAGGTAGCGCTCGATGATCTCTTCCTTGCTGAGTTCCTTCTCCAGGTCCAGCGCCAGCCGCATCTCCTTGATCTTGCGCAGGCTGGTCTGCTGAGTGGCCTCCTGGACTTCCTTGGGGGTCGTCGCGCTGTCCCGCAGCGCCATCCGGACGTACTGCATGGTCAGCGTGGACGCGCCCTGGGACACCCCGCTGGCCTGGGCGTTGGCCACGAAGGCCCGGACGACGCCCTTCGGGTCGACGCCCTTGTGCTGGTAGAAGCGCGAATCCTCGGCGGCCACGATGGCCTGCTGGATGTTCGGCGACATGTCCGACAGCTTCGTGTACTGCCGGTACTCCTCGTAGAACATCGTCAGCATGGTCTTGCCGTCCGGTGCGTAGAGGTACGAGGTCTCGGCGGGAAGGGCTTTGGCCAGCAGCCTGGTCTTGTGCTCCGTGGCGTGCGCGGTGGCCTTCGCGCCCAACCCGGTGACGGCGGCGAGGGGATAGGCGAGGGCGGCGATCACGATGCCGGCGATGAGGCCGGCGCGGAGAAGAGGAACGGTACGACCAGCGGCAGCAAGGGGTCGGTTGCTCACACGGTCAAGCTATGACATTTCCGATTCGGAAATGAGAAGAATTCATAAACGGCCGTACGGCGAATGGGTGGTGACGCGGCCCACGCCGTGATCAGCTGTCCCACACGCTGCCTTCCCGGCAGGATCGCGGGCATGCGTGGTCAGCCGAGCGGGACAGTCCCGGGCGTCGAAGTCCCAGTCCGCGCCGGCGACCCGGCCGGCCCCGACGTCATCGACCCGGCCGCTCACCCCGAGCACGACCTCGGCCACCACGGCGACGTGGAGGTGAGGGAGGGGCTGGTGGACCTCGCGGTCAACGTCCGGCGGGCACCGCTGCCGCCGTGGCTCGCCGGACCGATCACCGAGTCGCTGGCCGACCTCGCCAGCTACCCGGAGTCCGAGCCGGCCCGGGCCGCGGTCGCCGCCCGGCACGACCGCGACCCGGACGAGGTGCTGCTCACCGCCGGTGCCGCCGAGGGGTTCGTGCTGATCGCCCAGGCGCTGCGCGGCGTACGCCGTCCGGTGGTGGTACATCCGCAGTTCACCGAACCGGAAGCGGCGCTACGGGCAGCCGGGCACCAGGTCGAACGGGTCCTGCTCGACGCCGCCGACGGCTTCCGTCTGGACCCGGCCCGGGTTCCCTCCGACGCCGACCTCGTCATGATCGGCAACCCGACCAATCCCACCTCCGTGCTGCATCCGGCGGGGGACGTCGCCGCGCTGGCCCGGCCGGGGCGGGTGCTGGTGGTCGACGAGGCCTTCGCCGACACGACCGCCGCCCCCGGCCGGCCCGGCGAGCCCGAGTCGCTCGCCGCCCGCCGCGATCTGCCCGGTCTGTTGGTGGTGCGCAGCCTCACCAAGACCTGGGGACTGGCCGGACTCCGGATCGGCTACCTGCTCGGCGCGCCGGAGCTGCTGGCCCGGCTCGCCGCCGTACAGCCGCTCTGGCCGGTCTCCTCGCCCGCGCTGGCGGCGGCTGCCGCCTGCGCCGGCCCCGTCGCCGTCGAGGCCGAGCGCGCCATCGCCGCGCAGCTCACCGCCGACCGCGACCACCTGGTCGCCCGCCTCGCCGACCTGCCGGGCGTACGCGTCGCCGGCCGGCCGGCGAGCGCGTTCGTGCTGATCCACCTGCCGGGCGCCGCAGCGGTCCGGGTCAGACTGCGCGAGCGCGGTTGGGCGGTACGCCGGGGCGACACCTTCCCCGGTCTCGGGCCCGACTGGCTGCGGGTGGCCGTCCGGGACCGGGCCACCACCGACGCTTTCACCCGGGTACTGGGCGAGATCCTGGAGGCATGATGCTGGAGAGCACGATCGCGGCGATCGAGCCGCTGGACGAGGCCGCCATGGCCGAGGCTCGTGAGCTGCACGGGCGGCTGACCAAACCGGCCGGTTCGCTCGGCGCCCTGGAGGAGCTGTCGGTACGCCTCGCCGGCCTCGCCGGCGCCTGTCCGCCCCCGCTGCCGGGCGCTCCCGCTGTGGCGATCTTCGCGGGCGACCACGGCGTGCACGCCCAGGGGGTGAGCCCCTGGCCGCAGGAGGTGACCGCCCAGATGATCGCCAACTTCCTGGCCGGCGGCGCGGTCGTCAACGCGTTCGCCCGGCAGGCGGGTGCCAGGGTCACCGTCGTCGACGTCGGCGTGGCCACCCCGATTCCCGGTGCTCCCGCCGACCCGGTCTCCGGCGGTGCGGTCGTCCCGCTCGACCCGGCCGTGCCCCGGCTGGTCGGCGCCACCGTCCGGCGCGGCACGCGGGACCTCACGCTGACCGCCGCCCTCACCCGCGACGAGGCCCGGGCCGGGGTGGAGGCGGGTATCCGGGTCGCCGACGAGCTGATCGGGGCCGGCGCCGGCATCCTCCTCACCGGCGACATGGGTATCGGAAACACCACTCCGGCCGCCGCGCTGATCGCGGCCTTCACCGGCGCGGACGCGGCCGAGGCGACGGGGCGGGGCACCGGCGTGGACGATCCGACGTACCGGCGGAAGGTCGAGGTGGTGCGGACCGCGCTGGACCGGCACCGGCCGGACCCCGGTGACCCGCTGGGTGTGTTGGCCGCGGTCGGTGGCCTGGAGCACGCCGCACTGACCGGGCTGATCCTCGGCGCGGCCGCGCGGCGGGTCCCGGTGCTGCTGGACGGGGTGATCGCCGGCTCCGCCGCGCTGGCCGCCGCGGTGTTCGCCCCGGACGCGGTGGGCGCGATGGTCGCCGGGCACCGTTCGGCCGAGCCCGGCGCCACGCTCGCGCTGCGGCGACTCGGTCTCGAGCCGCTGATCGACCTCGGGCTGCGCCTCGGCGAGGGCACCGGCGCGCTGCTGGCCCTGCCGGTGGTCACCGGGGCGGTCCGGGTGCTGCACGAGGTGGCCACGTTCGACTCCGCGGGCGTGGCCGAGAAGTGAACGGGCGGAGCGGGTCGGGCGAGCAGCCCGGCAACGTGCCTCGAAGCCGTCCGGCAGTCGGCGGGAAGAGTGGCGCGCTGTCGGCGTCGCGCGTCGCGGCGGGGGTGGCGGCGTGAGCGCGGCCCCGTACCCGCTCGGGCTGCGGCTGGCCGGGCTGCGGGTGGTCGTGGTGGGCGGCGGGACGGTCGCCACCCGGCGGGTACCGGCGCTGTTGAACGCCGGTGCGGACGTGCTGCTGGTCGCCCCGGAGTTGACCCCGGCCCTGCGCGCGCACGTCGACGCCGGCCGGCTGCGCTGGGTGGAGCGCCCGTTCACCCCCGCCGACCTCGACGGGGCCTGGCTGGTCCAGGTCGCGATCGACGACCCGCTCGCCGCGGCCTCGGTCAGTGCCGCGGCGGCGCAGCGGCGCATCTTCTGTGTGCGCGCCGACGACCGGGATGCCGCGACCGCCTGGACACCCGCGGTGACCCGGCACGGTCCGGTGACCGTGGCGGTGTTCGGCGGTGGCGACCCGCGCCGGGCGATGACCGTCCGGGACGCGGTGCGCGACCTGCTGGCTGCGGGGCAGCCACTGTCGAACGAGCCGGTTGGCGCCGGGGTCCCGGCGAACGTCCCCGGTGGGCGGGTGGCCCTGGTCGGCGCCGGGCCGGGAGATCCTGAGCTGATCACGGTGAAGGGGCTGCGGCTGCTCACCGAGGCGGAGGTGGTGGTCGCCGACCGGCTGGTGCCCGGCCTGCTCCTGGACGAGCTGCGGGCCGACGTGGAGCTGGTCGACGCCTCCAAGATCCCGTACGGGCCGGCCCGTACCCAGGAGGAGATCAACCGGATCATCGTCGACCGGGCGTTGGCGGGGCGGTTCGTCGTACGGCTCAAGGGCGGCGACCCGTACGTCTTCGGCCGGGGTGGTGAGGAGTTGCTGGCCTGCGCGGCGGCGGGCGTGCCGGTGACCGTGGTACCCGGGGTGACCAGCGCGGTCGCGGTGCCCGCCGTGGCCGGCGTACCGGTCACCCACCGGGCGGTGGCCCACGAGTTCACGGTGGTGTCCGGGCATGTGGCGCCGGATTCGCCGGCCTCGCTGGTGCGCTGGGACGCGCTCGCCGCGCTCCGCGGCACCCTGGTGATCCTGATGGGGTTGAAGAACCTGGCCGCGATCTCCGCGACCCTGGTCGCGCACGGCCGCCCCGCGCAGACCCCGGTCGCCGTCGTGCAGGAGGGCACCACGGGCGCGCAGCGGACGATCCGCTCGACCCTCGGCGCGGTCGCCGCCGACGTCACGGCCGCCGACCTGCGTCCACCCGCCGTGGTGGTCATCGGCGACGTAGTGACCGCCCTAACCCCCTAACCCCCTAACCCCCACCCCCACCTCCTCCCGCGAGGCGTGCGTGATCATGACGTTGTTGCCGCCCGCCCCGGCGGGTCGCAGCAACAACTTCATGATCGACGCCAGACGCGCGACGCCGGCCGGGGAACGCCGGCCCGGGCGACGCCAGATGTGCGACGGCGGCCGGGGGGACACGTCCCCCGGCCGCCGTTCCTCCGTGCTCGGGTTACTGCTTGAGCATGTTGTCCAGCAGCAGGGCGCAGCGGACCAGGCCGAGGTGGCTGTACGCCTGCGGGTGGTTGCCCAGACCACGCTCGGCGAGCGGGTCGTACTGCTCGGGGAGCAGACCCGTCGGCCCAGCGGTGTCGATCATCTGGGTGAAGAGCTCCTCGGCATCGGTGCGCCGACCGGTGCGCAGGTACGCCTCGATGAGCCACGCCGTGCAGATGTGGAAGCCGCCCTCCCGGCCGGGCAGGCCGTCGTCCCAGTGGTAGCGGTAGACCACCGGGCCGCTACGCAGGTCGGCCTCGATCTTGAGCACGGTGGACAGGAAGCGCGGGTCGTCGCCCGGGAGCAGACCGGAGAGGCCGATCCAGAGCGAGGAGGCGTCCATGTCCTCGTCGCCGTACGCGACGCTGTACGCCTCGGCGTGCTCGTGCCAGCCGTACTCCAGCACGTTGGCGGCGATCCGGTCGCGCAGGTCCACCCACTCCGGGCGGTCCTCGCCGCCGTGCTGCCGTACGACGTGCAGCGCCCGGTCCACGGTCATCCAGCACATCACCTTGGAGAAGATGTGGTGCCGGGGTGGGAGGCGGGCCTCCCAGATGCCGTGGTCGGGCTCGTGCCAGCGGCGGCTGACCGCCTCGACCATCGACTCCAGCACCCGCCACTCCGTCTCGCGGACCGAGCCGCGCAGGTCGGCCACGGCGGCGATCAGGTCGGCCACCGGGCCGAAGACGTCGAGCTGGAGCTGGTGGTTGGCGAGGTTGCCGACGCGTACCGGCCGGGACCCGGCGTAGCCGGGCAGGGTGTCGATGACCGCCTCGGCGCCCAGCTCGTATCCGTCCACCGTGTAGAGCGGGTGCAGTCGCTCGGGGTGCCCGCCGGTGCGTTCGACGACGCCGTCGATCCAGCGCAGCAACCCCTCGGCCTCCTCGGTCGAACCGAGGTCGACCAGCGACCGGGCGCTCAGCGCGGCGTCCCGCAGCCAGCAGTAGCGGTAGTCCCAGTTGCGTACGCCGCCCAGCTCCTCGGGGAGCGAGGTGGTCGCGGCGGCCAGGATCGAGCCGGTGGGCTCGTGGCAGAGGCCGCGCAACGTGAGGGCGCTGCGAACGACGAGGTCACGGGCGGTGCTGGGCAGCCGGAGCGTCGACACCCAGTCCTTCCACGGCTGCTCGGCCGCGGCCTGCCGCTCGTGGATCGACAGCCGGTGGTGCTCCAGGCTCTGCGTGCCGAAGCGCATCTCCAGCACGGCCTGACCGCCGATGGCGCGGAGGTCGACGACCGCCCTGGCGCTCTCGTAGACGCCGTCGCTGGTGATCTCCCACTCGACGCCCGGTGAGTAGAGCGCGATCGGCTCGTTGGAGCCGAGCACCAGCAGGCCGTCGTCGAGCGGTTGCAGCTGCACGGCCACCTGGCCGAACTCGGGCCGGGGAGCGAACTCGATCCGCGCACGCGCGGTGCCGCTGAGCACCCGGATCAGCGTCGAGTCGCCACCCATGACGGCCGGCCCGTCCGGCGTGGTCTCGCTGGCGGGGGTGTCCAGCCAGTCGGTGACGGTCAGGCCGGACCAGCGGGTCTCCACGGTCATGGTGCCGGGACGGTAGCGCTGGCCCAGCGGGATGCCGCCCCGCTCGGGTGAGACGGTGAAGTGCCCGGCGGGGCTGCCACCGACCAGGTCGGCGAAGATCGCCGCCGAGTCCGGCTTCGGGTGGCAGAGCCAGGTGATCTTCGCCTCCGGCGTGACCAGCCCGACGGTGCGGCCGTTGGCCAGCATCGAGTGCCGCTCGATCGGCACCGCCCGCTCGCCGAAGAGCCAGTGCCGGCGGGTCTCCAGCAGCAGGCCGAGGGCGCGGGCGGCCTCGAGCGGCTCGGCGACCCGGTACTGGGCCTGGGTGTCGCCGGGGCCGATCTTGATGCCGACGTCCGGGCCGTGCAGGTTGCCGAACGCGTTCTCGTCGGTGACGTCGTCACCGATGAAGAGCACCGCGCTGGCGGAGAGCTGCGTACGCAGCTGGTCGACCGCGGTGCCCTTGTGGGTGGCGACCACCGAGAGCTCGATGACCTCCTTGCCCTGGGTGACGGTGACGCCGTCCCAGGTCGCGGGGCCGCTGCGGACCGCCTCGATGGCGGCCCCGGCGATCTGCGGGTCGAGGCCGCGGGTGTGCACGGCGACGCTCGCCGGCTTGCGTTCCAGCCGGACGCCCGGGTGGGCCGCGGCGATCTCGCGCAGCGCGTCCCGCAGCCGGGTGCGGATCTCGATCAGCTCGGGCGAGAGTCGTTCGACGAACCCGATGTCGAACTCGGAGCCGTGGCTGCCGACCAGGTGCACCTCGCTGGGCAGCCGGGACAGCGCGGCCAGGTCACGCAGGGCCCGGCCGGAGACCACGGCCACGGTGGTCTGCGGCATCGCGGCCAGCGCGCGGATCGCGGCCACCGATTCGGGCAGGGGTACGGCCTTGCTCGGGTCCTCGACGATCGGCGCCAGGGTGCCGTCGTAGTCACAGGCGATCAGGAGCTGCGGCACCCGGGCGATCCGGCCGATCGCGGTGCGCAGCTCCGGGTCCATGACGTCGGTGGCGACGCCACCGGGCAGAGAGGTGGTCACGCGGCCTCCGCCTCGGGAGCACCGAGCTCGGTGAGGAAGGACTGGGCCCAGTGGCCCACATCGTTGGTACGCAGATGGCGTTGCATCGTCCGCATACGGCGGCGTGCCTCCGGCTTCTCGACATGCACGGCCCGCAGCAGGGCATCCTTGACCGCGTCGGGGTCGTGCGGGTTGCACAGGAACGCCTGGCGCAGCTCGGTCGCTGCCCCGGCGAACTCGCTGAGCACGAGGGCTCCGCCCTGGTCGGCGCGCGATGCCACGTACTCCTTGGCCACCAGATTCATCCCGTCTCGCAGCGGGGTCACCATCATGACGTCGGCAGCGACGTACATCGCGGCGAGTTCGCTGCGACTGTACGACTGATGGAGATAATGCACCGCGGGCACACCTACCCTGCCGAATTCGCCATTTATCCGACCAACTTCGCGCTCGACCTTGACGCGGAGGGCCTGGTAGTGCTCGACGCGCTCCCGGCTCGGCGTGGCGACCTGCACCATGACCGCGTCCGGGACGCTCAGCTTCCCGTCGGCCAGCAGTTCCCGGAAGGCCTTCAGGCGCAGTTCGATGCCCTTGGTGTAGTCCAGCCGGTCCACGCCCAGAATGATCGTCCGGGGATTGCCGAGTTCCTCCCGGATCTCCTTGGCCCGGGCCTGGACCGCCGGGTCGGCGGCCATCCGCTCCATCTCCCGGGTGTCGATCGAGATGGGGAACGCGCCGGCCTTCACCTGCCGGCCGTCGACCTGGATCATCTGGCCCTCGTAGCGCAGCCCGAGCAGGTGCCGGGCCAGCCGGACGAAGTTCTGGGCGGCCAGCCGCTGCTGGAACCCGACCAGGTCGGCGCCGAGCAGCCCGCGCAGGATCTCGGTGCGGAACGGCATCTGCATGAAAAGTTCGATGGGCGGGAACGGAATGTGCAGGAAGAAGCCGATGCGCAGATCCGGCCGCAGCTCGCGGAGCATCGCGGGGACCAGCTGGAGCTGGTAGTCCTGCACCCAGACCGTCGCGCCCTCGGCCGCGACGTCCGCCGCGGCCTCCGCGAACCGGGCGTTGACCAGGCGGTACGTCTCACGCCAGCGACGCTTGTAGACCGGCGTCTCCACCGCGTCGTGGTAGAGCGGCCAGATCGTCGCGTTGGACTGGCCCTCGTAGTAGCGCTCGAGTTCCTCGGCGCTCAGCGGCACCGGGTGCAGGTGGATGCCCTCCAGGTCGAACGGCTCCGGGGCGGCGCCGGTGCCGCCGGCCCAGCCAACCCAGGTGCCCTGGTGTTCGGCGAGGACGGGGTGCAGGGCGGTCACCAGACCACCCGGGCTGCGCCGCCATTGCCGCCCCTCGGGTGTGCTCACCTCGTCGACCGGCAGGCGGTTCGCCACTACGACAAAGGAGCTGCGGACGGTCACGTTCGGCCACCTCCGGTGCTGGGCGGATCAACCGCATGGGCGTACTGAGCGTAGCTGCGAGGTCTGGGAGACCGTGCCGGAGTTCCCTACCCTCGCCACGCTCGCCGAATCCCGTCGGTGATCTTGCCAACAGTCGCGCTCCGGCCCGACGCCGGGGCGGCCGTCGGGCCGGAGCAGCCGCGACGCGGCGCTGAGCCCGGGCGGGGTGATGTGGGCGCTGCGTCGAATACCTGTCAGGATTGACGATGGCGTGCGTGCGGCCGGCCCGGCCGGCGGCTGCGGTGGCATCCGCCGCCCGTACCCTCGCCCGCCGGCTCCCAGTCGAAACCTACGGAGGTAGTCCGCACCGTGGCCCAGTTCATCTATGTCCTGGAAAAGGCGCGCAAGGCGCACGGCGACAAGGTCGTGCTGGACAACGTGACGCTGAACTTCCTGCCGGGGGCCAAGATCGGTGTGGTCGGTCCGAACGGCGCCGGTAAGTCCAGCCTTCTCAAGATCATGGCAGGGCTCGACCGGCCGAGCAACGGCGAGGCGCGGCTGATGCCCGGCTTCACCGTCGGCATGCTCGCCCAGGAGCCCCCGCTCAACGACGCCAAGACCGTCCTCGGCAACGTCGAGGAGGCGGTCGCCGAGACCAAGGCCAAGCTGGAGCGGTTCAACAAGATCGCCGAGCAGATGGCCACCGACTACTCCGACGAGCTGATGGAGGAGATGGGCCGGCTCCAGGAGGAGCTGGACCACGCCGACGCGTGGGACATCGACTCGAAGCTCGAGCTGGCGATGGACGCGCTGCGCTGCCCGCCGCCGGACGCCGACGTCACGGCACTCTCCGGTGGTGAGCGTCGCCGGGTGGCGCTCTGCAAGCTGCTGCTGGAGGCCCCCGACCTGCTGCTGCTCGACGAGCCCACCAACCACCTGGACGCGGAGAGCGTCTCCTGGCTGGAGCAGCACCTGGCCAAGTACGCCGGCACGGTGATCGCGATCACCCACGACCGGTACTTCCTGGACAACGTGGCGAACTGGATCCTCGAGCTGGACCGCGGCCGGGCCTACCCGTACGAGGGCAACTACTCCACCTACCTGGAGAAGAAGGCCGCCCGGCTCGCCGTCGAGGGGCGGCGCGACGCCAAGATGAAGAAGCGCCTCTCCGACGAGCTGGAGTGGGTCCGCTCCAACGCCAAGGCCCGGCAGACCAAGTCGAAGGCCCGCCTGGACCGTTACGACGAGATGGCCGCCGAGGCGGAGAAGACCCGGAAGCTGGACTTCGAGGAGATCCAGATCCCGCCGGGCCCGCGCCTGGGCAGCACGGTCATCGAGGCGCACAGCCTCAGCAAGGGCTTCGGCGACCGGCTGCTGATCGACAACCTGTCGTTCTCGCTGCCGCGCAACGGCATCGTCGGCATCATCGGTCCGAACGGCGTCGGTAAGACCACCCTGTTCAAGACGATCGTCGGGCTGGAGCAGCCGACCGGCGGCGACGTCCGGGTCGGCGAGACCGTGTCGTTGTCGTACGTCGACCAGAACCGGCAGGGCCTCGACGGCGACAAGACCGTCTGGGAGGTCGTCTCCGACGGGCTCGACCACCTCATGGTGGGCAAGGTCGAGATGCCGTCCCGGGCGTACATCGCCGCGTTCGGCTTCAAGGGGCCGGACCAGCAGAAGCCGACCAAGGTGCTCTCCGGCGGCGAGCGGAACCGGCTCAACCTGGCGCTGACCCTCAAGATCGGCGGCAACGTGATCCTGCTCGACGAGCCGACGAACGACCTGGACGTGGAGACCCTCTCCAGCCTGGAGAACGCGCTGCTGGAGTTCCCCGGCTGCGCCGTGGTCATCTCGCACGACCGGATGTTCCTCGACCGGGTCGCCACGCACATCCTGGCCTGGGAGGGCGACGACCAGAACCCGGCGAAGTGGTTCTGGTTCGAGGGCAACTTCGAGGCGTACGAGAAGAACAAGATCGACCGGCTCGGGGCCGAGGCGGCGCGGCCGCACCGGGTGACGTACCGCAAGCTGACGCGCGACTGAGCATGGCTGACCGGTTCGTCTACCACTGCGCCCTGCGCTGGTCCGATCTCGACGCCTACGGGCACGTCAACAACTCGCGCTTCCTCACCCTGTACGAGGAGGCGCGGGTGGCGTTGATGTTCGCCGGTGCCCGGGCGTGGGGGGTGGACTCGTTCGCGGCGGGCGTGGTGATTCGCCGGCACGAGGTGGACTACCTGCGCCCGGTCGACTACTCCCTCGACCGGGGCACCGCCGAGGCCGCGCCGACCGTACGCATCGAGCTGTGGGTGGAGGAGATCCGGCCCTCCCGGTTCACCGTCGCGTACGAGCTCTACGACGGCGAGGTGCTGGCCGGCCGGGCCCGCTCGGTGTTGGTGCCGTTCGACCTTAGCCGGCAGGTGCCGCGCCGGATCACCGAGCGGGAGCGGGAGTTCCTGCTGAACCACGCCCCGTCGGGCGGGCCCGCATGACGCGCCCGGAGGCGGCGGCCGGGGTCGGTGCCGCGCACGGCGCTCCGCCGGATCGGGCCGCGGCGCCGAACGGCGGTCACGGCATCGTCGGGCTGACCGACGCCGGGGCGTTCCTGGCCCGGTTGGTCCGGCTGGACCGGTCCGCGTCGGTCCGGCTCCGGCCGGTCGGGGCGGACCGGATCGCGATCTGGGCCCGCCTGCCGTGGCAGGTGCTGGTGGTGCGGACCGTCGCCGGTCCCGGCGCCGGTGACGTCGCGGTCGGCGCCGCCGATCTGCTGGCGGAGTTGGAACGCTCCGGGCCGGCGCTGCCACCCCGCCGGGACGCGCAGTGGCGGTGGCCGCTGCCTCCGGCGGCGAGCCGTCCGGTGGAGGTCCTGCCCGCCGACGAGGTGTGGCGGATCGCTCAGGCGGCCGCTGGCACCCTGCGTACGGCGAGCGAGCAGGGTGTGGGCGGTCGGGCGGTGGGGCAGCGGGCCCTGCGCGACGCCCTGCTCGACCACGTGGCCGTGGTGGTGACTCCGGAAGACCCGCCCGGCCCGGCCGTGGAGGTGTCCCAGCGACTGGTGCAGGGACTCGTCCGGATGGGCTTCCTGGGCACGCCGGAGCGGCCCGGACCGGTGGCCGACGTGCAGGTGCGTGTCGTCGGCCGATGGGTCGGACTGGTGGGACCGTACGGAGCCGCTTGGTTGCAGAAGGGCACGGATCTTGCCGTGACGTCCCTCACGCCTCGTACGAACGGATGACCGGCGTTCATCCTTCTGGCTTGGTGCGGTCGTTGGGGGGATGCCTCATCCCGGCTGTCCGGGTACCGTCCATCCTCGGATCCAACGCACGGTAGGCGAGTGGATCCGCTGGGGAGTGAGGTGCGCGAGCGATGCCGTGGTGGTCATGGCGCCCCGGTCCCGCCAACGGCGGCGACCCGGAAACTCGAAGCGGGATCACAGTGGAGGGCACCGTCCGGGTCGGACCGCCGGCCCCGCGCCAACCGGGAGACGACTGTAAGCCAACCGACCGACCGGTGCTCGCCGAGATTCCGGCGACCGTCGCACCGGTCACACTGAGCCGGGTCTGCGACGCGCTCGACCTGCTGGACGTGCGCTACCTGGCCGACGGCGACGGCAACCTGCTCGCCATGTGGGAGCGGCACGCCGTGCTGGTCACCCTTGAAGGGCCGGAGGACGAGATCCTGGTCATGCGGGCCCGTCCACACGCGACGGTCCCGCCGGACTGGGCCGACCGGGCCTACCGCGTGGTCAACGAGTGGAACCACACCCGCCGGTTCTGCAAGGCGTACGTGGGTGATCCGACCGAGCGTGGCCAGTTGCCCATCTACGCGGAACTGCAGGTGCCGATGGGCGCCGGGACGCACGACGCGCTCCTGGTCGAGATGCTCGACTGCGGCGCGGCGGTGGCCACGAGCTTCGTGGACTGGCTGCACGACGAGGGTGCCCTGCTCTGAACTCCGGGGTCGCCCTGCCGGCGGCTCCTTCCGCCGGCCAGCGGCTCGACCGGTTCGGGGCCGGCCTTAGGGCCGGCGCCGGGGCGGTCCGGAGCGCATCCGGTGAGTGGCCCGCGGCGGTCCGGCGTACTGCCCTGGCGTGACCGCGTGCGGCCACGCCCCGCCGCCAGGCCCGTCGTTCTGGGGCGGCCTGGGCATGGGCCGGCCGCTGCCGTGACGGCGTGCGGCCACGCCCCGCCAGAGGCGCGGCCGGCGGCTCAGGCCGGGTCCTCCATCACGTTGACCATGAAGTAGGCGGCCCGCTCCAGGTAGTCCCAGAGCGCGGTGGCGTGGTCCGCCGGTAGGTCGAGCCGGTCGACGGCCCGGCGCATGTGGCGCAGCCAGGCGTCCCGCTCGGCCACCCCGATCCGGAACGGCGCGTGCCGCATCCGCAGCCGGGGGTGTCCCCGCTGCGCGGAGTAGGTGTTCGGGCCACCCCAGTACTGCATGAGGAAGAGGGTCATCCGGTCGGCTGCCGGGCCCAGGTCCTCCTCGGGATACATCGGGCGCAGCAGCGGGTCGGTGGCGACGCCGGCGTAGAACTCGTCCACCAGCTTGCGGAACGTGGGCTCGCCACCGATGGCGTCGAAGAGAGTCTGCGACGGCTGTGAGCGGTCGGATTCGCCTGCGGGGTTCACCGTTCCATCCTGCCAGGCACTCGGGCCACGGCGGCACGGAGGAGACCGCTGCCGCCCTGTGCGCCGAGTCACGGGTGGCGATTCCCGACGGACGGGTCCGGTCCGGTCGCGCTTCCCATCGACTGCACCTCAGCGGGCCGTGCGGGCGGCATCCGGCACCGCCGCCCGACGGCGGTGACCGCAGGCTGGCTCAGGTGACCGCGTGCCGCGCCCGCTCGCCGTCGATGGCGTCGCCGCTCGGTACGTCCGCCCTTGCTCCGTTGGTCCTGCTGACGGCTGGGGTGGCCGTTGGCGTCTTGGCAGATCCGGGTCGAGCGCCGGTGTGTCGGCCCGAGGCGGCGGCGACGGCGGCCTCCACCGTCGGGCGATTCGGCCAGCTCAGGCTGGCCACCAACATCAACACGACGCCCGCGGCGCTCCACAGGCCGACCACTGACGGGAGGTCGAATCGGTCGGAGAGCGCTCCGGTGACCAGCACCGCCAGCCCCTGGAGCACCTGCATCCCGGTGGCCATCACGCCGAAGGCGCGGGCGCGGAAGGCGTCCGGGAGGGCCTGGACGAAGAGTCCGTTCGCGGTTGGGAGCATGCCCGCGACCGCGAAGCCGCAGGCGGCGGCGAGTAGCGCGACCACCACCGGGGACGGGTCGAGCAGGGAGGGCACCAGGGTCAGCGGGGCGAGCACGGCCAGTGGCCGCATCAGGGCCAGCCGGCGGGCCGGGCCGAAGACGCGCCCGATCAGCAGCCCGCCGAGGACGAAACCCACCGGATTGGCCGCCATGATGACCGCCTGTGCCAGACCCGGGTCCAGGTCGCCGCTGGACCGGTCCGCCCACACCACGGCCAGGCCCTCGGGCACGATCGAGAAGAGCATGGAGCTGAACACCAGCACGGCGATCGCCCGCAGCACCGGGGTGCCGAACACGATCTGGAAACCCTCGGCGGTCTCCCGGAGCAGGTGGGTGCGGTCCGTCTCGTGCAGCGCCGCCGACCGCTGGCGGACTCCGAAGCGGAGCAGGGCCGCCGAGACGGCGAAGGTGGCAGCGTTGAACAGCAGTGCGACGGCCGGGTCGAACTGGGCGATCGCAGCGCCCACCACGTAGCCGACGACCTGGGCCGCCTGACCGGCGCTGGCGTTGATCGAGAGCCCGAGCACCAGCCGGTCCCCGGTGAGGATCTGTGCCAGCAGTGCGGACTTCGCGGCCTGGCTCGGCGGGTTGGCCAGGGTCGCGAGGAAGAGCAGACCCAGCACGAGGTAGATCGGTAGGTTCGGGATGGCGATGAGCAGCATCAGCGTCATCCGGATGAGGTCGCACACCACCATCACCCGTCGGTACGGGTGACGCTCCGCCAGTGCGGCGAGTAGTGGGCCGCCGACCAGCCACGGCAGGAAGCTGACGGCGAAGGCGGTGGCGGAGAGCACGGCCGACCGGGTCTCCTGGTAGACCAGCACGGTGACCGCGGCCTTGGCGAGGTAGTCGCCGACCCAGGAGAGTACGCCCGCCGTGAAGACCGCCCCGTACTCCCGCTGGGCGAAGACCTCACGGAAGGTCGCCGGCCCCTCCGGAGAGGGTCGCTCGTCGGTCACCGTCGCCTCCATCGTTCCCGAGGGGGCAGGCCACTGGTGACCGCCGGCTCGAGAACTCTCGTCAGATCTGCGGATCAGCGAGGACGCAGCACGCTTCTGGCGGGAACACGTGCCCCGGATTCTGCCCGATCGTCTGACAACTGGCTAGGGCGAACGGATAGATCGTCGCATCTCCGACTGAACGAACGGACGATACCTGAGGGGCCGCGCGGCTCGCGACCCCTCCATCGATGGATGGTCGAGAAAGTCTCAGGTCGCGCCGCCCCGATCGGTCTCCCCGTCGGCCGCCGGCCGGCCCGGTGTACCGGGGAACAGGCGGGCGGCAGCGATCTGCGCGGTGATCCCCGAGTTCTCGAGTGCCTCGGCGAGCCGGCGGCGCAGCTCCCGGCCGACTGCGAACTGGCTGTCCGCGGTCGTCTTCACCACCGTCCGGATCACCGCGCCTTCCATGGTCATCTGCTCCACGCCGAGCACCTCGGGCGGCTCGACGATCTCCGGGGCGAGCTCCGGGTCCACCGCCAGAGAAGCGGCCGCGGTACGCAGCACCGCCGTGGCCTCCTCCGTACCGGCGAAGCCGATCGGCAGGTCGATCACGACGAGCGCCCAGCCCTGGCTCTTGTTGCCGACCCGGACGATCTCGCCGTTGCGGATGTACCAGAGCACCCCGCGCCCGTCCCGGACCGTCGTGACCCGCAGCCCGACCGACTCGACCACGCCGGTCGCCTCGCCCAGGTCGACGGTGTCGCCGACGCCGTACTGGTCCTCGATCAACATGAACAGGCCGGCCAGCAGGTCCTTGACCAGGCTCTGCGCGCCGAAGCCCAGCGCCACACCGGCGATCCCGGCGCTGGCCAGCAGTGGAGCCAGGTCGAAGCTGAACTCGCGCAGGACCATCAGCAGCGCGATGCTGAAGACGAACGCGGTGGTCAGACTGCGTAGCACGGAGCCGATCGCCTCGGCCCGTTGCCGACGCCGCTCCGGCACGAACTCCCCGGGCTCGGTCGCGGCCGTCGGCACCCGCTCACGCAGCGGCCGCAACATGGCCGGCACGCCGGCGTCACTGGTGGTGCGGACCAGCCGGCTGATCGTGCGGTGCACCGCCCAGCGGGCGATCACGGCGAGCAGCACGATCAGGATGACCCGCAGCGGCTTGACGAGGATCCAGTAGCTGCCCTCGGCGAGCCAGGACCAGTTGGTCGCCCGCCAGACGGCGTTGCACAACGCCTCGTTCAGGCACTCCGGGCTGGGTGTGTCGTCCGGCAGGGCGGCGGCGAGGGCCGTGAGGGCGGAGGCAGTCACGGTGAATTCGTACCGCAATCCGTCGGCGGGACCGTGGCCGACCCACCGCCGGGTGACGCCGGGGACGTCATTGCGTCGATCGCCCGGTTCGGCGGGTGGCGACGAGGCCGGACACGGGGAAGCAGACGCCCGTCCCGTCGGTGGTGAAACCGGTCATCGTGCCACGTCCGGAAAATGCTTCACGAGGGACCCCGGATTAGTACGTGCAATCCGGGGTCCGATCAGGGACGATTGGCGCAACGGACGTCGGTGATCCGGCCGGCGTCGACCGTGGTGGCCGCGTGCCCGTCCCCGGTCGGCGGCGCGCGGAAGGTGCCGCTGAACCGGGAGGGTGAGCGCGATGCCTGACATACGACCCACGGTGGGCTCCGGTGCGCTGGTCCTCAATGCCACTTACGAGCCGCTGTGTGTCGTGTCGGTGCGTCGTGCCGCGATCCTCGTCCTGTCCGCGAAAGCAGTCTGCGTCGCCGATGGTGACGGCATCCTGCACAGCGCCCGGGAGGCTCTCCCGGTGCCGTCGGTGGTCCGGTTGACCCGGTACGTCCGGGTGCCTTACCGCACCCACGTCGGGCTGTCCCGCCGGGCGATCTTCGCTCGCGACGGCTGGCGTTGCGCCTACTGCTGCGGGCCGGCGGAGACCATCGACCACGTCTTCCCGCGGAGCCGAGGTGGCCGGCACGCGTGGGACAACGTGGTGGCCGCCTGCGCCCGGTGCAACCACACGAAGGGCGACAAGACGCCCGCCGAGTTGGGCTGGCGGCTGCGCTCGGCGCCCACGGCGCCGAAGGGCACCGCCTGGCGGGTGCTCGGCCACCGTGCGCCCGACCCGCGCTGGGCCGACTGGCTGGACCTGCGCGAGCCCGAGGCGGCCTGAGCCGACGTGCCTCACCGGTGTGCCTTCACCAGGGACGCGAAGACCACCACGTTGTCCGCGTAGCCGGTCGCCCCACCGACCCACCGGCCACCGCAGGTGATCAGGCGCAGGTTCGGGCGGCTGAAGTCGCGGAAGACCTCGTCCACCGGCAACTCGTTCTTGTCGAACCGCTGCACCGAGTTGACCTCGAAGACCGCCACGGTGCCGTCCTCCCGGGTCACCTCCACCTGGTCGCCGGCGCGCAGTTCCTTGAGGTGGTGGAACACCGCCGGCCCGCTGGTGGTGTCCACGTGCCCGACGATCACCGCCGGACCGTACTGGCCGGGGGTGGGACCCTGGTCGTACCAGCCCGCCTCCTGTGCCCGGCTGGTTTCCGGCACCCCGATGCTGCCGTCCGGGGCGATCCCCACGTTGTGCACCGGGGCGCGGAGGTCGATCGTGCGGATCGAGAGTTCCGCCGGTGGGCTCGCCGGCAGCACCGGGAACTTCTTCGGCGGCGGGCGCAGACCCGCGCTGAGCTGGTCCGGAAGGACGCTGAGCCCGGTCACCCGTTCCACCCCGAGCACCGCGACGATCAGCACCATCAGCGCGGCGACGAGCATCACCGGAATTCCCGGGCCGCCGGCCGCTCCGATCCGGTGGCGCGTTCGTGGACGTCCGGGCCGGGTCGGCAGTGGCGCCGTCCTCGGATCGGTGGTGGCGACGCCCGCGGAGAGCGTGTGCCGGGCGACCCGGCGCAGCCGTCGCGAGGCCCGGACCGTCAGCCGTCCGGACGCGCGCAGGGCCGACCGGGTGGCCGTCCGGAACGTGTTCCGATCCGGCCGCCTCCGCCCTGCGGCTGAGCGGGCCATGCTGCCCCCGGATCAGGAACCGGCTCCGCGACGGCGGCTGCCCAGCATGCCCAGGGCCACCGCGACGCCGGCCGCGGCGAGTCCGCCGATCAGCAGCATCGTGCCGGTGCGCCCGCCCGTGGCGGTGCCCCCGCCGCCGGTGGCCGGGCCCTTGCTCGGCTGGGCCATGTTCAGCACGGTGAGCATGGCGGACGCGGTGTTCCCGTTGGGGCAGCGCAGATTGACCGGGTAGTCACCGGGCTGCTTGTCCCGTGGCACGTTGGCCGAGCCGGTCAGGAACCCGTTGTCCGGTCGTACCGTCACCCGACCGAATGCGTCCGACTCGACCTGCGCCTGCCGGTTGTTGTTGTCGCAACTCGCCCGGATCTGCACCCGTTCGCCAGCTTGGACGCTGTTCGGCGTGACCTCGACGAACACGTTCTCACCCGCCCGAGCGGGCGCGGCGCCGGCCAGGACGAACGCCGCGATCAGCGCGAACGCCCCGAGCAGCCTGCTGATGGTCGACGGGGCGGGAACCACACCACCGTCTGGTCGCTGACCCCGCATGATCCTCCCTCCCGGCACCGGTGCACCGGTCCTGCTGGGGCGACCTGCGGTGCTTTCCCTCTGGTCTGCCGGCAAACCCGGAGCGGATCGGGACGGGACGTCGGGCGACCGCGTGGTGACGAGCCCGGTCAGCGGCGGCGGAGGTCAGCCTCCGGTCCGGCCGGCCCGGGCAGCGGGGTGATCGGGTGCCAGTCCAGCGGGGTGGAGAGGATCATCGTGCTGGAGGGCTGGCCGTGCGGGGCGAGCCGGTCGATGACGCGCTCGAACTCGACGATCGACCCGGCAGCCACCCGGAGGACACAGCACGCGTCTCCGGTGATGCGGTGGATCTCCAGGATCTCCGGCCAGCCGGCGACCTGTTCGTTGTTGAGGATGCAACGCGGCCCGTAGCAGTTCATCTGGATGAGCGCGCCCACCGTGCGCCCGGCCCGGCTCAGGTCGACGTGGGCGTGGTAGCCGGTTATCACCCCCGACTCCTCCAGCCGGCGAACCCGCTCGGCCACTGCGGGCGGTGAGAGGTGTACGCGGCGGGAGAGTTCGCTGAAGGAGAGGCGCGCATCGGTCTGCAACTCCCGGAGCAGCGTCCAGTCCATGTCGTCCATCAGCCGATCTTACGTTCCTGAACCAGAAGGGCCTTCATGCCTTTCGTGCGACAGGTGGGCTTCGGGAAGTACCGTCGATCAGGCATTCCATCGGGCGAACCACCCGCGACATCATGTTGTGAATCCGGCTCGAAGGAGACGACAGGTGGAGCAGATGGAGCTGCGGAGCCCGACGCTGACCTCGGCGGTACGCCCGGTCACGCCGCAGCAGCGGGCGGCCAAGGCGGCACACACCGGCGGCAAGCCGACTCTGGAGTTCGCCGGCCGGGTGCCCTACGACGTGTACACCCACGCGAGCACCCTGCACCAGTTGCAACAACCGCTCAGCGACGACCCGGGCGAGATGTCCTTCCTCATGGTCACCCAGATCATGGAGCTCTACTTCGGGCTGACCCGCTACGAGTTGCTCCAGGCCCAGCGGATGATCCGCGCCGACCAGGTGTGGGACACGCTCGCGCCGCTGCGCCGGGCCGCCCTGCACCTGGAGGCGCTCAACGCGGCGTGGCGCGGGTTGCGCTGGATGACGCCGGCCGACTTCAACCGGTTCCGCGACCTGCTCGGTGAGGCGTCCGGCTTCCAGTCCGCCATGTACCGGCAGCTGGAGTTCCTGCTCGGTCTCCGGGACCCGGCGCTCATCCGTCCGTTCCGCCGGCACACCGAGGTGTACGACGAGCTGCGCGATACCCTCGCCGCGCCGAGCCTATGGGACGACGTGGTCGCACTGCTCGCCCGGCACGGCTTCGACGTCCCCGCCGAGGTGCTCGACCGGGACGTCAGCATCGAGCACGAGACGCACCCGCAGATCGAGGCGGCCTGGGTGGCGATCTACGCCGACAACGGGCCGGACAACCACCTCCGGCTGCTCGGCGAGGCGCTCACCGAGGTGGCCGATCAGTTCGGCGAGTGGCGCTGGCAGCACGTCAAGGCCGTGCAGCGGACGATGGGCGCCAAGGTCGGCAGCGGCGGCTCCGCCGGATTGGCGTGGCTGCAGCGCAGCATGGCCCGGGTGGTCTTCCCCGAGCTGTGGTCGGCCCGCACCAGTATGTGAACGAGAGCGAGAAAGCAACCGAATGAACGCCCCTCACTCCGTCCCACCCCGAATCACCGCGCCGGAGGACGAGGCCCGGCAGCTCGACGCGACCGATCCCGGGCACCGCCACCTGTTCCACGTGCCTCCCGCCGACGGTGGTCGCTACCCGGAGGCCGCCTATCTGGCCGGGAACTCGCTCGGACTGCAGCCGCGAGCCACCCGCGAGGAACTCCTCGCCGACCTGGACGCCTGGGGTCAGCTCGGCGTCGAGGGGCACCTGGAGGCGCAGCGGCCCTGGCTGCCGTACCACGAACTGCTCACCGAACCGGCCGCGCGACTGGTCGGCGCCCAGCCGGCGGAGACCGTGGTGATGAACTCGCTCACGGTCAACCTGCACCTGCTGATGGTCAGCTTCTACCGCCCGGCCGGCCGGCGTACGCAGATCGTCATCGAGGACAGTGCCTTCCCGTCGGACAGCTACGCCGTACGCAGCCAGGCCCGGTTCCACGGGCTCGACCCGGACGAGACCGTGGTCCGGCTGCGGCCGCGCCCGGGTGAGGACACCCTGCGCACCGAGGAGGTGACCGACTACCTGGCCGCGGCGGGCGACCGGGTGGCGTTGGTGCTGCTGGGCGGCGTCAACTACCTCACCGGCGAGCTGCTGGACATCCCGGCGATCACCGCGGCCGGCCGGGCCGCCGGCGCGATCGTCGGCTGGGACCTCGCGCACGCCGCCGGCAACGTGCCGCTGCACCTGCACGACTGGGGGGTGGACTTCGCCGCCTGGTGCTCGTACAAGTATCTGAACTCCGGTCCCGGGGCGTTGGCCGGGGCGTTCGTGCACGAGCGGCACCTCGGCGACCCGACGTTGCCCCGCTTCGAGGGGTGGTGGAGCACCGACGCCGCGACCCGGTTCGAGATGACCCCGGTGTCCCGGCCACCGGCCACCGTGGAGGCGTGGCAGATCTCCAACCCGCCGATCTTCTCGATGGGTCCGGTCCGCACCTCGCTCGAGCTCTTCGACACCATCGGCATGCCGGCGCTGCGTGAGCGGAGCCTGCGCCTCACCGGATACCTGCGGCGGCTGCTCGACGAGGTGAGCGTCGACCGGCCGCTGACCGTGGTCACCCCGCGGGAACCGCAGCGGCACGGGTGCCAACTGTCGGTACGCATCGCCGCCGGCAGCGCCGCGGAACTCAGCAAGCGGCTGCGCCACGAGCACGGGGTGATCGCCGACGCCCGGGAGCCCGACGTCGTCCGGTTCGCCCCGGTCCCGCTCTACTCCACGTACCACGACTGCTGGCGGGTCGCCGACGCGCTGGCCGCGACGGTCGCGGAGGTGACCCGATGAGCCGGGAACACGACGAGATCGCGGTGGTCGGCGCGGGCCTGGCCGGCTGTCTGCTGGCCTGCTTCCTGGCCCGCCGCGGCTACCGGGTGGCGCTCTACGAGCGGCGGCCAGATCCGCGTACCGGCCGGGTCGAGCGGGGCCGTTCGATCAACCTGGCCCTCTCCGAGCGTGGCCTGGACGCGCTGCGCCGGATCGGCCTCGACGAGCAGGTGATGACCGACGCCCTGCCGATGCGCGGCCGAATGATCCACCCGGTGGCGGGGGAACCGCAGTTCCAGTCCTACAGCGCCTCCGGGGATCGGGCGATCAACTCGATCAGCCGGGGCGCGTTGAACAACGCCCTGCTCGACGCGGCCACCGCGCTGCCCGGCGTACGGGCCGCCTTCGATCACCGGCTGGTGGGGCTCGACCCGGCCACCGGTGAGATGACGTTCGACACCCCACAGGGCAAGGTGACGGCGAACGCCCAGGTGGTCCTCGGCACGGACGGGGCCGGATCGGCCGTACGGGGTCAGCTGCTCGCCAACGGGCTGCTCGAGGAGAGCCTGGACTTCCTCGACTACGGCTACAAGGAGCTGACCATCCCGGCGATGGGCGGCGACTTCGCGCTGGATCCGGACGCCCTGCACATCTGGCCACGCGGCACCTCGATGATGATCGCGCTGCCGAACCCGGACCGCTCCTTCACCTGCACGCTCTTCTGGCCGACGCACGGCACGTCTGCCTTCGCCTCGCTGGGCAGCCCGGCGGCGATCGAACGGCACTTCGCCGAGCACTACCCGGACCTGATCCCGCTCGCGCCGAACCTCGTGGACGACTACCAGCACAACCCGGTCGGCGTCCTCGGCACGGTCCGCTGCACGCCGTGGCAGGTCACGGGGAAGGTGGGCCTGCTCGGCGACGCGGCGCACGCCATCGTGCCGTTCTACGGCCAGGGCGCGAACTGCGCGTTCGAGGACGTGGTCGAGCTGGACCGTTGCCTGGACGAGTGCGCCGACGACTGGGCGGCCGCGTTGCCGCTGTTCCAGCAGCGCCGGCAGGAGAACACCGAGGCGATCGCCCGGATGGCGCTGGCGAACTTCGTGGAGATGCGGGACAAGGTCGCCTCGCCACTGTTCCAGCTCGGCCGCAAGGTCGAGCACGCGTTGGAGCGGGCGCTGCCGGGCCGGTACGTCTCCCGCTACGAGTTGGTGTCCTTCTCCACCACGCCGTACGCGGAGGTGGTCCGTCGGGTGCGCCGGCAACACCAGGCGCTCGGTGTGGTCGCCGCGGGCGCGGCGGCCCTGCTGGTCGGCGCCGTCGGTGCGGCGCTCGGCCGAGGGAGGCGTCGATGACCGTCAGGTGGGATCCCCGGCTGATGACCGGGCGGGCGTCGGACGGGCCGAGCCTGCTGCGCAACTTCGTCGCCGGTGAGTTCGTCGACTCGGGACGGCGCTTCACCAAGGCCAGCCCGGTCACCGGCGACCCGGTCTTCGAGGTAGCGGAGGCCGACGCGTCCTGCGTGGACGACGCGGTGACCGCCGCCCGGGCGGCGCTGCGCGGCCCGTGGGGCCGGATGGGCGAGCGGGAGCGCGCGGAGGTGCTGCGCCGGGTCGCCAACGAGCTGGAACGTCGCTTCGACGACCTGGTCACCGCCGAGGTGGCCGACACCGGAAAGTCGATCTCGCAGGCCCGTACGCTCGACATCCCGCGCGGGGCCGCGAACTTCCGAGCCTTCGCCGAGATCGTCGCGACCGCGCCCACCGAGTCGTTCACCACCGTCACCCCCACCGGCGGGCGCGCACTGAACTACGCCGTACGCAAACCGGTCGGTGTGGTGGCTGTCATCGTGCCGTGGAACCTGCCGCTGCTGCTGCTCACCTGGAAGGTGGCGCCGGCCCTGGCCTGCGGCAACGCGGTGGTGGTGAAGCCCAGCGAGGAGACCCCCGCCTCGGCGACGCTGCTCGCCGAGGTGATGGCCGCGGCGGGCGTACCGGCGGGGGTGTTCAACCTGGTGCACGGCTTCGGCCCGGACTCGGCGGGGGAGCACCTCACCCGGCACCCGGGAGTCGACGCGATCACGTTCACCGGCGAATCGGCCACCGGCAGCGCCATCATGCGGGCCGCCGCCGACGGGGTGAAGGCGGTCAGCTTCGAGCTCGGTGGCAAGAACGCCGGGCTGGTCTTCGCCGACGCCGACCTGGACGCGGCGGTCGCCGGCTCGGTGCGTTCCAGCTTCACCAACGGCGGACAGGTCTGCCTCTGCACCGAACGCATCTACGTGCAGCGGCCGGTCTTCGAGGAGTTCACCGCACGGCTCGCGGAGCGGGCGGGTGAACTGGCGTACGGCTGGCCGACCGACGAGGCCACCGCCACCATGCCGCTGATCTCGCACGGGCACCGCACCAAGGTGCTCGGCCACTACGACCTGGCCCGCGCCGAGGGCGCGCAGGTGCTTGCCGGGGGCGGCACGCCACGCTTCGGGGACGCCCGCGACGGCGGGGCGTACGTGCAGCCGACGGTGTTGACCGGGCTGAGCCCGGACGCCCGGACGAACCGCGAGGAGATCTTCGGGCCGGTCGTGCACGTGGCGGCGTTCGACGACGAGGAGGAGGCGTACGCGCTGGCCAACGGCACGGAGTACGGCCTCGCGGCGACGGTGTGGACGCGGGACGTGGGCCGGGCGCACCGGGCCGGTGTCCGGCTCGACGCCGGCATCGTCTGGGTGAACACGTGGTTCCTGCGCGACCTGCGCACCCCGTTCGGCGGTGTGAAGGCGTCCGGCATCGGCCGCGAGGGCGGCATCCACTCGCTGGACTTCTACTCCGAACTCACCAATGTCTGCGTGGACCTCGCATGAGCGGGCCGGCCGTTCGGCTCGTCCGCGGGGCACCGCGAGTGGGCGCGGCGGGCAGAATGCGCCGCGTCGCCACCGTACGCATCGAGGAGCGGGCATGACCGTCGACATCGAAGCGGCGAGCCGCGAACTCGTGCGCGCCCGCCAGGAGGGCAAGCCGTGCCCGCCCCTGCGGGGACGGCTGCTGCCCGAGGGTGACATCGAGTCGGCCTACCAGGCGCAGCAGGTGTACACCCGGCAGCGGCTCGGCGCGGGCCACCGCCGGGTGGGGGCGAAGATCGGGCTCACCTCCCGCGCGGTGCAGGAGAGCTTCGGCGTCTTCCAGCCGGACTTCGGCGTGCTCTTCGACGACATGGCGGTCCCGGACGGCGTCGAGGTGCCGATGGGACGGTTGCTCCAACCCCGGGTGGAGGCGGAGGTCGCCTTCGTGCTCGGGGCCGACCTGCCCGACGAACGGATCACCACCGCCGACCTGATCCGCGCGGTCGATCACCTGCTGCCGGCCATCGAGATCGTCGCCTCCCGGATCGCCGGTTGGGACATCTCCATCGTCGACACCGTGGCCGACAACGCCTCGAGCGGGCTCTTCGTGCTCGGCGCCACGCCGCGTCGTCTCTCCGACGTGGACCTGCGGCTCTGCGGCATGGTCCTCGAGCAGGCCGGGGAGCCGGTCTCGGTCGGCGCCGGCGCGGCCTGCCTGGGCAATCCGCTGCACGCGCTGGAGTGGCTCGCGCGCACCCTGGCCCGTTCGGGCGACCCGCTCCGCGCCGGGGACGTGGTGCTCTCCGGGGCGCTCGGCCCGATGGTGCCGGTCACGCCCGGCGCCGCCTACGAGGCGCGGATCTCCGGCCTCGGCTCGGTACGTACCTGCTTCACAAAGGACGGTGACCGGTGAAAGAGCTTGCGAGCCCCGCGGTCGCGAACGAAAGGTTGGCGCGATGAGTGTCGGGGTGGCGGTGATCGGCTCCGGCAACATCGGGACCGATCTGATGATCAAAGTGCTGCGGCTGAGTGACAGCCTGCGCATGGTGGCGATGGCCGGCATCGACCCGGAGTCCGACGGCCTGGCCCGGGCCCGCAGGCTCGGCGTGGCCACCACCGCCGGTGGGGTGGACGGTTTGGTCGCGATGCCGGAGTTCGCCGACGTCGAGGTCGTGTTCGACGCCACCTCGGCCGGCGCGCACTGGCGCAACGACGCGGTGCTGGCCGCGCACGGGCGCACCGTCATCGACCTGACCCCGGCCGCGATCGGTCCGTACGTGGTGCCGCCGGTCAACCTCGACGAGCACCTGCACGAGCGCAACCTCAACATGGTCACCTGCGGCGGCCAGGCCACCGTGCCGATCGTCGCGGCCGTGGGCCGGGTGACGCCGGTGGCGTACGGCGAGATCGTCGCCTCGATCTCCTCGAGGTCGGCCGGCCCGGGCACGCGGGCGAACATCGACGAGTTCACCGAGACGACCGCGCGGGCCATCGAGGTGGTCGGCGGCGCCGAGCAGGGCAAGGCCGTCATCGTGCTCAACCCGGCCGACCCGCCGCTGCTGATGCGGGACACGGTCTACTGCCTCTGCCCGGATCCGGAGGCCGACACCGGCGCGATCTCGGCCTCCGTCGCGGAGATGGTGGCGACCGTGCAGGAGTACGTGCCCGGCTACCGGCTCAAGCAGGACGTGCAGTTCGACCGGGTGGACACGTACGTGCCGTCGCTCGGCTGCCACCTGTTCGGCCTGCAGGTCTCGGTCTTCCTGGAGGTCTCCGGCGCCGGGCACTACCTGCCCGAGTACGCCGGGAACCTGGACATCATGACCTCGGCGGCGCTGCGCACCGCCGAACGGGTGGTGGCGCGGCGCGAAGCCGTGGCCGCTGGGTTGGCCGTGAGCGCGGCGGAGCGGGGCTCCGCAGCCGTGAACAGTGAGGTGACCGCGTGACCGAGCTGTACATCCAGGACGTGACGTTGCGCGACGGCATGCACGCCATCGCCCACCGGTACACGGTCGACCAGGTACGCACCATCGCCGCGGCGCTCGACGCGGCCGGTGTGGCCGCCATCGAGGTGGCCCACGGCGACGGTCTCGCCGGTTCCAGCGTCAACTACGGTCACGGCGCGGCCAGCGACGCCGAGTGGATCGCCGCGGCGGCCGAGGCGTTGACGGACGCGAAGCTGACCACGCTGCTGCTGCCCGGTATCGGCACCATCGCCGACCTGAAGGCCGCCCGCGCGCTCGGGGTGACCAGCGTGCGGATCGCCACCCACTGCACCGAGGCGGACATCTCCGCCCAGCACATCTCGTGGGCCCGCGAGAACGGCATGGACGTCTCCGGGTTCCTGATGATGTCGCACATGAACGACCCGGCCGGGCTGGCCGCCCAGGCCAAGCTCATGGAGTCGTACGGCGCGTACTGCGTCTACGTCACCGACTCCGGTGGCCGGCTGCTGATGTCGGACGTGGCCGAGCGGGTCGACGCGTACCGGCAGGTGCTGGAGCCGGAGACGCAGATCGGCATCCACGCGCACCACAACCTGTCGCTCGGCGTGGCGAACAGCGTTACGGCGGTCGAGCACGGCCGGATCGCCGGGTCCGGGCCGGCCGGGCCCGACGCGCCGTACGGGCGGACCGTCCGGGTGGACGCCTCGCTCGCCGGGATGGGCGCCGGCGCGGGCAACGCCCCGCTGGAGGTCTTCGTCGCGGTGGCCGAGCTGCACGGCTGGAAGCACGGCTGCGACGTGTTCGCGTTGATGGACGCGGCGGACGACCTGGTCCGGCCGTTGCAGGACCGGCCGGTGCAGGTGGACCGGGAGACGCTCTCACTCGGGTACGCCGGCGTCTACTCGAGCTTCCTGCGCCATGCCGAGCGTGCCTCGGCGAAGTACGGGGTGGACGTCCGCTCCATCCTCGTGGAGCTGGGCAGGCGCCGGATGGTCGGCGGCCAGGAGGACATGATCGTCGACGTGGCACTGGACCTCGCCGGCCGGGAGGGCAAGTGAACGCGAGGGACGAACCACGCCGGCGGACCGCACGGACGAGGGGTGAGTCGGCATGATCGGGCCGGACGTCGCGGGGATCGCCGAGCGGCTCGGCCTCGCCGCGGAGACCGCCACCGCGATCGGACAGCTCGCCGCGGAGGCGGGCCTCGACGTCGACGCCGCGTACGCGGTGCAGACAGCGCTTCTGCAGCGCCGGCTGGACCGGGGGGAGCGACTCGTCGGGCTCAAGATGGGGCTCACCAGCCGGGCGAAGATGGCCCAGGTCGGCGTGGACGAGGTGATCTGGGGCCGGCTCACCGACGTCATGCGGGTGCCCGACGGCGGCACCGTCGACTCCGGGGCGTACATCCACCCGCGAGTGGAGCCGGAGGTGGCGTTCCTGCTGGACCGCCTCCCCGAGCCGGGCGAGCCGGTCGGCGACTTCACCGACGCGGTCCGCGCGGTCGCGCCGGCGATCGAGCTGATCGACTCGCGGTACGCGGACTTCACGTTCTCGCTGCCCGACGTCGTCGCCGACAACACGTCGGCCGCGGCTTTCGTGGTCGGCCCCTGGTCGCCGGTGCCGGACGGGTTGGAGAACCTGGGCGTGCTGCTGGAGATCGACGGTCGCGTGGCCCAGGTCGGTTCGACCGCGGCGATCCTCGGCGACCCGCGCCGCGCCCTCGACGAGGGGATCCGGCTGGCCGGCCGGCACGGCGTGCGGCTGCGTGAGGGGTGGCTGTTCCTCGCCGGTGCCGCGACCGCCGCCGTCCCGTTGCGTCCGGGCGCGCATGTCCGGGCCGTCGTCGAGAAGCTCGGCACGGCGACGCTGCGGGCGTCATCGTGATCTGCGGGGTGGGGGCTCCGGGCAGACCGACCGGTTCCGGGCGGTCAGGCTTGATCCCTGCGCCGGTCGGCCTGCGCGGAACCCCTGACGTGGCCCGGCGGGTGCCGTCCGTCGTGGTGCCGGGGGGTGGGAATCATGGGTGAGGGTGCCAGGGTGGTGGCGGGCAAGGCCGTGCCGCGCGGGGCGTTCCCGCACGTCAAGGTCGCGGGTGGTTTCGTCTTCGTCTCCGGTACGTCGTCCCGGCGTCCGGACAACACCTTCGCGGGCGTGGAGGTGGACGAGTTCGGCACCACCAACCTGGACATCCGCGCGCAGACACGTGCGGTCATCGAGAACATCGCAGATCTGCTCCGGTCGGTCGGCGCCGAGTTGTCCGACCTGGTCCAGGTGACGTCGTACCTGGTGAACATGAACGACTTCGGCGGCTACAACGAGGTGTGGGCGGAGTACTTCGACGCCACGGGCCCCACCCGGACCACCGTCGCCGTGCACCAGTTGCCCCACCCGCACCTGCTCATCGAGATTCAGGCCGTGGCCCTTCTTCCCTCAGGAGGTCAGTCGTGAGCGACATCGCCGAGCCGTTCAGCTTTCCGGGCTGGATCGCTCAGAACCAGCACCTGCTCAAGCCCCCCGTGGGCAACAAGGAGATGTTCCCCGGCCGGGACGACTTCATCGTGATGGTCGTGGGCGGCCCGAACCAGCGGACCGACTACCACGTCGACCCGTACGAGGAGTTCTTCTACCAGGTCAAGGGCAACATGCACATCAACCTGATGCTCCCGGAGGGGCCGCGTACGGTGCACGTGCGCGAAGGAGAGATGTGGATGTTGCCGCGCAACACCCCGCACTCGCCGCAGCGTCCGGAGGCCGGCTCGATCGGCGTGGTCGTGGAGCGGGTCCGCGAGGAGGGCACCCTGGAGAAGTTCCAGTGGTACTGCCAGGAGTGCGGGCACAAGGTGCATGAGGTCGAGTTGCAGGTGCGTGACATCGCCGCCGACCTGCCCCCGGTCTTCCAGGCGTTCTACGCCGACGAGAGGGCGCGTACCTGCGCCGGCTGCGGCGCGCTGCACCCGGGCAAGGGCTGATGCGCGCACCGGTGGTCGACGTGCACACACACGTCGTGCCGAAGGGGTGGCCGGACCTCGCCGCCGCGTGCGGCGGGTCCGGCTGGCCCTGGCTGCGGATCGACTCCGAGCGCGCCGCCATGATCATGGTGGGGGAGACGGAGTTCCGGCCGGTCGGCGCGGAGTGCTGGGACGCGGCGACCCGACTGGCCGACATGGACTCGGACGCCGTCGACGTGCAGGTCGTCTCGCCCACGCCGGTCTTCTTCAGCTACGACCGGCCGGCCGGCCAGGCGGCGAAGGTGGCCCGGATCTTCAACGACCTGACGTTGGAGGTGACCGCCGCCGGCGGGCGACGGCTGGTGCCGTTCTGCCAGGTGCCGTTGCAGGACCCCGACCTCGCCTGCGCCGAGCTGGACCGCTGTCTCGCCGCCGGGCACGTCGGGGTGGAGATCGGCAACCACGTCGGCGACCGTGACCTCGACGACGCCGGAATCGTGCAGTTCCTGACGCACTGCGCCCAGGTGGGCGCCCCCGTCTTCGTGCATCCGTGGGACATGCCGGGCGGGCCTCGACTGGATCGCTGGATGGCCCGTTGGCTGACCGGCATGCCGGCCGAGACGCACCTGTCGGTGCTGGCGTTGATCCTCGGCGGGGTCTTCGACCGGGTGCCCGACACACTGCGGATCTGCTTCGCGCACGGCGGCGGGAGCTTCCCGTTCTGGCTCGGCCGTGCCGACAACGCCTGGCACCGTCGCGGTGACCTGGTGCGCGGGGCCTCCACCGCGCCGCCCAGCACGTACGTCGACAGGTTCTGCGTCGACTCGGTGGTCTTCGACCCGGCGGCGTTGCGGCTGCTGGTCGACACCATGGGGGAGGACCGTGTGCTGGTCGGCAGCGACTACCCGTACCCGCTGGGCGAGCGACCGGTAGGGCAGGTGGTCCATCGGGCGGACTTCCTCACCGACGACCAGCGGCAGAAGCTGCTGTCCGGCAACGCCCTGCGCTTCCTCGGCCGCTAGCGGGCCGGCCGGCCCGTCCGGTGCCGGAGCGTTCGGAGAACGCTTCCGTGTCTTTCGCGCCCGACGGCACCCGGACGGGCAGGATGAGGGCATGGCCGAGCTGCACGACCTGACCGCGTTGGATCAGGCCGCCGCGATCGCCCGTGGCGAGCTGTCCAGCGTGGAACTGGTGGAGCACCACCTGTCGCGGGTGGCGGCGCTCGGTGACACCGTCGGCGCGTTCGTCACCGTCACCGCCGAGCCGGCCCGGGAGGCGGCCCGGGCCGCCGACGCGGTACCGGTGGACGAGCGCGGGCCGCTGCACGGCGTACCGACCGCTATCAAGGATCTGACGCTGACCGCCGGGGTACGGACGACCTTCGGCTCGGCCGCCTTCGCCGACTTCGTGCCACCGGTCGACGCCGACGTGGTCCGGTTCATCCGGGCCGCCGGCCTGATCAGCCTCGGCAAGACCACCACCTCCGAGCTGGGCTGCTCGCTCTACTCGGAGGGTCTGGTGGCGCCTCCGGCGCGCAACCCGTGGGACCTCTCGTACACCGCCGGCGGGTCCAGCGGCGGTGCGGCGTCCGCGGTGGCGGCGGGGCTGGTGCCGGTGGCACAGGGCTCCGACGGCGGCGGCTCGCTGCGCATCCCCGCCGGGCTCTGTGGTCTGGTCGGCTACAAACCCAGCCGCGGGGTGGTCTCCGGCGGCCCGCTCGGTTTCGGCGCGTTCGGCCTGCCCACCCACGGCCCCATCGGGCGTACGGTCACCGACGTCGCCGCCCTGCTCGACGTGCTGGCGCAGCCGGTGCCGGGCGAGCCCTACCTGTCGCCCGGACCGCCGCCCGGGGGCTACCTCGCGGCGGCCCGCGCAGCCGCCCCGGGCCGGCTGCGGATCGGGCGGTTCACCGCGCCGATGCTCGCCGAGGAGCCGGTGCACCCCGACTGCGTGGCCGCGGTGGACCGGGCCGCCGAGTTGCTCGCCGCCGCCGGTCACGAGGTGGTCGACGTGCCGCCGCCGCTCGGGCCCGCGGCGTGGCCGCTGTTCGAGGTCGTCTGGTACGTACTGGCGCTCTCTCCGGTGCCGCCGGAGCGGGAGAGCGAACTGCTGCCGCTCACCCGGTTCCTGCGCGACCGGGGCGCGGGGGTCTCGGCGGGCATGCTCTCCGCCACGCTCGGCGAACTCCAGGCCCAGGTGCGTCTCGGGGCTCGCCGTACCGCCGACTGTGATCTGCTGTTGTGCCCCACGCTCGCCGCCCCCCAGGCGCCGGTCGGCTGGTTCACCTCCGGTGGTGACCCGGCGGCGGATTTCGACCGGCAACGCCGGTTCTCGCCGTACTGCGCCATCTTCAACGTCACGGGAGAACCGTCCGTCTCGTTGCCGGTAGGGACGACTGGGACGGGACTACCTGTGGGCATCCTGTTGACCGGTCGGTACGGTGACGACGCGCGGCTGATCGCTACCGCTGCGGAATTGGAGAACTTGAGTGGCGGTTGGGATCGGCACCCCGCGATCTGGCGAGCCGTCGACTCCGCTAACGTGAATGGCAGCGGAGTCGGGCGGTTGACGCCTTGAACCTGTCCACCGACCTTGATGCCTGAGGTCTCTTCTTCCGCCTGGGGGCGTTGGGATTGTCTGTTACCGACACGTTGCTGGTTTTCGTCGGCATCCCGGCGGCAGCCATACTGGTGATCGGCGGCCTGGCGTACGCCGCCAGCCGCGGCAATGGCGGTGGCGGCGGCGCCAAGCGCTACCGGCCGGGCCGGCCCTTCGACTTCACTCCGGTCTGGTTCCTGGGCCGTCCGGAGCAGCTGGCCGACTCGGCCGGCACCGCCCTGGCCGCCGGCGCGCTGGCACCGGCGCTGACCAGCCGAAAGCAGGAGCAGGCCGGCCGTGAGACGCCGGCCGGTGGAACCGGAGGCGCAAGTGACCGTTGGTGAGGCGCAGGTCCGTAGGGGCAACCCGCCGGAGGTGCTGGACGGCCCGTTCTCGACTCGGCAGCTGCTGCGCATCGACGAGGCGCTCCGTCTGGCCGACCAGGGCACCGGCCTCGTCTTTTCGGTCTTCGTCGGTGGCCTCGACGAGCCGATCCGTGAGCACGCGGAGCGGCTGCACCGTCAGCTCGCCGACCCGGACCGCTCGGTGCTGATCGCGGTGTCGCCGAACCAGCGACGGCTGGAGGTCGTCACCGGCCGGCACGCGCGTAAGCGGATCCCGGACACGTACGCCAGGCTCGCCGCGCTCTCCATGGTGGCGGCCTTCGGCCTCGGTGACCTGGCCGGCGGCATCATCAACGGCCTCGACCAGCTCGCCAGCCACGCCGGCCGAGGCTGACCCTCGTACGACGAAGCCCGGTCCGCGTTCGCGCGGACCGGGCTTTTCCGTTGTCCGGTCCCCGGCTTCACCACGAAAACGGCACGGGGCCGACGCGGACTCGAAGCCCACGCCGGCCCCGGGCCGGTGCTTTCCGCGTCAGGCGCTGCGGGTGTCGCGCGCGCGGGCCTTGAGCGCGCGGACCACGCCGTCGCGTCCCTCGGCGACCAGCCGGCGCAGCGGCGCCGGGTGACCGTCGCCGGCCAGCCAGGCGTCGGTGGCCGCCACCGTGTCGTCCTCCACGAGGTACGTCGGGTAGGCGAGCTGGGCGAACTCCTGCGCCGGCTCGCTGTCCCGGCTGGCCCAGACCTGGCCGACCGCCGCGAAGTACTTCTCCCGGTACGGCGCGACCAGCTCGACCTGCGTCGGGTGCGTGAAGCCCTGCAGCAGCGCCCGGTTCCGCGAGTTCGGCAGCGCCTCCGGACCGGTGAGCTGCGCCCAGACAGCGGCCTTGTTCTCAGCGGTCGGCACCAGCGCGTGCACGTACGCGGCCTCGCGCTCGCCGCTCGCCGTCCGGTCGCGCGCCAGCTCGGCGTCCACGTCGGCGGGTCCGGCCGCGCCGTTGGCGACCAGCGACGCGAGCAGGCTCCAGCGCAGCTCGGTGTCGATGGTCAGGCCGGCCGGCACGTCCGTGCCGTCCAGCCAACCCCGCAGCGTCGCCAGATCCTCGCTGGAGCGGGCCGCCGAGACGTAGGCCCGGGCCCAGGCGAGCTGGAAGCCACTGCCCGCCTCGGCGGCGGCGAGCGCCGTCTTCGCGGTACGGGCCAGCTCCGCCCAACCGGTCGGCGCCCAGGCCGGGTCGGCGTAGAGGGTGAGCGTCGTGGTGGCCTGCCGCAGGGTGGCGGTGACCAGGTTGATGTCGCTCTCGGCGGGCAGCCCGGCCAGCACCAGCGCAACGTAGTCCCGCGCCGCCAGCTCCGCGTCGCGGACCATGTCCCAGGCGGCCGTCCAGCAGAGCGCCCGAGCCAGCGACGATTCGAAACCGGCGATGTGCTGCACGACGTTGGCCATCGAGCCCTCGTCCAGCCGGAGCTTCGCGTAGGTGAGGTCGTCGTCGTTCAGCAGCAGCACGTCGGCCGCCCGGACGCCGGCCAGGTCGCCGAGTTCGGTCCGCTCGCCGACCACGTCCACCTCCAGCCGGTCCCGGCGGACGAGGCGCCCGTCGGTCAGGTCGTAGAGGCCCACCCCGATCCGGTGGGTACGCAGCGTCGGGTAGTCGGCCGGCGCCTCCTGCCGCACGACCACCTGCTGGTAGGTGCCGTCCGAGCCGACGGTCACCTCCGGACGCAGCGTGTTGACCTGAGCGGTCTCCAGCCACTGGGCGGCGAACTTCCGCAGCTCCCGGCCGGAGGCCGCCTCCAGTTCGGAGAGCAGGTCGTCGAAGGTGGCGTTGCCCCAGGCGTGCTTGCCGAAGTACGCGCGCAGCCCGGCCAGGAACGGCTGCTCACCGACGTACGCCACCAGCTGCTTGAGCACGCTGGCGCCCTTGGCGTACGTGATGCCGTCGAAGTTGACCTCGACGGCCTCCATGTCCGGCATCTCGGTGTAGACCGGGTGGGTCGAGGAGAGCTGGTCCTGCCGGTAGCCCCAGTTCTTCCGGATGGACAGGAAGGTCGTCCACGCCTCACGGAAGCGGGTCGCGTGGGTGTTGCACCAGTGGCTGGCCCACTCGGCGAACGACTCGTTGAGCCACAGGTCGTTCCACCACCGCATGGTGACCAGGTCACCGAACCACATGTGGGCCATCTCGTGCAGGATCGTGTTGGCCCGCTGCTCGTACTCGAAGTCGGTCACCTGGGAGCGGAAGATGTAGTGCGACTCGGCGTGCGTGACACAGCCGAAGTTCTCCATCGCGCCGGCGTTGAAGTCGGGCACCCAGAGCTGGTCGTACTTCGGCAGCGGGTAGCGGACGCCGAACTGCTCGTGGAAGAAGTCGAAGCCCTGCTTGGTGATCAGGAAGAGGTCGTCGGCGTCCAGGTACTGCGCCATCGAGGCCCGGCAGAACACGCCCAGGTCGATGCCGTCGTGGCTGTCGCGCACCTCGTGGTACGGCCCGGCGCAGAGCGCGGTTATGTAGGTGCTCATGCGCGCGGACTGCGTGAAGTGGATGGTCTTCAGCCCCTCGCCTGCCGGCTCCTCCCGGTCGACGGGCATGTTGGACACGACCCGCCAGTGCTCCGGCACCGTGGCCCGCCAGGTGTAGACACTCTTCAGGTCCGGCTGGTCGAAGCAGGCGAAGACCCGCTGCGCGTCGGCCGTCTCGAACTGGCTGTAGAGGTAGGTCTCGCCGTCGACCGGGTCGACGGTGCGGTGCAGGCCCTGCCCGCTGCGGGAGTACGCGAAGTCGGCGTCGACGACCAGCGTGTTCTCGCTCTGCAGGCCGGCCAAAGCGAGCCCATTCTCTGCGGACCAGTCGGCGAGGTCGACCGGGGACCCGTTCAGCGTGGCCGACCGCACCGAGTCGGCGGCCACCTCGATGAAGGTGCTCGCGCCCGGCTCGGCGCAGCGGAAGCGCACCTCCGTCGTGGACCGGAAGGTACGGCCCTCGGCCGCCTGCACGGCGGTCGACAGGTCCAGAGTGATGTCGTACCCGGTCACCTCGAGCAGGCGGGCCCGTTCGGTCGCCTCGACCTGCGTCAGGTTGCGCACTCCCGGCACTGTTCGTCTCCATCCCATTCGCTGTACGCCGCGCGGCGCCCGTTCACCGACCGGCTCGTGGCGGTCGGCCCGGAGCCGAGTCTTCCATGCACCGGCCTCGCGCGGTGGCCGAGGTCACGGTCTCATTCCTCTGTCGGTCGATGCCCCGCGGGGTGAGGATCGAGAGAGACGCCGGACGATCGGCGTCCTCGTTTCGAAGGGACCTCATCGTGACCGAACGTGTCGCCGTTGACATGTGGTTCGACCCGGCCTGCCCGTGGGCCTGGATCACGTCTCGTTGGCTGCTCGAGGTCGAGCGGGTCCGCGACGTGGACATTCGCTTCCACGTGATGAGCCTGTCGGTGCTCAACGAGGGCCGGGACCACTTGCCGGAGAGCTACAAGGAGTTCCTGAGCACCGCGTGGGGGCCGGTGCGGGTCTGCATCGCCGCGGAACAGCGGTACGGCGGCGAAGCGCTGCGCAACCTCTACACCGCGCTCGGCACCCGGATCCACCTCGGCAAGGAGAAGCGGGGCCCTGAGCTGTACGCCGCCGCGCTCGCCGACGCCGGCCTGGACCCGGCGCTCGCCGCGGCCGGCGACAGCACCGAGTACGACAAGGCGCTGCGCGCCAGCCACGAGGCCGGTATGCGCCCGGTCGGCGAGGACGTGGGCACGCCTGTCATCCACGCCCCCGGCCCGGACGGCGGCACCGTCGCGTTCTTCGGCCCGGTCATCACGCCGGCTCCGAAGGGGGAGGCCGCCGGCCGGCTGTGGGACGGCGTCCTGCTGGTGGCCGGCACCCCCGGCTTCTACGAGCTGAAGCGGACCCGCGACGCCGACCCGATCTTCGACTGAGGCGCGGCGAAGGGGCCCTCGTCATCGTCTCCGTCGGGGCGGGGGCCCCTGTTAACACAGTTACCGCGCCCGTCACCGCCCCGCCGCCGACCTCGTTTGGCCGGATGTCCGCCGCAGCCGTAATCGCTGAGTTCGCAGCTCGTGGAGGCATTCCGATGGCCAAGCACCGCCATGTGTCCGGTGACGATCCGCTGAACCTGGAAGAGGCGGCCGAGCCCCCCGCGTACTGGTCGGTCGACGACTCCCGCTGGCCGGCGGTCCGACCCGACCTGCCCACGGACGTGGCGGACCTGCTCGCACCGCCGATCGTGGTGGGCGTCGCCCGGGTGGCTGCGACGTCCCGGCTGACGCCGCCCGACGCGGCGCCGACCCGCACCCGGCGGACGCCCGGCGCGGTGCCCACGCCGGCCGTGCTGGCCCCGTCGACCACCGCCCCCACGGCGGCCCGGCGGACCGCGCCGACCTCGGCCACCCGCCCGGCGGGCGCACCCGACCCGATCAGCACGCCCGCCGGCGGCCGGCACCGCCGGACCGCGGCCGAGCGCCGCTTCTGACCGCCCGCCCGCGATGGCCGATCCGTCCGGGCCGACGCTTTCACCTGATGGACGGCGGCCCGGGTCCGCGTCCGCGGTCGGTACGGCGACGGTAGCGTCAGCGGGCATGACGATCGTGCATCCGATCGCCCGGGCCTGGATCACCACCGGCGGCACCGGCGCGCAGAACTACGACGAGTTCGCCGACGACGCGGAGATCACCGCGATCATCGAGGCGAACCCGCACAGTGCTCTCGGCATCGAGATGCCGCACCGAGCCCCGGGAAGCCTCGGCAAGTCCTTCCTCGACGCGCTGCCCGACGCCGTGGCCCGGCTGGCCGAGGCCAAGGCCGACGGGAGCTACACCCCGGCCGAGCAGGTGGTGGTGCTCTACCGGATCACCGCGCCCGGTGAGGAGACCGCGTACGGGCTCTTCGCGGTGGTGGACACCGACCAGATCTCCACCCGCGCCGACGAGCCCGGGCTGGTGATCCGCAACGAGGACGTCTTCATCGCCAAGGTCCGGGAGCGGGTCGCCCTGGCCGAAGCGCTCGGCCACCTGCTCTCCCCGGTGCTGCTGCTGCAGACCGGGCGCGGCGAGGAACTGCACGAGGCGCTCGCCGCGGCCACCGAGGCGGCGGGGGTACCCGCCGCCACCGACATCGACCAGGCGGGGCGTACCCATGCGATCTGGCTGGTGGGGCCGGGACGGCAACAGGACGAGCTGACCGCGCTCGCCGGCGGCGGAGAGCTGGTGGTCGCCGACGGCAACCACCGCAGCCTCGCCGCCCAGACCGGCGGCCTGCCGCGTTTCCTGGCGGTGGTGACCACGCCGCGTTCGGTCGCCATCCAGCCGTACAACCGGCTGGTCAGCGAGCTGACCACCAGCGGCGAAGAGCTGCTGGAGCGGCTCCGGGCCGCCGGTGCGGAGATCAGCCCGATCGACGGCCCGGTCGAGGTCCCGGCGACCGGCGGCACCGTCCACCTCCGGCTGGCCGGCCAGGGGTACGCGGTGCGGCTGCCGCGCGTGGCCGGCGGCCGGCTGGAGAACCTGGACCACGCCCTGGTCGAGCGGCTGCTGCTGCGCGACGCCCTCGGTCTCGACCCGGGCGACAAGCGGATCACGTACGTGGGTGGCGACTACCCGGCGAGCTGGCTGACCGGCGAGGTCGACTCCGGTCGGGCCGAGCTGGCCGTCCTGGTCGCCCCAGTGACCGTGGACGATTTCGTGGCCGTGAATCTGGCCCGGGAGAAGATGCCGCGCAAGAGCACCTGGTTCACGCCGAAGGCGCGCGGTGGCCTCGTCGTCGCCGAGCTGCCCCGCTGAGTTGTGACGAAAACGCCCGGTGACGCCGCCCCCGCAGCGTCACCGGGCGCGGCCTGACAGACTGCGCGGTATGCGCGTCTACCTGGGATCCGACCACGCCGGCTACGAGCTGAAGGTGCACCTGGCCAGCTACCTGGCCAACCAGGGCTACGAGGTGGTGGACGTCGGTCCGCACGTCTTCGACCCCGACGACGACTACCCTGCCTTCTGCCTGCACACCGGTGACCGGGTGGTGGCCGACGAGGGAAGCCTCGGCGTCGTGATCGGCGGCTCCGGCAACGGCGAGCAGATCGCCGCCAACAAGATCGCCGGGGTGCGGGCGGCGCTCGCCTGGAACACCGAGACGGCCCAGCTGTCCCGGGAGCACAACGACGCCAACATCGTCGCCGTCGGCGCCCGGCAGCACACCCTGGACGAGGCGACCGCCATCGTCGAGGCGTTCCTCAGCACGCCGTTCTCCGGCAACGAGCGGCACGCCCGCCGGATCGCACAGGTCGCCGCGTACGAGGCGAGCCGGGAACTTCCGCCGCTGCCGTGACCCTTCCGGGGCGGGGCCACGACCGATGGTCCCACCCTGCCGGTCATCGCCACGGCGGCGAAGTGTCATCTCGAAGCGGTGAGCCGTCCCGGCCGCGTCAGCGCGGGGGCCGGGGCAGTTCCTCGCGGGGCACCCAGTTGCGTCGCACGACGACGACTCGGGCCTCGGCCTCGGCCAGGTCCTCCTCGGTCGGCCGGGCGGCGTCCCTGGCCCGCATGGCGGCGCTCGGCTTCACCTGCGACGAGCCCGACCCGACCAGGCCGCGCAGACCGCGCTCACCCTCCCGCTCGTCGCCGGGCGCGCCGCGGCGGCGGGACGGCTCAGTGCCGTCGTACACCCGTGCGGTGCTGGCCAGGGGCGCCTCCGGCTCCCGGGTCTGCTCACCGCCCTGGTGCCGTAGCCGGCGTCGCCGTCGCTCCGCATCACCCATCCACCGACCGTACCGCCGTGGCCCGGGTACCGCTGCCCGTCGATCGCCGGCACCCCCGTGGCCGGGGGAGAGCGGGACCCGGCCCGCGGCGGGTCGGTCCGTCCGGAGACGGGCAGTGGTGGGCTCGGCGACCGAATTGCCGGGTGGCTACCCTCGGACGCAGGCGCCGTCGGCGTCGTCGGTCAGGGGAGGGGACGAGCATGGCGGACCAGACACAGCCGTGGGCGGAGCGGACCGTCGAGGTGCCGCCGCAGCCCGGGGTCGTGCCACAGCAGCGGGACGGCTACCGCCGCGGTGTGGCCTCGGTCGGTCAGCCACGGGCGCCGCAGACCGAGCCGTTCCCGGTGGTGGAGGAGCCGACCGGAACGGGCTGGCCGGGCGAACCGGTTCCGCGGCAGCCGGTGAGCTGGCATCTGGCCCAACTTCGCCGCGGCGGTGAGTGGAGCGCCGCAGGCGGGCTCTTCGCCTTCGTCTGTTGGGGCATCTGGGCCGTTTCCGGCCAGGGGAACCTGACCGGCCCGATCTTCATCTTCGTGCTGAGCCTGCTGGTCGCGGTCGGGCTCTTCGCGCTCTCCCGGCTGCTCGGCCGGGTGATCCTCGAGCGGCAGCTCGGCCGGGTCCGGCGTACCGCCCGGGGTGCGCACCTGATCACGGCGGTCTTCCTCGTCGGGCTGGGTGTCGCCTGGCTCCAGCAGACCGAATGGGTCGTCTCCGCCTGGAACTGGATCACCGGCAACTGATCTGCGGGTACGCCGCGGGCGGGCCGGCCTGCGCCGCCCGCCCGCGCGTCCGGTCACGGGGATCGCCGCGACCTCGGTCGTTCTCCGCCAGGATGGTGCTGCTTACCCGGCCGGCCGCGGTTCATCCGCGGCCGGCCGGGGCAGCTGTTGCGGTCCGGTGAGCTGGGCGATCCGGCGTTCGGCCGGGCACCGGGCCGGCCGGGTGAACCCGGCCGGCCCGGTGTTCGTCAGCCCTCCTGCGCGGCGGCGTAGTCGCGGGCGACCCGGACCATCTCGACGAGCCCGCCGGCGTACTCCTGGGCTTCGGCGTGCGCCTCCTCGAACGGCGGCTGGAAGCCGACGCCCTCCCACTGGCCGGTGGCCGCGTTCCAGCGGTCGTTGCCCACCTCGAAGTCCCAGGCGAAGATCCCGAGTTCGTAGTAGAGCTCGTCGGCGGAGTTGCCGGCGGCCGAGTAGAGCACGTCCGCGACCGGACCGGTCTGCGACGGCCAGGTGACCGTGCCGCGCTCCTGCGCGATCGCGCCGACGATGCGCCGGGCGCTGTCCTGGAAGAGCTTCGACTCGTCGATCGACGGCCGGGGCAGGGTGACCCGACCGTCGGCCTTGTACGCCCCCGGCGGCCACATGAAGTACCCGCCGTAGGAGTGCACGTTCATCGCGAACCGGATGTTGCTGTGCTCCCGGGCCAGTGCGATGACGTTGCGGCTCTCCGCCTCGGAGAGCTCACTGGTGCCGGCGTACGAGCCGGAGAGGCAGTTGCCGCTGGCGCCGACGTAACCGTCGAAGTACGAACCGACCGTGTAGTTGCGGTTGAGGTCCACCCCCCACGAGTCGCGGTTGCCGGGGTCACGGCTGGCGCCGGTGCAGTGGTTCACCATGTTCTTGCGCTGGAAGTTGAAGTCGTGGAAGGAGTAGTTGGCGCCGTCCGGGTTGACCACCGGGATGACGAAGATGTCCGTCTGCTCCAGCAGTTCGCGGGTGGCCGCGTCGGTGCGCGAGTTGGCCAGCATCCGCTCCGCGAACTCCAGCGTGACCAGCGGGGTGGCCCACTCCCGGGCGTGCTCCTGGGAATAGGCCAGGACGCCGACGCGGGAGCCGTCGCGGTGCACGCCGATGCGCAGCGCCTGCACGGTCCACGGCTTGGTCGGCACCTCCGTGCCCTGGAGGCCGTCGTCGAGGCGTACGGGCGCAACCACCGGCATGGGCAGGCCGGGCGAGCCCTGCTCGACGAACGCCTGGAACCGGTTGGCGAACCGCGCGTTGATCACGGCGGCGACCTGGTCGGTGGTGCTCGTGACCTTGCCGGCCCCGTCGGTGGCCAGGGAGACGGTCAGCACCCGGTCCCGGTAGGTCGCGGTGAGCGGCCGGTTCGCCCGGCCGGGGTCGACCGTGCGGACCTGGACACCGTTCATGTTCTGGTCGCCGAAACGCAAGGACTCCACCACCACGGCCGCGGCCGCCGGGTCACCGAGGTACGCGGCGGCGGTACGCCGGTAGCCCTGGGTCTTGTACGGCAGGTCGATCACGTCGACCAGATCGCGGTACTGGCGGGCCAGCCGCTTGATCCGCGCCTGGATGTCCACCGGAGTGAGGTACGCGTCGATGAAGTCCTTCTGGTAACCGCCGGGCAGCGGCGGCGGAGTGGCGCCGGGCCAGGACGTCGGGGTGACGGCGCGGCTCACCCCGCCCAGGCTGGACGTGGCGGTCACCTGCACCGGTCGGCTCGGCACCGGCACCGGCTGCGCGTAGTGGTACTGGTACTCGCCCGAGTCCTCGAACCGGAAGAGCGGGAACGAGCCGGTCGCGCCGTCGGCGGTCCGCCAGTTCACGGTGATCTCGACGTCCGGGTCGTCGGTCGCGGTGGTGGCCACCTCGGTCTGTACGAAGGTCTGCCCACCGCTGGTCCACCAGTACGCCTGGAGGAACTGGAGCGTGTCCACGGCGGCCGTCGCGTTCGCCGTACGCTGGTCGGCGGCCGGGGCGCGCAGCCCGGCGGTAGTGCGGGCCTGGGCGGCGCGGACGCTCTCCGCGAAGTGGCGCTCGCCGTCACCCGGGCGCTGCACCACCTGGAGCGCGGTGGCTCCCTGCGCGGTCAGCTCGGCGAGCTGGGTGCCGGTGAGCACCACGTCGGCGAGTATCCGCCCGTCCACCGACCGGGGTCGGTTGGCGAGGTCCGCGCCCCGGGCGACCAGCTGGTCGAGCTGAGCCTGGTCGCGGAGCTGCACCCGCACCAACGCGGTCTCTCCACTGGCCAGGGTCACCCTGGGTGCTGGAGCGGGGGTCGGCGCGGCGACGCCGGAGCCGGGATGGGACAGCACCGCGCTGACCAGGATCGCTGCGGTGGCCGCGGCCGCCCACCGTCGTCGGACGATCATGTGCCCTCCTGTGGGAAATCGATGTCGCTGCCCCCACACCAGTCGAAAGATCGACATATGTCAAGGATGCTCGGCGCGGTGACGATGTTTGGCCGGCCAGCGGCGGGGGATGGGGCCGCCGTCACACACCAAGGACGACCGCCTGGCGGCCGCTGGAGGAACGCATGCCACTTCCGACCCGGGAGGACCCGCGCCTGACCCCGATGCTCCCGAACGATCGCGTCTGCACCGGTGTGACGACCGTCGACGGACGCATCTTCGTGAGCTTCCCCGGTGCGGACTCGCCGGGCGTGCAGGTCGCCGAGGCGCTCCCGGACGGCCGGCGGGCTCCGTGGCCGGACGAGTCGTGGAACGCCGCCTCGGACGAGCCGCGCTCCGACGGGGTGTACGTGCACGTCAACGGCGTACGTACCGGCCCGGACGGCCGGCTGTGGATCATCGACTCCGGTGCGCCCGGCCTGGGCCGACGGCAGGTGCCCGGGGGCGCCCGGCTGATCGTGGTGGACCCGGGCACCGGCGAGGTGACCCGGATCTACGACCTCACCGACGCGGTCCGGAACGACAGTTACGTCGACGACGTGCGGTTCAACGGGCGGACCGCCTACCTCACCGACGCCGGAGCGCCCGGCCTGATCGTGCTCGACCTGGCCTCCCGGCGGGCCCGTCGGGTGCTGGACGGGCACCCCAGCACGGTGGGGCGGCGGCTGGTCGCGGACGGAGCGGTGCTGCACGACCCCGACGGCAACGAGGTCGTCCTGCACGTCGATCAGCTCGAGGTGTCGCCGGACGGCCGCCACCTGTACTACCAGCCCGCCTCCGGCGGGCTGTTCCGCATCGAGACGCGGTGGCTCGACGACCCGGCGCTCGACCCCGCCACGGTGGCCGGGTACATCGAACCGTGGCTCGACACGCCGACGACCGGCGGCACCGCCATCGACGCCGCCGGCACGATCTACCTGAGCGACGCCGAGCAGCGGCGGGTCCTGCGCATCACGCCGGAACGGGAGGTGACCACCCTGGTCGCCGACCCCCGCCTGGCCTGGGTGGACGCCATGTGGATCGACCACGACGGCGACCTCTGGTTGCCCGCCGCGCAGCTGCACCGCACGCCCGGCCTGTCCGGTGGCGCGAACCACGTCGACTACCCGGTCTGGATCTACCGGATGAACATCGGCGTCGGCCCCGCGCCGAACGACCACGCCTGATCAGCCATCGGGCCGGCCCCGGCGGGACGCCGTCCACCCGGGCGGCTGCGCTCGACTCAGCCGCGGGCCGCCCCCGTCGACCGCCCGGCGAGCCAGTCCTCCCGGGTGAGCGCGTACTCGACCTCACCCAGTTCCGTGCCGGGCAGCGGGTGGTCGAAGTCCAGGTGGAACGTCCGGACGTAGCGCAGACCGACGGAGGCCATCGTGGCTCGGGACCCCTCGTTCACCGCCATCGTCTCGGCGAAGATCCGGGTCAGCCCCAGGTCCTCGAAGCCGTGCCGGATCAGCTCGCGGGCGCCCTCGCTGGCCAACCCTTGGCGCCAGTACCGGCGGAGGAGCCGGTAGCCGAGTTCGGCCTGCCCCGCCACCGAGCCCTGGTCGGCCCGCTCCGGCGGCTCGAGGAGCCACCAGCCGACGAAGTCACCGTCGACGAAACCGGCCCAGAAGCCGAGCCCCGGCACCCGTTGTGCAGCCGCCAGCCGCAGGCGGTGCACCGACTCCACCTCTGCCCGCGTACGCGTCGGACCGAGGTAGCGCATCACCTCGGGGTCGGCGTCGAGTTCCACCTCGTGCTCGAGGTGTTCGTCGGCGAGCGGGACGAGCCGGATCCGGGCGGTGCGCAGCGCGGCTTGGGGCATGCGCCGGATCTTCGCCCGTCCGCCCGGCCCGGACCAGCCATTTTTCTGCCCGGCGCACGCAACGGGTTTTCTGCCCGGGGGCACGCGACGGGCGACGGACCGACCGGCACTGCGGCGGCACGCAGGCGAATGGGACCTGTCGTAGGGGGTAGACGGCGCCGATGTCCGTCCGGACCGGCGGAGGGTCCGCCGTCGTGAGGAGGAGGATCAGATGTCTCGCGTGCCCCACGCGCCCGCGCACGACGGCGAGTTCGAATTCTGGCGTAACCACGCCCAGATCTCGTTGCAGCCGGTCGCCGCGCCCTCCATCCTCGGTCTGTTCGGATTCGCCGCCGCCACCTTCGTCGTGGCGGCGAACCTCGCCGGTTGGTACGGCGACACCGGCACCCCGCGCTTCCTGTTCCCGTTCGCCGCCTTCACCGGCGGGCTCGCCCAGTTCCTCGCCGGAATGTGGGCCTACCGGGCACGGGACGGCCTGGCCACCGCCATGCACGGGATCTGGGGAGCATTCTGGCTCGCGTACGGCGTGCTCTTCCTGCTCGTCGCGGTCGGCGCGCTGACCCCGCCGGACCCCTTCGTGCCGCTCGGCTACTGGTTCATCGCGCTCGCCGCCATCACCTGGTCGGGCGCGTTCGCCGCGCTCGTGGAAAGCATCGGCCTGGCGTTGGTGCTCGCCACGCTCGCGGCCGGCGCCACCTGCCAGGCGATCGGTCAGATCGCCGGTATCTCCGGCTGGCGGACGGTGGGCGCCTACATCTTCATCGCCTCCGCGGTGATCGCCTGGTACACCGCCACCGCGATGATGCTGGAAGCGACGTACCGGCGGGTGATCCTGCCGATCGGCAAGATGCGGGCACCGGACCGGCCGGGCCAGGAGCCCCGCCAGGTCATCCAGTTCATGGCCGGTGAACCGGGCATCAAGGTCGGACAGTGAGCCACTGGCAGACGGACGGCCCGGGCAACGCGGGGGTGTGCGTGTTGTAGCGTGCGCTGTCATGACGCTGACGCTGGTGAAGTCCCTCCGCTGAGGCTCATGTGACGCGCCGTCGGCAACTCCTGATCGCCGGGGCGCTGGTTGTCGCACTGGGTGCCGGTTACCTGTCGGCCACCATCAGCCATCGCCTCGATCACGGCAGCTCCTGGTGGCACGGGGTCGATGCGGAGTCCCGCACGGAAGGGCCGACGACGGAACTGCGGTTCGCCTTCAACCCCGGAGGGCAGATCACGTTCGGCGCGTCCATCCGCAATCCCGGTCCGTGGCCGGTCACGATCACCGGCATCGCGGTCGATGACGGTCCTGCCGATCGGCACGTGTTCAAGGTCGCCGGCTTGGCGGCAAACCATGCCGTCGATGAGTCCACTGGCGTCGTGTTCGACCCGGCCACGGCGGCACCGTTCCGGCCGGTCAGAGTGGGAGCCGGCATGGAGCTGCCGGTCTTCGTGACGATCAGGATCCCGGATGTGGAGCAGGCTCCCGGAGCGGGGTTGTTCTTCGATGACCTCGCGGTCGACTACGACGTGCTGGGCCTGCCTCGCCACCAGCGGGTGCCGATGGGCTTCCGCTTGCTCGTCCACTCTTCAGAGGGCTACGTTCCCGCCGAAGGCCGGACGCGGCCTGGGAGTTAGCAGTAGCAACGGCTGGTCAGGTGCGTGGTGCCCTGGTGGTCCCGTCTGACGTTGCCGGGCGACCTCGGCGTCAGCGGGCAGGCTTGACCGTACGGCCGGCCGACGCGCGCTGGTGCGGAGAGACCCTAGGCTGACGCCCATGTCGGGGAGCAGGCTTTGATCGATCTGGACGAGCGCAATCACCAGCCGGCGGAGTCGGGGACCACTGCCCGTGACCGCCTCATGGTCAGGCGGAAGATGGCCCTGGGGTTCCTCTCCGTCTTCCTGGTCGGCGTTGTGCTCGGCGGCTTCGCCGTGCAACGACGAGACTCACGTGAGCGGCGGGAACGGGACGCGGCGGTCGCGCTCGTGGCCGTCGCTCAATCGGCCAGCCTGGGAAGCCCGAGCTTTCAGACGGCCACCGTCGGAGGGGGCAGCGGTGTCTCCCAAGTCAGACTGACCGGGCACCTGTTGTTGATCAACGCCGGCCCCGCGCCGATCGCCGTCCGCGGAGTTGCAGTAGAGGCGCCGGGGATGGCGTCCACCAGCTCCGGGCGACCCCGGTTGTTACCCCTTGGCGGCACCGGTCAGCTCGTGGTCGAGCTGTTGTCCGAGTGCTCGGTCGCATTGTTCCAAGAGCCGCTGCAGCTGAGGTTCGAAGTCGAGACCGAGGACAAGCAGGTCAGAGAGGTCGGCTACCCGGTCGCTCTCGCCGGAAGCGACTGGCAGCGCGTTGCCCTGAGCAATTGCGAGCATGCTCCGCCTCGATGACGACGCCGACGCCCTTGGGCGCGCATAGGCACGGCGGGCTTCGGCGGAACCCGGTGTCGGATCGAGGGCTGTGAGCGCTACCACCCTCCGGGGCGGGCCACCGGCACCGTCGCCTGGGTCTACGCCCCGGCCGACGCCAGGCAGGCCCGATTCGCCGCGCTGGTCATCGTCGCAGCCCTCTGCGGTCTGCGGCGGGGAGAGCTGGCCGCCCTGCGGCGGCGCGATGCCGACCTCGGCGCCGCCACTGTGCGGGTGCCCCCGCAAACTCGCCGCGCTGAAAGATCGCCTGGAGTTCGGGCCGCCGAAATCGGTCGCCGGCGCTGAGTGGCACGCGGCTGGCACGCAAGATCCGACATGCGGGAGAAGCAACCGGCCCAGGTGCCGCGATCATGCGGTCTGCCTGGGCCGTCGTTGCTGGAGCGGGCGACGGGAATCGAACCCGCACCGTCAGTTTGGAAGACTGAAGCTCTGCCATTGAGCTACGCCCGCGTACGCCTCGACACGCGAGGCGCGCCCGACAGCCTACCCAATGTCCCGGTGCCGCGCGCAGCCCCACCCGATGCGCCGCGCCATGCGTATCGAGATCGACTCGATGTGCGGCGAAGTCGGGGCCTCCCGACGTGGTGACACCGCGGCCTTCCGGCGAGTCGTGCCCGCCCGGCCCGGTCCGGACACCGCCCGGACCGGGACCCGTTCGCGCGCCGGTGCCGCCCGGCGGGGTGCCGGGTGGGCTCGACCGGTGCGTGCCGGCGCGTCGACGCGCGGGTGGAACTGCGTGAAGTGTCGGGTTGGCCGTGCCCCGAGGCCCGAGCCGGGGCGCGAAGGCATACACTCTTCGTCGCCACGGGGTGTGGCGCAGCTTGGTAGCGCACTCGCTTTGGGAGCGAGGGGCCGTGGGTTCAAATCCCGCCACCCCGACTGTCGTCCGCGGCCGGGTCGCCCCGGGTGCCGCCGTTTCCGCTGCGGTTCCCGGGCGCTGCCGGAGCGCCCGGCCGGCTCGCCTACACTCGATGGGCTGAATCCACGCCCAGACTCAACTGAGATCCGTCAAGGAGTACGCCTGTGAAGAGCACCGTCGAGACTCTGAGCCCGACGCGCGTGCGGCTCGCCATCGAGGTGCCGTTCGTCGAGCTCGAGCCGAGCCTCCAGAAGGCGTACCGGGAGATCGGCCAGCAGGTCCAGGTTCCCGGCTTCCGCCGGGGCAAGGTACCGGCCGCGGTGATCGACCAGCGGGTGGGCCGGGGCACCGTCCTCAACGAGGCGGTGCAGGAGGCCATCCCGCAGCAGATTCTCGCCGCGGTCCGCGAGCACGACCTGAAGACGCTCGGTCGCCCCGAGGTCGAGATCACCGAGTTCGCCGACGGCGACTCCCTGAACTTCACCGCCGAGGTCGACGTGCGTCCGGAGATCACGCTGCCCGACCTCGCCACCGTCGAGGTGACGGTGGACGAGCTCCAGATCGACGACAGCGAGATCGACGAGCAGGTGAAGAACCTGCGCGAGCGGTTCGCGACGCTGAAGACCGTGGAGCGGGCCGCCCAGGAGGGCGACTACGTCCAGATCGACCTGCACGCCACCGTCGACGGCGAGGACGTGCCGGGCGGTTCGGCGACCAACATCTCGCACGAGGTCGGCAGCAAGCAGCTGCTGCCGGGCCTGGACGAGGCCGTGGTCGGCGTCGCGGCCGGTGAGAGCAAGACCTTCACCACGCAGCTCGTCGGCGGCGACTACGCCGGGCGGGACGCCGACGTGGCGGTGACCGTGCGCACGGTCAAGGAGAAGGAGCTCCCAGAGCTCAACGACGAGTTCGCCCAGATGGCGAGCGAGTTCGACACCATCGAGGAGCTCCGCAACGACCTGCGCGAGCGGGTGACCCGAGGTAAGCAGGTCGAGCAGATCTACGCCGCCCGGGACAAGGCCCTGGAGCAGCTCATCGCCGCCGCCGAGGTTCCGGCGCCGGAGGGGATCGTCCGCGAGGAGGTCGCGAGCCGCAAGCAGGCCATGGTCGACCAGCTCGAGCGGATCGGCGCCACCATGGAGGACTACCTCGCCTCGGAGGAGAAGACCGAGGAGCAGATCGACGCCGAGCTGACCGACGCGGCCACCCAGGGCGTCAAGGTCCAGCTGCTGCTGGACACCGTCGCCGACGCCGAGAACGTCGAGGTCTCCGACGACGAGTTCGGTCACGAGATCGTGCACCGGGCCCAGCACGCCGGGATGGCCCCGCAGCAGTACTACGACCAGCTGGTGCGCTCGGGCACGGCGCCCGCCGTGTACGGCGACGTCCGGCGCGGCAAGGTCCTCTCCTCGATCATGGAGCGGATCACGATCAAGGACGCCGCGGGCAACGAGGTCAGCCTCGACGCCCTGCGCGCCGCCAACGAGGCCGAGCACCACAACCACGAGCACTGATCGTCGGGTGCGGCCGCCATCCACCAGTTGCGGTGGGTGGCGGCCAAAACCCTTTTCCGGGTACGTCCCGGCAGTGGCTGCGCTGTGAGCGAACAGTGCCACGACCGGGACTCTGCCGCCCGGCCGAGCGGTTAGTGTCGGGTAGGACGGTACGGAGAGCGAAGGGCTGCCATGACCGACATGCACATCCCACCGAAGCCGCTCCGGGCGATTGACGCCCGAGGTGGCGACAACATTGGCAACCTCGACGACTCGGTCTACAACCGGTTGCTCAAGGAGCGGATCATCTTCCTGGGCAGCGAGGTGACCGACCAGGTCGCCAACCGCATCTGCGCGCAGCTGCTGCTGCTCGCCGCGGAGGACCCGGACCGCGACATCAACCTTTGGATCAACTCCCCGGGTGGCTCGGTCTACTCGGGTATGGCGATCTACGACACCATGCAGTTCATCGACAACGACGTGTCGACGGTCGCGATGGGCATGGCCGCCTCGATGGGGCAGCTGCTGCTCTGCGCGGGCACCAAGGGCAAGCGTTACGCCCTCCCGCACGCGCGGATCATGATGCACCAGCCGTCGGGTGGCGTGGGCGGCACCGCCGCCGACATCGCGATCCAGGCGGAGCAGATGCTCTACACGAAGCGGATGTTCCAGGAGCGGGTCGCGCACCACACCGGTCAGGCCCCTGAGCAGATCGAGGCGGACTCGGACCGCGACCGTTGGTTCACCGCCCAGGAGGCTGTGGACTACGGCTTCATCGACAAGGTCATCACCGGAGCCACCCAGGTTCCGGAAGGTGCCGGGACCCTGAGCTGAGGAGCTGACGATGACCGACCTGAGTTTGCCGCCCCAGTTCGCGGCCGTGCACAACCGCTACGTGCTGCCGTCGTTCGTGGAGCGCACGTCGTACGGGGTCAAGGAGTCGAACCCGTACAACAAGCTCTTCGAGGACCGGATCATCTTCCTCGGCGTCCAGGTGGACGACGCGTCGGCCAACGACGTGATGGCCCAGCTGCTGACGCTCGAGGGCACCGACCCGGACCGCGACATCATCATGTACATCAACTCGCCGGGTGGCTCGTTCACGGCCATGACGGCGATCTACGACACCATGCAGTACGTCCGGCCGGACATCCAGACGGTCTGCCTGGGGCAGGCCGCCAGTGCTGCCGCGGTGCTGCTCGCGGCCGGCACGCCGGGTAAGCGGATGGCGCTGCCGAACTCCCGGATCATCATCCACCAGCCGGCCACCGAGGGCGGCTACGGGCAGGGCTCGGACATCGAGATCCAGGCCCGGGAGATCCTGCGGATGCGGACCCAGCTGGAGGAGATGCTCTCGCGGCACTGCAACCAGCCGATCGACAAGGTCCGCAAGGACATCGACCGCGACAAGATCATGACGGCCGAGGAGTCCCGCGAGTACGGGCTGGTCGACACGATCCTGACCAGCCGTAAGAAGGGCCTGCTGGCCGCCAACGCCGCCAGCTGACCGATACCGGGTCAGAGGTCGGTCGGGGCGTTGATCCCGGCCGACCTCTGACACACCCGTTTTGGGGGTCGGAGAAAACTCCGCCAGCGGGTAACGTCGGGTCTGTACCGCTTCGCTGGGTCGGACCGGCGGAGTGAACGAGACGAGGCGGGGGCGCTGCCGCCGCGGGTCATGGCCGGGTCTCCGGCCGACTGAGTGCAGGGAGAACGTAGGTGGCACGGATCGGTGACGGCGGCGACCTACTGAAGTGCTCCTTCTGCGGTAAGTCGCAGAAGCAGGTCAAGAAGCTCATCGCGGGGCCTGGTGTCTACATCTGCGACGAGTGCATCGATCTCTGCAACGAGATCATCGAGGAGGAACTGGCCGAGTCCGGCGAGGTGAAGTGGGAAGAGCTTCCCAAGCCGATGGAGATCTGCCAGTTCCTCGACAACTACGTCGTCGGCCAGGACCAGGCCAAGAAGGCGCTCTCCGTCGCGGTCTACAACCACTACAAGCGCATCCAGGCCGAGGCGGCCGGCGCGCCGGGTTCGGACACCGTCGAGTTGGCCAAGTCCAACATCCTGCTGCTCGGGCCGACCGGGTGTGGCAAGACCCACCTGGCGCAGACCCTCGCCCGGATGCTGAACGTCCCGTTCGCGATCGCCGACGCGACCGCGCTGACGGAGGCCGGTTACGTCGGTGAGGACGTGGAGAACATCCTCCTCAAGCTCATCCAGGCCGCCGACTACGACATCAAGCGCGCCGAGACCGGCATCATCTACATCGACGAGGTCGACAAGATCGCCCGCAAGTCGGAGAACCCGTCGATCACGAGGGACGTCTCCGGTGAGGGCGTCCAGCAGGCGCTGCTCAAGATGCTGGAAGGCACCGTGGCGAACGTGCCGCCGCAGGGCGGCCGGAAACACCCGCACCAGGAGTTCATCCAGATCGACACCACCAACGTGCTCTTCATCTGCGGTGGTGCCTTCGCCGGGCTCGACCAGATCATCGAGGCCCGCACCGGTTCCGGCGGCACCGGTTTCGGCGCCCGGCTCCGGTCGGTCTCCGAGCGGTCGACCGACGACATCTTCAGCCAGGTCATGCCGGAGGACATGCTCAAGTTCGGGCTGATCCCCGAGTTCATCGGCCGGCTCCCGGTGATCACGAACGTGCGCAGCCTCGACCGCGACGCCCTGGTGCGGATCCTCACCGAGCCACGCAACGCGCTGGTCCGGCAGTACCAGCGCCTCTTCGAGCTCGACGGCGTGGAGCTGGAGTTCGAGGAGCCGGCGTTGGAGGCCATCGCCGATCAGGCCATGTTGCGCGGTACCGGGGCACGGGGCCTGCGGGCGATCATGGAGGAGGTCCTGCTCTCCGTGATGTACGAGGTGCCGAGCAACCCGGACGCGGCACGAGTGCTGATCACCCGCGAAGTCGTACTCGAGAACGTCAACCCGACGATCGTGCCGCGCGAGTTCACCGGCCGTCGCGCTCGCCGGGACCGCGAGGAGAAGTCCGCCTAGCCGGAGTTCCTCCGTCCAGGTTTCCAGGCCCGGTGCCCCGGCTTGCCGGCGCACCGGGCCTGTCCGCGGAACGGTCCTCGCCGTACGCTGAGGCTCATGCGCGTCGCCGTCTGCCAGCTCAACGCTCGCGAGGACCGCAAGGCCAACCTGGCTGTCGCAGCGGAACTGCTGGAGCGGGCGGCGGCCGGTGGCGCGGATCTCGCACTCCTACCGGAGTACGTCGACTATCTCGGGCCGGCCGCCAGGATGCCCGCGCCCGAGCCGATCGGCGGGGAGGTCAGCGAGTTCTTCGCGAGCGTCGCGCGCCGGCTGGGCATCTGGGTGATCGCCGGCTCCTTCCATGAGGCCGGCCCGGACCCGGAGCGGACCTGGAACACCTCGCTGGTCTTCGACCGTAGCGGCGCGCTCGCCGCCACGTACCGGAAGATCCATCTGTACGACGTGGAGATCCCTGGCCGCGTGTCCTACCGGGAGTCGGCGACGGTGGCGCCGGGGGAACAGCCGGTGGTGGTGACCGTCGACGGAGTGCGAGTCGGCCTGTCCATCTGTTACGACCTGCGCTTCCCGGAGCTGTACCGCCGGCTCGCGACCGAGGGCGGCGCTCAGGTGCTGGTGGTTCCCGCCGCATTCATGCTGCACACGGGCCGCGACCACTGGGAGGTGCTGCTGCGCGCCCGGGCGATCGAGAACCAGTGCTACGTCCTGGCCGCCGGCCAGATCGGTGACCACGAGCCCGGACGTACCTGCTTCGGTCGCAGCATGGTCGTCGACGCCTGGGGGACAGTGCTCACTCAGGTGCCGGACGGCGCCGGCGTGGCGTTCGCCGACCTCGACCTCGATCGGCTCGCCACCATCCGCGCGGAGCTGCCCAGCCTCGCCAACCGGCGGCTCTGACCGGGCTCACCCCTGCAACAGCACGCCGATCACCGCGAAGCCGGCGATCGCGGCGGCGGTCACCACCAGGGCGGTGGTCATGCGGGAACGTCCCCGGCGAGCCAGCCGACCGAGCGACAACACAACGACGACGAGGACGAAGGCGCCGATCACCAGCTGCCAGAACGGCAGGAGAAGCCCGAGCACCGCCTCCTCGGCGAGCGGGGCAGCGGACTGCTCGGAGACGACATCCATGACAGACACTCTGGCACGTGCGGGGACCGGGGAACACCGGTCGCGTGGAGCAGTCATCCGTGCGTACGGCGTCCCGCGCGAGATGACAGCCCGTCAGCCGCGCTGGTGAACCCGGGCGTCGGTCATGCGAACCGGTGAACCGGGGGACTGGGACGGGGCAGGTGCGAGTGCTTCTCCCGTGGATGGGTGGCCGTTCCACGGACAGTTGTGAACGTTGATTTGCCTTCTTCCGGCCGTCCGCGTAACTTTCTCTCTGCACGCGGGAGGCCGGACAAACCGGCCGAGAGCGGGCGCCAGGCTCGTGGCGGAGACGCCGAGCGAGGCTGGATCGGGCGGTGCGGGAAACACTCCGAAACTTGGGGTTGCGAACGCGAAGCCGACCGGCTAAAGTACTGAAGCCGGCAGGAGCCGGGCGGGTTGCCGCGAAGCGGCGATCGGCCGGTCTGCGGTTTCCACGACAGCAACGACCGCCCAGCTCGGGCGTGCGTCGACGTGGGTCCGGCCAACTAGTTGATCACCTCAGACTGAGGTTGACGACGAAGTTCGGTTCGGGTAGTTTGGAACGGTTGCCCCGAGACGGGGTTCCGCAGAGCGGAGCTTCTGACCGGTGTGTGGTTGTTCTTTGAGAACTCAACAGGGTGCTTGATAAGCCAGTGCCAAATTGATTTATTACCCCGGACTGGTTGGCCTCTTTTTGGGGGGTCTTCTGGTTGGGATTCCTTTGGCAACACTTTTGTTGCCGGGACGATTGTTCAACAGGTTTTTGTTGGAGAGTTTGATCCTGGCTCAGGACGAACGCTGGCGGCGTGCTTAACACATGCAAGTCGAGCGGAAAGGCCCTTCGGGGTACTCGAGCGGCGAACGGGTGAGTAACACGTGAGCAACCTGCCCTAGGCTTTGGGATAACCCTCGGAAACGGGGGCTAATACCGGATA
>NZ_JBFAAL010000003.1:0-572235 GCF_040639715.1 Micromonospora sp. NPDC023737
CCCCCAAAAAGAGGCCAACCAGTCCGGGGTAATAAATCAATTTGGCACTGGCTTATCAAGCACCCTGTTGAGTTCTCAAAGAACAACCACACACCATCCGACAAACCCCACCAAAAGGGCCCATCATCCGGGGCATTTCGCTCCGCATCCCGCCGCTCCCGCGCCGGGCACTTTTACTACGTTACCTCACCGTCTCCGCCGTGTCAAACCGGTCTGTCCCGGTCTGTCGTGCTTCGTGCGGGTTGGCACCGGCGATCGCACGCAGCAGCAAGCCGCTGAGCTTGATCGTCGGATTCGGCAGGCCGGCCGCTGCGGTCTCCCGCGAGCTCGCCCGGTGCCCTGCCGGTCGTCAACCTTACCCGGTCGGTTTCGCCTCACCAAATCCGCCTCGCGGCGAATCCGGGGCACCGCCCGGATCGGTCCCGAAGTGGTCTGTGACCGCTCCGAGCCCGATGCCATCTCGGTTCCGGGCCTCCGGGCTTTCGTCCCGTTTGCCCCGTTCCGCGCTGGCAGAGAGAAAGTTACGCGTCCCCGGGTTTGATCGTCAAATCGGGGGGCGGCGGTCCGCGTCACATGATCTTCGCCGAACTATCTTCCCTGGTCAGAGGGGTCCGGTCCGCAGCACGTCCAGCCTGGACCAGGTAACCGCCGGGTGAACGATGCCCCGGAGGGGCGGCTGAGCGGGGCCGGCGGAGCCACAACTCGCACCCTGCGGACGGCTCGACGGCATGCCCCGCGTCAGGAGGTACGCCGACGGGCTGCGAGCCAGGCGCGGATGCCGAGCACACCCACGGCGGTGCCGATGGCCAGCGAGCCCCCGATCAGGAGTGCGTGCACCCAGAAGAAGGCGGTGGGCGACCCCTGCGCGGACGTACCGCTGGACCACGCCCTGGGGTCGTCCCAGATCGCCACGGCGAACCTCGGCCAGATCACCCACATCCAGACACCGACCCCTGTCAGGAAGAGGGACCAGCTACGCGAAAGCACCATGGCACCCCAGTATGCCAGCGGCGCCCTGGCGCTCAGGATCCTCGATCGGCGGGCCTCCGCCACGGTGGATCGTGCCGGGCACACCTAAATAGCGCGCTTTCGATACCGCGAGATCATCCCGGTGTACGGTGAGCCCATGCCCCGGCCGAGTGTCCGCACGCCGGAGGTCGTCACCCGCACCGACGACCTCCCGCTCGGCGTACCCACCGGCCCGGTCGAGCGCGGCGACGGCCGCGAGCAGACCCTCGATGTCCTTCGTGCCGGCGGACTGCGGTTCCGCGACGGCGCGCGATGGCGGACGGCGCACTGACCCGATCCCGCTGACCGGTCCGGCGAACCTCGCCGCGACCGGCGCGCCCGCGTATGAACCCACTCTTCCCAGGCACGAAAGGCGTACCACCATGTCCGTTCCACGGATGCTCACCGGGGACCGCCCGACCGGGCGACTGCACCTCGGCCACTACGTCGGCAGCATCGCGAACCGCGTACGGCTGCACCAGCGGTACGAGAGCTTCTTCATCGTCGCCGACCTGCACATGCTCACCACGAAGAACACTCGCGAGGACATTCAGCAGGTGGCCGACAACGCCCGCGAGATGGTCACCGACGTCCTCGCCGCCGGCGTCGACCCGGCCCGGGCGACGTTCTACCTCCAGTCCGCGATCCCCGAGGTCGGCGACCTGAACACGCTGTTGCAGAACCTGGTCACCGTGCCCCGGCTGGAGCGGGTGCCGTCACTCAAGGACATGGCCCGCGACTCGGGCAAGGAGGAGATGCCGTACGGGCTGCTCGGCTATCCGGTGCTCCAGGCCGCCGACATCCTCTGCGTGAAGGGGCAGGTCGTACCGGTCGGCAAGGACAACGCCGCCCACGTCGAGGTGACCCGGGAGATCGCTCGACGGTTCAACGGGCTCTACGGGACCGTGTTCCCGGTCCCGGAGCTGATCCAGGCGGACACGCCCTCCCTCGTCGGCACGGACGGGGCGGCCAAGATGAGCAAGAGCCGGGGCAACACGATCCTGCTCTCCGACGACGCGGCCGCGGTGCGGCGCAAGGTGATGGGCATGTACACCGACCCGAACCGGATACGCGCCGACGTGCCCGGGACGGTCGAGGGAAACCCGGTCTTCGCGTACCACGACGTGTTCAACCCGGATCTGGCGCAGGTGGCGGAGCTGAAGGAGCGCTACCGCGCCGGGCGGGTCGGTGACGTCGAGGTCAAGGAGAAGCTGGCCGACACGTTGAACCACTTTCTCGACCCGATCCGGGAGCGCCGGGCGCGGATCGAGGACGACCGCGGCCTGGTCGACCAGCTGATCTTCGAGGGCACCGAACGGACCCGTCGCGAGGTGCGCCAGACGGTGGGCGAGGTACGCCGGGCGATGGGTCTTACCAGCGCGTACACCCGGATGCGCCGCCGGGCCGAGCGGGCCGGACGGGCCTTGGCCACCAACGGCTGACCCGCGACGGCCCGGGCACCGGAGCGGCCAGGTCATCGTCTGGCCTCGACACTTCGTCGACCGTCCCCCGTACGCCTCGCGTGCGGGGGCGGTCGGCACCTCGACACGACCGGCAGTTGCCACCACCCCGCTCCTGACCTGCGGAAATACGACTCGGTGTGGGGTGGACGAGAACTTCGGCCAGTGATACCACTTGACTATCGGCCCGTCAACGGCGCCGCGTCGTGTCCCACTTGATGCCGCCCGTTCATCGGGCTTCCACCCGGGTCGCGCAGCCGCGAGGGCACCCCCAGCCAGTCGCCGCCCTGCCGGCCGGTGCACCGCCGAATGGACGCGGCAGAGTCGCCCGAGGAGTACTCGTGCCGCACAACCGCATCCGCTCCCGGCGGCAGCCATTCGAGGTCGCCGTCCTGCTGGCCGCTCCGCCCTGCGGCCTGCTGCTGATCCTGCTTGACGTTCGACCACCGTCGGTCACGTTGGCGATGGACACTCCGATCCAGGTCCTCTGGGAAATCGGTCTGATCGTCGGAGGCTTGGTCGGTCTCTCCGGGATCATCTGGCCCGGTCGGCTCGCGACGGGCCTCGGCATCGAACTGGCAGCGGTGGTGTTGCTGGGCACGATCACCGCCATGTACGCGGTGGCCCTCGCGGCGGTCTCGGGCCGGTCGGGGACCGCCGCGATTTCGTTCATCCTCGCCGTCTCCACCGGATCGTTCTGGCGCGCCGCGCAGATCGTCTTCGACCTCCGCCTCCTGGCCCACGCCAGTCGCACGACCGACACCGACCCGAAGATCGGCACCGAACTTGTGAACGGGGAGGCGGCATGAGCAGCGCGCCACCACCGGCTGCCCCACATTGGCTGCAGACTGTGCTCTCCGCGCTCGGCGTGCTGGGTAGCGCCGGAGGGCTCGCCGCCATCGTCGCGGTGATCATCCAGCGGGGCAAGTTCAAGGCCGACGCCGCGGACACGCTGACCGACGCCGCACTCACCCTGGTGCAGCCGCTACGGGCGCGGGTGTGCGAGCTCGAACGCGAGGCGCTCGCGTCCCGCGAGGAGCTGGCCACGATGCGCAGCAGGGTGCGTCAGCTGGAGGCCGCTGTCCGGTCGCTGCGCCGGACGCTCGAGAAGTGGCGAGCGGCGGTGATGGCCCCGGACGCCACGCTTCGCCGGATCCGGGCGACCGTGGCGGAGTCGACCGAGCCACCCGATCTCTGAACCGGGGGTACCCGGCGACGGCCGCCGACAAGCTGCTGCCGCTGTCCGCGTCCGGCCGGGCGTGCCGCCACAAGCCCGGAGCCGTAGGGCCAGATCACACCTGCGGCGGCCGGCAGGACGGGCGGTACTGGCCGTCCTAGTCTCGACAGGGTGTGGCGACCGGAGTGGGGTGCATCAGCGTGCCGCATAGCCTTCGGGCCATGAGCGAGAGCACGATGACGCGGCGTCGGACCGTTGCCGTGATAGTGGCGCTGGAACTGGTGCTCGTCGCGCTCGGCTTCGGTGTGGCGCAGCAGGTCGAAGCCGACGGTGCCACCGAACGGAATCCGGTGGCCAACCTCCTCGGCCCCGACTTCGTCGACATCAGGTCCGTGCCGTCCGCCCTCGGCGCTCCCGCGACCGCACCCGGTGCGGCCACGGGCACCTACACATGGGACTGTGGCCGCAACGAGAACGGCCACCGCAACACCGCCAACATCGTGATGGCACCAGGCTTCCCGGGCCAGGCGCACCACGTGCACGACTACGTAGGCAACGTCTCCACCGCGGTCAACTCGACCCCGCGCACCCTCGCGGTCGCGGCGACGACCTGCCACAACGGTGACCGTTCGACCTACTTCTGGCCGGTGCTGCGCACCGTCGGGCCGGCCGGGACGGAACCGGCCGTCGCCCCGGACGCGACGGGCCACGAGGGCCACGACGGTGAGATCCAGCTGCCGGCCGAGGTGACACTGACCTACTCCGGCAACCCGCGAGGAAACGTGGTGGCGATGCCACAGCAGCTCGCCGGTACGGTCGGAGACGCCGTGGCCGTCACCAACGGCGGCGCGCACGCGGCGGCGACGTGGACCTGTTCCAGCACGCCGGAACGGCGTACCACGGCTTATCCAGCCTGCCCGCCCGGCGACCGGGTGCTGCGGATCTACGACTTCCCGAGCTGCTGGGACGGCCGGCGGACGGACAGCCAGAACCACCGCGCGCACCTGACGTTCCCCACCCGGGAGGGCAACTGCCCCCGCAACACCTTCCCGGTGCCGCGGCTGCGGCTGGCCCTCTCGTACGACCTGCCGCCGGGAGTCCGGTTCCAGATCGACGCCTTCGACGGTCAGCGCAACAGCCCGCTGACCGACCATGCGTTCTTCGTCAACCTGATGCCCGATCCACTGATGGCGAAGGTCGTGGCCTGCCTCAACAGTGGGCAGACCTGCCGGGAGGGCTGACCACCGGCAGGGTGGTGGCCGGCGGCCGGCCCCCGTTCCTGCGGCCCGGCCGCCGGCATCCCGGCAGGCCGGGCAGGTCGATCCGGCGTACCTGCCGCCGTGACCTCATTGCGGGCGACCGACCTCGAACCGCCCGTCGGACGACTTCACCGTCACGGTGATCGTCTTCGGGACGCCGGCGACCTCGGCGGAGCAGGAGAAGCGGCTGTCCACAGTGACCGCCTGGCCCGTGGGACAGGCGACGTTGTTCGCGTCGAGCTGGTAGTCGTTCCGCAGCACCGTCAGCACCCCCTGCTGCAGCGCGGCCGTGTCGAAGACCTTCCGGTTGAGGAAGCCGGGCCAGACCAGCCCGAGCACGGCCACCAGTACGACCAGGACCACGACCGGGCCGGCGACACCCACCACGAGCTTCGGGGAGACGCGCCGTGGGCGTTCGACGGGTACGGCTGATCCCGTCGAGTCCGGCCCCCACTGCGGCGGTGGTGCGGGCGCCCAGCGGGGCGCGGGTGGGGACGCTCCGTTGCCGCTGGTTCCGGAGCCCCCGTACGGATTGGTCATCGTCGTCTCCTCCGGGTTCAGCGGGTGGCAGCCGTGGTGGGCATGCCGATCACCTCTGGCAACGGCTTCGTCTTGCCCCCGGTCGGGTTGACCGCGAACCAGGTGCCACCGACGCCCTGCCCCTTGATCTCGCCCGGCTTGCTGTCCCCGCTGAAGAGGTAGACCGGCCAGCCGGCGATGGTCACCTGGCAGGTGCCGTCGGCGCGCTCGACGTACCCGAGCAGCTTCGGGTTGATCCCGCTCGGGTAGATCTGGCCGGGCGACTTGATCAGAAGCGGCGGCCAGGTCTTCGCGCAGTCACCGTTGCAGTTGGACTTCGACGGCTTCGCCGTGTCCTTGTCGAACCGGTAGAGGGTCATGCCCTTCCCGTCGGCGACGTACGTGCCGATGTCGGCCGACGCGGTCCCGTTCAACTGCACGATGTTGCTGCCCCGTCCCTTGTCCGGTGCGGGCGACAGCGGGCCGTTGGCCGGTCCGCTGTAGATCTGCACCCGACGCTGGGTCTTCGCCACGGTGGGCGTCGGCAGCGGGGTCGGAGCCTCGATCACCTCGGGATTCCGCTCCGGCGTCGCGACCGCCGAGACGCTCGGGCTCGGCTGGTCGACCGTCGGGACGACGGCCGGCGCCGCGGAACCGGCCTCCTTGTCGCCACACGCGGCCAGGGCCGCCAGGCTGGTCAGTGCGATCGCGGTCCGCGCGATCCGGCTGCGCAACAACATCTGTGCTCTACCTCGTGTTCGGGGAGAACCGTGCCCGTACGCGCGGTCCGGCACCCACACGGCGCGATCGGCTAAGTGGTTCACCGGGGTGGCGGAGAGAGGTTCCCGTCACGAAGCCGAACTTCCCACTGAACCGTTTCGGGGCACCGTCCGTGTGGGTGGCGGCAACGGCGGAAGGCGGTCCACGAGAGACCGCCTCGAGAGCCGGAGAGACCCGAGGACACGAGGAGCGGGAACGTGGCTACCTACCACATCGTCAGCGAGGACATCCAGGAGTCGGCGAGCTGGCTGAAGCAGAACATGCAGACGCTGCTCGACGGGATGACCCAGGCCAAGAGCAAGATCGACACCCTGATCCAGGGCGGCTACAACACCCCGGGCGCGCAGCAGCAGTTCGGCCCGTACTTCGAGGAGTACAAGGGCAGCGTGGACCAGACCCTGCACGGCATGGAGGGCATCAGCCAGTACCTCACGCAGGTCAGCGACGCCTTCTCGGACACCGACACGCAGACCGCGAACAGCCTCAGCCGCTGACGACCGGACGGCGTCGGGGCCGCGTGGTGAGCAGATCACCGCGCGGCCCCGACGTTTTGTTCTGACGGACCATCCGACCAGGAGAACCACGTGCGTCTGTTGCTCACCGTTGCGGATCCGTCCACCGCCGTCACCGACTACCAGGTCGACGCCAGCCCCGAGAACACCGTCGGTGAACTCGCCGAGGCGCTGGCCGCGCGTCGCCCGGTGCCCGGTGACACGCCTCCGACCGTCTTCGTCGCCGGAGCGCCGTTGGACCCGCGGCTCACTCTCGCCGAGGCGCCCCTGCGTCAGGGCACCGTGCTCGGCCTGGACCGCCCCGTCCCCGAGGCCCCCACGCAACCGCCCGGCCTGCTGGAGGTACGGGTGGTCAGCGGAACCGACGCCGGTAGCGTCCACCAGCTCGACATCGGCGAGCACTCGATCGGCGCCGCGAGCACCAGCCGGGTTCGCCTCAGCGACTCCTCCCTCGCCGCCGTGATGGCGTGGATCCGGGTCACCCCGGACGGTGAGTGCCGGCTGCGACCGGCGCAGACCGGAATGCTGCTCGACCGGGTGGAAGTCGAGGGCGAGCAGGTGTGGGCGCCCGGCGGGCAGCTCGCCGTGGGTTCTTCCATGCTGGAGCTGCGCCGGCCGGTACGCGCGGAGGCCGCACTACAGATCTCCGAGGACCGCACCGGCCTGGACTACAACCGGCCACCGCGGCTGCTGCCCGCGGCCCGGACCACCCAGTTCTCCCTGCCGGGACCGCCGTCACCACCCGACCGGCGACCGATCGCGTTGATCACCGTGCTGGCTCCGCTGGTGGTGTCCGGGGCCGCCTACCTGGTCACGCGGAATCCACTGACCCTGCTCTTCGCCGTCCTGTCGCCGATCGCGTTGATCGCCAGCCAGGTCGGTGCCCGCCGGCAGGGGAAGGTCACCTACCGCACCCGGGTCGCCGAGTACGAGGCCAAGAAGAAGCGGATCACCACCGACGCGCAGGAGGCCCTGACGGCCGAGCGGCTGGCCCGGCGGGACAACTTCCCCGACCCGGCGGCGGTACGGCTGATCGCGGTGGGACCGCAGCGCCGACTCTGGGAGCGGCGCCGCACCGACCCCGACTTCCTGGAGCTGCGGGTCGGCAGCGCCGACCTCCCGTCCGAGGTGGTGCTCCGGGATCCGAGCCAGGACGAACACCGCCGGGAGATCCGGTGGAGCGCGCTCGACGTGCCGGCGACCGTGCCGGTGCGCCAGCACGGCGTGGTCGGCGTCGCCGGCGGCCCGGTCGCCCGCACCACGGCCCGCTGGCTGGTGGCGCAGGCGGCCACCCTGCACAGCCCCGAGGACCTGCAGATCTATCTGCTCTCCGGGGCCGCCGACGAGGAGGGCTGGTCGTGGGCCGGTTGGCTGCCGCACGCGGTGCCACGCGACGGCCAGGACACTCTCGCCACCGTCGGTGCCGACACGCAGACCGTGGCGCGGCGGGTGGCCGAGCTGGTCGCCCTCATCTCGGCCCGGTCCGGCGAGCGGGCCGACGGTGGCTTCCGCGACGTCCTCGTGGTGTTGGACGGGGCGCGCCGGCTGCGTTCCCTACCCGGCGTGACGCAGATCCTGCGGGAAGGGCCGTCGGTCGGTGTGCACGCGATCTGCATCGACGCGGAGGAGAAGCTCCTGCCTGAGGAGTGCCAGGCGGTCGTCGCCGAGCAGCCCGACGGGACGTTGCTGGTGACCCGGACGCTCGCCGCCCCGGTCTCGGGTGTCCACCCGGACCTGATCTCCCTGGACTGGCTGCGTACGGTCGCCCGTGCGCTCGCGCCGCTGCGCGACACCGGCGGATCGGACGACGGCGGCGCCCTGCCGGACGCGAGCCGGCTGCTCGACGTACTGGGCATGGAGCCGCCGGAAGCGGACGCGGTGGCGGCCCGGTGGACCACCGGGGGGCGCACCACCGAGGCCGTCCTCGGCATCTCGCTGGACGGGCCGTTCGCCCTGGACCTCAAGCGGGACGGGCCGCACGCCCTGGTGGCCGGCACCACCGGCTCCGGCAAGTCCGAGTTGTTGCAGACGCTGGTCGCCTCGCTCGCCGTCGCCAACCGGCCGGACGCCATGACCTTCGTGCTGGTGGACTACAAGGGCGGCAGCGCGTTCAAGGACTGCGTCCTGCTGCCGCACACCGTCGGCATGGTCACCGACCTCGACACCCATCTGGTGAGCCGGGCGCTGACCTCGCTCACCGCGGAGCTGAAGCGACGGGAACACATCCTCGCCGAGGCGGGGGCGAAGGACATCGACGACTACGTCGACCTGCTGCGCCGCGAGCCGACCCGGACCCCGATGCCCCGACTGCTGATCGTGATCGACGAGTTCGCCTCGATGATCCGCGACCTGCCGGACTTCGTGACCGGTCTGGTCAACATCGCCCAGCGGGGTCGATCGCTCGGCATCCACCTGGTGCTGGCCACGCAGCGTCCGGGGGGCGTCGTGTCGCCCGAGATCCGGGCGAACACCAACCTGCGGATCGCGCTGCGGGTCACCGACAGCAGCGAGAGCCAGGACGTGCTCAACGCCCCGGACGCGGCCTCGATCTCCAAGTCGACGCCCGGCCGGGCCTTCGTACGTCTCGCGCAGTCGTCGCTGGTGCCGTTCCAGGCCGGACGGGTCGGCGGGTTCCGTCCGGGGGCTCGCACGAGCACCCGGCAGGTGCCGTGGCTGGCGCCGCTCTCCTGGCCCGACCTCGGCAAGTCCGCCCCGACGCGTCCCGGCGGCGGCAACGCCGAACCGTCCGCGGAGCTGACCGACCTCGCCGTGCTGGTGGAGGCGATCCGGGGCGCGAGCGTGCAGCTGGCCATCCCGCCGCAGCACAGTCCGTGGCTGGCGGCGTTGCCGGACACCTTGACCGTGGACGCGCTTCCCGCCGCCCGCGGCAGCGGCTACCACCTGCCTCCGGTGGCGTACGGCCTGGTGGACCTGCCGGCGCAGCAGGATCAGGTGCCGCTGGAACTGGACCTGGGGACGCTGGGGCACCTGCACGTGATCGGTTCGTCGCGCAGCGGCCGGTCGCAGACGTTGCGGACGATCGCCGGGACGGTGGCCCGTACGCACTCCGCGGCGGACGTTCACCTCTACGGCGTCGATTGCGGCAACGGTGCCCTGCTCGCCCTCAACGACCTGCCGCACTGCGGTGCGGTGGTGCAGCGTACGGAAGCCGAACGGCTCGGCCGGCTGTTCGTCCGCCTGGTCGCCGAGCTGGGACGGCGGCAACAGCTGCTCGCCTCCACCGGTTCGGCGAGCCTGGTGGAGTACCGCGCCGGGGCGGCCGAGGCGGACCGTCCGCCCCACATCCTGCTGCTGCTCGACCGGTTCGAGGTCTTCGACAAGACCTTCGCCGACTACGACAACGGCAACATCATGGCGGCTCTCCTCACCCTGCTGCGGGAGGGTGCCGGGGCCGGGATCCACGTGGTGCTGGCCGGTGACCGGAGCATGTTCTCCACCCGGATCTCGTCGACCACCGACGACAAGCTGGTGCTCCGGCTGACCGAACGCAGTGACTACAGCATGGTCGGCATCAACTACCGGCAGCTGCCCGACGAGATCGAGGCGGGCCGGGCGATCCGGGCGGCCGACAGCGCGGAGGCGCAGATCGCCCTGCTCGCGGAGGACAGCTCCGGTCAGGGGCAGGCCCGGGCGCTCGCCGAGATCGCCGAGGCGGCCCGGCTGCGGGACGCCGATCTCGCCGACGCCGCCCGCCCGTTCCGGATCGACGTGCTGCCGGACGAGCTGACCCTGGCGGAGGCCTTGACGCTGACGCGGCCGACCAGCCCGCTCTGGACGATGGTCGGGGTGGGCGGCGACGAGCTCACAGCGATCGGTCCGGACCTGGAGAACATCCCCACCTTCGTCCTGGCCGGGCCGCCGCGTTCGGGCCGGAGCACGACGCTGCTCACGATGGTCGCCGGCCTGTTGGCGAAGGGAACGCCCGTGGTGATCGCGGCGCCCCGCCGGTCGCCACTGCGGGAACTGGCCGGCCTGCCCGGGGTGCTCGATCTCGTGACGAGCGAGAACTTCACCTCCGCGGGACTCGCGGCGGCGCTGGACGGGCGGACCGGACCGGCCGTGGTCGTCCTCGACGACGCCGAGCAGCTGCTCAAGTGCGACGCTGGCAGCGACCTCGGAGAGATCGCGCGGACCGGGGCGGAGAAGGGCCTGGGGCTGATCATGGCGGGTTCCATCGACGGGCTCTCCGGCGGCTTCGGCGGCTGGCACGTCGACGCCCGGCGCAACCGGCAGGGCGGACTGCTCAGCCCGCAGGGCCTCGGCGACGGGGAACTGATCGGCGTCAAGCTCTCCCGCGGCCAGCTCGGCGGCGGACGGCCGGGCCGGGTGCTCGCCCACTTCGGCGACGGCAAGGTGCACCTGGTGCAGGTGCCCCGGACCGAACCCGCCGCGCTGCGGTCACTTCCGGCGGACGCCGGATCCCCGGTCAGCGAGCCGGCGTAACCATCACGCACACGCCGGCAGGTCATGCCCTGACGGGTGTGACCTGCCGGCGTATCCGTAGCTGAAAAGGTCGGGGGGACACCGCCCCCGGTGTCCCCCCGACACGAAGCCGGCAGCTACCCCCTAGCTACCGGCTCCACCGGAGGAGGCGCCCGGCGGCGTGAGCGCGGGGCCGTCCTCCTCCCAGGTGAAAGTCAACGTCGCGGTGATCGTGGCGAAGAGCTCGAAGAGCTCCTCCGCCTCCGCGAGGTTCGGGCTCGAACCGGTGACCAGCAGTACGTTCGCCGAGCCCGGCAGCGGTACGACCGTGTGCATCACGGCGCAGCGGAAGCCCACCCCGTCCTGGGTCACGTTCTGGATGCCGTGCACGCGGCCGACCGTGCCGATCGCGGGAATCTGTGCCGTGCTCACCCGACGCCAGGTTCCGTCGGCTCGAGCCGGCTGCCCGACCGCGGTGAGCGCGCCGAGGATGTCACCGGTCGCCGGTGGCGTGACCACCGAGACCAGCACCGTCGCGGTGAGCGGACCGTCCTCGTAGACCTGGAACGTGCCGGCGGCGTGCACCGCTCCCGCGATGCGGGCCTGCCGCACCGAGCGGCGTAGCTGCTCGGCGTACTGGCTCGCCTGCTCGTCGGTGAACCCGCCGTCGTGGGCCCGCGTCCACACCTCGTTCGCCATCCGGTTCTCGCTCGCCTCGTCGGCGACCGAGAAGTCGACCCAGTCCTCCGGCGTACGCAGCAGGAAACCGGTCGGGGTCGGGGAGATGGCTGTCGCGCCGGTCATTGTGCTGACTCCCTCGCTGGTCAACTCGTCGCCTCGTCCGAGTCCTTCAATGCGTTGACCGTCTGCTCGTCCGTCTCGCGGAACGCGTCGGCCACCGCCTTCGCGGCGTCGCGTACGCCTTCGAGGTCCTTCGCCACGACGTGCCGGCCGTCGCCCCACTTCTTCTCGAACTCGTGAGCGGCCTTCTCCAGCTCCCGCTGCCCGAGCGTGTCGACCACGTGTCCCATGGACTTGATCGGTGCGCTGTCCATCAGATCCTTGGTGCGCTGCAGCAGGTCGTGCACCCGCTCCAGCTCCACACCGGGTACGTCGATCACGCTCATCCCGACGCTCCCGTGCCGCGTCCGCTCCGCCTGCTCATGGCGGCACCCCCGCTGCGTTTCCTGCCGTGACGAGGCAGCAGCACACCGAGCCTGACCATCCGCTCGCTCATCTCCGCTCTTCCTCCGGGAGCCCTGAACGGCTCTGCGCGGTACACGGACGGCCGGCCGTAGCGGTTCAGACCGCGTGAACCGATCTCGCCTCCGCTACGTGTTCGAGCCGGCTCCCGACACCCGATCGGATGCGGGATGTCCAGGTGATGCGATGGGGGAGGTTGGTCATGGCGCGTCCAGGAGCGGCCGAGTGGTCGGTGTTGGAACTCGACTCGGATCCGGTGCCGGGTGATCCGGAGTCCTTTGAGGAGATCACTCGCGCCTATCAGGAGTTGGCTCGCACCACCCAGGAGGCGCACGACCTGCTCGCCTCGGGCGGTCAGATCGACGTCGGCCAGGGCAAGGCCATGGAGGCCTTCAAGGACCTGATCGGCAAACTGCCGCCCCGACTCGACCGGATGGCCCACTCCTACGCGACAGCCGCCGACGCATACCTGCGCTACCTGCCCTCCCTCGAAGAGGCGCAGACCATGTCGCTGCGCGCCCTGGAGCAGGCCCGGCAGGCCTCCGGCGACCAGGGCGCAGCACAGGCCGCACTCTCCTCGGCACAGGCCGCGCTCACCGCCCTCACCGGCGACACCGACGCCGCCAAGGACGCCAAGGACAAAGCCGACGACGACCTCGCCGCCGCCCAACGCCGCACCGACGACGCCCGCCAAGCCCTCGACCAGGCGAAATCCCTGCTCGGCCAGGCGACCGCGCTACGCGATCAGGCTGCCCGAACCGCCGCTGAAACGTTGCGGCAACTGGCCAAGGACGCCCCTCAGCGATCCCTCTGGGAGAAGATCGCGGAAGCGTTCCACGCGTTCATCGAGTTCCTCCGCAGCACCGTCATCGAGTGGATCACCACTATTCTCGACGTGCTGTCCACCATCGCCTTCTTCATCTTTCCGCCCCTGGGTGAGGCGATCGGGTTCCTGTCCGGCGCGATCGAACTCGGCGCGGCCATCCTCAGCGGAAACCCCGCCGAGATCGGGCTCGCCGCAGGCGGACTGGCACTCGGACTCGTGCCCGGCGGCCGCCTCGTCGGCAAAATCATGAAGTTTGCCCTCAAGGGCTCGATCAAAGACGGCATCAAGACCGGCACCAAACAACTCACCGACGTGCCAACCACCACCGGCACCAAGAACCTCGACACAGGCGCGACGAGCTACGGCCCCGGCAAGACGATCAAGGGCGTGTTCACGGCCGGCGGGAAGAACCTGGGCGACCTGGCGGCCCGGTTCAAGCCCAAGCCCAAACCGGTGGACGAGAACACCATCGTCGGCAAGAACCGCTGGGGCATGAAGACACGCTTCAACGTCGACGACGTCCGCGCCGAACCGGTGTTGAACGGTGACGGCAAGCAGATCGGCGTGAGTTTCCCGTTGAGCGCCGGCGACAGCAAGAGCCGCGCCGAGTGGGCGAGCGTGAATACCAACATCTCCACCGGCCGGTACAACGGTCCGGATCTGGCCCCGGACGGGCGGGCGGTCTTCAAGAGCGTGCCGGGGGAGCGGCCGACCGAGGCGGTGGGTGGGAAGCTCGGTCAGCCGCGGCCGGACTTCGAGTTCGACCAGCTCCGCCGCGCGCCGTGGGCCGGCGAGGCGAGCGACCCGATGTTCGTCATGGCGCACAGCAGCGCCAAGGACGTCGGGCTGCAGTTGAAGAACGGGAAGATCGTCAACGTCTCGGGTGGCGATTTTGCCAAGATCATGCACCACAACACGGTGTTCAAGGATGCGGCCGGGGCCAACCCGGACAGTTCGATCACCATGATCGCCTGCAGTTTCGGGGCGAAGGACGGCAAGGTCGCCCCGGAGTTCAGCAAGGTGATGCAGGACCTCGGCAACGACCGGCAGATCTACGCGGCGACCGACACCGTGTGGACCACCCGGCCGAAGGATTTCCGTGGCGACGTCGGCTTCCCCGGCGCGGATTTCGCCACCATCGCGGTCTCCAACAAGGGCGAGTTCCGTCCGCTGGTCTCTTCCGGAGGCGGCCACCCGTCTCCTCCTCCGGCAAGCACTCCGCCGCAGCTGCCCCCCTTGGACTTCGGCGACCCGTTGCCCGACTTTAGCAGGTAGGCGTCCCGGGGCACGGCCGGCAACCGGCAGACAGGCAGGCGGACACCGGGCGGCGAACGAGCGCCACCGACCATGCGCGCCCGGCCACACAACGGCCTGATCGAGGTCGAGTACCCGCTCAGATTCGTCGAATCGATTCCCGTAAGGAGTTGGCACGTGAGCGAACAGGACGACAACGGTTCCGACCGTAAGTGGATGCTGTTGCTGGACAGTGACTGGTCGCCGCCACCGGAGACCGACGACCGGTCCGGGGCGGTACCGCCGGTGGAGTCGATCGTCGGTGGTTGGCTCGTCGACGACGACGGAACAGTCGGCCCGTTCGAGCCCAACCCGCTCTACCTGCCCAGCGGACCGGACGCGCCGACCGGACCGGTCGACGCGGCCGCGAAGCTGGCCGTGGCAGGGCGTGCCGACCCGGACCTGGTGCTGCTCGCGATGCGGGACAGTCTGGCCGAGGTCGCGGTCGACGACGAGGACGCCGTCATCGTGGCGCCCGCCCCTGACGGGGCGCCGTGCGTGCTGGTCGCCACGGGTGCGGCGGACCAACGTCGGGTGGAAGCAGCGGGTTGGCGGCAGGTCAGTAGCGCCGAGTTGGTGGAGCTGCTGCCCGAGGGCGTGGACGTGCTGCTCAATCCGGGCGGTCCCGCCTCGATGCGGCTGTTCGCCGACGCGTTGCGCGAGGCCGTCACCGGAACGGAATGACTTCGCCCGGATCCATCCGTGGGAACAGGCCCGGAGCCGGCCACCGATCCGAGCCCGCGTGAACCCGTTCGGTCCTGAGTACGTGTTCGGATCGGCCGACACCCGCCCGTCCGGCTCACCAGTGGGAGCGGGCGGCGGGATGCCGAGCGTGAGATAGGGGAGGTTGGTCATGACGCGTCCAGGTGACGCCGAGTGGTCGGTGTTGCAGCTCGACTCCGACCCGGTTCCTGGTGATCCGGAGTCCTTCGAGGAGATAACCCGGGCCTACCAGGAATTGGCCAGGTCCACCCAGGAGGCGCACGACCTGCTCGCCTCCGGCAGCCAGATCGACGTCGGCCAGGGCAAGGCGATGGAAGCCTTCCGTGACCTGATCGGCAAGCTGCCCGGGCGGCTGGACGGGATGGCCAACTCCTACGCCTCGGCGGCCGATGCGTACCTGCGCTACCTGCCGTCTCTCGAAGAGGCGCAGAGGATGTCGCTGCAGGCCCTGGAGCAGGCCCGGCAGGCGTCCGGAGACCAGGGTGCCGCGCAGGCGGCGGTGTCGGCGGCGCAGGCGGCGATCACCGCACTGGGCGGCGATCCGGAGGCCGCCCAGGCAGCGAAGGACAAGGCAGCCGACGACGCCACGGCCGCCCAGAACCGCGCCGACGAGGCCCGGCAGGCGCTGGACCAGGCGAAGTCGCTGATCGGTCAGGCGACCGCCCTGCGCGACCAGGCCGCCCGCTCGGCCGCCGAGACGCTCCGGCAGTTGGCGAAGGACGCCCCGCAGCGGTCGCTCTGGGAGAAGATCGCCGAGGCGTTCCGGGCGTTCATCGACTTCCTGCGCAGCACCGTGATCCAGTGGATCACCACCATCCTGGACGTGATCTCGGTGATCGCGTCGTTCATCTTCCCGCCGCTCGGCGAGGCGATCGGTCTGCTCTCCGGCGCCATCGACCTCGCGTCGGCCATGCTCGGCGGTGACCCGGCCGAGATCGGTCTGGCCGCCGGCGGTCTGGCCCTCGGCCTCATCCCGGGCGGCCGGGCCGGCGCGCTGGTGCTGAAGTTCGTCGGCAAGGGCGGCAAGGCCCTCGGCCTGGCGGGAGACGGCATCAAGGGAGCCACGCGAGGCCTGGACGGTGGCGGGGGTAAGACGATCGGCGGTGGGCTGCCCGGTAAGGGCGCGGGCGCCAACCGTCCACCCGTTCCAGGGGACACCTCACTGTCGATCGACGTACGCAAGTGCGTCACGGACCCGATCGACGTCGCCACCGGGGAGATGGTGCTCTCCCAGATCGACCTGGAGTTGCCCGACCCGTTCCCGCTGGTGCTGGAGCGGACCCACCTCTCGTCGTACCGGGCGGGCGGCTGGTTCGGGCCGAGCTGGGCCTCGACCCTCGACCAGCGCCTCGAGTTCGACGCGCTGGGGGTGTGCTACTTCGCCCCGGACGGCACGATCCTGGTCTACCCGCCGGCACCGGCCGGTGAGGCGGTCCTCCCCGAGGAGGGGCCGCGCTGGCCGCTGACCGTGCACGGGGACGGCACGGCCGTCGTGACCGACCCGCTGGCCGGCCGGAGCACCTTCTTCCTGATCTCCGGGGCCGTCGGCCGGCTCGCGCTCGTCGCCGACCGGAACGGCAACCGGCTGGAGGTCGCGAGGGACGCGCGGCACGCGCCGGTCGCGCTGCGGCACGCGGACGGGCAGTGGGTCGCCGTCACCACCTCGGGCAACCGGATCACCGCCCTGCACCGGACGGATCCGGGTGGGCGGCCCACGACGCTGATCACCGGGTACCGCTACGACGAGCAGGGCCGGCTCATGGAGGTCGACAACGGCTCCGGTCAGCCGATGCGGTTCGGGTACGACCACGCCGGCCGGGTGACGGATTGGCGCGACCGCAATGGTGTCGAGTACCGGTACACGTACGACGCCGCCGGGCGCTGTGTGCGTACCGAGGGTGCGGACGGGTTCCTCAACGGCACCCTGGCCTACGACTTCGAACAGCGGACCACGACGTACACCGACTCGCTCGGCAACAAGACCGTCTACCGGCTGGACGAGCTGCGGCACGTGGCGAGCGAGACCGACCCGCTGGGCAACACGACCCGGTACGAGTGGGGCCGGTACAACCAGCTGCTGGCGCGGGTCGACCCGCTGGGCCGGACCACCCGTTACGAGTACGACGCCGACGGCCGGCTGCGTACGGTCATCCGCGCGGACGGCACCGAGGCGCAGGTCACGGGCGGCCGCGACGCCATGGCCACGACGATCGCGGTGCGGGACCGGGACCTGACGGTGACCCGCAGCTATCCCACCACCCCGGACCCGGCCGGCGGCCAGGTCGGGGTCGCCGAGCCGTTCGACTACGACCGGCTGCGCGCGGACGACCCGGTCCGGGACGCCGCGCTCGCGGGAAGGCGGGTCCACCGGGTCGACGCACGCGGCCGGCTCGAACGGGTGCGCTACGACGACGAGGGCAACCCGATCGAGCGGGTCGACGCCGCGGGCCACGTGACCCGCACCGAGTACGGCCCGTTCGACCTGGTACTGGCCACCGTGGACGCCACCGGCGCCCGGACCAGCTACGACTACGACGCCGAGCTGCGGCTGATCCGGGTCACCGATCCTCGCGGGCTGGAGTGGCGCTACACCTACGACCCGGCGGGCCGGCTGGTCGAGGAGGTCGACTTCAACGGCCGGGTACGGCGGTACGACTACGACGCGGCCGGTCAGCTGATCCGGTCGACCAACGGGCTGGGCGAGGCGACCGAGTACGAGCACGATCTGCTGGGTAACGTGGTCGAGCGCCGGACCGTGTCCGGCACCACCCGGTACCGCTACGACGCGGTCGGTCGGCTGGTGGCGGCCGAGAACGCCGACGCCGAGCTGGTGATCGAGCGCGACGAGGCCGGGCGCGTCGTGGCGCACACCACCAACGGCCGTACCCTCTCGTTCCGCTACGACGACCGCACCGGCGCTCGGCACCGCCGCACCCCCAACGGGTCGGAGAGCGTCTGGGCGTACGACAGGTTCGGCAACCTCGATTCGTTGGTCACCGCCGGGCACACGCTCGGATTCCGGCACGACGGGCAGGGCCGGGAGCTGCGGCGCAGCCTCGACGGCCGGGTGGTGCTCGAGCAGAGGTTCGGCACCGACCGGCAGCTCGCCGCACAGGTGCTGCCCGGCCTGCGGCAGCGCCGGTTCGACTACCGGGCCGACGGCCTGCTCGCCGGCATCGACGAGGACGTCACCGGCCGGGTCGACTTCACCCTGGACGAGGCGGGCCGGGTGCTCGCCGTCCGGGGCGCGGGCCGGGTCGAGGACTACCGGTACGACGCGACCGGCAACCTGACGTCGGCCCGGGTGTCCGGCCTGCCGTACGCCGGGGAGCTGCGCTACGACGGCAGCCTGGTCACCGAGGCGGGCGGGGTCCGCTACCGGTACGACGCGCAGGGCCGGATGGTCAGCCGGACGCTCACCGACCCGGCCGGCGGGGACCGCACGTGGCACTTCGAATGGGACGCCCACGACCGGCTGGTCGGGGTGCGGACGCCGGACGGCGACCGCTGGCGTTACCGCTACGACCCGCTGGGTCGGCGGATCGCCAAGCAGCGGTTCGCCGACGGCGACGACCCGGCCCCGGTCGAGCAGGTGGACTTCGTCTGGGACGGGTCACTGCTGATCGAGCAGGCACACACCGACGAGCACGGCCGCACCCGGGTGACCACCTGGGAGTACCACCCGGACGAGCAGCGCCCGGTGGCTCAGACGGTCCGGGACGAGCGGGACGAGGTCGCCGAGCGTTTCTACGCGATCGTCACCGACCTGGTCGGCACGCCCACCGACCTCGTCGACGCCGACGGCCGATCGGCGTGGCGCAACGACGCCAGCCTGTGGGGTGCGTCGACGGCCGACGCGCCGGGCGTGATCCCGCTGCGCTTCCCCGGGCAGTACCTGGATCCGGAGACCGGTCTGCACTACAACGTGTACCGCTACTACGACCCGATCAGCGGCCGGTACGTCAGCCAGGACCCGCTCGGCCTCGCACCGGCGCCGGATCCGGCCGGCTACGTACCCAACCCGTACGCGGCAGCCGATCCGCTCGGCCTGGCCTGCACCGCCGGCTCGTCGAGCAAGACCCCGGGCTCTCCGGGCGGGGGTACCGACGCTCGGAACCTGCCCGACACCGCGGGTTCGCCGAACCGGACGCCGTCCCCGACGCCCGACGTCAAATCCGGGCCGCCCAGCCTGGATTCCTACGTCACCAACCCGAACAAGCCCGCCATCACCTACCACGGCTCGGATCAGGTGGGACCAGATGTGATCTTCAATTCGGGCCTGCTCTCCTCCTCCGAGATCGCCAAGTTGAAGGCCGTGAATACCGGCAAGCCGGCGCCTTCGACGCATTACAACGTGGGAGCCCACCAGCACAACACGGGAGACACCAGCGGATTCGTCTCCACCACCGGCAATCTGCACGTCGGTCTGCAGTTCGTCCGCCCGGATCCTCGGCTCCCCATTGCCAAAGACAAGACCGGGCGCGACTTCCCCGGACGCCAAGGTTGGATCTACGAGGTCGACACCTCAAGGCTCCCCATGGTGCACGTGCAGTCTCAGGGCGGGACCTCGAGTCTCATGAAATATCAGGACGAGTGGGCGGCGTTCGATCGCATTCCTCCCGAACACATCATCCGGGCGATCGAAGTCAAGGGCCACTACAACGTCGAGAACATCCAGCTCCGCGATCCGAGCGACCGGAAGAAGATGGTGGATGACCTGCGCATCAATGTGCCACAGGGCAACACGGCGCACGGGCTGGACATGTCGAAGCAGGTGTTGAACCCCAACTACCGTCCGCCGAGCCCGGTGCCCGGGCCGTCCGGCAGCGGTACGAGCAGTTGACGGGACCTCGGCGGGCCAGCGAGCAGGATCCGATTCAGGCAAGGAGATGACATCGATGGTGACGACAGTGCCAGTCCCCACGGTGACCGACCAGCTGCGCCAGCAGGCGAGGCAGGCCCCGGGCAGCTGGATCTACGCGGTCGATCCGGCCTTCGAGGGGGCCGAGGATGTGCCCGGCTGGGCGGTCATCGGGGCGTTCCGGGTGGACGAGCGGGGCGAGATCGGCGACGAGTTCCAGCGGAACCCGAACTACCAGCCGACCCCGGCCGCGCTCGGGTTCCCGGCCCCGGCGAACGAGGCGGAGAGTGCGTTGCAGTTGTTGTTGACCGGCCTGGGTGGCGAGGACCAGGTCCGCAACGCATTGCGCGAGGCAATGGTCTTCGTACCCCATCTGCCGGGGGTCGGCATCGCCGACCTGGACGCGGGCCTGGACCGGCCGGTGGTGCACGCGTTCACCTCGGACCGGTACCTGCCCGACCCGGCGGACTGGCAGTACTGGGAGCGGCTGCCGCTCCAGGACCTCAGCGCCTCCATGGGTGACCGGTACCTGGTGCTCAACCCGGGCAGCGCGCTGGAGCTTCGGCTTCCCGCGTCCGACCTGACCTGACCGCCGGACGCCGCACCCACGGCGGGACGACCAGGAGACGGACCGGGCCGAACGACATCGAGAGCGGCCAGACGTCTTGCCGTCCAAGATGCCGTCGACCCGGACGGGCCCGGGAACGGGCCGCCGATCCAAGGTCGGCACTGAACCTGATCGGGCCGGGTTACGTGTTCGGGTCGTGCCGGGGCCCCGGCCGCCGGCCCGTCCGTCCATGTCACGACAACGCTGTGAGTGAGGTACTTCATGCGTAGGCTGCTCCACGCCGCGTTACGCCGGTCGCCCAGGCCGGCGCGAGGCGGGTTGCTCGCCGTCGCCGCCGCGCTGGTGATCCTGGTGCTACCGCTGGCCGCGGGTACGGCGAGCGCCGTGGAGCCGGCCGTGCCGTACTGGGTGGTGCCGGGACAACCCGGCACGGAGAGTGACTTGACTCTCCCCGGGGTCGCCGACCGGGTGCTCGGGGACAGCAAGCGCTGGCCGGAACTCTTCGAACTCAACAAGGGCCGGACGCAGCCGGACGGTCTCGCGCTGACCGAGCCGTCGCAGTCGATCCGGGCCGGCTGGGTCTTCGTCCTTCCCAAGGGCGCGACGTCCGGCGAGATCCGGATCGGCACCCCGCCGACGGCTGCCCCGCCGAACGGGCAGCAGCCCGCCGGCCAGCAGCCGGACGCGCCGGGGGCCGACCGGCCGCAGCCGACCGCACCGGGCGCGGCGCAACCGGCGCCACAGGCCGAGGAAGGCGAAACCCAGATCCTCGGTCTCCGGCCGATCACCGCGGTGTTGCTCGGTGTGGGCACGCTCCTGGTGCTGGCCGCCGTCGTACTGGTGCCGATCCTGCTGAGCCGGCGCCGCCGCACCGCCGGACCCGCGCAACCGGCACCGGCGCCGGGCTCTCGGGCGGTCCTGGACCGCGCGTTGCGGCAGCTCGCCGCCGAGGCCGCGCAGGCCCAGGTGTACGCGGCGCTGATCGGCCCGGACCGGGTGTCGCTGCGACTGGCACCGGCGCTGCCGGAGGCTCCGTCTCCGTGGCAGGCGCGGCAGCAGGGTGCGATCTGGGAGGCGCCGAGCTGGCAGCTCGACCAGAACCCCGACGACACCACGGAGTTGCCACTGCTCGCCACCGTCGGGACGGTCGGGGGCGAACTGGCCGTCGTCAACCTGGGACGCGCGCCGGGCATCGTCGCGCTCACCGGGGACCGGGACGCCGGGATGCGCATCGCCGGGGCGTTCATCGACGAGATCGGCCGTCATCCCGCAGCCGCGTCCGTGGCGATCAACGTGGTCGGTCCGCCACCTCCGCCGTGGCCGGCCCCGGAGCGGGTCCGGGCCACCCTCGATTTGCAGACGGTTCTACCGCCGTCCGATGACGGCGTGGACGCCGCTCAGCAGGGCGGGGTGCTGCGTGACCGCCTGGTGGTGGTGACCGCCCCGGTCCCGCCGGCCGAGCTGGAACGTCTCGGCGCCCTGGCGGCCGTCTCGGGCAGCACGGCGGCGGTACTGGTCGTCGGCGACGCACCGAACGCCGCCTGGCGGTTCGAGGCCGGTTCGGACGGGTCGCTCGACGTCGGCGTGCTCGGGCTCCAGCTCGACCGCCCCACGCCGCGCGGCCGGCTCGTTCCGGGCCTTCGCGGCTGACCGGCCCTCTCCTGTCCGAACCCGTCGATCGATTGGTGTGGCGATGAAGGCACTGATACCCCGTACGCTGCTCGGCTCCCTGGCTCTGGCCGTGACGCTGGTCGTGACCGGGTGCACCACCACGGTGACCAACCCGGTCGCCCTACCCCAGCCGGACGCCGGCGGCGGCACCCAGCTGCCGGAGACCGGTGCGGCGCAGCAGCCGGAGGGCGGCGATCCGCGGAACGACCTGGGGCAGCGCAGCCCCGACGGCGGATACTGGCCGGCGTCGGTGCAGCTCGGTGAGAACCCGGAGCTCGGTCCGATCGTGCTCGACGGGCAGGGCTTCACTCTCTACCGGTTCGACCGGGACAGCTCGTCGCCATCCCGATCGAACTGCACGGAAGGCTGTCTCCTGGAGTGGCTGCCGGTGCTGGCCAACGAGAAGATCAAGTTCGATAACCTCGACCCCGCCAAACTCGGCGCCGTGGCCCGTGCCGACGGCAGTCAGCAGGTGACGGTGGGCGGCTGGCCGGTCTACCGCTTCGCGGAGGACAAGGTGCCGGGACAGATCTCCGGGCAGGGCACCGACGGGCTCTGGTTCGTGGTGGCCCCGGACGGCGCCAAGGCCGCCGCGCCCGCCGGCCAAGGTATTTGACGGCGCAACAACGTGAGCAGAAATACACATTCGTCCGCGATCTCCGTCAAAGAGGAACGCGGCAGGCATCCTGGTGACCTGTGGGCACCGGTGGAAACCGGCGTCGTGGGGCCAACAGAGGGTGGTACGTATGGCGGGGTTGAGGCCCGTTCGTCGGCAGGCAGTAGCAGACGAGGCCTTGGTCCGATCCCTGTACGAGGAGCACGGGCGGGCGATGCTCGCGTACGCGACTCAGTTGACCCGGGACCGCGCGGCCGCGGAGGACGTCGTCCAGGAGGCGTTGGTACGAGCGTGGCGGCACCCCGACAGCCTCGTCAACGGCAAGGGTTCCGTACGGGGGTGGCTGCTCACCGTGGTACGCAACATCGTCACTGACACGGTGCGCGCCCGTAAGGCGCGGCCGACCGAGGTCCCGGAAAGCCCGACGGACGTCGCGATCGAGCGTGACCATGCCGACCAGGTGGTCACGTCGATGGTCGTCATGGACGCCCTCAACCACCTCTCGCGTGAGCACCGCGAGGTACTTGAACAGGTATACCTACTCGGGAGTACAGTCGCGGAGGCCGCAAAGGCGCTGGGTATCCCGCCGGGCACGGTCAAGTCACGCTCCTACTACGCACTCCGGGCGTTGCGCGATGTCGCGGGACGCCCAACCGGGGTGGAACGGTCTGCCTCATGAAATCCGACAGCTCGATGCCGGCCGGTGACCACATGGACATCGGCGGCTATCTGATGGGCGCGCTCGACGAGGAGCAGGTCCGGCAGGTAGAGGAACACCTGGCGGGCTGCGCGGAGTGCCGGACCGAGGTCGAATCGCTCCAGGAATGGACGATGGCGCTGCAAGCGGTGCCGGACGCGATGCTGCTCGACGGCCCGCCGGAGGGCGGGGACCTGATGTTGCAGCGCACCTTGCGGCAGGTCCGGAGGGAATCGACCGGGGGGCGCCAGCGCCGGGGCGTGATGATGAGCACCGCCGCGGCGATCGTCATCGCCGCAGCCGTCTCCGGCGGCGTCGTCCTCGGCCGTGCCACCGGCGACGCCCCGAACATCGAGGCGCAGCCGGGGCCGTCCACCTCGGTGACCGCCGCCGAGCCGAACACCCGGTACGCCAGCGCGTCCGACCCGACCACCGGTGCCCGGATCACCGTCGCCGTGACCCCGGCAGCGGGTTGGGTGCGGGTCAACGCCGCGGTCTCCGGGGTCCCCCAGGGGGCGCGCTGCCGCCTGCTCGTCGTCGGCAAGGACGGCAGCAGCGTGCTGGCCGGTAGCTGGCTGGTGTCCGAGAAGGGGGCGGCCGACGGCACCACCCTCGACGGCAGCGCCCTGATCGACCCGGACCAGGTCGACAGCGTCCGGGTGGAGACCACCGACGGCATGCAGTACGCCAGCGTGCAGCTGCCTGCGTAAGGCTGTAGCCAAACGGGCCCGCCCCCGGCCGAGTCGTCGGCCAGGGGCGGGCCCGTACGGTTCACCGGCGCGCCCGCGGAGCAGGGCCCTACCGATACTTCTCCAGGCACGGCGCGATCTCCCCGGCGGAGAAGCCGTCACGGAACGCCTCGACCCGGGCGAACCCGGAGGGAATGCCGCCGCCGTTGACGTCCGCAGCGATCAAGCTCCGCGGTGCGAGCATCTCGGCCACCGCCTCGTCCAGGTCCCCGGGGGAGAGCTGCAGGACCGCTCCCCGGCCCACCACGATCGTCGCCGCCCACACACCGGTCAGGCACGCCGTGCGTTGCGCGGTGGCCAGCCCGGTGAGTGGATAGCCCTCCGCCTGCTGCCGGGCGAGCGCATGCCGGGAGGCGACCTCGGCGAAGGCGGCGAAGTCCCCCATCCCACCCGCACCCTGCTCAGGGTCGGTGCCGATCCGAGCCAGCTCAGCCACGTCGAGCCCGACGGCGTTGGTGGCCGGGCAGTAGGAGGCGGGCGTGGTCACGGTCACATCGGGGCACGGCGATACGGACTGGCTGATCGACGGCCACCGGGCACCCGAGCGGCCGAAGGCGGCACGCAGCGTCTCCTGCAAGGCGAGCAGTGAGCCCTGGTCCACCGGCAGGTTGCCGGCCACCTCGCCGGTCGGCGACGCCTGACCGCTGGCCGGCTGGGTGATTCGCCGCCGCACCTCGGCCTCGTCGATCCGGGCGCACCGGGCGGGGCCGTCGCCGAAGCCGAACTGGAATGCCGAGACCCGGTCGAACGCGTTGCCGTGCGCCCCCTCGGCGTCGAATCCCGTGCCGGCGCCGTCGCGGATGAAGAACAGTGTGGCGAGGATCTGGTTGAGGCCGGGCCCGGTGGACAACTGGAAGTGCGGGGCGTTTCCCTCGGCCACCCACCGGAAGAAGTTTCCCGCGTAACAGTCGGCCTGCTGTTCCTTGACGATGGAGCTGGTCCGGGCGTCGACCGAGCCGAGCCGGAACTGCACGGCGTGCCCCAACTCGTGTGCGAGGACGGCCACCACCGCCATCGGCCCGAACGAGTCGTCGAGCGTGGGAAGCAGTTGTCCCCGGTCCCAGGCGACCGAGTCGTCGAGTGAGCAGTAGAACGCGTTCACCGCGCCGGCAGTGCTCGTGTTGCAGACGGTGATGTCCGGCCCCGTCGAGTCGTACGAGATGAGCCGGGTGACGGGGTCGAACCGGCGGTCGAAGACGGCGGGCAGCTCGTCCGCCCAGTACCTCTGCACATCGTCGACGGCATTGCGCGCGAGCCGGTCCAGCTCGCCGCCGTCGCTACCGACGGCGACCAGACCCGTGTCCGGCGCCCCGGCCCGCGGCCCGCTCTCGCCAGTGGTGATCTCCAGCCCGGCGACCTTGGTGGCGCTCCAGCGTTCGGCGCCACCGGTCCCGGCCACGGTCCGGGTACAACCGGCGAGCAGAGCTGCCACCCCGAGGGCCACCCCGCCGAGGGCGAGGGCCCGCCTACTGCTCACCGCTCGCCTCTTGCGAAACGTCATCTTCCAGCACCTTCTTGCGTCGCGGCACCGTCACGGTGCCGCGGTTCGGGGCGACGCCGGCCGGGAGGGCGTCGAGGGCCACCGGCGCGGCGCGGAAACGGAAACGGGTGTGCCGGCCCGGCGAAGAGCCGGACCGGCACACCCGCTGGGTGAGGGTCGGAGGGTCAGCTGAAGCGGACCGAGGCGACGGCGTTGTCAAAGCCGATGGTGGCCAGGTTGCTGACGTCACCGTTGATGACCTGCGACTTGCCGGTGCAGTTCGGGCCCGTCCAGATCTTCAGCGAGCCGGGGGCCGCTACGGAGGAGGCGACGCCCGGACGGGCCAGGTTCTGGCACTCGTTCTTGCCGGCGACACCCTGGGAGGCGCCGTTGTCGCTGAAGTTGGCGTCGTCGAAGAAGACGGCGCTGGTGGCCGGCGGAGTGGCCGCCTCACCGTTGTCCGGGGTGTTCTGACCGCCGTCGGCAACGCCGGCCTTGCCGCCGGTCGGGGTCACACCGAACCAGGTGCCGCCGACACCCTGGCCGAGGGTGTCACCGCGCTTGGTGTCCTTGGCGAACCGGTACACCGGCCAGCCGTTGATGGTGACCTGCCGGGTGCCGTCGGCGCGCCGGACCGTACCGACCGCCGACTTCTTGATGCCCGCGATGAAGATCTTGCCGCCCGGGGTGACCGTCACCGGCGGCCAGGTCGCCGCGCAGTCCCCGTTGCAGTTCGAGGTGGGCGGGTTGTTGCTGTCGTTGTCGAAGCGGTAGAGGGTGAGCCCCGCACCGTTGACCACCACCGGGTCGAGGTCGCCGGCCTTGCTCGCGGTCAACTGGACCCACTTCTGCGCGTTCTGCAGGGTCTCGCCGGTCGCGACGCCACCGTTCGGCACGGCCCAGTCACCCATGCCCGGGGTGGAGTTGTTGGACTTCGCGGTACCGGGAAGCAGCGCGAGGTCGCCAGCGCCCGCACCGTCGGCGGGGGCCGCGGCCTGGCTGCTGGCCGGCGTGGAGGCCTGAGCCGGGGCCGGTGCCTCCGGGGTCGAGCTGCACGCGGTCAGCGCCGCGAGGCCGGCCGCCATCACGGCAACGAGGGGCACCAGGTGCTTGCGCATCATGTGGAATCTCCAGGTTCTAGCCGGCCCCAGTACGTCCGGAGGCCGTTCGGCATCCACACGGAGCCCGCCCCGAAACGGTTCAGCCCGCTCCCGGTCCCCGTCGCTCCACATGCCAAGATCGGCCATGCCCGTGACCAACCCCTGGCTGGCCGGCCCAGCTTCCACCAGCCGACTCGACCGACACCGCCTGGAGGAGCGCATCCTCAACCTGTTGTCGTCGCAGAACATGTGCGTCATCGCCACGTCGGGGCCGGATGGACCGCTGGCGACACCCGTGCGCTACTTCCATCTCGACTTCGCGCTGATGTTCACCGCCGCCGCCGCTTCCCCCAAGATGCGGAACATCGCGGCGGACCCACGGGTCTCGATCGGCGTCTTCGCACCGCTGGTCGGTCAGGCCAGCAGCCGGGGAGCACAGGTCTTCGGCCGGGCCCGGGTGTTCGCGGCGGACGACCCCGAACGAGCGCACTACTGGCCGGCGGTTCGCTGGCAGTCCGACCACGTCGAGCGTTCCCGGTCCCTCGACGAGCCGCCCGTCGACCCGCTCGTGGTGGTCGAGGCGGAGCGCATCGTCTACACAGAACACTGGTTGCGCCGGGACGGGTACGCTCCACGCCAGTTCTGGCGGCGCGACCCGAGCTGAGGACCGCGGGCTCGGCCCCGGCACCGCGGCTCGTCCCCAGCACCGGAAGCTCTCGGCGCCGGCACCGCAGGCTCCGCGCCGACACGGCAGGCTCCACGCCGACACGGCGGCGAGGTGCGGCGAATAGGCGGGGGACCGCCCGGGTACGACAGCCGGATGACGAATCGACCCCGGCTGGTCCTGACGACCACGGTGCTGGACGCACCCGACGCCCGGGAACTCGCCGCGTTCTACGAACGTCTGCTCGGCTGGTCGAGACACGAGGACGAGCCTGACTGGGTGACGCTTCGCGCCCCCGACGGCGGGGCCGGCCTGGCCTTCCAGAGCGAGCCGGCGTACGTCCGACCGGTCTGGCCGGCCGGTCCCGGAGACCCGCGGATGATGGCGCACCTCGATATCGCGGTCGACGACCTCGAAGCCGCCTCGGCCCACGCGGTCGCCGCGGGCGCCGTCGTGGCGGACTTCCAACCTCAGGACGACGTACGGGTCCACCTCGATCCCGCCGGCCATCCGTTCTGCCTGTACGTCTGAACTGGACCTTCCGGCGGGGCGCTACGGACGGCGACTGGGCGCGTTCGGCGTCGCCGAGGCGGCGGTAGACGCGCCCAGTCGCCGCCATCCGGCGTTCGACGTACCGGATCAGGCCTTACGCAGGGACGCGATCACCTCGGCCGAGTGCGCACGCATGGCGGGAACGAGCTCCTGTGCGGGCGCCGGGAGCCCGGAGAGGATCAGGGCGACCTCTTCCGGCGTGCCGACCTCGTCGAAGAAGCCGACGAGCAGGCTCGCCCCGGCCGGCGGCGTGGTGGCGATCACCTTGAGCGCGAAGGCCTCCCACGCCTCGGGCGACACGTGCGCCTCCAGCGCGGGGAAGAGCAGGGGCTCCTCGTGCGAGAGGTGCGTGTGCAGGATGTCCCGGACGGTGGTCGCGGCGGCAGCCAACTCCCGCCGGTCGCCGTCCGCCGGCACCGGCGCGGCCTCCAGCGCGTCGAGGGCGTCGTCCAGGGCGTGGTGCTCGTCGGTCAGGGCCTTGAGCGGCTCGGAGGTCCCGGGCGCGACAGACTCGATCAGCGGCCAGAGGTCGTTGTCCTCGCTCTCGTGGTGGTGGCGCAGCGTCGCCACCAGGAAGTCGCGGAGCTCGGTGAGGTGAGCGCTGTCAGCGTTGGGGCGCGTCGCCGCCTCGGCCAGCAGCGTCGTCGCCTGGCGATGCGTCCCGTGGGTGAGCCGAGTCTCGATCACGGAGCGGGGATCCTGTGCCGTCGTCATGCGGACCAGAGTAGTTCGCTATAGAGCCATATACTGAATAAACTATCACGAGTGTGGCCTGAACTACACGGGGGAATGAATCCGCACCATCACGCACCCAGGCCACATCCGGGAAAAACACCTCCGTCGAAATACGCTCGCTCGTTCGCCGCGCCGTGGAGTTCACCGCATCGGTACGCGTCCACGGGCAGTTCCGGTTCAGCGCCCGAGCCAATGACCTGGTCAGCGCCCACCGATCGGCCTCGGCCCACTCGGCCGAGAGGATCTGCTCCACCACCTCGTGCACACCCGTCACGGCCACCTGTCGGCGAGGATTGGGATTAGCACAAAGACTCGACGAACCCGTCGACGAGAGCCGCCGTATAGCGCCCGTCACGTTGCTCAGTGCTGCGGAGGTCGTTAGCTTTTACCTGCTGCTCGGATGCCGTACGTCCGAAGGAGATGGACGCACCACTCCCGCCGGCCCGACCCGACGCAATCTTGATCACTCCCCGTAGCGGCTCCATCCGATACGGACGGTGGCGTGTGGTGGCTACGAAGCGTCACCCGAGCATTCAGCGAATGGAGTTCTCCGCATGATTCGATCCGTCAGGCGACGCGCGTACGGACCTGGTTCCCTCGTGGGGGCCGCGATTGCCACACTGCTCGGCGCGTCCGTCGCCGCACCGGCGGCACAGGCCGCTCCGGAGACCGCCTCCGGCAAGCCGGCGCCGAACTGCGCTCCCGGGACCAGAGCGGTCGGGTTCAGCGACGCCCTGGACAAGGTCACCGTCAAGGGCGTGCAGGTCGGTGGACTATCCGCCATCACCTACGACGAGCGCAGTCACGGTTACGTCTCGGTGGTGGACCGCAGCGGCACGCTCCCCGCCCAGCTGTGGTTCTTCCAGGATCCCGGCAACCCACGCGTCACCGGTTCGACCCTGCTGACCAAGGCGGACGGCACCCCGTACGACGGCACGAACTTCGACGCCGAGGGGCTCGCCGTCCTGCCTGACGGCCGGTTCCTCGTCAGCTCCGAGTCCGAGCCCTCGATCCGGATCTTCGGACGCGACGGCGTGGAGCGCGGCGAACTGCCGGTGCCGGCACGTTTCCGGGTCTCCCCCGCGGGGGAGGCCAGCGACAACGGCACCCTCGAGGGGCTCGGCATCTCCCCCGACGGCCAGTACGTCTACGCCGCCATGGAGGACACCCTCAGCGGGGACGTCTCGCCGGCGGGTGAGGCGGCCTGGCGGCGGATCCTCGTCTACCGGGCCGATCGGCACCACGGCTACCAGCTGGACCGGCAGATCGGGTACAAGGTCGACCAGGGGCTTCGGATCGCGGAGATCGCGCCGTACGGCGACGGCCGGTTCGTGGTGCTCGAAGCAGCCTTCACCGCCAACGTCGGAAACACGGTCCGGCTGTACGCGGTGACCGGCGCGGACCGGGCCGGCGACGTCACCTCGATCCCGAACCTCTCCGTCGCCGGCGCCCGGAACGTGATCGGCAAGCGACTGGTCGCAGACTTGATCAACTGCCCGACGCTGGGGGCCACCAGCCCTGAGCCGCAGATCAATCCGCTCCTCGACAACTACGAGGCCCTGACGGTCGATCGCAGGCACGGCAACGGGAAGGCCGAGATCCACCTGATCAGCGACGACAACTTCAACCCGATCCAGGTGACCCGGGTGCTGACCCTGCAGGCACGGCTGCCCTGACACTCGCCGTGCGCCGCCGGTGATCGACTCGGAGATCAGGCGAATCGGGGGTCCGGCGGACCCGGACACCCCGACTTCAACGAGTCAATCATCGGCGGCCGCAGCGGGGCACCCCGTGGTCACTGCAGCGGGATGTCGTGACCCGCGCCCCGCTCGTCCTCCGGCCGCGGCCCGAAGAGGCGACGATCGGCCGCACTGATCGGCACATCGTTGATGCTGGCCTCACGGCGGCGCATCAGTCCATTGTCGTCGAACTCCCACAGTTCGTTGCCGTAGCTCCGGAACCACTGGCCGTCGTGGTCGTGCGACTCGTACTGGAAACGGACGGCGATCATGTTCTCCCGGAAGCACCACAGGCTCTTACGCAGCACGTAGTCGAGCTCCCGCTCCCACTTCGCGGTGAGGAACTCGACGATCGCCGCGCGGCCCGTGATGAACTGTTCCCGGTTACGCCAGACGGAGTCCTCCGTGTAGGCGAGGCTGACTCGGTGCGGGTCGCGGCTGTTCCAGGCATCCTCTGCGGCCTGCACCTTGGCCAGCGCGCTGTCGAGGTCGAACGGCGGAAACGGTGGGCGGGCTTCGCTCATGGTCTTGTCCCTTCCACGGTGCCGGGGCGGGCGGCGGCATTCCCGGGACGAGGCGGGACGAAACATGTCATCGCGCGGGGCGTACATCAGGCCCTTGCCATGCACATCGACCGGTTGAGTCAGCAGGCAGGCCTGTCGTGGGCCGGATGGGGCACTCCAGCCGCTTGACGACCATCCAAATTTAGTCATAGTTTTGGACGGTCAAGAAATTGGACTAAAGTTGGCAGGGGAGATCGGACATGCACGCAGCCTGGTACGAAAAGCAGGGCGAGGCGGCCGAGGTGCTGCGATTCGGCGAGATGCCCGACCCGCAGCCCGGCCCCGGCGAGGTCCGGGTACGCGTAACCGCCTCCGGCATACACATCGGCGACATCGGCAAGCGCCGCGGCTACTGGGGCTCGACGATGTCGTTCCCGCGGGTGATCCCACACGGCGACGGCAGCGGCGTCATCGACACGGTGGGCGAAGGCGTCGACCCGTCCCGGATCGGCGAGCGGGTCTGGGTCTACCTCGCACAGTCGTACCGCCCGTTCGGCACGGCCGCCGAGTACACGGTCGTGCCGGCCGCCCACGCCGTGCCGCTGCCACTCGAAGTACCCGACGACCAGGCCGCCGGGCTCGGGATCCCCGGCATCACCGGACATCGCGCGATCTTCGCGGACGGCCCGGTGACCGACCGGCGCGTCCTGGTGACGGGCGCGCTGGGCGCGGTCGGACGCGCCGCGGTGGCAGTGGCACGGCGGGGCGGCGCCACGGTCGTCGCCACGGTGCGGCACGCTGCACAGATCCCGGCGGCGCTCGCGGCCGGCGCCCACCATGCCGTCGACGTGTCGAGCGGTGACACGGCCGAACGGATCCTGGAGGCGACCGGCGGCAAACCCGTCGACCGGGTGGCCGAACTGGCCTTCGACGCGAACCTCGAACTGAACGAGAAGATCCTCGCCTACAACGGGGTGGTCGCCACGTACGCGACTGGTGACAGCTCGCCGCGCATCCCGTACTGGCCGTACGCCTTCAAGAATCTCACCGTGCGCTTTCTCAGCAACGACGACTTCCCCGAGGAGGCCAACGAAGCGGCCGCCCGCTCGCTGACCGAGGCCCTCGTCGCGGGCGACCTGCGCTATCCGATCGCAGCGGAGCTGCCGCTGTCGGAGATAGTCCGCGCCCATGAGCTGGTCGAGGACCCGACCACCGCCGGCCGCGTCGTCATCAGGCTCTGACGACTCACCGCGGCCGGACAGTCAGAAAGAGGTGCCCTCCTCCGCGCTGACGAGGGCGTCGATCGCGTCGAAGAACGCCGCGATTCCGGGGAGGTTGGCACCCTTGGCCCGCGACGCGGCGAAGTCCTCGGGCGTCGCCCAGAGCACGATGTCCAGCCACTCGTCGTTCGGGAGGCGCACCAGACGCGCCTCGATGAAACCCGAGCGGTCGGCCCGGAAATCGGCGAGCATCTGCGGCCGGGCGCGCAGCAGATCGTCCTCGCGGGACGGGTCGACGCGGAAGCGAGTGAGTTCGACAGTGGGCATGAGGTCCTCCAGTACTTTCGTCACCACCATCGTATAGTCCAATATCTGGACTACCCACCCGCCCAACCACCCCACCCCACCACCCCACCCGGGTTGATCACGGCCCTCCCGGGCTGATCACGCCCCTCCCGGGCTGATCACACCCCTCCTGGGTGATCATGAAGTTATTGCCACCTTGCGCCCGATATGCCGGCAATAACTTCATGATCACGACGCGTGTGGAGGGGGCTGAGGGGGATGGGGTGAGGGTTGTCACGGTGCTGACTTCCGAATTGCCTTCCCGACCGCCGCAGGAGCGGCCTGGACCGATGGAACGATCATGATCTGGACAGCCGGTTTCCGTACCGCAGTGATCAACCCCTACGACCAGCTCCAACTCAGCGAACCCCGTGGCTTCGCCGACCAGACCGTACGTCAGGTGCTGCACCTGGCCGGCGGTGGAGAAGCTTTCCGGGTACGCCTGACGAACCGCTATGGCCGTACCCCGTTGACCATCGCCGCCGCGACGGCCGTCACCGGTCAGCGGCAGACTGCCCTCAGCTTCGGCGGTGCCGAGCAGTGCGTCGTGCCGGCGGGCGAGGAGATCGTCTCCGACCCGGTCGATCTTCCCGTGGCCGCCGGCACCGACCTGGTCGTCAGCCTCTCCCTCCCGAACGAAACCGGCCTGGCCACCTACTCCCACCGACCGGCGGAGGTCGCCCGGATAGTCGACGGGAACCACGTCACGTCTCCCGCATTTTCCCGGGCCACCCAGGTCGAAGGCCGGTTCTACATCTCGGGGGTCGACGTGCTGGCCCCACCGGACACCGCGATCGCCGTCGCGTTCGGCGACTCCTGGTTCGAAGGAGTGGGCACCACGACGAGCGCGAACCGTCGCTCCGTCGACTTCCTCAACCGGCAACTCGAGCGGGGGTGGGTCGTCAACCAAGGCATCGCCGGAAACCGCCTGCTACGCGACGGGGTCGGCGAACACGCGCTGGCGCGCTTCGACCGCGATGTCCTCTCGATTCCCGCCGTGACCCACGTACTGGTGCACTTCGGCATCAACGACCTCGTCCTTCCCGGCATGCTGGGCGAACCGCTCCCGACCGCCGACGCCCTCATCGAGGGCTTCACCACGCTGGCCGGGCGCGCCCACGCCGCCGGCCTGAAGATCCTCGGCGGCACCATCGGTGCCTTCGGTGGCGCTCCGATCAGCACGCCGGAGGGCCTCGCCGTCCGGCGGGAGGTGAACGACTGGATCCGCACGACGGACGTCTTCGACGGCTTCTTCGACGTGGCCAGGGCGGTCGCGGACCCGCAGGCGCCCGACCACATCCACCCCGCCTTCGACAGCGGCGACGGCATGCACTTGAACGACCGGGGCGCCAAGGCCATGGCCGACGCCGTCAACGTGAACGACCTCGTGCTTCAGGAGCGCGTACTCGGAGCCCATTCGCCCGAGCAGGAACGGGACTGGGCCACCGACGATAAGGGAACCGGGGATCGTAGGACTCGGTGGCGAGCGAAGTGACCGACCAGGTCCACCAGGCGACCAGCAGAAGAGGTTCTGTCCCGACCCACGCCGGCTCGGGTCCTTGGCGAACTGCATCGACAACTGGGCGAACATCGCCACGTAGAAGACGTCGAGGAACAACTCCAGCAGCGTCGCCCGCTTCGACAGTCTGGTGTCGCGTCGTACCCCGGTGCTCGTCATCGATCAGCCGTTCCCGCTACCTCCGCCGACCCCTGTACGTGGGGGTCGTGGCGTATCCCGAGACGGGCGTGACCTCCAACGCCATCGCAGCTGGGGGCATCCTCGTCCCCACCACCCGTGACTATCTGATGGAGCTCGGACGCGCCAACGGGTGGGGCGAGACCTGGGAAGAAGTCGAGCGCAACGCCACCCCGATCCGCGCCGGGACCGATGCCGGCCGCATCGGATACCCCCGCGACTACGCCGACCTCGTCGCCTATCTCGCCAGCCCGGTCTCGAACTACATCACCGGCGCCACCATCCGAATGGACGGCGGCTCCTACGACTGAGCCGCCGGTCCTAGCCGATGACCCGCTGCATCAACGCTACGAGGGCGTAGACGACTCCCACCCACGCAGCCACTTGCCCGACGCGGAAGAACGCAATACCGGCGCGGAGGAACCTCATCCTTGCGTGCTGCTCAGCTTCCTCGGGGTCCATAGCCAATGCCTCCACGTCCCGGCGCTCCGATTCGAAGGCTGATCCTGCATGATCCACCCGGCGCAGTGAACCCGCTGATCGCCCTGTGCCGCCCCCGCCATTCTGGGTGGGTAGCGTCAGTTTGGAAGAGCGTGCTCAACCGGCCGCGCGGCGCGGGCGGCCTCGACACGGGCCGGGACCGCTACGCGGCGATGAGGAAGTACGCCAAGCAATGGCAAAACCGGGTGTGGGCGACCGAGGGCTGCCAGGGCATCGCCACATCGCTACCTGGTTGCTGGCCGATGGCGAGCAGGTTGTGGACGTGCCACCGAAGTTGTCCGCCCGGGGTCGGGTGTTCGCCGCCGGCTACGGCCGCAAGACTGATGCCACCGACGCCCACACCTCTCGGTGAGGACCACACCCGCGTGGTCTCCCAGTTGCACCAACTGCTCCTCGAACTCATCCGGCGGAGCGAAGAAGAGCCTGTCCGCCGCCCAGGCCAAAGCGCTGCTGGCCACGGTCAGGCCCCGTGACGTGGTCGGCAAGGCCCGGCGTCGGGTCGCCGCGGAGCTGATCAGCGACCTTTGAAGGGTTCTACCAACGCTCTAAGGAAACCGACAAGGAACTGAAGGAACTGGTCGCCTCCACCGGCACCACCCTGATGGACCTGCATGGCATCGGCCTCCTCCGGCGCCCCCGGCTGCTCGTCGAGGTCGGCGACATGGCGTAGGGCCAGCCGTGGGGGTCAACACGATCAAGGGCCGATCTCCCGTGACGGGAAACCGGCCCTTGACCTGCTGTGCGCCCGAAGGGACTCGAACCCCTAACCTTCTGATCCGTAGTCAGATGCTCTATCCATTGAGCTACGGGCGCTCGTGCTCAGCCAGCCTACACGACCGACTTTCGCGCGGAGACTCCGGGATTCGAACCCGGGAGGGGCTTTAAGACCCCAACCGCATTAGCAGTGCGGCGCCATAGACCAGACTAGGCGAAGTCTCCTCGGTGACCCGCAAGTCACCGCGCCCGAGGATACAGGGCAGCACCCGCCGGGGGCAAAGCGGCATCCTCGGGAAACTCCGTCCGGTGTCTGCCTCGGCGTACTTCCACGCTGTGCGCTGGCGTGGACAGGGCTACGCTCCATCGATATGCAGGAGCAGCCCCCGAGCGAGCCGACCCGCCGCGAGCCTGCTGACGGGGCCCGGCGGCGGTCATCCGCCAAGGCGACCTTCACGCCGCCCGGCGACCCACCGGCAGCCGCCGAGCCGGCACCCCCGCCGGCACCGCCCGCAAGATCCCGCCGTGCGAAGGCTGCCCCGGCCGTGCTGTTCCAGCCGCCCGAGCCAGACGGCCCGCTGCCGTCCCAGTCCTCCCCGCCCACGGCCGGCGGCAGGGCGAACCCGGCCACCCGCGCCCCGGCCACTACCGCGCCGGCGACGGCAGCAGCGAACCGGCCGGCGGCGACGTCCGTGTCTGAGGCCACGCCCGACCCGACCGCAACGCCCGATCCGACGGCAACGCTCGACCCGACGACGACGGCGGACCCAACGGCAACGGCGGCAGATCAGCCGGCGGGTGACCGGCAGGGGCCGGCGGCGACCAGGGCACCGAAGGCACGGAAGGCGGCCTCCGGGACGAAACGGACGCCGGTCCGGAAGTCTGCGCCCGCGCAGACCGGGCCCGCAGAGCCGGACCCGCCGGCGGCCCGCGTCGGGAGCGACGAGAAGGCGGCACCGGCGGCGGCAGCCGAGCCGAAGACGGCGACCGCCCAAGAAAGCACCCCAGCAAAGACGACGCCCGCCGCGAAGAGCACCCCGGCGAAGAAGGCCGTTGCCCGGAAGGTGCCCGCCTCGCGCAGGAGCGCGCCGGAGAAGTCGTCCCCGTCATCCGTGCAGGTCGCGACCGCGGAACCGCAGGCGCAGCCGCAGGCCACAGCTCCGCGAGAGGAGCTTTCCGGCGTACCGGCTCCGGCTGCCGAATCGTCCGGTCTCCGAGTGGCCACCGCGCGGGTGCTCGGCCACCCTGGCTTCGCGCCGGAGTTGCTGGCCCTGGCCGCGGTGGAGGCGCTCGGCCCGAGTGCACGGGACTGGGCCGAGCAGTTGCGTTCGACGTACCCCGAGGCGTCGCCGGACGGGTTGGCCCGGCTCGCCACCCGGCGGTTCGTCCGGCTGGCGGGCGCGGGCGGGGCCGCCTCGGCGCTCGCCGGAGCCCTCGCCCCGCTGGCCGAGCTCACTTCGGTGCTCTGGACCCAGGCCAACCTGGTGCTGCACCTCGCGGCGGCGTACGACCGCGACCCGGCCCATCCGGATCGGGCGGTCGAGTTGCTGGTGCTGACCCAGGTGCACCCGGATGCGGAGAGCGCGCGTACCGCTCTGGACGCGGCGCGGGCGTTGGACGGACCGGGAGACGCGCCCTGGCCGCGCGTGGTGGAGGCGGCGTGGCGGCTGGCGGCGCCACTCGCCGCCCAGGCCGCCGGGTGGCTGGCGCTGCGGCTGGCGTCCCGGCTGCTCCCGGGCGCGGCGGTGCTCGCGGCGGCGGCCGGCGACGCGGCGGCTGCGGAACGCCTGGCGGCCCGCGCGATCACGGCCTACCGCCCACCGCGCGGCGGCTGACCGGCGGCGATGTTCACCGACCGACGAGCAGGCGCTGACGCCGGCTGAGGTCGCGGGCGGCCAAAGGTGCGCCCGCGGGGCGGGTCAGAGCCAGTCGAACCACGACTCGGGCAGCAGTGCGTAGCCCACGAAGGCGACCACGTCGAGGAGGGTGTGCGCCACCACCAGCGGCATCACCCGACGGGTGCGCAGGTAGAAGAGGCTGAACACCACGCCCATCACGGCGTTGCCGAGGAACGCTCCGAAGCCCTGGTAGAGGTGGTAGCTGCCGCGCAGCAGCGCGCTGGCCGCGATGACCGCGCCGATCCGCCACTGGAGTTGCCGCAGCCGGGTGACCAGGTAGCCGACCACGATCACCTCTTCCAGCACGGCGTTCTGCGCGGCGGCGAGGATGAGCACCGGCACGGCCCACCAGACGTCGGGCAGCGCGGCCGGCACGAGGGTGGCGTTGATGCCGAGCTGCGCCGCCGCCCAGAACAGCGCCAGCCCCGGCAGACCGATCAGCGCGGCCAGGCCGGCGCCGCGGACCAGGTCCGAACCGGGCCGTCGGGCGTCCAGGCCGAGCGTCCGGGCCGGGTCGCCGGGGTCCCGGCTCAGCAGGTGTACGGCGAGCAGTACGGGCAGCAGCGCGAACACGATCCCGAGCAGCTGGTACGCCAGGTCGAGATACGGCCGGGTGGACGCGGAGGTGTTCAGCGCGGCGGTCTGCTTGGCGAGGCCCCCGTGTGCGGTCAGCTTCGCGATGATCGAGACGACCGCGTAGACGGCGGACTGACCGAGGGAGAGGCCGAGGACCAGCAGCGTCTCGGTCCCCAGCATCCGGCGGGACACCGGGCGGGTGAGCTCAAGGGTCACCGCACCACTTTGCCCGATGCGGGCGTGCGGCGGCCGCCCGAGGAGCCCTTGTGAGCTGATCGCACATTCTGTGCGACCGGTCAACACGCTCCGTGGAGATTCTGTGTTCGCCCCATTCGCCGTCAGGAGAGGGAGCGAGTCGGCATGGAGAACTTCGAGCGGTTGCTCAAGGAGAGCTGGACCCTGGTCGAGGAGCACCGGGAGCGGCTCAGCGAGCACTTCTACGCCCGACTGTTCCTGCTCGACCCGGAGCTGCGGCAGCTCTTCCCGGTGCAGATGCGTGGGCAGGGTGACCGGTTGCTCGAAGCGGTCATCACGGCGATCCACACCATCGGCGATCCGGAGAGCTTCGACGAGTATCTCCGCGCGCTCGGCCGCGACCACCGCAAGTACCACGTCGAGGCGGAGAACTACGCGACGATGGGTGTCGCTCTCATGGACGCGCTCCGCAGCACCGCGGGCGACGGCTGGAACCTCGAGTACGACCAGGCGTGGCGGGACGCGTACGCGGCGATCTCGGAGAAGATGCTGGCCGGGGCGGCGGCCGACGGGAACCCGCCGTTCTGGCATGCGGAGGTGCTGACCCACGAGCGGCACGGCACCGACACGGCGGTGCTGACCGTGCGCGCGCTCCAGCACCCGCTGCCGTGGAAGGCCGGCCAGTATCTGAGCCTGGAGGTGCCGCGCTACCACCCGAGGGTGTGGCGGACGTACTCGGTGGCGAACGCCCCTAACGACGAGAACGTGCTGGAGTTCCACGTCCGGTCCGCCGACGCCGGCTGGGTGTCCGGGGCGCTGGTTCGGCGGGTGAAGCCGGGCGAGTTGCTCCGACTCGCCGCTCCGATGGGCTCGATGACCCTGGACCGCGCCTCGGAACGCGACATCCTGTGTGTGGCCGGTGGGGTCGGGCTCGCGCCGATCAAGGCGCTCGTGGAGGAGTTGGCCAGCTACAACCGCACCCGCTGGGTGCACGTCTTCTACGGTGCCCGCCAGGAGTCCGACCTGTACGGGCTGCCCGGGCTCCGCGAACTGGTGGCCGCTCACCCGTGGCTCTCCGTCACGCCTGCGTGCAGCGAGGACCCGGACTTCGACGGCGAGCTGGGAGACATCGCGGACGTGCTCGGCCGGTACGGCCCGTGGACGACGCACGACTGCTACGTCTCCGGCTCGGCCCCCATGGTCCGCTCGACGCTGCGGGTGCTCGCGGCCGACGACGTGCCGCCGCCGCGCATCCGGTACGACACGTTCGGCGAGATCTGAGGCTTTCCTCCCCCCATCCGGGGTGCGTGCCCCTGCCCCCTGGGGCACGCACCCCGGCCCCCGCCCCCGCATCGGGCTCGACACCCGGATGCGGAAGTCAGTACCGCCATGGCCGGCCGGTCTCGCGGTATTCCTCCACCGGGACCAGCGGCACACCGGGCGTCATCCGGTCGAGATACAGCCGCCCCTCCAGATGATCGATCTCGTGCGCGACGAGCCGCGCCATCCCGAACTCGAACGAGGTGATGATCCGGCCGCCGTCCCACTGGGCGTGCTCCACGTCGAGCCGCAGCGGCCGGGGTACGAGACCTCGGTGGTCGAAGAAGGAAAGGCAACCCTCGTACTGTTCGTCCGTGTCGGGCGAGACGTCGACCACCCGCGGGTTGAGCAGCACGACGGGTTCGGCGTTCCGGTCCGGGGGCCGGACCACGGCCACCGCCCGGACGACGCCGAGTTGCGGCGCGGCGATCCCGACGCCCTTGCTGAACGGATGCAGTTCGTCGAGGCGTACGAGGGTCGCGCTGAGCCGGTCGACCAGTTTCCTGGCGGCCGACTCCTCGGCGGGCAGGTCGAACGGGTGGGCCGCCTGCCGCAGCAGGTCGTCACCGCGCTGTACCACGCCCAGCGCCCGCATCCGGTCGCTCGGGCGGATCCGGCCGTTCGGCGGGGTGTCGTGCTCCGGCTCCGGCCGGGCCCGGAACCGCCATTGCATCCGGTAGCGGGCGTTCAGCGGCGGGTCCGCGGTCTCCCACTCGAAGATCACGCGATCGCCCTCGTCGTGCCGCTGCACCGGGGTGCGTAGCGGGCCTTCCTCCGCCGAGAGTGAGGTCTCCGCGCCCCAGACCTGTGGGTCGAGGGCCGCCGGCAGATCCAGGCGTACGGCGAGGTGCCGGGTGGGTAACCGGACGGCGCGCTGGAACCAGGGTCCCCACTTCTCCGCACCGACCCGGTAGGTGTACTCGATGGTGGCCCGGTCGCCCGGGTAGAGCGGGAAACGCCGATCGCCGTTGTCGAAGAGGAGCCATACCTCCTTGAAGGCGTCCCGATCGTGCTTGGCTCGCCAGTGCATCGGCTCCCGCTCGCCGCCGTCGTCCCGGTACGCACGCAGTTGGAGCTCCGCGAAGGTGAGCGGGTGTTCCCGGTGGTGCCGGTTCGAACGGCCCGGGTCGTTCGGGTAACGGTCGACCGCCACCCGCACCAGGTAGCGGGTGACCGGCTCGGTGCCGGCGTTGTAGAGCTGCCGCCGGATCACGCACCGGTAGCCCCCGTCGGTGTGGCTGAGAGTGGCGGATTCGCGCTCGACGATCAGGCCGGTGCCGGGGGGAAGCCACTGCCCGGGCAGGGGCAGTTCACGGTGCGCCTGCCCGTTGCGGGCCTGCCGCGCGTCGTCGTACTCACGGAAGCGCTGCCAGATCGCGCCGCCGGCCTCCAGGACGGCTTCTGCCCGGCGGGCGAAATCCTCGGTCGGGCGGTGTCGCCGGCCCTCGACGTGGCTGACGTACGACGGGTCGAAGCCCATCAGCACGGCCAACTGTTTCTTGGACAGCCCCCGCCCGGTTCGTTGGCGGGCGAGTTCGGCGGCAAAGGAGTCGACAGCGCGATCGAGGGGTGAGGTGGTCATCGGCTTCCTCGTGGCCGGGAGTATCAGTTTCACGTTCCGTGGCCGGACAAACACGGAACTGCCATGTTGCCGACAGTCTGCTTGACAATTCACCGACGACCGTCGATTCTCTGCCGCCCGGTCGGGCAGACGGTGCGTTTTTCCGGTACCCGCAGGGGTATCAACGGCGGGCACGTGACGTTGCCGCCTGCGGAGACAGAGAGCCCGGAAGGTGACCGATGCCTCGACATCCGCCGGGTCCGACCTTCCCGGGAGCGGGGATCTGTGGTTAGGCTAGCCTTAGCTGAACGGACTTCACGGGGGTACGGGGGATGATCGAGTGACAGCGGTGATGCCGAGCCGCGCCCTCGCGGCCGCCCCGCTGGCTCCGGTCACGGCGGCTCTGCGCGCCATGTTCGGCACCGACGACGTCCCGAGCCTCGCGCCCGGCCTGACGGTCACCGACGAGATCGGCTGGATCCCGGCCACCGCCCTGATCGACGGCACCCGGCTGCCGGATCTCCTGCAAGCCGCCGCCGAGCAGTGGGGCGGCACTCCGCACGCCTGCGCCGCACTGGCCTGGAAGTCGTACAGCTACTGGAGTGCCCTGCCGGTGGCGCTCGGCTGGGCCTCAGCCCGACGGGTACCGCTGCTCGACCCGTCCGACGTCCTGGTCCACTTCGAGGATCGCCGTCCGCTGCTCACCTTCGGGCTGCGCCACTCGACCACCGTGGCGGTGCTCCCCGGTGACCCGCTGGCCCTCACCGGCGGTCCCGGGGTGCGGATCGTGGCCGACGAGGCCGAGCTGCTCGACGCGCTGCGCACCTCGCTGCTGGACGCCCACCTGCTGCCGATGATCGAGGCGATCCAGACGCAGGTACGGATCGGCACCCGTACGCTCCTCGGCTCGGTTGCCTCCGGCATCTCGAACGGGCTCCTGCGGGCGGCGGACGTGCTGCCCGGCTCGTCGGCGGACACGATCGCCACCCTGCTCGACGCCCTCGGCCTTCAGGATCTGGTCGAACTGGTGCCCGGCCCGGGCGGCGAGCCGACGGTGCAGCGGCGCACCTGCTGCCTGGCCTTCACCCTGCCGCAGCCGAAGATCTGCCGAGGCTGCTGCGTCAGTCAGGCCTGACCGGGCGGTCTCGTCCGACAGGCACCCGACGGCATCCGCGAGCGGCTTCAGTCGGTCAGCGGACGGATGTCCCAGAGCCAGACACCGCGTGTGAAAACCGGCTGGATCCCGGTCAGCTCGGTCATCCCCCGACGCAGCGCCTCCGCCTGCCGGTGCGGTCCGAGGATCACCACACCGGCCCGCCAGTACCGCAGGTCGTCGACCGCGTTCACCCGGCTCTGCGGGGTGATTGGCGGCACCGCGCCGGTCTGCCGGATCACGGTGAAGAAACTACTCGTGGGGCGGGGCGGGGCGGTGAAGAGAGCCGTTCCCCGCTCCTCCGCGTGCGGCCGGTCGTCCGGCCCGAGGAAGTAGCCGCGGGCCAGCGGCATCTCCAGCCGGGTGACGGCCGACCAGCGCAACGGCTCGGCGTAGTTGGTGTCCGGCAGCGGCAGCGTGACCACGCTTCGACCGCCTGCCACGTACGGGCGCCAGGCACCGGACGTGACGAAGCTCGGGATGGGGTTGAGGTGGGTCGCCGGCAGAGGGGTGGGCAGGATCGGCAGCAGGGCCATGGCGAGCACCGTCACCGTCCAGAAGCGGATCCCGGGTCGCGCGCTCGAATGCCGTACGGCCAGCTTCCGGGCACACTCGGCACCGAGCGCGAGCAGGAGTCCGATGATCGGCGTCAGGGCCAGCGCCCACCGGGTCGGCACCACCGAGTGCAGGATCGGCAGGTCCTCGAGGGGAGCCCAGAGGCTCGGCACACCCGTCTCCCGGCCGTCGAGGACCACCTCCCGGCCGAGTGAGAGCACCGCGAAGAGCAGGCCGAGTACGGCCAGGGCGAGCGCCAGCAGGTTACGTCTGAGCCACCAGATCAGGGCGATCACCAGCACCACCAGCGCCCAGCCGAAGAAGCTGTTCTCCTCGGTCGGATTCTTCGCCAGTCCCTCGGAGGTACGGGCGTTGCCCGCCAGCGACTCGCGGGAGTACGCCACGAACGACGCGAGGTCGCTCGAGTAGCCCCGGATCAGCCGGGACAGCCCGGTGTACGACCCGGGGCCGAAGAACTGCACGTAGAGCGGGTACCCGAGCGCCACCACAGCGACGGCGGCGGCGACCCCGAGACCGGCGAGGAAGGGGCGGGCCCGTTGTCGTAGGTCCGGGCGGCCGATGGCGAACACCACCAGCACGACGCCCAGCCCGATCGCGGTCATCAGCAGTATCTCGAGGTTGAGGAACGCCTGCCAGATGATCACCAGTGCGAGCAGTACGCCGTTGCGCAACCAGCGGTCCGACTCGGCGAGGCGCAGGGTCCGCCAGATGATCAGGGGGACCACGAACTGGGACACGATGTTCGGATGCGCGTTCGCGTGGGACACCATGGCCGGCGCGAACGCGCAGAACGCCGCGCCCAGCCAGGCCGGCCCGCGCGAGCCGACCAGCACGCGGGAGAAAAAGAAATACCAGGCGGTCCCGGTCGCGATCATTCCGAAGGTGAGAAAGAGCAGGAACGAGGTGCGAGGCCCGAACAGGAGGGTGATCGGCGTAAGCGGCAATGAAACGGATAATACGGACGTATTTGCCGCCAAATTGACGCCGTCCGGCACATTCATCCGATCCGAGTGGAACGGGTACGCGAATTGCGTGACCACTCGCGCACCGTGCGCCATCATCCACTCGAACTGCGCCTGATCCGACCGGTTGTCCCGAATACCGTTGCGCGGGTCGAGCCAGAGCCGCGCGGTCACCCAAAAGCCCAGCGCCACGAAGCTCAGCACGGCGAGGACGTCGATCCGGCGCCCCCGCGCCGCGCGCTCCCCCCGGTCGACACCCTCCGCCCCATCGGCCGCGGAGCCGCCTTTGGGTTCGCCCGGGTCAGGAGTAGTCATAACAATTCGGAGCGTAGTCAGCCTAAGGCGTGCACGTGACACGTTTCGGGGTACTGCCGTACCATGTGCCGGGTTCGCCAACCGCCGATCACGCGCCACCCCCCGACCGCATTTCGGCCATCAGGTTCCCCCGATTCTTCTGCCGTCCGCGCGGATGATTCACTCTGTCGGTCCAGGCGCGGGTCGAGTTCATACCGTGAGGAATCGACGCATGGCAGAAATCACTGGTGATCAGCGCGTCCAGTCCGAGGTGCTGGAGGGTCTCGCGACCGCGGTCAACCACCGCCGCTGGTTCGTCGAGCTGGCCGTGCCGTACCTGGGAGACAATCCGATCGAGATCGGCAGCGGCCTGGGCGACTACGCACTGGAGTGGGCCGAGCACGCCCCTCGGTTCACCGCCACCGAGGCGGACCCGGACCGCCTCGTCCGGCTGAAGGAGCGGCTGGCCGACCAGCCGAACATCGACGTCCGGGAGATGCTGCTGCCACACTCCGAGCGCGGGGACTACAGCGCGGCGGTCTCGTACAACGTGCTCGAACACATCGAGGACCACGTGCTGGCCCTGAGCAGCATGCGCGACCTGGTCCGACCGGGCGGCGCGGTCATCATCATCGTGCCGGCCTTCCAGTTCGCCATGAGCCCGGCGGACATCGCCACCGGACACGTCCGCCGGTACACGAAGAAGACGCTCGCGGCGGCGATGACCGAGGCCGGACTGACGGTGGAGAAGATCCACTACGCCAACGCGCTCGGCCTGCTCGGGTACTTCATGGCGACGAAGGTCTTCCGGCTCATGCCGAAGGAGGGCCCGATGGTCAAGATCTACGACGCGTTCGTACTTCCGGCGACGAAGGCCGCCGAGCAGCTGGCCCGCCCTCCGTTCGGGCAGTCCGTCTTCGCCGTGGCCCGCGTCCCGGCCTGATCACGCACGCTCCCCGTGATCCCACGATGGCGGCCCCTGCGTAGCGAGGCCGGCCATCGGTGGATCACGGGCAGAGCGGATTCAACTCACTTGCTCTGGAAAGTCGGGCGGATGACCGCCCGAGCCAGGGTGTGGAACGCCAGATTGAACCCGACGTACGCCGGGGTGGCGTCCGGGGTCAGGTCCAGGCGGTCGACGTCGAGGGCGTGCACCGCGAAGACGTACCGGTGCGGCCGGTCCCCGCTCGGCGGCGCGGCGCCGCCGTAGCCCTGCTCGCCGTAGTCGTTGCGGACCGGGAAGGCCCCGCCGAGATCGGCACCCGCGGCACCGGCGCCGCGCGGTAGCTGCGTGACGCCGGCCGGCACGTTGACCAGCACCCAGTGCCAGAACCCGCTGCCGGTCGGGGCGTCCGGGTCGAAGCAGGTGACCGTGAAGCTCTTGGTGCCGGCCGGGAAGTCCGACCAGGTGAGCTGTGGGGAGAGGTTCTCACCGCCCATGCTCGGGTGCGCGTGCCGTACGTCCATCGGCTCGCCGTTCTGCACGTCGTCGCTGGTGAGCGTGAACGACGGCACGGTCGGCAGCAGTTCGTACGGGTCCGGGGCGATCGGTCGTTCCAAGGTCATCGAGACGCGTCCTTCCGATGTGCGCGCGAACGTCCTGTGATCTTCTTACCCTGCCGCGCCGGAGCAATCGACCGGAAGCGGCAGGTGCGGATGCGCCGTTCGTCTCATTACCGTTGGTTCCAGGCAAACGTTCCAGGAGAAATCTCTTGACCAGCATGTGGCGTGACTTCTTCGCAGCGGTCGTGACCGCCTTCCGGCACCGGCCGGACGAGCGGGCGATTGCCGAGGAGCGCCGCCGCGCCGTCCAGCGACTGGCCGACGAGAAGATCCGCCAGCAGCGCCGGGAGCCGGACGACCAGGAGTGAGGGAGCGCGGGCCGGACCAAGGCCGGCGAGCGGGTCCGCTTCGCCCCGCTGGACCACCTCGCCCTCGGGACGGTGCGCGTCGCCGTCTCGCGGTGCCGTCCGGTGGTGGCCAGCACCGGGAACGTTCCGATCGAACCCTCGGTCGACCGTCGCCGCTGCCGCGCCCTCGTGGACGAGTTCGAGAAGGCGGCCCATCACTGCTCACAGAGCGGAGGGTGTGGGATTCGAACCCACGAAGAGGTTGCCCCCTTACCGGTTTTCAAGACCAGCGCCATCGGCCACTAGGCGAACCCTCCCGGACCGCGCCCCGGAGGTGTGCGGCCGTGCATAGTGTGCCATGTCGGCCGTCCGGGACGAGTGAGGGCGGCAGCGCCGGCGGGTACTTACCGCCCGCCGCGTGGACGGCGGCGCGGATCGGGTAAGACTGATCCATGCACGCGATCACCGTCCCGGAGCCCGGCGGACCCGAAGCACTGGTGTGGGCCGAGGTGCCCGACCCCGAGCCCGGCCCCCACGAGGTGGTCGTGGACGTGCGGGCCAGCGCGGTCAACCGGGCGGACCTGCTGCAACGGCAGGGGCACTATCCGCCGCCGCCGGGTGCACCCGCGTACCTCGGGCTGGAGTGTTCCGGGGTGATCAGCGCGATCGGCTCCGACGTGGCCGACTGGCAGGTCGGGCAGGAGGTCTGCGCGCTGCTGGCCGGCGGCGGGTACGCCGAGCGCGTGGCGGTGCCCGCCGGGCAGTTGCTGCCGGCGCCGGTCGGCGTCGACTTGGTCGACGCCGCGGCGCTGCCGGAGGTGGCCTGCACGGTCTGGTCGAACGTGGTGCAGCTGGCGGGGCTGCGCTCCGGTGAGACCCTGCTCGTGCACGGTGGGGGCAGCGGCATCGGCACCTTCGCGGTCCAGCTCGGCGTGGCCCTCGACGCCACCGTGCTGACGACCGCCCGGGCCGCGAAGCACGACCGGCTGCGGGAGCTTGGTGCCGCGCACGCGATCGACTACTCCGAGCAGGACTTCGTCGAGGAGGTACGTCGACTCACCGACGGCCGGGGCGCGGACGTGATCCTCGACATCGTGGGTGCCGGCTACCTGGCTCATAACGTCGCCGCGCTCGCCACCGGCGGTCGGCTGGCGGTGATCGGTCTTCAGGGCGGGCGCAAGGCTGAGCTGGATCTCGGCGCGCTGATGACCAAGCGGGCCACGATCACCGCGACCACCCTGCGGGCACGGCCGCTGGCGGAGAAGGCGACGATCGTCTGGGGCGTACGCGATGAGGTGTGGCCGCTGGTCGAGGCCGGCCAGATCCGGCCGATCGTGGAGCGGCGGATGCCGATGGCGGCGGCCGCCGACGCGCACCGGCTGGTCGAGAGCAGCGATCACTTCGGCAAGGTGCTGCTCACGACGTCCTGACGTCGGCCTCCCGCTCGGCCCGGGTATCGGGCAGGGCCTCCGGCTCGGCCTCGGTACGGGGCAGCACCAGCCGGGCACCCGGCCCTTCGCCGGCCAGGCTGTCGCCGGGGTTGTAGAGGGCGCAACGCTGCAACGACAGGCAGCCGCAGCCGATGCAACTGTCCAGGTCGTCGCGGAGCTTCGTCATCAGCCGGATCCGCTCGTTCAGCCGCTCCCGCCAGACGCTGGAGAGCTGGGCCCAGTCCGAGGCGGTCGGTGTACGCGAGGCGGGCAGCGAGTCGAGGGCGGCGCGGATCTCGTCGAGCGAGATGCCGACCTGCTGGGAGATCCGGATGAACGCCACCCGACGCAGCTCGGAGCGGGCGTAGCGGCGCTGGTTGCCGCCGGTACGCTCCGCGCGGATCAGACCGAGCCGCTCGTAGAACCGCAGCGCGGACGGTGCCACGCCGCTGCGTGCGGCGAGCTGGCCGATGGTCAGGGATTCGTTCATCCTGCTGCCTTGAGTTGAAGTTGAATTCAACTTGCAGGCTACCGGCACGACGATGACCACCGCCACCACGCCCTGCGTCGGGGAGGTGGTGGCAGCGACACGCGCGGGCCGTCAGGTCGCGGCGCTGTTCAGATCAGCGGATCGACGCGGAGGGAGGCCGGCGGGTGCGCTCGCGGCCGAGGATCCAGATGGCCTCGACGCCGTCCTTCCAGGTGATCTTCTTGCCCTCTTCGCGCCCCCGAGCCCGATAGCTGATCGGCACCTCGTAGGGGCGGATCCGCCGGCGCAGCAGCTTCCCGGTCACCTCGGCCTCCATGCCGAAGCCGCGGGAGCGGACGTCGAGGGAACGGTAGAGCGCCACCGGCATCAGCTTGAAGCAGGTCTCCAAGTCGCCGATGTAGGAGTTGAAGAGCAGGTTGGCCGCCATGGTGACGCCCTTGTTGCCGATCACGTACCAGAAGCTGTAGGCGCTGTGGCTGCCGAAGGTGCGGTTGCCATAGACCACGGTGGCCCGTCCATCGAGCACCGGGTCGAGCAGCTTGGGAATGTCCTGCGGGTCGTACTCCAGGTCGGCGTCGAGGATGACCATGTATTCGCCCTCGGCGTTGTCGACGGCCGTCTTGATGGCCGCGCCCTTTCCGGCGTTGCGCTGGTGGGTGATGACCCGGACTCGCTGGTCGTCGGCGCGGTCGAGGACCTCGGCGGTCCCGTCACGACTACCGTCGTCCACCACGACCAGCTCGATCTCGCACGGGTAGTCGACCGCGAGCGCCTGCTTGAGGGCATCCGCAATGCGATCTTCCTCGTTGTAGACCGGCATGAGGATCGAGAGCTTCACGGAAATCTCCACGGTGGGGACGACTGTCGCGCCTAGCGTAGCCTGGCTGGTCAGCGCGAGGGTGGCCCCTACCATAGGGCGTCCGGCGTGGCGCGGCCATCTGAATGGTGTTTACTTCCCGCCATGTCGGCAGCTGGCTCCCTGCTCGCGGTGGCGCCTGTCGCCGCGATGCTCCTGCTCGTCCGCGCCACCAGACCGCGTGATGCCGTGACGGCACCGCTACGGCTCGCGGTGGTCCGAGCGGCGCTGGTTACCGGAGCCTTCGCGGTGCTCACGGTCGAGGTGCTCGGCACGCTGCACGCGCTGACGCCAGCCGCATTCGCCGTCGCCTGGCTACTGTTCCTCGCCGTCGCCGCGTTGGCGGCGGGCTGGCGCCATCGTCGGGACGCCGCACGCAATGGGGCGATGCGAGCCGCCGCACCACGGCAGGCGCTGGTGGGCGTCACCGCACCGACGACCGACACCGTCGACGTTCGGTCCCCGCGCGGCACGCACCCGGCGACCACCGACTCCTCCACCGACCCGGACCGCCTGGGCCGGCGGGCTCGGCTCGTCCGGCACTGGCGTACGGCGAGCCGGGGCGAGCGGCTGCTCGCCTGCGCGGTGGCCGGGCTGCTCCTGATCGAACTGTTGGTCGCGCTGCTCGCCGAGCCGAACAACTTCGACTCGCAGACGTACCACCTGCCCAAGGTGGAGCGTTGGGTCCTCCAGGGAGGCCTCGAGTTCTGGCCGACCGCGATCCACCGGCAGGTGACCATTCCACCCGGCGCGGAGTACCTGCTGCTGCACCTGCGCCTGCTGACCGGCGGCGACGGGCTGTACAACCTGGTGCAGTGGGGGGCCGGGGTGCTCTGCCTGCTCGCGGCCGCCCGGGTCGCCGCCCAACTCGGCGGCGGCCGACGCGCCCAACTGCTCACCGCACTCGTCCTGGCCACCACGCCGATGGTGGTGCTGCAGGCGACCAGCACCCAGACCGATCTGGTGGTCGCCGCCTGGGTCGCCTGCGCGGCGACCCTGGCGCTGGACGGGCTGCACCGACGTACCGGACTGGGCACGCTGCTCGGGCTCGGCGCCGCCACCGGCCTTACCGCGGTGACGAAGACGAGCGGACTGATCGGAGTGGGCCCGCTGCTGGTGCTCTGGGGGCTGGCGCAGCTCCGGCTGGTCCGGCGCCCGCGGGCCGCGAGCAGCGAGGTGGCAGATGCCGCCCGCCCACCCGCCCGGGCCGTCGGGGTCGCCCGGACGGTCGCCGCCTCGGCGCTGATCCTGCTGGTCGCGGCCACGGTGGTGGGCCCGTTCCTGGCCCGGGTCACAGTGGAGTTCGGGCACCCGCTCGGGCCGCCCCGGCTGCGCGAGTCGATTCCGATGGAGCGGCACGATCCTCTCGCCATCCTGGTCAACGGGCTGCGGATCGCGCACACCGCGTTCGACACCCCACTCGCGCCGGTGCGCTCCGTCACCGCGGCGGCGATCGTCAACGGCGCCGAGGCGGTCGGCGTCGACCCGCAGGACCGGGAGATCACGTTCGGCCGGGAGGTCTTTCCTGAGCCGTCCTGGTACCCGGACGAGGACCGGGTGGCGTTCCCGCTCGCCGGAGGGCTGGCGTTGCTGGGGGCGGTGTTCGCGCTGACACGGCCGTGGCGGATCAGCCCGGACCGCGCCGGGTCGCTGCGGGGGTACGCGGTGGTGGTGACGGCCACCGTGGCGCTGCACGTCGCGATGATCAAGTGGCAGCCGTGGGGCAACCGCCTGCTGCTGTACGCGCTGGTGATGGCCGTACCGCTGGCGGGTGTCTGGCTGGACGCCGTGTTCCGCAGGCGGGTCGGACCGGCCGGTGCGCCCGGACGCAGGTCGATCGCCGTCCTGGCGGCGGTGACCGTGCTGGCCACCTCCGTGCTGGCCGGCGTACTGGCCGTGTCGTACGGCTTTCCGCGTCGGCTGGTGGGCTCGGGTTCGGTCTTCACCACCGGCGAGTGGGACACCCGGTTCCTGCGCCGACCTCAGTGGACCGACGAGTTCCGCTGGGCGGCCGAGGCGGTACGCGACAGCGGTGCCCGACGGATCGGCCTGGTGGAGCAGAACGACAACTGGGAGTACCCCTGGTGGCTGCTGCTGCGCGACGCCGACGGCCGACCGCCCGAGCTGGTCGCGCTCCAATCGGTGCTGCCCGAGCGGCCACCGGCTGAGCCGTCCTCGGTGGACGCCATCGTCTGCACCGGCTCCCGGGCGGCGTGTGGGCGCCTCGTCCCACCGGGTTGGCAGGTCGAGTACCGCGCCTACGTCGGGTACGCGTTGCCACCCGGTCGCTGACGGCTCGCGGTAGGCCCTCCGGGTCGCCCGCCGGGCGGCGCGGCGCTCCACCCAGGGTCCGAATGGCCCGGAAGGATGCGGTTCGCCGCTCCACGCAAGCATCACGAGATGCATTCACATGGCCATCCGCGCACGTTACTTTCGGGTAACTCAATCGATATCCAGCGATTGAGTGGAAGGGAGTGCGTCGATGCCTTTCACCTCCGCCAGGCGCGACCGGACCAAGCGGCGGCGGGTCCTGGCCGCCGCCGTCGCCGCCGCTCTCGCCGTGCCGATGCTCGCCGGACCGGCGACCGCCGCCACAGCCGACCGACCGACCATCCAGCCACTCCCGGCCGACCTTGAGGCCATCCGCGCCGCCGAGGCGACCGCTCTCTACGGCAACCCGGCGATCCGCCCGATCGAGCAACGTCGCACCTCGCTGATCACCATGGGCGACAGCGAGATCTCCGGCGAGGGCGTGGGCAACTACGTGCCCGGCACACACGAGCCCGGCAACTGGTGCGACCGCTCATACGACCAGGCGATCTTCCGCACCGGCATTCCGGCCGACGAGAAGTACAACATCGCCTGCTCGGGTGCGACCCCGTGGAACCTGATCAGCGGCGGGCCGACCCAGCACAACGAGCTGAACCAGGGCGACCACTTGGCGATCAAGGCGCGCAACACGCACGTACGCCTGATCTGGGTGATGGTGGGCGCCAACGGTGACGGCACCATCCAGTTCGGTCCGGTCGCCACCGACTGCGCCATCAGCCGGGTCTTCTTCCAGGGCCCCTGCTACCCGACCTACACCGACGAGTGGACGGTCCGCACCAACGGCAGCCGGCGGGCGGTCGAGGACGCGCTCGCCGATATCCGGAACACCATGACCGAGGCCGGCTACCTCGCCGGCGACTACGAGCTCGTGCTCATGTCGTACCCCAGCCCGGCCAGCCCGGACGTCGAGGACAACCCGGACTTCCCCGGCTGGTACGCGGGCGGCTGCCTGCTCTACCTGGCCGACGCGGCGTTCGCCCGGAACAAGGCGGTGCCTATGTTCGAGTCGGCGCTGCGGGCGGCCGCCACGAACACCGGCACCCGCTACCTGGACGCGAGCCGTCTCTTCCACGGCCACGAGGTCTGCACCGACAACACCTCGGTCCGTGGCCTCTACATCGAGCTGGGCATCTGGGACGAGAACGCGGCTCGTCAGTCGTTCCACCCGAACTACCGGGGGCACGGCATGTTCGCCCAGTGCATCACCCAGTTCTGGAACTCCGGCCAGCAGCGGGCCACCTGCGTCGACCCCGCCAGCACCGGAGCCGGCGTGCTCCACCCCGGGCTGTTCGAGTTCAAGCAGCTCCGCAACGCGGCCACCGGCACCTGCGTGGACGGCAGGGGGTACGACTCACGCAACGGTACGACCCAGCAGTCGTACGCCTGCCACGGTGGCCGCAACCAGGGCTTCTGGTACGACGCCACCCGTCAGTCACTGCACTCGGAGCTCTCCCACGACCGTTGCCTCGACGTGGCCAACGGGTCGCTGACCGCCGGCACGGCGGTGAACATCTACGACTGCCACGGTGGCACGAATCAGAAGTTCGTCCTGGCCGGCAACCAGATCAAGCCGGCCGGCAACGAAAACCTCTGCCTGGCCTTCGACAACCCGCTGCTGGGCACCCCCCGGCTGCGGCTCGCCAACTGCTCGACGAGCTACCGGCAGCGATGGTCCTTCGAGTCCCGGAACTTCGCCGATCCGGTCGGCTACGGTCACGACGACTTCATCGGCTCACGCGTCTACTGACCGGTGACGGCGGGCCGCGACGGCCCCTCCCGTGCCGGCTCTGGCCGGCACGGGAGCACCCGGTGGAGCCCGTTCGGATCAGGTCGGACTTGCGCCGCCGGCCGGGCTGACCCAACGGCACCGTCGTCGGACACGAGGCGCCGGGCCGGGCAGTCAGCGCACGACGGCCGGGCGGAGGGTGGCGGGCCGCGACTTGGCCGGCGCTTCGCCGATGGTGGCGACGATCCGCTCCAGGGCGGGCCGGAGACGGGTGCGGAAGGCGTGGTTGAGCAGGGTGTCGAGCTGCCACATCTGCTTCGGATCGTTGTTGCGGATCAGGAAGCGCTCGCGGATGCCGTCGATCGCGGTAGCGGCCAACTCGACCGAGTGTGTCCGCAGGTCGGGGCTCCACGACACGTTGCTCAGCTCGCGCAGTTCGGTGTTGAGGTGCAGGCGGAGCCGGTGCAGCACCCGGGTCTGCTGGGTGACCACGAGTCGCCGGTGCGTGAGCAGGAGGAGGTACTCGCCGCCGGCCGGCCTCTCGGGACGGCTGCAGCGGGTCACCAGGATCGTGGCATCGCCCGAGCCGACGCAGCGGCGGAAGACGGGCATGTGCCGGCCGACGGTCTGCACCGCCAGGCCGGCCTCGGCGGCGGCCGGAAGGAACGTTCGGGAGAAGACGTCCATGACCTGCCCAACGACAGGCGTACGACAGTGACATGGGTCACGTCGAAGTTGTGCAAGTTCCACGCGCCACTGTCGCACCGGGTGTCCGACTTCCGGCCCCCGTGGAGTTCGCCGGCCGGATCCGCCCTGGTGGCGGACCTGGCGCCGAAGTAGATGACGATCAGAGCAGCTCGACGATGGTGGCATTGGCCATGCCGCCGCCCTCACACATCGTCTGCAACCCGTACCGGATCCCGTTGTCCCGCATGTGCTGGAGCATGGTGGTCATGATCCGGGCGCCGGAGGCGCCGAGCGGGTGCCCGAGAGCGATGGCCCCACCACGCGGGTTGAGCCGCTCCGAGTCGGCCTCGGTCTCGGCCAGCCAGGCCAGTGGCACCGGGGCGAACGCCTCGTTCACCTCGTACACCCCGATCTCCTCGATGCCCAGCCCCGCGCGGCGCAGCGCCTTGGCGGTGGCCGGAATCGGCGCGGTGAGCATGGTGACCGGGTCGTCGGCGGCGCCCACCGCGGTGTGGATCCGCGCCAACGGACGGAGCCCGTGCCGGCTGGCCCACTCGCTGGTGGTGACCGCGAGGGCGGCCGCCCCGTCGGAGATCTGGGAGGCGGACCCGGCGGTGACCACACCGTCGGCTCGGAAGGGGGTGGCCAGCTCGGCCAGCTTCTCCAGCGAGGTGTCACGACGGATGCCCTCGTCCGCGGCGAGTTTGCCGCCGTCGACGAGCGCCACCGGCGCGAGTTCGGGGTCGAACGCGCCGGCGTCCTGCGCGGCGGCCGCCTTCTCGTGGCTGGCGAGCGCGAACTCGTCGAGCTGGGTCCGGGAGAAACGCCACCGCTGCGCGATCAACTCGGCGCCGACGCCCTGGTTGAACGGGAGTGGAGAGTCCTCGGCGAACCCCTCCACACCGCGGTAACGCTCGTGGATCGCCGCACTGAACGGCATGCCACCGGCCACGCTGGAGCCCATCGGCACCCGGGTCATCGACTCGACGCCGCCGGCCACGACCAGCTCGGCCTGCCCGGACAGCACGGTCGCCGCGGCGAAGTGCAGGGCCTGCTGGCTGGAGCCGCACTGGCGGTCCAGCGTGGTGCCGGGGACGCTCTCCGGCCAGCCGGCAGCCAGGACAGCGTTGCGGGCGATGTTCCAGGACTGCTCACCCACCTGCGACACGCAGCCCCAGAAGACCTCGTCGACCAGCGCCGGGTCGACGCCGGTGCGCTCGGCCAGGGCGCGCAACACGTGGGCCGACAGGTCCACCGGGTGTACGTCCGCGAGGCTGCCCTTGCGCCGTCCGACGGGGGTGCGTACCGCGCCGACGATAACCGCGTCACTCATGACTACTCCCCGGTAACTTGAGCTGCACCGATCCTACGTCCTCCACCACCCCGACGTCCCGTGCCGGGTCGCCTGATCTCGATAGGCCGGGCGAGGCGAACGTCCGGGCACCCGGTCGTGCCGAGCGTGACGGCAGACGATGCCACGACCCGGGCTCGCTGGCATGCTGGACGGGTGGAGGAGACGTTCCCGGTGCGACGCTGGCGGGTGCCCGCGAGCCTGCCTGCCGCGAAACTCGCTGGCGCGGTCCTGCTCATGTCGATCGGTCTGCTCTTCGCCGACGGCGATCCGGTACGCCTGGCACTGGCCGCGCTGGTGGCGGCCGCGCTGGCCGGGTGGGCCGTGCGCGACTTCGTGGCACCGGTCCGGCTCGCGGTCGACGCCGCGGGGCTCACCGTCGTCCACGGTTTCGCGCGCCGCCGGCAGTTGCCGTGGGCGGCGATCGAGGCGATCAGCGTGGACCGGCGACCCCGGCTGGGGCTGACCACCGAGACCCTGGAGATCGACGCCGGGGCGACGCTGCACCTGTTCGGCCGGTACGACCTCGGCGACTCTCCCGGCGACGTGGCCCGGGTGCTGCACACCGCGCGGACGGCCGCCGGCGCCTGACCCGACGCGGCCCGCGCGGTCGCACGGGCCGTGTGCAGGCCGGGCACTCGGCAGCGAGCTGCGGTTCAGCCGGCCAGGAGTTGGGCGCTACGGATCATGACCAGGCCGATCAGCGCCAACACGATGATCGCGCCACCGATCACCTGGAAGAGCGTGCGACGGCCGCGCGGGGCGTACGCCAGCACCAGCCCCATCAAGGCACCGGTAATCAGGCCACCGAGGTGCCCGGCCTTGGAGATGCCCGGCACGGCGAACGTGAAGACCAGGTTGACCACGAGGACGGGCAGGATCGCCGAGGTGTCCCGGCCGAGCCGGCGCATGATCACGAAGATCGCCGCGAACAACCCGAAGATCGCTGTCGAAGCGCCGGCGGTGGCCGAGTTCTGGGCGCTGAACAGGTATGCGGCGACGTTCCCGCCGAACCCGGCGATCAGATAGAGCCCCAGGAAGCGCAGCGGACCGAGGTTGGCCTCCAGCGACCGGCCCAGCACCCACAGTGCCCACATGTTCAGCAGCAGGTGGAGCAGGCCGTAGTGCAGGAACATCGCGGTGATCAGGCGGTACCACTCACCGTCGGCGATGCCGCCGACGGTGCCGTCGGGAAAGAACGCCAGCCCCAGCACCGCACCCCAGTCGGTGAGCGGCGTGTTGCCACCGAGCAGCCCGGCGAAGCCGGAGCCGCCCGCCGCCGCATCGCCGCCCCGGTCGGAGGCGATGGAGAGCAGCATGAACAGCACGTTGACCGCGATCAACGCCTTGGTGACGTAGCCGTGCCGGCCGGCGGCACCGCCGCCGAAGGCGGTACGCGCCGGCCGGACGCTACGACGCCCCTCACTGATGCACTCCGGGCACTGGTGCCCGACCGATGCCTCGCGCATGCAGTCGGGGCAGATCGGCCGATCGCAGCGGGTGCAGCGGACATAGGTCTCCCGGCCGGGATGCCGGTAGCAGACCGGGGTGGTCGGTGGCGATTCGCTCACCGTGCCCACCCTCCGGAGCGCTCAGTCATGCGAGCAAAGGTACCTCGCGCCCGCCTCAGGCGGCGGTGCGCTCGATCTCGACCCGCTCGATGACGACGTCCTGGAGGGGACGGTCGCTCGGACCGGTCGGGGTGTTGGCGATCGAGTCGACGACCTTCGCCGACTGCTCGTCCGCCACCTGACCGAAGATGGTGTGCCGGTTGTTCAGGTGCGGCGTCGCGCCGACGGTGATGAAGAACTGCGAGCCGTTGGTGCCCGGCCCGGCGTTCGCCATCGCGAGCAGGTACGGCCGGTCGAAGCGCAGCTCCGGGTGGAACTCGTCGGCGAACTTGTAGCCCGGGCCACCGCGACCGGTACCGGTCGGGTCACCCATCTGGATCATGAAGCCCGAGATGACGCGGTGCGAGATGGTGCCGTCGTAGTACGGCCCCTTGCCGGGCTGGCCGGTGCGGGGGTCGACGTACTCGCGCGTCCCCTCGGCCAGCTCCACGAAGTTCTTGACGGTCTTCGGCGCGTGGTTCGGGAAGAGCTCCAGCCGGATCGGGCCGGCGTTGGTGTGCAAGGTGGCGTAGATGGCCTCGGCCACGGGTACTCCTCACTCGTTGGTCAGTTCCATGCGGATCCTCCCATGTGCCCGATCTGGCATCACGGAGGCATCCGAAGGTGGAGGATGACGAAGGAACAACTCCCAGGAGGTGGGACCGTGTTTGGAATGGGACGACGCAAGTCCCAGGGGCAGCTGGCGAAGGCGGAATTGAACCAGGGCGTCAGCCATCTGGTGCAGGCAGCCACGTACGCCGCGAGGGGCGCCGGCGCGACCGTCGGTCCGCGGGTGCAGGCGGCCCGGGACCAGGTCGGACCGACGGCGGCGATGCTGCGCGATCGGGCCGCGACCGGTTGGGACACGGCTCTCACCTCGCTCGCCCCGCTCGCCGCGGCCGCTCGCGACGGCGCCACGCAAGCGGGCTCGATGACCAGAAAGGCGAAGTCGAGGAACATGCGGATCAGCGGGAATAAGAAGCAGCCGCGCCGTGGCAGCCGGATGATGACCGGCCTGCTGGCCGCGGGCGCGATCGCCGGGGTCGCCGGATTGATGGCCGCCCGGCGCCGCCGGGAGCAGCAGGAGTGGGCCGAGTACGACCCCACCCGCACCCTGGAGCCGATGCGGGACGAGGTGGACACCCTCGAGGTGCAGACCCGGTCGACGCCGGGCGGCGCGAAGATGGCCGACGCCTCCACGCCGCGGACGTCCGGTATGGCTGGTGGCCCGACGGGGGCCGGCAGTTCGGCGGTGGCCGGCGGGGACAGCGCCAGCACGATCCCGGCGAGCACCGGATCGAAGATCCAGCCGACCGGCAAGGTCCCCTCGGTGGCCGAGGGTGCCGCGGACGTGTCCGGCCGCCCGGCCGACGACGTCAGCAAGGCCACGAGCAAGGGCGCGGCGCGCACCAACGGGCGCCGCTGACCAGCCGTTTCACCGCGGACAGCGCCGGCAGGCGGGGTGATCCCGCAGGGCCGGCGCTTCCGCGCGTTCGGGGCCGCGACGCCGTACGCCGGCGGCGCCGTCACGAGGCGCCGTGGTTCGCGCGCCCGGCGTTCGGCGCGTTCCTCAGAGCCAGCCGTTGCGGCGGAACCAGCGGTACAGCGTCCACGAGCAGGCCAGCATCAGCGCCCAGATGACCGGGTAGCCGTACTCCCAGTCCAGCTCCGGCATGTACTTGAAGTTCATGCCGTAGATGCCCGCGATGGCCGTCCAGACCGCGGCTATCGCCGCCCAGGCGGCGATCTTGCGCATGTCGTTGTTCTGGTCGACGGTGACCTGGGCGAGGCGCGCCTGGAGGATCGAGTTCAACAGGTCGTCGTACGAGTTCACCTGCTCGACGGTGCGGCTGAGGTGATCCTGCACGTCCCGGAAGTAGCGCCGGATCTCCTTGGGCACCTCGCGGTTGACCTGCGAGGTCAGCGTCAGCAGCGGGCGCTGCAACGGCACCACAGCCCGTTTGAACTCCACCAGTTCCCGCTTCATCTGGTAGATCCGCTGGATCCTTCCGGTGCCGTTCCGGTCGAAGACCTGGGCCTCCAGGATGTCGAGGTCGTCCTCGATCTTGTCGGCGACCTCCAGGTACAGGTCGACCACCCGGTCCGTCACCGCGTACGCGACCGCCCACGGTCCGTGCAGCAGCAACTCCTGCTTGCTCTCCAGATCGGCCCGGATCGGGGAGAGCCGGCCGGCGTCCCCGTGCCGGACGCTGACCACGAAGTTCGGGCCGATGAAGAGCATCACCTGCCCGGTCTCCACGACCTCTGACTGCTCGGTCAGTTCGGTGTGCTCGCAGTAGCGGGCGGTACGCAGCACCAGGAAGCTGACGTCGCCGAACTGCTCCAGCTTGGGGCGCTGCGCGGCCTTCACCGCGTCCTCGACGGCGAGTTCGTGCAGCCCGTACGTGGCCGCGATCGCGCTCATCTGCTCCAACTCCGGCTGGTGCAGCCCGAGCCAGACGAAGCCCTGCTCCCGCCGGGCGGCGGCCAGGGCGTCGGCGTAGTTCCAGTCGCCTGGCTGGCGCTTCCCGTCGACGTAGAGCGCACAGTCGACGATCGCGTCATGCCCCGACTCGCTGGGCTCCGGGGAACGATGGGCACCATCGGTGCTGAGGATGCGGGTCATCGCCCGTACCGGAGCCGCCCAGCTTCGCGGCACCGGCAACCGACCGCCGTTCTGCGGGGTCGTCCTGCCTCGCTGGTCCCGACCTGCCATCGCACACCCCCTCCCCACGGTGAGCCGCGCTCGTCGCACCGGCTCCGCACCCGCACGGCACCTAGGAGCTGCCGGGAAACCGCGGGCAGCCGCCGCAGGACCTCCCGACAGTCTCGCGGAGCCGGATTGCAGGGTACGCCGAACCAGACCATCACTGCCTGTGACGAAGGCGTCGGGGGTGGCGCCGGGCGGGCCGGGTCGCATCAGGGGGGTGAGGGGACGACACGGCCCACCCGGCGCCCTGTGGGGGCGGGGGTTCTGCTGGTCGCGTCACTCGTCACGCATGGAAGCTGGTCGCGCGCCCCCGGCGACGGCTCGGCCGAATGCCGGGCCCGGGGGCGACCGATCGCTACACGTCGTGAATGACGCTCGCAGCATTGTGGGCCGCCGGCCGCCCGGACGGGAGCCCTGAGACGGCCGGCATCATCCTTCTGTCGGGAATCTGACAGAAACTCACCCACGCACGGATTTCACCGCTTCGGCCAGTCGACGTACACCTTCATCGATCTTGTCGGCGGTGACCGCCGAGTACGCCAACCGCAGCGCATGCCGGCCGCCGTCGATGACGAAGTCGCTGCCCTTGACCACCGCCACGCCGCGCTCGGCGGCAGCGGGGGCGACCCGTTCGGCCAGCACGTCCTCCGGGAGTTCCACCCAGAGGAAGTAGCCCCCGTCCGGCTCCACGAACCGGGCCTCCGGAAGGTGGCGGCGCAGCGACTCGGCGAGTACCCGGGCCCGCTCGCCCAGCGCCACCCGCACGGTCTCGATGGAACGATCGATGTCGCCGGAGACGCAGAACTGGTGCACGATCGCCTCGGAGACCATGCCGGGCGAGATGTAGAGACTGGTCGCCTTCTTCGCGATGTCCGCGATCAGGTCGGTGGCGCCGACCAGGTAGCCGACCCGAACGCCGGGGCAGACCGTCTTGGTGAAGCTCGATGCGTGCACCACCACGTTGCGGGTGTCCAGCGAGAGCATCGACGGCAGTGCCTCGCCCCGGAACCGGATGTCCGCGTACGGGTCGTCCTCGAAGATCGTGAACCCGTACTCGGCCGCCAGGTCCAGCAGTTCACGCCGCTTCTCCAGGGAGAGCGTCACGCCCGCCGGGTTCTGGTAGTTCGGAATGACGTGCGCCAGCCGGGGGCGGACCCCGGACTCCAGCAACTTGCGCAGCTCGGCCGTGTCCAGGCCGTCCGGCTGGATGGTGACACCGTGCAGTTCGCCGCCCATCTGCTTCAGGTTGAGCAGCGTCCGGTCGTACGTGGGCCGCTCGACCACCACCGCGTCACCGGGGCGGACCAGGTGGTTGAAGAGGAACGCGTCGGCCTGCAGCGAGCCGTTGGTGATCAGCACCTGCTCCGGCGCCACCCCGTGCTTCTCGGCGATCCACCTGCGCAGGGGCGGGTAACCGACGGAGGTTCCGTACGCCGTGACCCCCGCAGGGTCGGCGTCGAACGCGCGGACGGCGGCGGCCTTGAGCCCCTCGACATCGACGATGTCCAGCGAGGGAGCTCCGCGGGCGAAGGAGATCAGCTGCTCGGCGGTCATGGCTGTTGAGCGTACGGGCGGCCACCTCGGGTACGGCGACGGCACGGCGATGTCCGCATCCTGAGCCACCGGGTCGGGTGACGTGGGCCGGACGCGCGGGGCGGCAAGTCGGGCCGGAAGGGCGAGCGGGTCGTGCTGCACCTGGCGAATCCGGCGTTCCACCCCACATCGATCCGCCGGCCGGTCAGCCCGTCGACACCATCCGGCCCGCCGCCCAGACTCGCATGATGTCCCGCACCGAGATCACCCCGGCCACCTCGCGGCCGTCGAGCACCACCAGGTGCCGGAACCCGCCGCGGGCCATCGCCCCGCCGCTTCCTCCAGCGTCCAGTCCGGCACCGCGTAGACCACGTCCCAGGTCAGGTGGGCGCCGGTGCGCTCGACGTCGCAGTCGAGGCCGGCGCCGATGGCGTTGAGCACATCGCGTTCGGTCATGATCCCGACGCCCTCGGACTCCGGGTCGATCACCACCGCCGAACCGACCCCGCGGGCCGCCATCATCTGGGCCGCCTGCCGGAGCGTGTGCTCCGGACCCACCACCAGGACCTGGCTCGACATCGCTTCCCGTACCTGCATCACAACATCACCCCTTTGGGACGGTGACCTCCGGTACGGACATGGTGGTTGGTCAATGTTTCCGGAACAAGGCCTCGGCGTCGCCGACCTGTCGATCGGCTCGCTAGTGTCGGGGCGTGTCCACCGAGCCTCTGCGCTGCGCCGGCGCCCTCATCGTCGACGACGACGGCCGGCTTTTCTTCCAGCGCCGATCCCCGCACCGACGCCTGTTTCCCAACTGCTGGGACGTGGTCGGCGGCCACCTGGAGTCCGGCGAGGATGTCGAGGCGGCGCTGCGCCGCGAAGTGACCGAGGAGACGGGCTGGACCGTCTCGCACCTGCTCGGCCCGGTCGGCGAGTACCGCTACGTCGGCGACGACGGCCTGGCACGGATCGAGTACGACTGGCTGGTCCGGGTCGAGGGAGACCTCACCCGACCACGGCTGGAGGTCGGCAAGCACACCGAGTTCCGGTGGCTCGCCGAGGAAGACGTGGCCCTGTTGGACGAACACCGGGACGTCAACGACGGCCTGATCCGCCGGATCGCGGAGGAAGCCTTCGCGGCCCTGCGTGCCATGGGTCGGTGAGCCACGCCGTCGAGCTGGCGCCGCACCGGTACGCCGGGCTGGTCGCCCCGGCGGTCGACCGGACCTTCCTGGCCGGCATGCGGACCGGCCAGGAACGCGGCACCGAGCTGAGCCGGCGATACGGCGGACCGGCCGCGACCGGCTTCCTGGTGGAGTTCCGCACTCGGTTGGGTGAGCCCGGCGGCACGGTCGACGAGCCCGGATTCGCCGCTGTCACCCGGTACCGGGACGCGGCCGAGTGCCGCCGGGCGTTGGACAAGCAGGTCGCGTACGGGATGCTGCACCGCCGCCCGGACGGTGGGCTGGCCGCCACGGAACGCGGGCTGGCGTTCCTCGCCGAACTCTGGCGGCTGCACGCCGAGGTGACCGCCGAGCTGTGGGCCGGGCACGAGGAGCGGGTCGTCCGGCTGGTCGAGGCGCTCGGCCGGCTGCTGGCGTACGCGTTGGTGCTCGCCGCCGAGCAGCCCGACTCGGCGGGCGCCGCGTTCGCCGCGATCGCCCCGCCGTACGAGCCGGACGGCACTCCGCCCGGCGTGCTGCTGCTCAACCGGCTCGACACGCTCCGCCATCACCGGGCCGACGCGCACGCCGCCGCCTGGGCCGTCGGGGGGCACACCGCGCTCAGCGTGACCGCCCTGCCGGCCGGACCCGAGCGGCTGGCGATCGAGCAGGAGACCGACCGCCGGGCCGCCGGGCCGTACGAAACCCTGACGGCCGACGAGCGGTTGAGCGTGCTCGCCGACCTGGCCGCGCTCCCCGGCTGAGAGATCGTCGGGAGAGCCGGAACCGATCAACGATCTCCGAACATCGGGTGAAGCCCGGTTGACGGAAGGCGCCGCCGGGCCCGGCGCTATCCTCCAGCGGTGACCGAAGTCGTACGAGGGGGGAAGCCGGCATGATCGGGATGGTGCTCGCGGCCGGGGCGGGGCGTCGGCTGCGCCCGTACACCGACACACTGCCCAAGGCGCTCGTGCCGGTCGACGGCGAGGTCACCATCCTCGACATCGCGCTGGGCAACCTCGCCGAGGTAGGGCTCACCGACATCGTGATCGTGGTCGGCTACGCGGCCGACGCGGTCCGGGAGCGGCAGGCCGACCTCGAGAAGCGGTACGGCGTGAACCTCACTCTCGTGCACAACGAGAAGGCCGAGGAGTGGAACAACGCCTACTCGCTCTGGCTGGCCCGCGAGTACTTCAGCCAGGGCGTACTGCTGGTCAACGGTGACACCGTGCACCCGGTGAGCGTGGAGAAGACCCTGCTCGCCGAGCGCGGCCCGGGCATCCTGCTCGCCGTGGACACGCTCAAGCCGCTGGCCGAGGAGGAGATGAAGACCACCTTCGACGCCGCCGGTCAGCTCACCCGGATCACCAAGCTGATGGATCCGGGCGAGGCGTACGGGGAGTACATCGGCGCGACGCTCATCGAGCCGCAGGTGGCCGACGCCCTCGCCGACGCGCTGGAGGCGACGTGGCGGCGCGATCCGAACCTCTACTACGAGGACGGCTACCAGGAGTTCGCCGACCGGGGCGGCGAGGTCCGGGCGGCGCCGATCGGGGACGTCTCCTGGGTCGAGGTCGACAACCACGCCGACCTGGCCCGCGCCCGGGAGATCGCGTGCCACTACTAGCCCGGACCGTCAACACCCCTCTGGTGATCGAGGTCCGGCGCGGCGCGGTGGCCGACCTGGGCCCGCTCCTCGCCGATCGACGAATCTCCTCCGGGGGCGACGTCGCGGTGGTCGTCGGCCCCGGCCAGGGCGAGAAGATCGTCGAGCTGTGCCGGCCCAGCCTGGGCTCGGCCGACGTGTTCACGGTCGCCGGCGGCACGATCGACGCCGCGAACGAGCTCGGTGACCGGCTCCGGTCCCGCTCGTACGACGCGGTGGTGGGCATCGGCGGCGGGAAGACCATCGACACGGCCAAGTACGCCGCCACCCGGTACGGAATCCCCATGGTGACCGTGGCGACCTCCCTCGCGAACGACGGGATCGCCTCGCCGACCGCCTCGCTCGACCACGAGGGCGGCAAGGGCTCCTACGGGGTGCACATCCCCATCGCCGTCGTCGTCGACCTCGACTTCGTGGAGAACGGCCCGGACCGGCAGACCCAGGCGGGCATCGGTGACGCGGTGAGCAACCTGAACGCCTGCGCGGACTGGGAGCTGGCCCATGAGGCCCGCGGCGAGCCGATCGACGGCCTCGCCGTGACCCTGGCCCGGTCCGGCGCCGAGGCACTGCTCAACCACCCCGGCAAGATCACCGATGACGGCTTCCTCACCACGCTCGCCGAGGCGCTGATCCTCGGCGGTCTCGCGAGTGCGGTGTGCGGATCGACCCGTCCGGCCAGCGGCGGCGACCACGAGATCTCGCACGCCATCGACCAGCTCTTCCCCGGCACCGCCTCACACGGCGAGCAGGCCGGGGTGGGCGCGCTCTTCTGCACGTTCCTGCGGGGCGAACCCGAGCGGTTCGGCCAGCTCGCCCGGTGCCTGCACCGCCATGGTCTCGCCACCACCCCCGGTGAACTGGGGCTGACCGACGAGCAGTTCGTCGACGCGGTGATCTTCGCGCCGCGGACCCGGCCGGACCGGTACACCATCCTCGAACATCTGGCGCTGTCACCTTCCGACGTCCGGACGCGGCTGGCAGACTACGCCGGTGCAATCCACGACCACCTTGGCTGAGCCGTTTCGTCCCACCGTCGCCGATTTCCACCGGACAAACCGGGGCGGCGGCCTGTTCAGTGAATCGATCAGCCAGTGGCTGGGCGCCGCCTTCGCGGTCGCCGCGCACCGGCTGGGTCTGCGCCCGACGGCGCTGACCATCACGAACCTGGTGCTGGGGCTGGCCACCTCCGTCACCGTGGTCGTACTCGCCGGCCGGGTGGCCGCCGGCGAGGTTCCGGCCTGGGTGGTGGGGCTGCTCGCACTGGTCGGCTGGCAGGTGGCGTACGCCCTCGACTGCGCGGACGGCCAGCTCGCGCGGGTCACCGGGACGGGCAATCCGGCGGGTGCCCGGGTCGACGTGCTCGCCGACGTGGCCGCTCAGATCGCGCTGGTCGCGGCGCTCTCCGCGACCGCCGTCGCGCAGCACCCGTCGACCCCGAGCTGGCTGGTCGCGACGTTCGCCGGCACCTGGATGGTCAACCTGGTCACCTCGGTGATGCAGGCAGGCCCGAACGCGGCGAGCATGGTCACTTCGGCCTCGCTGCCCGTACGCCTCGTGAAACTGGTCCGCGACTACGGCGCGGTGATCTTCGTGGCCGCGCTGGTGCTGCTCCTCGCCCCCGCCCTGACGCTCTGGGTGATGGTGGCGTTCAGCGTCGTCAACGGCGGCTTCCTGCTGGCCAGCATCGCCTTCTCCGCCCGCGCCTCCTACCGCTGACCCACCCCACCCCCGCCTCGCGTGGGCGCACTTTCCCGGAAAGAGTGCCTTCCGCGGCCCGAATAGCCACTCTTTCCGTGAACGAGTGGCCGCGGGCCGGGGTGAGGGCGGGGTTAGGGGGTTAGGGCGGTGTACATGTCGATGAGCTGGCCGGTCACCACGTCCGGGTGGAAGGTGCGCTCGTAGCGCGAGCGCGCGGCCGACGACAGTGCCGCGGCACCCGCCCGCGCCACCGGAAGGGCCGCTGCCAGCGCGGCCGCCTCGGGCGGCACCGCCCAACCGGCCTCGCCGGTGACGATGCCCACCGGCACGGCGGACGTTCCGGAAACGGGTCCCGAGAGCGGCACGGAGCTGGCCGAACCGGTCGCGGCCGAGGCCTCCTGGGCCGAGCCGGTCCCGGCCGGTACCCGCGCGGTGTCCGCCCCGACCAGGTACGGAATGCCCCCCAGCGCGGTGCCGAGCACCGGCCGGCCACTCGCCAGAGCCTCGATGATCACGGTGGGCAGCACGTCGTGCCACGTGGAGGCGGCGAGCACCACCGCGCTCGCCTCGAGCGCGGCGCGGACCCCGTCCCGGCCCAACGTGCCCAGGAACGTGACATCCGAACGCTCGGCGGCCGCCGCCTCAACCAGCGGGCGCAGCTCGCCGTCACCGGCGATCCGCAGCGGGCCGAGCGCGCCGTCCGGGTGCCGGCGCCAGGCGTCCAGCAGCAGGTCCAGCCCCTTCTCGGGGGAGAGCCGGCCGAGAAAGAGGAAACCGTCGCCGAGCGGGGCGGGCAGCCCCGGGTCCGGAATCCCGTTCGGCTTGATCACGATCCGGTCCGCCGGAATGCCGTAGTCGCGCAGGTGCGCGGCGATCGCCGAGGTGAGCGCGACGTACCGGTCCACCGACCGCCAGGTGCCCCGGTGCACGGCCAGGGTGGTCGCCATCAGCGCGCTCTGCGCCGCCGAGTCGCGGTAGCAGCGGTGCTTGATCGCCGGTACGCCCAGCGCCCGGCCCTTGCAGTCCTGGCAGATCATGCCGTCCCGGAAGTAGATGCCCGAGGAGCAGACCTGCCGGTAGTTGTGCACCGTCTGCACCACCGGAACCCCGTGCTTGTGCGCGGTACGGACCACCCACGGCGAGAGCAACGGGTACGGGTTGTGCAGGTGCAGCACGTCCGGCCGGTGCTCGGTGAGCAACCGGCTCAGTTCCTGCTGGGCCTGCGGCGCGTAGATCGGCGAGATGGGCAGCAGCACCTTCGCCGCCTTCGACATCGAAGGGATCTCGTCGGAGCTGCGGATGAACGGCAGCACCTCCACGCCGGCCGCGGTGAGCTGAGCGATCTCCGCGTCGACGATGATGTTCTCCCCGGACGGCTGAGCCTGCCGGTACCGGTTGTGCGCCACCACGATCTTCACTGAGCTCGCCCTCTGTTCGCGATTGCCGGACTCGCGAGCTCGTTCCTCGCGCTCACGGGGCCACCATTGTTCCCGACTGCGGGACTCGCAAGCTCGTTCCTCGCGCTCACGGGGCCACCATTGTTCCCGACTGCGGGACTCGCAAGCTCGTTCCTCGCGCTCACGGAAAAGAAGGCTACCGTTGTCTGATGCCCGAGCTACCGGAGGTTGAGGCGCTCGCGGGTTACCTGCGTCAGCGCGCCGTGGGGCGGCGGGTCGACCGGCTGGAGGTCGCCGCGATCAACGCCCTCAAGACGTACGATCCGCCGCCGACCGCCGCGACCGGCCGCGCCGTCGTGGACGCGCGCCGGCACGGCAAGTTCCTGGACGTGGTCTTCGACGGCGACCTGCACCTGGTGGTCCACCTGGCCCGGGCGGGGTGGCTGCACTACCGGGAGGCGTTCCCCAGCGCGGCCCCGCTCCGCCCCGGCAAGGGCCCGATCGCCGTGCGGGTACGCCTCGACGACGGTTCCGGCTTCGACCTGACGGAGGCCGGCACCCAGAAGAAGCTCGCCGCGTATCTGGTCACCGACCCGGCGACCGTGCCCGGGGTGGCCAAGCTCGGTCCGGACCCGCTCACCGCCGACCTACCCACGTTCACCGAGCGGCTGCGCAGCCGCCGGGGCCGGGTGAAGCTCGTGCTGACCGACCAGGCGGTGCTGGCCGGGGTGGGCAACGCGTACTCCGACGAGATCCTGCACGCCGCGAAGCTCTCGCCGTACGCGCTCACCGACCGACTGACCGACGACCAGCTCGCCGCCCTGCACGCGGCCACCCGGCAGGTGCTCGGCGACGCGGTCGGCCGCTCGTTGGGGCAGCGGGCGGCTGAGCTGAAGGGCGAGAAGCGCTCCGGGTTGAAGGTGCACGCGCGTACCGGGCTGCCCTGCCCGGTTTGCGGCGACACCGTCCGGGAGGTCTCTTTCTCCGATTCGAGCCTCCAGTACTGCCCGACGTGCCAGACCGGCGGCAAGCCGCTCGCTGACCGACGGCTGTCCCGACTCGTACGGTGAGTAACGACACCCGGGAGCTACGGAGCCGAATCGTCCGGAGAGGGCAGAAGGTCCTGCTCGGGAGTTCTACCAACCGCACCATCCATCGGTATAGTGGCCCGGTCCCCGGCTTCTGATATGCGTGAAGCCGGCCAGATCCCGCCGGCACCAGCGGGGCGCGTTGTCCTTCGGGTCCGGCGCCCGGCCCGGCCGGTCGTGGGAGACTGGGACGGTGGGCGACCCGGGTCCTCACGATGAGTGAGCGGCCCGCGTCATGCGGGAGGACATGGGTGAGGTGACGGCAAGCCTCCAGCGCCCGGTAACCAACACAGGCCGGAGCGAACTCGTGCGGCACGTCGACAGCTTCGAGATCCAGCCGCCGACGCCGCCGTCGCACAACGGTGTACCCCGGTCGGCGTGGGCCCGGGCACGCCGACGGGTCTCCCGCTGGCACCGTCCCTACATCGCCGTCCTCCTGCTGCTCGACTTCGCGGCCGCCGCGTTTGCGAGCTTCACCGCAATCCACACTTTCGACCAGGCCACGTCGGGCTTCTACAACGCCCAGGAGAACCCGACGTGGTTCTTCACTGTGGCGTTCGTGCTGCTGCCGCTGGGCTGGGTGCTGATCCTCTGGGGCAACCGGGCGTACGACCGGCGCTACCTCGGCCTCGGCCCGGACGAGTTCAAGCGGGTGATCCGGGCCGGCGTCGCGGTCGCCGCCACGGTCTCCTTCCTCGCCTTCGCCACGGTGACGCAGCTCTCCCGTTGGACCGTCGGCACCGCCCTGCTCGGTGCCCTGCTGCTGATCCTGCTCGGCCGTAGCCTCGCCCGGTTCGTGCTGCACGTCATCCGGCGCAACATCGGCCAGGGCGCTCACCGGATGATCCTGGTCGGCACCCTGCCGGAGTGCCTGGAGGTGCACCGGGCGGTCACCCGCAACCCGGCCGCCGGTCTGGTGCCGGTCGCCATCCACCTCACGGACGGGTACACGGCCGTGCGCGGGATCGAGACCCCGGTCCCGGTCTACACCGGTCGCGACGTGCTCGCCCTGGTGCGGGAGGTCGGTGGGGACACCATCGCCGTGTGCGGCTCGGCCAGCGCCGAGCCGGGCGAGCTGCGCCGCCTCGCCTGGCAGCTGGAGGGCTCCGGCGTCGACCTGGTGGTCGCGCCGCAGCTCACCGACATCGCCGGTCCCCGAGTGCACATCCGCCCGATCGAGGGCCTGCCGCTGCTGCATGTCGAGGAGCCGACCCTGTCCGGGCCGGCGCTGCTGGCCAAGAACCTGCTGGACCGGGTGGCCGCCGGGCTCGGGCTGTTTCTGCTGATCCCGGTCTTCGTCGCCATCGCCGTAGCGATCAAGATCTCCGACGCGGGGCCGGTCTTCTTCCGGCAGCCTCGGGTGGGCCACGAGGGCCGCACGTTCCGGGTGTGGAAGTTCCGGACCATGTACGTCGACGCCGAGGAGCGGCTGGCCAGCCTGGTCGACCAGAACGAGACCGACGGCATGTTGTTCAAGATGAAGGAGGATCCCCGGGTCTTCCCGGTGGGCCGCTTCCTGCGCGCCTCGTCGCTGGACGAGCTGCCGCAGCTGATCAACGTGCTCATGGGCGAGATGTCGCTGGTCGGACCCCGTCCGCTACCGGCCGACGACGGCGACTTCCTGGGCGACGTCCGCCGGCGCCTGCTGGTGCGGCCCGGCATGACCGGGCTCTGGCAGGTCTCCGGCCGCTCCGACCTCTCCTGGGACGAGGCGGTCCGGCTCGACCTCTACTACGTCGACAACTGGTCGCTCGCGTACGACCTGAGCATCCTCTGGCGCACCGTCGGCGTGGTGCTCGCCCGCAAGGGCGCGTACTGACCCCTTGGCGGCGGGGCCCCGAGCCGACAGGATCTGGGCGTGGGTGGCAACCTCTCGGCCGTCTTCGCCGTCGTCTTTCTGGTCAGCGCGCTCGCCGCGGCCCTGTTCGCGGTGGGCCGGCTGCGTGCGCGCCGGGGCATCGCCACCGCCACCCAGCGGGCCACCTACGAGGTGCTGCACACCGCCGGGCTGGCCGCTGAGCCGCTGCGCGCGGGGTTGAGCGCGGCGGGCGCGGCGAAGTCCGTACGCCATCTTCGGGCCCTGGTGGGCGCGCCCGGGCTGGCGATCACCGACCGGAACGAGTTGCTCGCGCTCGACGGGCGGGGTGCCCACCACGGCGAGCAGTTGCTGGCCGCGGCGCGACGGGCCGTGACATCGGCCCGCTCCACCGTCCTGGGCGAGTCGGAGTTGCAGTGCGACCGGGTGGACTGCCCGGTACGGGGTGTGGTGGTCGCTCCGCTGACGGGCGCGGACGGCGAGGCCGTCGGCACCCTGCTGGCGATCGCCGACGGGCCGCCGGCGCCCGGCCTGGTCCAGGCGACCCTGGAGACCGCGCACTGGGCCGGCAACCAGCTCGCCCTGGCCGAGCTGGACTCGTCCCGGGAGCGGCTGGCCCGGGCCGAGATCCGCGCGCTGCGGGCCCAGATCAGCCCGCACTTCATCTACAACGCGTTGACCGCGATCGGTTCGTTCGTCCGTACCGACCCGGAGCGGGCCCGCGAGCTGATCCTGGAGTTCGCGGAGTTCACCCGGTACTCGTTCCGGGCGCACGGAGAGTTCACCACGCTTGCCGAGGAGCTGCGCTCGATCGACCGCTATCTGATCATCGAGCGGGCCCGGTTCGGCGACCGGCTCCAGGTGCGCCTGCAGATCGCCCCCGAGGTGCTGCCGGTGACCCTGCCGTTCCTCTGCCTGCAACCGTTGGTCGAGAACGCGGTCCGGCACGGGTTGTCCCGCAAGCCCGGCACGGGCATGGTGAGCATCGAGGCCCGGGACGCCGGTGCCGAGTGCCACATCACGGTGGAGGACGACGGGGTGGGAATGGATCCGGCCACGCTGACCACCGGCATCGCCGAGCTGGCCCGCAGCACCGGCGATCCGGGGGAGGATTCCGGCCAGCACGTCGGGCTCTCGAACGTGGACGAGCGGCTCCGCTCGGTCTTCGGGGACGGCTTCGGGCTGGTCGTCGAGACCGGGCTCGGCTCGGGCACGCGGGTGAGCATGCGGATTCCGAAGTTCCATCCCGGGGTACGGGCAGGCTCGTGAGCGAGCGGAGCGAGCAGGCCGGTCGGGTCGGCGCGGTGAACCCATCGGGATTTCTCCGGGTGCTGGCGGTGGACGACGAGCCCCCGGCGCTCGACGAGCTGGCGTACCACCTGCGGGCCGACCCGCGGGTGCTGCGGCTGCACACCGCCGGCGATGCGACCGAGGCGCTTCGGCTGCTCCGCGACGGCGACGTGGACGTGGTGTTCCTGGACATCAGGATGCCCGGGCTGGACGGGATGGAGCTGGCCCGGGTGCTGCGCCGGTTCGCCCGACCGCCGGCGATCGTCTTCGTCACGGCGTACGACGACGGCGCGGTCGACGCGTTCGACCTGGGCGCCACCGACTACGTGCGCAAGCCGGTACGCGCCGACCGGTTGGCCGAGTCGCTGCGCCGGGTGATCGGTTCGCGGGTGGTGCCGTCGCACCCGGCGGCGCTGGCCCGGGCCGAGGAGGATCCGACCATCCCGATCGAGCTGGCCGGTACGACCCGGATGCTGCCGAGGTCGGCGGTGCGCTGGGTGGAGGCGCAGGGGGACTACGCCCGGCTGCACACGGCGGACGGTTCACACCTGGTCCGCGTCTCGCTGGCCACCCTCGCGGAACGCTGGGCGGACGCGGGGTTCGTGCGGATCCACCGGTCGTACCTGGTGCAGTTGAAGCTGATCGCCGAGTTGCGGTTGGTGAACTCCGGCTACGTGGTGGTGATCGACGGCACGGAGCTGCCGGTCAGCCGCCGGCACACCCGGGAGCTGAAGGACAAGCTGGTTCGCGCGGCGAAGCAGGACTGGAACCGCTGACCGCGGCGCTGGCCCTGCCCGCCCCGGCGGAACGTCCGCCCGTCGATGGGCCGGTGGGGCAGCGGCGGCTCTCCGGCCCGGACCCCCGGCTGGTGACAGCCGCGCGTATCCGCGGAGGTCGAGTCGATCAAAGTGCGGGAAGTTGCCTCACGAACCGGGAATGCACGCGGCTTGTCGTACGCTGTACGACAGGCCGTACGACTTCGAGGAGGACGCCGTGACCGACGCCCCGTACGACGCCGCCGCCGAGTTCGACCGCCAGGTGCAGCGCCTGGTGGAACTCGGCTATCCCAAGCTGGCCGGAACGGCCGAGGACGACTTCCGGAACCTGGTCGCGCCACTGCGAGCGGCCGCCGTCACCGGCGCGGCCGGCCTGCCGGCCCCCACCGCGGCACGGGTGCCGTTCCTGCTGGTGGTCACCCGCAACCTGATCCCGGTGGAGGAACGCCTGCCACTCACCACGCTGGCCGGCAAACGCAAACCCGGGTTCCTCGACCGGCACTACGCCGACGGCGACCTGGCCCGCTTCGACCCGATCAAGGAGCTGGAGGTGCCGGCCGGGCCGGCGTACCTGCTCTTCGACGTCGACCGCGGGGAGGAGACGCTGAACCTGGCTCCCTCGTCGGCGATGGAGAGCATCACCGGCCAGGGCCGGCTGCCGCTCACCATCGACGAGGGGATCGCCTTCGTCACGCTGCACCCCGCCGCACTGGAGAAGAACAAGTGCTTCTCGCTGGTCGGATCGCGTTGTGGGGACAAGCGGGTCCCGGCGCTCTGGATCAGCCAGGGCGCGCCGAAGCTCGGCTGGTGCTGGTACGGCAACCCGCACACCTGGCTCGGCTCCGCCTCCGCACGACCGGACCGCGTCGGCCTGTCCTGACCCCCGGGCCCCTTCACACCGGACCATGGCCCGCCGATGGCGGCACGGGCGGCGAGCGGCAGCGGTCGTCGTGGCGCCGCCGGCGGGTCAGTGGCGAGCGGCAGGCTGGTCGTGGCCGCCGCCGGCGGGTCGTGGCGAGGCACCCCAGCCTCGTTCTCCACCGGGTTATCCACAGGAGTGGCCCGTAATCCACAGGTTGTGCACAACGCTTCCCACGGCTCCCCCACCCGCTTGCCACCCTGGGCCCGCTGCCCGGTCGACCTCGCAGGCGACCACCGCGCTCTTGACAATCCCATCGAAAGAACGAGACTGCCGGGGTGTCCGCCACCGACGATCGCGCGCCGACACCCGGCACCGAGGGACGGCCGGAAGCCCCGGTGCCCTCCGCGGCCAACGGCCGGTCGGTCCCCCAGCCGCGGACGCGGATCGTGCTGGCCGACGTGTCCGGCCGCGAGGACCGGGGCGACCGGACCCGCGCCGAACTCGCCCAGCAGACCCGGGTCGGGGAGGCGCTCGTCCGGGGGCTGGTGCGGGCACAGCTCGCCCTGGCGCTGCGGCTCTCCCTGGTCGTGGTGATCGGGCTCGGCGGTCTGCCCTGGCTGTTCGCCATCGCGCCCTCGGTCAGCCGGGTCACCGTGCTCGGGGTGAAGCTGCCCTGGCTGCTGCTCGGGGTGGCGAGCTTTCCGTTCCTGATCGGAGTGGGCTGGGCGTACGTGCGGCTGGCCGAACGCAACGAGCAGGACTTCACCGACCTGGTCCAGCGGCCGGAGCACTGAAGTGGAGAACGGCCTCGTCGTACCGGCGATCGTCGCGGTCACCCTGCTCACCGTCGGCATCGGCTTCTACGGGCTGCGGCTGGCCCGGACCACCTCCGACTTCCTCGTCGCCTCCCGGGCGATCAGTCCGACGTGGAACGCGGCCGCGATCGGCGGGGAGTACCTGTCGGCGGCGTCCTTCCTCGGCGTCGCCGGACTGATCCTCAAGTACGGCGTGGACGTGCTCTGGTATCCGGTCGGCTTCGCCGCCGGCTACCTGGCCCTGCTGCTCTTCGTGGCCGCACCGCTGCGCCGCTCCGGAGCGTTCACCCTGCCGGACTTCTGCGAACTGCGGCTGGGCTCCCGCCGACTGCGCATCCTCGCCACCGCCTTCGTGATCTTCATCGGCTGGCTCTACCTGGTGCCGCAGCTCCAGGGCGCCGGCCTCACCCTCGCCACGATCACCGGCTCCGCCTACCCGGTCGGTGCCGTGCTGGTGGCCGTCGTGGTCACCGCGAACGTGGCGCTGGGTGGCATGCGGGCGATCACCTTCGTCCAGGCGTTCCAGTACTGGCTCAAGCTGACCGCGCTCGCCGTACCGGCGATCTTCCTGGCCCTCCAGTGGCAGGCCGACGCCCGGCCGGCCGTCGCCCCGCCGGACGGGCCGTTGTTCCGGACCGCGACCAGCGTCGTGGTCGAGCATCCCGCGAACCTCACGTTCCCCGACGGCGAGATCCGGGCGGTACGCCCCGGCGAGACGATCTCCTTCGACGCCGGCGACCCGGTGCCGGAGGTGGCCGGCGTGACCATCGACGCCGCCGACTGGCTGCTCCCGAGCACGGCCGGGGCAGACGACCGGGGACTGTTCGCCACGTACTCCCTGATCCTGGCCACGTTCCTCGGCACCATGGGGCTGCCACACGTGCTGGTGCGCTTCTACACCAATCCGGACGGCGCGGCGGCCCGCCGCACCACCCTGGTCGTACTGGCGCTGGTGGGCCTGTTCTACCTGCTGCCCACCATCTACGGGGTGCTCGGCCGCATCTACACCCCGCAGCTGCTGGTCACGGGGCAGACCGACGCAGTGGTGGTGCTTCTGCCGGAGGCCGCCCTCGGCCACGGAGCGACCGGCCGGCTGCTCGCCGCACTCGTGGCGGCCGGCGCGTTCGCCGCCTTCCTCTCCACCTCATCCGGCCTGCTCACCAGCGTGGCCGGGGTGATCTCGACGGATGTGCTCGGACGCGGCTCGGTACGCGGTTTCCGGCTGGCCACCGTGATCGCCGGCACCGTGCCCGCGATCCTCGCGTTGAACGTCTCCGGGCTGGACGTCTCACAGGTGGTCGGGCTCGCCTTCGCCGTCGCCGCGTCCAGCTTCTGCCCGCTGCTGGTGCTCGGCATCTGGTGGCGGGGGCTGACCGACCTCGGTGCCGCCGCCGGGGTGCTCGTCGGCGGCGGCGCCGCGATCGCGGCCGTGCTGGTGACCGTGGTCGGCCCGCCGTTGTCCGGTTGGCCGGCGACGCTCGTGGCACAACCGGCCGCGTGGACGGTGCCGTTGGCGTTCACCGTGACGGTCGTGGTCTCGGCGGCCACCCGGCGGCGCGTACCCGCCGACGTCGGCGCCACCATGCTCCGCCTGCACGCCCCGGACACCCTGCGCCTCTGACCGGGAACGGCCGCTCGCCGTCTGACGGCCGGGTCGCAGCACGCCGGAAGCGGGACCGGTACGCCCTCGGGATGACGGAAGGTCATCCTCGCGCGGGACCACCGGGTCGCGCCGGAGGGATAGGTTCTGCTGCATGACCGATGAGCACCCGGCGCTGTCCCTTCGTGGCCTGGCCAAGCGGTTCGACGGCAAGGTGGCGGTGGCCGGCGTCGACCTGGACGTACCGGCCGGTTCCTTCTACGGCCTGCTCGGGCCGAACGGCGCCGGCAAGACCACCACGCTCTCCATGGCCGTCGGGCTGCTCCGGCCGGACGCGGGTCAGGCCCGGGTGCTCGGCCAGGACGTCTGGGTCGACCCGGTCCGCGCGAAGCAGCTGCTCGGCGTGATGCCCGACGGCGTACGCCTCTTCGACCGGCTCAGCGGCGCGGAGCTGCTGGCGTACCACGGTCTGCTGCGCGGCATGGACCCGGCGGTGGTCGACCAGCGGACGGCCGAGCTGCTCGACGTGCTGGCGCTCACCGACGCGGGCCGCACGCTGGTGGTGGACTACTCGGCCGGCATGAAGAAGAAGATCGGCCTGGCCTGCGCGCTGCTGCACGGGCCCCGTCTGCTGGTGCTGGACGAGCCGTTCGAGGCGGTCGACCCGGTCTCGGCGGCGCTGATCCGGGACATCCTGGCGCGCTACGTCGCCAGCGGCGGGACGGTGATCTTCTCCAGCCACGTGATGGAGGTCGTGGAGCGGCTCTGCTCGCACGTGGCGATCCTGGCCGAGGGCGCGATCAAGCGGGTCGGCACGATCGACGAGGTACGCGGGAAACGCTCGCTCGAGGACGTCTTCGTCGAGGTCGTCGGCGGCCGGACGGCGACCGGTGAGGAGCTGGCGTGGCTGTCGAACTGACCGCGCCGGCGGTGCCGGCCCGCCGGGTGTCCGCCCGGCACTTCGTCCGGCTCAAGCTGCGCGTGATGGGCAACAACTTCCGCGGTCAGGGCTGGCGGATCGCTCTCTTCGTGGCCGGCGCGCTGGTCGGGCTCTGGCTCGCCGGTACCGGCTTCGTCGTGTTCGCCACGCCCGGGTTCGCCGACGGCGGCCGGTACGCGCCGATGGTCGCCGCGTTCGGCGGCGGCCTGCTGGTGCTCGGCTGGCTGCTGCTGCCGCTGGTCTTCTTCGGCGTGGACGAGACGCTCGACCCGGCCCGCTTCGCGCTGCTGCCGCTGCCGCGCCGGACGCTGGTCACCGGGCTGTTCGCGGCCGCCCTCGTGAGCGTGCCGGCGGTCGCGACGCTGCTGGCGCTCTTCGGGCTGGTGGCCACCGCCGGCGCGCTGGGCGGCTGGTCTGCGGCCCTCGTGCAGGTGGTCGGCATACTCGCCGGGGTGCTGCTCTGCGTGGCCGCCGCCCGAGCGGTCACCAGCGCGTTCGCCTCCATGCTGCGCTCGCGCCGGGTCCGCGACCTGGCCGCCGTGCTGCTCGCCGTCGCCGCCGCGCTGCTCGGCCCGTTGCAGCTGGTCGGCATCTCGGCGCTGCAGGAGACCGACTGGGACAGTCTCACCGGGGTGTCGGAGGTGGTCGGCTGGACTCCGTTCGGGGCGCCCTGGACGGCCGGCATCGACGTGGCCGAGGGCCGAGCCTGGGCCGCGCCGATCAAACTGCTGATCACCGCGCTCGCGTTGCTGGCGCTGGTCGGCTGGTGGTCCCGCTCGCTGGAGTCGGCGATGGTGGGCGCGGCGAGCACCGGAGGCGCCCGGGCGAAGAGCGACCCGACCGGCGGCGCGGTCAGCCAACTCTTCCCGCGTGCCGCCGGGTGGGCCCGGCGTGACCAGTTCGGTGCGCTCGTGGCGCGGGAGGCCCGCTACTGGTGGCGGGACGCCCGCCGGCGAGCCAACCTGATCACCATCGCGGTGGTCGGCATCTTCGTCCCGGTGCTGGTCAACCTCGGCGGGGCCGGGTTCACCATGAACAGCGGGCAGGGCTTCGGCCAGGGCAGCGCCGAGCCGTCGGCCGGGCTGGTCAGCCTCTCCATGCTCTTCGTGGGCGTGGTCGCCGCGGTCACCCTGGCCAACCAGTTCGGTTTCGACGGCAGCGCGTACGCCGCGCACGTGGTGGCCGGCGTACGCGGCCAGCAGGAGCTGCGGGCCCGGATGACGGCGTTCTCGATCTACGTGGTGCCGATGCTGGCGGTGGTCTCGATCGTGATCGCGGTGGTGCTCGACCGGCCGGGGTGGATCGGGCTGACCGCGGGCGGCCTCTTCGCCAGCTACGGCGCGGGGCTGGCCGTGAACAGTTTCGTCTCGGTGCTCGGCGCGTACGCCCTGCCGGAGACGAGCAACCCGTTCGCGTTGAACAGCGGCGCCGGCGTGGCCAAGAGCTTCCTTACCATGCTCGCCATGCTGGTCACGGCGGTGGCCGCCGTGCCGATGGTGGTGGCGGCCGCGCTGCTCGGCGACGTCTGGCACTGGCTCGCCCTGCCGGTAGGTGCGGCTTACGGACTGGGTGCCGCGCTGCTCGGCGCCTATCTGGCGGGGGACGTCCTGGACCGCCGCCAAGCGGAGTTGCTGGCGGCGGTCACCCCTCGTCGCTGACGCCGGGTCTCGACGGTGACGCTCGGCCCGTACAGCGGTACCCGATCCGGCACCGCGGGCACAATGTTTCACGTGAATCATGAGCCCGGAGCGGAGATCCACCACACCGATCCGTTCGCCGTACCGGCCGGTCAACGCTCGCCCGCGCGTCGGCTGCGAGGCCGCCTCGCCTCGCCGGTCACGCTCTGGACGGCACCCGGCCCCGCCGGGCTGACCGTGTCGTCCACCCTGGTCGCCGAGGGTGAACCGGACCGGCTGCTCGGCCTGATCGACGCCGAGTCGGACTTCTGGGCGGCGGCCGAGTCGGCCGGGCGTTTCGCGGTGGCGCCGCTGGGTCCGGTGCACCGGCAACTCGCCGACCGTTTCGCCGGCCTGTTCCCCTCCCCGGGCGGGCTGTTCGCCGTCGGCGCCTGGACGGAGACGCCGTACGGTCCGGTGCCGACCGACGCCGGCGGGTGGGCCGGCTGCCGGCTCGACGGCGCCCGGGAGTACGGCTGGGCGCTGCTGGTCGAGGCGACCATCGAGGCGGTGGACATGGTCGAGGAAACGGCGCCGCTGCTGCACTACCGGGGCCGCTACCGAGAGCTGACCTGACGACCACCGACCGCTCAGCGGGGTGACCTGAGTCACTCGGCGCAGCCATCCCGCCGTTCGGCGCAGCCGCCGACCGACGGCGATCTCGGCCTTCCCCGCCGGGGAGCGCGCTTTCTAACGTGCGCGAAACCCCCGACGCCTGTGAAGGTGGTGATCCACAAATGTCCACGGACACACCCACGCCGGCCGCGTCCGCGCCCGACCGGTACCTCGCCGTGCAACGGTCGGACGAGTTCGCCGGCCTGCGTCGCGCCCTGCGCGGCTTCGTCTTTCCGATGACCGTCGCGTTCTTCCTGTGGTACGCGCTCTACGTGATCCTCTCCGCGTACGCGCGGGACTTCATGGGCACGAAGCTGATCGGCAACATCAACGTCGCGCTGGTCTTCGGCCTGCTCCAATTCGTGTCCACGTTCCTGATCGCCTGGCTCTACTCCCGGCACGCCGACCGGAAGATCGACCCGGTCGCCGACCGGATCCGCGACGAGATCGGGGAGGTGGCCCATGGATCCGGTCCTCGCGGCTGAGGCGGGCGGCACCACCGCCCGCAACCTGACCATCACGCTCTTCCTGATCTTCGTAGCGGTGACCCTGGCGATCACCATCTGGGCCAGCCGGCAGACCAAGACCGCCACCGACTTCTACGCCGGCGGCCGTTCCTTCTCCGGCTTCCAGAACGGCATGGCGATCGGCGGCGACTACATGTCGGCCGCCTCGTTCCTCGGCATCGCCGGCCTGATCGCCCTCTACGGGTACGACGGCTTCCTCTACTCGATCGGGTTCCTGGTCGCCTGGCTGGTGGCCCTGCTGCTCGTCGCGGAGCTGCTGCGCAACTCCGGCCGGTACACCATGGCCGACGTGCTGGCCTTCCGGATGCGTCAGCGTCCGGTGCGTACCGCCGCCGCGGTCTCCACCATCACCGTGTCGATCTTCTATCTGCTGGCCCAGATGGTGGGCGCCGGCGCGCTGGTCGCGTTGCTGCTCGGCATCAAGCCGGGCACCACGTTCCTCGGCATGGACGCGGACGCCGCCAAGATCGCCACCATCATCATGGTCGGCGCCCTGATGATCATCTACGTCACGGTGGGCGGCATGAAGGGCACCACCTACGTACAGATCGTCAAGGCGTTCCTGCTCATGAGTGGCGCAGTGGTCATGACGCTGCTGGTGCTCGCCCATTACAAGTTCAACCTCTCCTCGCTGCTCGGCGACGCCGCGGCGTCCTCCGGTAAGGGCGAGAACTTCCTCAGGCCCGGGCTCCGCTACGGGGTCGAGGTCGCCGGCAACGCGACGCAGACCTTCTACAACAAGATGGACCTGCTCTCGCTCGGCATCGCCCTGGTGCTCGGCACCGCCGGCCTGCCGCACATCCTGATCCGCTTCTACACCGTCCCGACCGCGAAGGCCGCCCGCAAGAGCGTGCTCTGGGCGATCGGCATCATCGGCACCTTCTACCTGCTCACCCTGGCCCTCGGCTTCGGCGCGGCGGCCCTCGTCGGCGGCGAGGCGATCACCGCCCAGGACAAGGCCGGCAACACGGCAGCCCCCCAGCTGGCCCAGGTGCTCGGGGCGGACTTCCTCGGCGGCGACCTCGGCGGGGCCACCCTGCTCGCGGTCATCGCCGCGGTAGCGTTCGCCACCATCCTCGCCGTGGTGGCCGGGTTGACCCTGGCCTCCTCGTCGAGCCTCGCGCACGACTTCTACGCCAACGTGCTGAAGAACGGCACGGCGTCGGAGCGGCAGGAGGTCCGGGTCGCCCGGATCTCCGCGCTGGTGATCGGCGCAGTCTCGATCGCGCTCTCCATCTTCGCCCAGAACCTGAACGTGGCGTTCCTCGTGGCACTCGCCTTCGCGGTGGCCGCCTCCGGCAACCTGCCGGCCATCCTCTACAGCCTCTTCTGGAAGCGGTTCAACACCTCGGGCGCCGTCTGGGCCATCTACGGTGGCCTGCTCGCCGCGGTGGTGCTGGTCTTCTTCTCGCCGGTGGTCTCCGGAGCACCGACCGCGATGTTCCCCGACCACGACTGGCAGTGGTTCCCGCTCTCCAACCCGGGCCTGATCTCCATCCCGTTCGGCTTCCTCTGCGGGTGGCTCGGCACTCTCGTCTCGAAGGAACGTGACGAGGAGAAGTACGCGGAGCTGGAGGTGCGGTCCCTGACCGGCGCCGGCGCGCACTGACCGATCACCGAGAAGGGCACCCACCGGATGCGCACTCCGTCCGGGGGTGCCCTTCTCGACGCCCGATCGCCCAGGGGAGCGGGCGGTGCCGGCCGCCGGACGGCCATCGTGTCGTCTCGACTCAATGGCCGGGGGCTGAAGATCCGGCGACGCTAAGTAAGCTGACCGCCATGAAGGTCGCACCCCGCTTCGGCTCCGGTCACCGAATCCTCGTCACCGGCGGTGCCGGCTTCGTGCCGTCGCACCTGGTAGACGCCCTGATAGCGCGCGGTTGCACGGTGGTCGCGCTGGACAACTTCGTCACCGGGTCGAAGGAGAACGTCGCCCACCTGCTGGACACGCCGACGTTCACGCTGGTCGAGGCGGACATCTCCGACGGGCTGCCGGCGCATCCGGCCCTGGCCGAGCGGTTCGACGCGATCCTGCACATGGCTTCCCCCGCCAGCCCGACCGACTTCGAGAAGCTGCCGGTGGAGATCCTCCGGGTCGGCTCGGTGGCAACCCTGCACCTGCTCGATCGAGCGGTCACCGACGGCGCCCGGTTCCTGATGGCCTCCACCTCCGAGGCGTACGGGGACCCGAAGGAGCACCCGCAGCGCGAGTCGTACTGGGGCAACGTCAACCCCATCGGTCTGCGCAGCGTCTACGACGAGGCCAAGCGCTTCTCGGAAGCGGCGACCATGGCGTACCACCGCAGCCGGGGGCTGGACACCGCGATCGTACGGATCTTCAACACGTACGGTCCGCGGATGCGGCCGGACGACGGCCGGGCCATCCCCACCTTCATCTCCCAGGCGCTACGCGGTGAGCCGATCACGGTGCACGGGACCGGCGACCAGACCCGGTCGATCTGCTACGTGGAGGACCTCGTCCGGGGCATCCTGCTGCTGCTCGACTCCACCGAGACCGGCCCGATCAACTGCGGGACCGAGCACGAGATGAGCATGCGCCAGCTCGCCGAGACCATCATTTCGCTCAGCGACAGCAGCTCCGAGGTGACGTACATCACTCGCAGTGCGGACGACCCGGAGATGCGCCGACCTGACCTGACCCTCGCCCGGAAGCTGCTCGGTTACGAGCCGACCGTGACACCCGAGGACGGCCTCCGGCGCACGATCGAGCACTTCCGCAGCCGCGTGTTCCAACCCTCGACGGGCAGCCCGCCGGACGGAACCTGAGTGTCGCCTGAGGGCGGCGCTGGCCCAACGTACGTACCCTGACTTACATGTCAGCCACCTCGTCCGCCGCCGGCTCGCACCCCTACCTGCACCGCAGCTCCGGACGTGCGCCGGCGCCCGGCTCCGGGCGCGCATCGGTTCCCGGCACCGCGCGCGGGACCACCGCGCGCGTCCGGGCGTCCGACGGGTACCGGTCGTACGACGAGGTGCCGCTGGGTGGCGGGCCCGGTGGCCCGGGCGGGCCGGGAGGTCCTCCCGGCCCCGGGGGCGGGGGCGGTCGACCGGGCCGGCGTGGGCCGCGGCCAAGGTGGGGGCGGATCGCGCTCGTGGTCGGGATCGCCGTCCTGGTGCTCGCGTTGATCGGCGGCGTCGGCGCCTGGCTCTACGTACGCAACCTCGACAATGATCTGGCCCGGACGGACCCGTTCTCGGAGATCACCGAGGGACGGCCGACCAAGACGGTGGAGGGCGCGCTCAACATCCTGCTGGTCGGCAGCGACTCGCGGGACCCGGACGCGCCGGTCGACCAGGCCGGCAAGTGGCGGGCCGACACGATCATCGTGATGCACATCCCGGCCGACCACCGGGAGGCCTACCTGGTCTCCATTCCGCGTGACCTGTACGTGCCGGTACCGGAGAGCGCCGGCGCCGACTGCGGCTCCGGACGGCGGGCGAAGATCAACGCAGCCTTCGCCTTCGGCGGTCTGCCGCTCGCGGTGCGCACCGTCGAGTGCTTCACCGACGTCCGGATCGACCACGTCATGGCGATCGACTTCGCCGGCTTCAAGCAGGTCACCGACGCTCTCGGCGGGGTCGACCTGAACGTCGAGCGCACCGTCACCTCGATCCACAAGCCGTACCGGACGTTCACCAAGGGCATGAACCACATGAACGGCACCGAGGCGCTGGACTGGATCCGGCAGCGCAAGCAGTTCCCGGACGGGGACTTCGCCCGGATGCGGCACCAGCAGGAGTTCCTGCGCGCTCTGATGGACAAGGCGGCGAGCAGCGGCACGTTGAGCAGCCCGAGGAAGCTGAACGCCTTCCTCCAGTCGGTGACCGACGCCGTCACCGTCGACCAGGGCTTTTCGTTGGTCGACATGGGATTGCAGTTCCGCAACCTGCGAGGTGAGAACCTGACCTTCGTGACCAGCCCGAACTCCGGCAGCGACATGATCGACGGAGAGTCGGTGGTGGTCTCCGACCGGGAGAAGGCCCTCGCGATGTACCGGGCCATCTCGGCCGACACGATGGCCGACTGGGTGAAGGCCAACCAGCAGAAGAAGAGCGACGGCGGCTGATCAGCCGTTCGCCGGGGGTTGACGGCCCGGCGTCGACGAGAAGTTTCCAGTTACTGAAAGCCAGCCGCCGATCGGTCGCTGTCGATCTGGCTGATCAGTCAGTATGCCTGGTGTTGCGGAATTTCCGCCTTGGCGAACTCGCCAGGACCGCAAAGTATCCGTACAGTGGTCCCGCCCCCCGACAACGCGAGCTGGAGCACGCATGCCGGTTCAAGCCAGCCGTCGCCCTCCGTCGCTGGATCGCTCTCGTCCGTCCGCCGGCGGTTCCGCGGCCATACCCTCCCAGGCCCGTGCCCACGGTGCCGACCCGATCGCGCCCAAGAAGCGCACACGGCGAAAGGACCCGCTCTGGGCCCGACTCACCGTGGTGTTCGGCGCGGTGCTGATGCTGACCAGCGGCGTAGCGATCGTCGGCAGCAAGGCATTGATCAGCCAGGCGACTGGCGGGATCGCACAGCGCAACCTGCTCGGCGACGCCGGCAAGACCGACGCCGAGGGCGGCGCGAGCCTGGACGGCCCGATCGACATGCTGCTGCTGGGCGTGGACGCGCGGGAGCGGTGGGCGGCTGACGACGTCCGGTCGGACTCGATCATCGTCCTGCACATCCCCGCCACGCACGACCAGGCCTACCTGATCTCCGTCCCGCGGGACACCGAGGCGCACATCCCCGCGTTGAAGAAGGCCGACTGGAACGGCGGCACCGAAAAGATCAACGCCGCCTTCCAGATCGGCGCCCGCAACGGCGGCGGCTGGGAGGGCGGCGCCCAGTGGATGGCGAAGACCATCAAGGAGCTCACCGGGGTGAGCTTCGACGGCGCCGCGATCATCAACTTCGGCGGCTTCAAGAACGTGATCGAGACGCTCGGCACGGTGCGGATCTGCGTCAAGCAGGAGGTCGAGTCGATCCACATGTCGTACGTGGACGGCAAGCCGATGTGGAACGCGGACGCCAAGAAGACCGGCAAGCCGATGAAGCCGGTGGTGCACAAGAAGGGCTGCCAGGAGATGGAGGGCTGGGCGGCGCTGGACTACGCGCGGCAGCGCAAGACCCTCACGAACGGCGACTACGACCGGCAGGCCAACCAGCAGCAGCTGATCAAGGCGATGGCCCGCAAGGCCACCGACAAGGGCATGCTGACCAACCCGCTCAAGCTCCAGCAGATCGTCAAGGCGGCCGGCCAGGCGCTCGTGCTGGACACCGGCGGCGCCAAGATCGAGGAACTCGCCTTGACCATGCGCGGCGTGACCGGGAACGAGCTGATCATGCTCAAGACGAACGCCGGTACCTTCAACGGCAACGGCAGCGGCCGGGAGGTCTTGAGCGAGGACACGCTGGAGATGTTCAAGGCGGTCAAGGAGGATCGGCTCGCCCAGTACGTCTTCTACCACCCCGAGGTCATCTCGAACCGGAAGTGACAGCGGAGTCGGCAAAACGGACCAATTGGCGTGGCCCCACCCGTAGCCTGATCGTGAGCAGGACTCACGTCGGCAACTGGGAGGGGCCACGTCCAGTTCGGGCCGGGACGACGGGGGGCGGACCGAGGCGGACAACGCGGCCGCCAGGCCACGCCGCGCCCGCTGGCCCCGGGTCCTGCTGGGATTCGGCCTGACCCTCGTGGTGCTGGCCGGGCTCACCATGCTCGGACTCCACAAGCTCACCGACCGGTACGACCGCACCGTGCTCAAGGAGCACCTGCTCGACGCCAGCGCCCGGAACGAGCACCCCGACCTGGACGGCCCGCTGAACTACCTGCTGATCGGCACCGACCGGCGGCCGGGCGACAACACCACCGAGCAGCGCGCCGACACGATCCTCATCGTGCACGTGCCGACCGGGCTGCGGGAGGCGTACCTGGTCTCCATCCCCCGCGACCTGCTCGTCGCGATTCCCGCGGGCAACGGCTACGCCGGGGGCGAAGACAAAATCAACTCCGCGTTCGAGCACGGTCGGGGCGGCGAAGCAGGCGCCCAACTCCTGTCGGCCACGCTGACCCGGCTGACCGGGGTCCGTTTCGACGGCGCCGCCCTCGTCGACTTCGCCGGCATCCGGCAGGTGGTCGACCTGCTCGGCGGCGTCCGGATGTGCGTGGAACGCGAGGTCCGCTCGATCCACACGAAGCGGGTGTTCAGTCCCGGCTGCCGGCAGATGAACGGTGCCGAGGCGCTGGACTACGTCCGGCAGCGCTACGACCTGCCGGCCGGCGACTACGACCGGCAGCGCCACCAGCAGCAGCTACTCCGGGCGATGCTGGACCGGGCCGGCGAGACCCGGCTACGCAGCAACCCGATCAAGCTCGACCAGGTGATCCGTGCCGTCGGCAGCTCGCTGACCGTGGACACCAACGGGGTGGCCCTGGAGGACCTGCTCCTCGCCCTCCGCGGGCTGCCCCCGGACGCGCTACGCGGCGTACAGGTACCGTCGCACTCAGAGATCATCAACGAGGTGTCGTACGTGGTGCTGGAGAACAGCGGCAACGGCCTGTTCGACGCCGTGCGCGGCACCCGGATGCCGGACTGGACCCGGGCCAATCCGCGCTGGGTGGTCCGGCTGTGACCGCGCCGACGTCCCGGACCCCGCCAAACTCCCTCGACGAGGATCTAGGCTTGGTAGCCGTGTTCGGATCCCAGGTACCCACAGTGACCGTCGCCGAGATCACCGACGACACCTACCTGCTCGACGTCCGCGAGGACGACGAGTGGGCCGCCGGCCACGCGCCCAACGCCCATCACCTGCCGATGATGGAGCTGCCGGCCCGGCTGTCCGAGGTGCCCGACGACCGGGACGTGGCCGTCATCTGCCGCTCCGGCGGCCGCTCCGCCCAGGTCGTCGCGTACCTCACACGCAACGGTTGGGACCAGGTGCGCAACGTGGCCGGCGGCATGGGCGAATGGGCCTCCGCCGGGCGCCCGGTGATCGGCGAGAACGGGCAGCCCGGCCGGGTGCTCTAGGCGGCCGGGATGGGCGACCAACCTCTCGTCTTCGCGCACCGCGGCGCCTCGTACGACCTGCCCGAACACACCCTCGCGGCCTACCTGCGCGCGCTGGCCGAGGGTGCCGACGGGCTGGAGTGCGACGTACGGCTGACCCGCGACGGGCACCTGGTCTGCGTGCACGACCGGCGGCTGGATCGCACCAGCAACGGCCATGGCCTGGTCAGCGCCCGCACCCTCGCCCAGTTGGAGGAGCTCGACTTCGGTTCCTGGCACCCCGGGTGCGTACCGGGCGTGGGGGACGAGCCGCCGGACGACTCGCACACCCGGCTGCTCACGCTGGAGCGGCTGCTCGACGCGGTGCTGGCGGCCGGTCGGCCGGTCCGGCTGCTGATCGAGACGAAGCACCCGTCCCGCTACGGCCGCGACGTGGAACGGCGACTGGTCGCGCTGCTGCGCCGCTACGGGCTGACCGAGCCGAAGCCGGACGATCCGGTCCAGGTCACCGTGATGTCGTTCGCGCCGTTGGCCGTACGCCGGATCCGGGACCTCGCCCCCGCCCTGCCCACCGTGCTCCTGCTCGAGGTGCTGCCGCGGTGGATGCGGCTCGGCCGCCTGCCGTTCGGCACCCGCGTCGCCGGGCCGGGCATCGCGCTGGTACGGGCCCGCCCGCAGTTGCTGCCGGCACTGCGAGCAGCCGGCAACCAGGTGTACGTCTGGACGGTGAACGAGCCCGAGGACCTCGACCTCGTGCTCACCGCCGGGGTGGACGGCATCATCACCGATCGGCCTGGGCAGACCCTGGCCCGTCTCGGCCGCTGACCGGACGAGCTGGCGGACGCGGCCCCGACCTGAGGGGTCCGGCCGGGGGTGCCCAAAATCGGGCCGACAGGGCACACTCGGGACATGCCGGAGCGCATCGATTTCGCCGCTCTCATCGCCGGCCACACCGTCGTGATCGAGATGATCAACTCTGGTGACGCCGGACTTCCCGTCCTCACCCAACTCCTCCGGGTGGCCCAACCGGCGCTCGGCGCGGCCGCCACGGCATTCGTCGAGTTCGGGCCGACCGGTGGGCGGGTCATCTCCGCGACGGGCGCCGCCGAATGGACCGTGGGCCGCCCGCTGCCCGCCACCGACCCGGCCACCGTCTGCCTGCTCTCCGGTCCCCGGGTGCAGCAGATCCGGACGGACCAGCTCGCCGGCACCTTCCCCGGCGAACTCGCCGACCGGGGCCTGCGCCGGATGGTCGTCTCCCGGGCGGAGATCGGCGGCCACACGGTCGGCAGCCTGCACGTCATCTACGCAGACGACTCCGACGAGCCGGACGGGGATCACCACGCGGTGATCGCGTACCTCGCCTCCTGCATCGCCCACATGTACGGCGACCAGACCGGGCTGCCGGTGCACGGCGACGGCCCGGTCGTCGCGGCGCTCGCCGACGGGCTCGCCGTGGTCGACCGCGACGGGCGCGTACGGCTCTGGAACCCGGCGGCGGCTCAGGTGACCGGACAGGCAGCGGCCCAGGCGCTCAGCCGACCACTGCCGTTCCCGATCCCCCCGTCCGGCCAGGTGCTCGACCACCGCCTGCCGGACGGTCGCTGGCTACGGGTCACCTCCGGCGACGTACCCGGTCTCGGCGCCCTGCGGGTGGTCACGTTCCGCGACATCACCGACCAGCAGCGCCGCGACCACGAGCGTGACCTCTTCGTGGCGGTGACCAGCCACGAGCTGCGTACCCCGGTCACCGTGATCAAGGGGTACGCGGACACCCTGACCGACCACTGGGAGTCGCTGACCGACGCCGACCGACGCCAGGCCGCCCGGGTGATCGGCCAGCGGTCGAACGAGCTGGCACGGCTGCTCGACCGGCTGCTCTCCTCCGCCGCCGAGGCGGGGCCCGGCGACGAGCCGCCCACCCCCTTCGACCTCGGGGACGCCCTGCGGGCCGCGGCCGGCGACCTTCCCGCCGAGCTGCGCCACCGAATCACCCTCGACCTGCCGACCGACCTGCCCAAGGCGCTCGGGCACCGGCCGAGCCTCGCCACCGTGCTGACCGAACTGGCCACCAACGCCGGAAAGTACTCCGCAGCGGACTCGCCCATCGAGATCAGCGCCCGGCCGGACGGTCAGATGGTCGCCTTCCGGGTCAGCGACCAGGGCATTGGTATTCGGCCGGAGCATGTCGAGCGGGCCTTCGACCGGTTCTGGCAGGGCGAGTCCGGAGACCGTCGCGGCTATCCGGGAGCCGGGCTCGGTCTCTATCTCGTCCGCAGGATCGTTGAACAGCAGAACGGATGGGTATCCCTCAGACCAAGGGCCGGTGGCGGTACGGTCGCAGAGGTGCGGCTGCCGCGCGGATGACCGGCGACGGCACGGGGGGCGTGAAGGGGCGACGGTGGCGACGGGAAAGGGCGAACGGGCCTGGTGCGTGGTGGTTCCCCATCACGCCAGCGGGGCGCGGCTGGCTCGGCACCGGCTCGCCGACGAGCTGACCGGTCTGGTGCCACCGACGCTCCTGGCGGATCTGGTCGCGGTACTGGCCGAGTTGGTGGGCAACGCGGTCCGGCACGCGCGCCCGCTGCCCGGCGGGGTGGTGCGGGTCGCCTGGCGGCTGCGTGGGCCGGCCGACGCCCCACGGATCCAGCTGCGGGTCACCGACGGCGGGTCCGGTGAGGGTCCCCGGATGCGGGCGGCGAGTCCGGACGCCGCCGACGGCCGCGGGCTGCACATCGTCTCGGGCCTCGCCAGCCGGTGGGGAGTCGAGCTGGACGGGCTCGGGCAGTGTGTCTGGGCCGAGTTCGAACCCACCGGCGCCGATCTCCTCGTCACCGGCTGAGCCTCAACCTTCGCCAGGGCCCGTCCTCGGCACGTCCGGTCCGGACCCGGCCAGCGGTGGCTGCGCGACCACTACGGTCGGGCCGCCTCCCGGGGCGGGTCGTCCCCACAGCGGTCCCACCGGACCTCTAGGCTGTCTCGCCGTGAGCAAGCGTCGAAAGAGCCAGCGGGCCGCCGAGACCACCCCGAAGCGCGAGAAGGTACGCGACATCTTCGTGCCGCGCCCGTTCGAGGGGCTCGTCGACGAGCCCGAGTGGATCGCGCTGCGCGAGCTGGTACCGGCCGCGTCCGCGCCGCTGCGGCTCGCTCCCGCGCTGGTGGAGGAGTTCGGTGAGCGGCAGGTGACCCTGGCCACCGTCCTGCCGCTGGCCGCTCCCGCGACAACGAAGCCGGACGGGCGGGTGCTCATCGGGCTACAGCGTCACATCCAGTCCGGCGACGTCTCCCGCGACCTCGCCGAGGCGCTGCTCTGCGCGCTGCGTACGGAGCCGGGCGACCCCGTGTCGGTACCGCCGCTGCCCGGACCGGGCGCGCGGTTGCAGGACATCCTGGTGGACGGGCCGCTGGAGATCAGCATGCACGACGGGTTCGATTTCTGGCTGGACCCGGGTGCGACGGAGGACCCGAACGTGCAGGCGTCCCTGGAGCGGGCCAACGCCGCCATCTACCCGACGGTGCGGCTGAGCGCCGCGAAGGCGGCGTACTGGTGCCAGGTGCCGGAGAAGGCACACGTGCGCTGGGTGCTGCCGGAGGACGAGGACGCGGCGTTGGACGCGCTGGCTCGGCTCGGCGCCGCCGGCACGCTGCCGCTGGGTGACGACACGCGGTTCGCCGGCATGTTCCGGGCACACGGCCGGCTGGTGCCGGTCTGGGACCTGCCCGAGCGGACGCCCGCCACCGAGTGGGAGGAGCCGGTGGCACAGTTCGCCAAGCGGTACGCCGACGCGCTCGCCGACACCACTCCGCTCGACGCCGCCGGACGCCGGGCCCGGCAGGGTCTGCTCGGCCGGCAGCTCACCCTGCGCTGACCCGGTAGCGGGCCGGTCAGCGCTGCAACGGCTCCCGCACCATCGGGCAGGACATGCAGCGGGGGCCGCCCCGGCCCGAGCCCAACTCCGATCCGGCGATCGGGATCAGCTCGATGCCGGCCCGTTCCAGCTGGGCGTTGGTCTCCACGTTGCGCTCGTACCCGACGCAGAGCCTCGGCGCCAGGGCGAGGGTGTTGTTGCCGTCGTCCCACTGTTCGCGCTCGGCGGTGACCGGATCCAGCCCGGTGTCGATGACCCGGAGCTGGTCGATGTCCATGGCGTCCGCGGCGGCCCGCAGGAACGGTGCGGGGCCGTCCACCCGCGGGTCGTCGCCGTCCGCGCCGGCGATCACGGTGTACGCGGACAGCGCGTCGGCGACGTTCGGGTACATCAGCACGGCGTCGACGTCGACCATCGTGCAGACCGTGTCCAGGTGCATGGTGGCGCGCTTCTGCGCGACCGGCACCACCAGGATGGTGTGCGCCAGTCCGGCGGCGAAGACCTGCCGCCCGAGCCGTTCCGCGCCGGCCGGCGTGGTCCGTTCGCCCACTCCGACGGCGATCACCCCCGGCGCCAGCAGCAGCACGTCGCCGCCTTCCAGGTGCTCCAGACCGGGTTGGTAGACGAACTCGGTGCCCACGAAGCGCGGATGGTGGCGGTAGATGGCGTTCGTCAGGGTGCTCTCCCGGCGACGGGCCCGCATCGCGAGGCTGGTGACCCCGACCCGGTCCCTGATCCAGAGCGAGGAGTCCCGGGTGAAGAGCAGGTTCGGCAACGGTTCGATCACGAAGTCGTGCCGGTCCATCAGCGTGTAGACGAGGCCTCCCGGCCGCTCCGGGCTGATCCGCAGTTCCTCGTGGGCGAGGCCGGCGATCAGCACGTCGGCGAGCGCCGCGGGGTCGAGGTACGCCAGGTGCTCGGCGACGCGGGCGCGCAACGTGTCGCCCAGCCGGGGCGAGCTCAGCACCTGCTCGGTGAGTTCGGCGCGGGCATCGGCCACCGCCAGCGTCTCGGCGAGCAGGCTCGCGAGGTAGAGCACCTCCACCCCGCGCTCGCGCAGCGCTGCCGCGAAGGCGTCGTGTTCCTCCTGGGCGCGCCCAACCCATGGGATGGCGTCGAACAGGAGCGAGTCGTTGTTGCGGGGTGTGAGGCGGGCGAGTTCCGGGCCGGGACGGTGCAGGAGCACGGTGCCGAGCCGTCCGACCTCGCTGTCCACATAGTGGGTCACCCTTGGCAGCGTAGGGCAGGGTTTGGCGGTATCCGGGAAAAGAAGAGCGGATGAATATGGCATTCATCCACAGTCACTCCGGCGCTCCACCTTGCCGAGCCCCGGGAGTGGCGACGTAGGGTAGTGAGGACATAACCGAGGGACCTTTTGCCGGAGGTCGCGATGACTGTCTTTCCCGCTCGCCGAGCCGCACCCACCACCCGGGCGCTGCCTGGCACGGTGCCACACCCCCGGGCGGAGTCGCCGGGCGTTCTCGATCCGGTCCGTCCCAGACCGTTCGAGTGGGCCCGCCGTCGGCGGGCGGAGCGTGGTGCTCGACGCCTGGAGGCGGCGGGAGCCCGTGCCGTCGGGCAACTCGACCACCTCGGGCCGGCATGGCACGTCATCGAGTGGCCCCGCACCGACGCCGCCGACATCCTGATCGACGGTACGCAGGACGATCGCGCCGGTTTCCTGGCCATCGGCCCGAGCGGTCTCTTCGCGGTCACCGTCGCCGATCACGGCCGGGCCCGGGTGCTGGTCGCCGGTGACGTGGTCCAGATCAACGGCAAGCGCCCGCCGTACGTGGCCGAGGCCCGGCGGGACGCCAAGCGGGCGAGCAAGGCGCTCTCAGACGCGGTGGGCCTGCAGATCCCGGTGACCCCGGTGCTGACCTTCGTCGGCTCCGGGGTCATCAGCGTCTACGGCCTGCCCAAGGACTGCCTCATGGCCACCCACCGAGAACTGGACCGGCTGCTCGTCGCGGGCGGCAACCGGATCAGTCCCGTCACCGCCGAGAAGCTCTCCCGGGTGGCGCAGCACCCGAGCACCTGGCTGAACGGCACGTACCGCCCGGCGGCCGACTACCGGTGGTACGAGGACGGCCGAACGGCCGCTGACAAGCCGGCGAACCGCCGGTAACGTCTTCGGCGACGTCTCGTGGGCCGGTCTTCACCGGTGCCGCGGGTCCGTGCCGCGACCACTGGTCGCCCGCGCTGCTCCCGCAGCGACGGCGGCCGGCGGCCGCGGTGCGGTCGCCGACCGGCTAGCGTGGACAGTCCGTCGGTGTACATAGGAGGCGCGGTGGCCCACGTCGAACTCTCGCTCTCCGAAGTGTTCGTGCCGGCGGCACAGGCATCGACAGAGCCCGAGTGCGACAACTTCGATCGCTGGTCCTCGACGGTCACCAACGCCGACGAGCCGTGCTTGTTGATCGACGCCGACACGAACGTGGTGGCGATCTCCACCGCCACCTGCCGACTGCTCAGCCTGGGCGAGCCGGACGCCGTGATCGGGCTGCCGCTGCTCTCCGGCGGCCTGCGCCTTCTCGACTTCACGGCGAACCGCAACGAGCTCACCCAACAGGAGATCGACAAGATCCCGCCGCTGCTGGCGCTCTCCTCCGGTCGGCTCGCGCGGGGCCTGCTGCGGGTGCAGGCGGCGACGCCGAAGGCCCCCGTCTGCACGGTGGACGCGATCTCCACCGCGGTGTTCACCGACGACGCGGTGGCCGGCTCGCTGACCTTCTTCTCCCCCGTCTGACCTGCGACAATGTGTGGCGCCCGCCGCACGTGGCAAAGCCGGACCCGCCGCCGGTCGAGGCCGTAAGGTGCCCTCATGCTCGATATCGCGCTGCTGCCGGGGGAGTACGCCGTGTGCCGGATGGCCGCCGGCTCCGCCCTGCCTCCGGCGCTGTCGAGCGGGCTCGGCGCCACGGACGTGGTGACGGTGAGCTGGACCGCCGACGGGATCTCGGTGATCTGCCCGATGGACCGCGCGCCCGCGCAGGCCGTGGTGGAGACCGCCTGGCGCTGCCTGCGCGTCGGCACGCCGGACGACGTGGCCGTCGGCGGCACCCTCGCCGATCTGGTCGACCCACTCGCGGGCGCCCGGGTGAGCGCGGTGGCATTCTCCACCTTCGACACCGACTACGTGCTGGTGCCGGCGGTACGCCTCACCGAGGCGACCGCCGCGCTGGAGCGCGCCGGACACCGCCTGCACGGATGACTTCAACATCACTACGGATACTCCTACGATGGGCTCGGCCACCCCGGCCGTAACGTCCCCGCAGCCCCTCAGGATCGGCCCGTGCCGCCCACCCCGCCCCTCCATACCGCGCTGTCGCTCGTCGACCCGACGCCGCCGGCCGTCCGCCCGATCCGGGCCGGCACGCGCGCGACCGCACCCACCGGACGATCGGGTAGGCACGGTGTGGCTCCCCGCGTCCGCGCCCGTTCGACCGCGTACAACCGGCGGCTACGCGCGGTGTCGGCCGTCCTGACGGCCCTGGCGGTCGCCGGGTGCGGCGTACCGCCCGACCTCCGTCAGTCGACGTCGCCCAGCGCGCCGGCCACCGCGTCGGCGCCGACCTCGATCCCCACTCCACCGGTCCCGCCGGCCACCGGCCTGCCCACGACCACGCCCAGCCTGTCGTCCCCAACGGCCGATGCCGGACTGGTGGCGACGTCGTGCCGGAGCGGACCGACCGGTCAACAGGTCATCCAACTGCTACGGGGCCGGGCCGCGGTGCTCTCCGACGGCGTCCGGGTGCAGGTCGGCACCGGGCCCCTCTGCGCCGCGGACTGGCAGTACACGGTGCTCAAGGTGACCGGGTACGAGGAGCTCCGGGTCGTCACCCGGGGCCGGCCGGGCGCGCCGCAGCTGGTGACCGCCGGCACGGACGTGTGCAACGCCGAGGTACGCGTCGTCGCTCCGCCCGGAATCCGGACCTTGGCCTGCGACGGCGGCACGGTGGGCGTATCGGGTGCGTAGGCTGGTCGGCATGCCGGGAACTCCGCCGACCCGTTTCGTCTACCTCGGGCCTGAGGGCACCTTCGCCGAGCAGGCGTTGCGCACCATCCCCGCCGCCGAGCGAGGCAGCCGTACGCCCGCCCGCAGCGTCGGGGAGGCGCTGGAGAACGTACGGGCCGGGGAGGCCGACGCGGCACTGGTGCCGCTGGAGAACTCGATCGGCGGGGCGGTCGGGGTGACCCTCGACGAGCTGGCCGAGGGGGAACCTCTGGTGATCACCCGTGAGGTCGTCCTGCCGGTGGAGTTCGTGCTCGGCGCACGTTCCGGCACGGAGCTGGGCGCGATCGGCACGGTGGCGGCACACCCGCAGGCGTCCACCCAGTGCCGGAACTGGCTGCGCGCCAACCTCCCCGACGCGGTGGTGGTCGACGTGCTCTCCAACGGAGCCGCCGCCGCGGGTGCCGCCGCGGGCGAGTACGACGCGGCCATCTGCGCGCCGATCGGCGCCACCCGTCACCGGCTGGCCGTACTGGCTGACAAGATCGCCGACCATCCGGACGCGGTGACCCGTTTCGCGCTCGTGGCCCGGCCCGGCCCGCCCCCGCCACCGACCGGGGACGACGTCACGTCGCTGGCGGTCTACATCGCACACGACCGGGTGGGCGCGCTGCTGTCGGTGCTGATGGAGCTGGCCGTACGCGGGGTCAACCTGACCCGCATCGAGTCCCGCCCGACCGGCGAGGCACTCGGCCGCTACGTGTTCTTCCTCGACTGCACCGGGCACGTGGCGGACGTCCGGCTGGGCGAGGCGTTGCAGGGCTTGCGTCGCGTCTGCGCCGCCGTGCACTTCCTCGGCTCGTACCCCCGCCATCGCTGGGTGGAGACGGGTGGCGACCGGCCGATCCCACCGCCGCCCGGTCTGTCGGACGCCGACTACGCCGACGCGACCGCCTGGCTGGCGCGGCTGCGCGCCGGTGAGCTGAGCTGAGCCGGCGCGCGACGCTGCCGCGCTCGCTCGCTCAGCCGGCGCGCTACTCGTCGACTGTCGTGCCGGTCAGCTGAGCAGACCGCCGAGCAGACCGCCCTGCTGCTCCTGCGCACCACTGCCCATCACCGGCGGCTCCTCGGAAGGCTGCACCACCACGAAGCCCTGCCCGGCGAAGCTCATCGTGAACGCCTCACCCGTACGCCGTCCGAGCAGCGTGCCGAGGCCGAGCTGCTCGGCGCGGTGGTAGCCGGTCTGGAGGCTGGCCGACCAGCAGACCGCGGCCTGCGGGTCGACGTAGGTGGGCTGATCCACGTTGAGGACCACGGGCGTGCCCTCGGTGGTGATGGCGATCCGGCCGTAGCCGCTGAAGACGCAGTTGAACAGGCCGGAGGCCGCCATGCCGGTGCCGCCGACCATCCGGATGTCGTACTGGAGGGTGGAGTCGAAGGCCAGCACGCTGGAGCCGTTGATGGAGAGCGAGTCGCCCGGCTCCAGGTCGATGATGTGTACGTCCTTGGCCGACTCGGCCAGGAAGACGTCACCCTGGCCGCTGACCTTCATGAGCGGCACACCCTCGCCGGTGAGCTTCTGCTTGAGGAACTTGCCCAGCCCGCCGGAGCCGAGCGCCTGGAACTGCACCTGCCCCTGGTAGGCGACCATCGACCCGACCCGGGCCATCGCCTCCCCGTTGAGCTCGATCTTCAACATCTTGGAGTTCTGCAGCCGCATGCCTGGCTGCGCGGACTCCTGCTCCAGGTTCTCGGCAGAGAACAGCGAGCTGCGCATGACGTGCCTCCTGATGTCGCGATGCCTGCCAAGACGGTAGGTGACGGTCGCAATGCCGGGCCATCGGGCAGCTGGGCCTGTGACCGGCGGCTCGGCCTGGGATGCCCGCCGCTAGTCACTCGCGGCTGGTCTCCGGCGGCCCCGCTCTCGGGAGGCGTGGACGGCCGGGTCAGGCCCAGCCGAGAGAGTGCAGTCGCTCGTCGTCGATGCCGAAGTGGTGGGCGATCTCGTGGACCACGGTGACGGCCACCTCGTCGACGACGTCGTCCTCGTCCTCGCAGATGCGCAGGATCGGGTGGCGGTAGATGAAGATGCGGTCCGGCAGCACACCGCCGTAGTCCCAGCCGCGCTCGGTGAGCGCGTGTCCCTCGTAGAGGCCGAGCAGGTCCTCCTCGCCCGGCGGCGGATCGTCCTCGACGAGGATCACCACGTTGCTCATCAGGCCGAGCAACTCCTCGGGCACCTCGTCGAGCGCGTCGCCGACCAGTTCCTCGAAGCGCTCGCGGCTCATCTCCACCGGCACCCTGCCATTCTGCCTGACGCCGCCCCGCCTCCGACCTGCCGAGATCCATGCACGTTCACGGAAAGAGTGGCCTGCCGAACGCCGGCTGGGGACTCTTTCCGTGAACGTGCGGTCAACGAGGTGTCAGGAGGAGAGTCGGGCGGTGAGAGTAATCTCGGCGCCCGGCGAGAGCAGACGGGAGATCGGGCAGTTCGCCTTGGCGGCCTCGGCGAGCTTCTGGAACTCGGCCTCGTCGATGCCGGGCACCTCGCCCACGGTCTCCAGCTCGATCCGGGTCACGCTGAACCCGGCGTCGGTCTTGTCCAGGTGCACCTTGGCGGTGGTCTCGACCGAGGTGGCCGTCGAGCCGGCGTCGGCGAGCGCCTTCGAGAAGGCCATCGAGAAGCAGCCGGCGTGCGCGGCGCCGATCAGCTCCTCGGGGTTGGTGCCCTCCCCCTCCTCGAAGCGCGACTTGAACGAGTAGTTCCCCTGAAGGCCGCCCTTGCCGGTGCGGACCGTGCCGGACCCCTCGGTGAGGTTGCCCTGCCAACGTGCGGAAGCGGTACGGATAGGCATGGTCCGACGCTATCGGAAAGCGGATCTCCCTGCGATGGGCTCCGCCGACGCCCAGCGTGCGATCCCTGTCACCGGGCGTCCTCTGTGCCATTATTCGACCAGTCGCGTGACCGGCGAAAGGATGTCGGATGTCCCGGGAGCTTCCCATCCAACGACAGGACGACCGATCCGACGACATGGCCGTCATCGAGTGGGGCACGGCCGAGCCCGACGCGCCGGAGCGGCGCAGACGCTCGCTCGCCGGGCTGGGGCGGGATCGCCGGATACCGCAACTGCTGGCCGGGCTGGGCGGGCTGGCCGGAGTCGCCTCGCTGGTCGGCGAGTGGGTCGTGATGACGCTGCCCGACGGCGGGCGTGAGGGTTCCCTCGAAGTGCCCGCCGGGGTGGCCGACGTCAACGGTTTCGGGGTCGGCTACCTGGTCGGCCTGCTCGGGCTGGTCTGCGCGGTGGCGCTCGCGCTGCGCGGCACCCCGACCGTCCGGCCGAACGCCCGGGTGCTGGGGCTCGCCCTCGCCGCAGCGCTGCTGGTCGTACTGGCCGCCACCGCGTCCGAACTCGACGACTCGACCCGGCGTCTCTTCTACAGCCCGGAGGAGGGCTTCCGGATCGAGTACGGACGGGGCCTCGCCATGGCCTTCGTCGCCTGCGTACTGCTCGGCGCGGCGTCGCTGCTGGCGCCGAACGCCGCACCGCTCGACGAGGACGCCCCGGCCGGTGCGGTGTTCCGGCGACGCCGCCGGTCCGCGCGGGAGGAACCGGACGACGTACCGCCGGCGCCGGCCGATCTGACCGTGCAGCCGGCCGTCCCGTTCGCCCGCCCGGAATCGCAGATCTGAACACCGGGTGGGCTAGGCCGGTTCCGCGCCCGCCCGGGCGGGGCCGTCAGGTGCGGCGCGGCCGGCCGGAGGAGGAGGACCGGGGCCCGTCGCTCAGCAGTTGGCCCAGCGCAGCTCGCCGTCGACCACGACGCCCGTGGCGCGCAGACCGAGACGTTCGGCGATCCGCGCCGAGGCGAGATGGTCGGGGTGCACGTGTGCGATCAGTGCGGTGATCCCCTGCCGGTCGAGCCAGCCGACCATGCCGAGCGCCGCCTCGCCGGCGTATCCGCGACCCTGCTGCGGCGCGGCGACGACCCAGGCCAGCTCGGCGACCTCACGGTCGCCGTCCAGCCGGACGGTGGCCTGCACCGTACCCACGGCGTCGCCGGTGGCCCGGTGCCGGACGATCCAGTTCAGCCAGCCCTGGCTGCCGTCCGGGGAGCGCCCGGCCACCTGGCGCGCGTACCGGGCACGCAGCTGCTCCTGGCTGGCCGGCTCACCACCGATGAACTCGTGCAGCCGTTCGTCGTGCAGGAGCGGGGCCATCTCCGCGGCGTGCGAGATCCGCAGCGGTTCGAGCACCAGGTGCTCCGTCTCGATCAGCTCCGCCGCCGGCCAGTCGCGTAACACCCGCAAACTGTACGACCGGACGGATTCCGCCGGAGGCGGGCTGGCCGCCACCGGGGGTGTGCCGCTGGTTGGCTTCCGATTCGCCTGGAAGCCATGGTTGCGCCCCGTTCCGCGAGGTACGGTTGCTGCCCGCCGTCACTCCGGGTCGATGATCGACCACTGAAACGGCTGGTTGCGACGGCGGCGGGCGAAGGAGGAACGATGACCCGCCCCGGACTGCCCAAGCTGATCGCCACCGATCTCGACGGGACGCTCGTCCGCAGCGACAACACCGTCTCCGCGTACACGCACGGGGTGCTGGACCGGGTGCGCGCCGCCGGGATCCCGGTGGTCGGCGCGACCGGCCGCGGCCCGCGGCTGACCGAACTGACCCGCAACGACATCCGCGCGGCCGACTTCCTGGTGATGGCCGGCGGTGGCCGCGTGGTCGACCAGAGCGACCCGGCGGGCCCGGTGGTGCTGCGCGACGAGCGGCTCCCGGCCGAGGTGCTGGCCCGGATCCTGGCCGATCTGGAGGCCGCGGTCGGTCCGTTGACCGTGATGGTCGAGGCGTCCGACGAGCACGACGCGCCGCTCTGGGGCGACTATCACCCGAGCTGGCCCTACCCGGACCGGTTCGAGGCGCGTACGCGCGCGGAGTGCCTCGCCACGGACGTGATCAAGGCGTTCGCCCGGACCGCCGATCATCACGTGGACGAACTGCTCGACGTCGCCCGCCGGATCGTCCCGGCGGAGGTGGCCACGCTCACCCAGGCCGGGCTCGGTTTCGTGGAGATCTGCCCGCCCGGCACGGACAAGGCCAGCGGGCTGGCCGTGGTTGCGCAGACCCTCGGCGTCGACCCGGGCGACGTCCTGGTCTTCGGCGACCAGCCCAACGACCTGCCCATGTTCGAGTGGGCCGGCTGGGCCCGGGTGGCTGTCTCCAACGCCCACCCGGCGGTCCGAGCCGCCGCCGACGAGGTCACCCTGCGCAACGACGACGACGGAGTGGCCGTCTATCTGGACCGACTACTGTCCCGGTGATGGGAGAGAGACCTCGGCTCGTCGCCACTGACATCGACGGCACGCTGCTCCGGGACGACCGCACGGTGAGCCCGCGCACCGCGTCGGTGCTGACCCGGATCGCCGCCTCGGGAACGCCGGTCGTGCTGGTCACCGGCCGCCCGATCCGCTGGCTCAAACTGGTGTACGACCAGCTGGCCGAGCCGCTGCCGGCGATCTGCGCGAACGGCGCGGTGGTGTACGACCCGGCCGGCGACGAGGTGCTGCGCGCCGACCCGCTGGCGCCGGAGCTGCTGGCCGAGGTGGCCCGGCGGCTGCGGGCCGAGGTACCCGGGGTGACCTTCGCCGTGGAGGTCACCGACAGCCGGCAGATGCGGCACGAGGCGCACTACCCGCTGCGCTGGGACGCCGACCACGACGCGATCCGGGCAGTGCAGTCTCCCGAGGAACTGCTGGCGGCCCCGGCGGTGAAGCTGCTCGCCCGGGCCGGTGAGCAGGATCCGGACGCGTTCGTCGAGTTGGTGGCCGCGGCCCTGGAGGGGCTGGCCGAAGCCACCCACTCGTCGTACTCCGGACTGGTGGAGATCTCCGCGGCCGGCGTGACGAAGGCGGCGGGCCTGGCGTGGTACTGCGCCCGGCTCGGCGTCGACGCCCGGGACGTGGTGGCGTTCGGGGACATGCCGAACGACGTACCGATGCTCACCTGGGCCGGTCGGGCGGTGGCGGTCGCCAACGCGCACCCCGCGGTACTGCGGATCGCGCACGAGGTCGCCGCCGCCAACTCCGAGGACGGCGTCGCGGCGTACCTGGAGAAGCTCTTCGACGTGGGCTGAGCGGACCCGGGCCGGGCCGCTTCCACACGGATCGCGGCCCGGCCTCGGCCCTCCCGGCACCGCTACGCGCGGCAGTGTCCCGGGCCGGTGGTGGCCCGTCGGCTCAGAGGTACTGGCCGGTGCTGTGCCCCTCGCCGCCCTGACCCATGCCCGGCATCCCGGGCGCCATCCCGCCGGGGCCGCTCGGCAGCGCCCGGCCGGAGCGCATCTGCTCCAGCTGCACCCGGGCCGCCATCTGCTGGGCGACCAGCGCGGCCTGGATGCCGTGGAAGAGACCTTCCAGCCAGCCGACCAGCTGGGCGTGCGCGACCCGGAGCTCGCTCTCGCTCGGCGCGCCCTCCTCGGTGAAGGGCAGCGAGATCCGCTCCAACTCGTCACGCAGCTCCGGGGCGAGGCCCTCCTTGAGCTCGACGATCGACCGCTCGTGGATCTCCCGCAGCCGGTGCCGGCTGGCATCGTCGAGTGGGGCGGCCTTGACCTCCTCCAACAGCTGCTTGATCATGCTGCCGATCCGCATCACCTTGGCAGGCTGTTCGACCAGGCGGGTCGGGTCCTCCCCCTGTCCCTCGCCGGTCTGCATGGTGCCGACGGGCTGGCCGTCCGGGCCGACCACCACCACCGTGCCGGAGTGACCGGTGCCCTCGTTGCCCGGCTCGTCGTTCTGTCCAGCGGCGCTCGCTTCGGTCATGTGATCCATCTTGACCCAGCGCGCCGGGTTCACGCTCGCCGGGACCAACTCCTCCGTCACGGATCACTCCCGGGACGCGTTACCGTCGCGCCATGCCCGCCGACCCCCGCGCCGTACTGAGCCGCCCTGCCCCGGATCCCGACCACACCGTGGCGTACGGGGACCATCCGGACCAGATCGCGGACCTCCGGGAACCGGCGGTCAGCGGATCCGTCCGGCCGTTGGTCGTGGTGGTGCACGGCGGCTTCTGGCGGGCCGAGTACGACCGGCGGCACACCGGCCCGCTGGCCGCCGCCCTGGCCAGGCTTGGCCATCCGGTGGCGCAGCTCGAATACCGGCGTACCGGGCAGCCGGGCGGCGGCTGGCCGAACACGCTCTCCGACGTGCTGGCCGGCGTGACGGCGCTGCCCCGGCTGGCCGCGGCCGCGATGCCGGGCCGGGTACGCGCCACCCCGCCGATCCTCGTCGGTCACTCCGCGGGCGGTCAGCTGGCGCTCTACGTTGCCGCGCGGGTGCCGGAGGCGGTCGGAGGGGTGTTGGCGCTCGCCCCGGTTGCCGACCTGGCCGAGGCCTACCGGCTGGACCTGGACGGTGGCGCGGTGGCCGAGCTGCTCGGCGGCGGGCCGAGCGAGGTCCCGGACCGGTATCGGGCCACCGATCCACGAACGTTGGTGCCCATGCGATCACGCACCGTAATTGTTCATGGTGAGATGGATCAACAGGTGCCAGCGACGATGAGCCGGGACTTCGTGGCCGCCGCCCGGACGGCGGGTTGCGATATCACCCACTTTGAGCTTCCCGAGTGCGAGCATTTCGGCCTAATCGACCCCGAATCCGCTGCCTGGCCCGTGGTCGTCACCGCGTTGCGATCGCTGCACGAAGATCAGCGGCCGATTGACGCAGCGTCGCCGACCAGGTAGAACGCCGGAGGGGCGACGCGCCCTCGAACCCCTGCTGGAAGGACTCGGTGTCGCAGATGAACCGCAGACGGGCGCTCCAACTCCTGGCCGCGCTCGGCACTACCGGGCTCGTAGCGGCGTGCGGCAAGGACACTGACGGCGCATCGGGCAGCACCGCCAACCCGATCAAGATCGGGCTCATCGCCCCCCAGGCCGGCGGCCTCAAAGCGATCGGCGACGAGATCGTCAACGGCTTCCAGCTCTTCCTCGACCTGAACGAGCAGCAACTCGGCGGGCATCCCGTCACGCTGATCACCGCCAACGAGGGCAATGACGTCAAGTCCGGCAAGGCCGCCGTCGACGAACTGCTGAGCCAGGGCGTGCTCGCGCTGACCGGCGTGGTCAACTCCGCCGTCATGCTCGGCATCCGGGACACCGTCGAGAAGGCCCGGGTGCCGCTCATCGGCTCGAACGCCTCGCCGAGCACCCTGCAGAGCGTCGTCTACATCTGGCGGACCTCGTACGTGCTCGACGAGGCGGGACGGGCGCTCGGCGGCTACCTGAGGGAGCGACTCAAGCCGGGCTCCCGGTTGGGGATCATCATGCCGGACAGCGTCGGCGGCGAGGATGTCGAGCGCGGCTTCCGGGAGGAGTTCGGCTCCTCCGACCCGCGCCTCGCCGGCCCGGTCGTCTGGACCACGGCCGCGGACAACCCGGGGAAGACCGCGTTCAGCCAGGACATCCGCAAGGCGCTTCAGAAGCACCCCGACGCCATCCTCTGCTTCTTCACCGGTGAGGCCGGCGTCGAGTTCATCAAGCAGCTGCGCGAGGCGGGCTACAAGGGTCCCGTCTACGCCCCGGGCTTCCTCACCGAGGGCACGGCGTTGGAGAGCATGAAGAACGACGCGCTCAACATCCAGACCGCGCTGAACTACTCGGCCGACCTCAGCAACACGGCCAACCGCGTGTTCGCCTCCGAGTACCGGAAGAAGCTGAACAGCTCCCCGACCACCTACGCGATGGCCTCGTACGACGCCGCCCAGGTGTTGCACCAGGCCATCCAGCTGGCCGGCGCGGACCCGAACCCGCAAGAGGTCAACCTGGCCCTCGGCAAGCTCGGGCAGATCGACAGCCCGCGCGGCATCTGGCAGTTCAACCAGCCGCGTACGCCGCAGCAGAAGTGGTACCTGCGCCAGGTGCAGCGCGACGGCCAGGTGCTGTCGAACGTCCTCATCAGCGAGCTGGCCACGCTCGGCTGAGCTCCTCAATTCCGGGCACAGGGCCGGCCTCCGTGGGGAGACCGGCCCTGTTCCGTACGCGGAGGGGGCCGGCGCTCCCGGGACCGGCCGTGTCGCCCGTACCGCTCAGTGCCGCAGCTCGGCGATGCAGCACTTGACGCTGCCGCCGCCCTTCTTCAGCTCGGACAGCTCGACCGGCACCGGGTGGTAGCCGACGGCCTCCAGCTTCTCGGCGAGCCCGGCGGCCTGACTGTTGAGGACCACGTTCAGCCCGTCACTGACCAGGTTGAGCCCGAAGGCCATGATGTCGGCGTCGTCCGCGATCACCGCGTCCGGGAAGAGCTGAGCCAGCACCTTCTGGCTCGCTGCCGAGAAGGCGCCCGGGAAGTAGACGATGTTGGCGTCGTCGATGGCGGCGAGAGCCACGTCCAGGTGGTAGAAGCGCGGGTCGACCAGGCGGAGCGAGACCACGGGGCGGCCGAGCGCCTCCTGCGCCTCGGCGTGCGCCGGAAGCTCCGTACGGAACCCGTGCCCGGCGAGGATGAGCCCACCGTGCGCCTCCGGGACGTACGCGAAGTCGCCCTCGCCCTCGTTGGTCTCGCTCGGAGCGATGAACCGCCAGCCCTGCGACTCGTAGAAGGCCCGGTGGGCCGCGGCCTCGGCGGCCCGCTGCTCGTGCTTGAACTGGGCACCGTAGACGACGCCGTCCACCACGAAGGCGCCGTTGGCGGCGTAGACCATGTCCGGCAGGCCGCGCTCGGGAGTCAGCAGGTGCACCTCGTGGCCGAGCTGCACCAGAGTCTCCCGCAGCCGGTCCCACTGCTTCACGGTCAGCTCGGTGTCGACCGGGGCGGTCACGTCCATCCACGGGTTGATCGCGTACTCGACCGCGAAGTGCTCCGGAGAGCACATGAGGTATGTCCGCTTTCGCGGCACTCGCTGGTGGTTCACGGTCACCAAGAGTAGGTATCGTAGAAGTTTGGTAACAGCCACAACCATTGCTTCCCAGGGACAGAACGTTGCAGATAGACGCCGTAGACCAGCGGATCATTGCGCTGCTCGTCGCTGACGCCCGCGCGTCGTACGCCGACATCGGGATCCGGGTGTCACTCTCCGCCCCTGCCGTGAAGCGACGGGTCGATCGGCTGCGTGCCACCGGGGTGATCCGCGGATTCACCGCCGTCGTCGACCCGGCCGCCGTGGGCTGGACCACCGAGGCGTTCGTGGAGCTCTTCTGCGCCGGGCGGACCACCCCCGCGCAGATCGGCGCGGCGGCCCGTCGGCATCCCGAGGTGGTCGGCGCGTACACCGTCTCGGGCGAGGCCGACGCGCTGGTGCACATGCGTGCCGCCGACATCGCTCATCTGGAGGCCGCGCTGGAGCGGCTGCGCGCCGAGTCGTTCGTGACCTCGACCCGCAGCACGATCGTGCTGTCCCGGCTGGTCGAGTCGCCCGGCGTCGGACCGTCAGCCGGCTGACTCGGGAGCGGAGCCCATCCGGCACCGAGGGGCCGGAGCCGGTCCCGGGGCACCGGAGATCCGGGGCACGGGTGACGGTGACCGGGTGCGGGCTCTGCCGGGGCGGGGCGGCGGCGTGGTCCGGCGCTCCGGGCGGAGCTTCCGGACCCCCACCCGCCCTGGCGCCCCACCGGCCGTGACAGCCCCACGCGGCCGCACGCTTCATCTGACCGGCCTTGACGTGAAGTGCGGTTGAAGGTGTCGACTTGAGGTCGGTCGAGCCGAACAGACAGGGGCATTCATGAGGGCAGTGTGGTTGCGTGAGTTCGGCGGACCGGAGGTTCTCGCGGCGGGCCCCGCACCCGATCCCGTGCCGGGGCCGGGCCAGGTGCTGATCGACGTGGCACACGTCAACATCACCTTCGTGGAGACCCAGTTCCGGGCCGGCCGGTCCGGGCCGTTCGGCGGCAACCCGCCGTTGATCCCCGGCAACGGCGTGGGCGGCGTGATCGCCGCGGTGGGTGCGGACGTCGATCCGGCACTGGTCGGCCGGCGGGTGGTGAGCGGCACCGGCGGCTCGGGCGGGTACGCCGAAAAGGTCGTGGTCGACGCGACGATGCCGATCGAGGTGCCCGAAGGATTGCCGCTCGACGTGGCGGTGGCGCTGCTCGCCGACGGTCGTACGGCGACCATGCTCGTCGACACGGTCGGCCTCCGGCCGGGCGAGCGGGTCCTGGTCGAGGCGGCCGCAGGGGGCGTCGGGAGCCTGCTGGTGCAGCTCGCCGCCGCAGCGGGCGCGCGGGTGGTCGGGCTGGCCGGTGGCCCCCGCAAGGTGTCGCTGCTGCCCGAGTTCGGCGCGGAGGTGGCGGTGGACTACCTGCGCCCGAACTGGACCGATCAGGTCCGAGCCGCGGTCGGCGGGGTGGATGTGGTGTTCGACGGCGTCGGAGGCGAGGTCGGGCGGGCGGCGTTCAGGCTGCTCGAACCGGGCGGCCGGATGATCAGCTTCGGCCTGGCCAGCGGCGAGTGGGCCGGCGTGCCGGCCGAGGACGCCGCCGCCCGGGGCGTGACGCTGCTCCGGCCGGACGTGCCGCCCGCGCGGCTGCGCGCGTACACCGAGAAGGCGCTGGCGGAGGCGGCGGCCGGCCGGCTGCGCCCGGTGATCGGCCAGCGTTTCCCGCTGGAACGGGCGTCCGATGCGCACGCGGCGATCGGCGCCCGGACGACGGTGGGGAAGACGCTGCTCGACGTCCGCTGACCCGAGTTCTCGTCGTTGCCCTGGGCCCTCAGAGGTACATGCCCGTGCGGTGCTCGCCGTCGGCGCGGCGCGGCGCCTTGTCGCCGTCACCGAAGAACCGCTTACCGCCGAACTCGCCGTGCAACCGGTCGTCCAGCTCGTCGGCGAGCCCGGTCATCACCTGCACGGCCAGCATGAGGTGGGTGGGCTGGAAGTTGCGGCCGAAGACGGGGATGGACGCCCACACCGTGTCGTCGGTGCAGTAGAGGCGGCCGATCGGCATCCGGTTGGTCAGCTCGGAGAGCTTGACGTAGAGCCGCTCGGTCGGCTCGACCTCGGTGAGCACCGGGGAGAAGACGTCGACCAACGGTGGATTGTCCCGCACCCGGACGAAGACCATCGCCGATCCGGCTCGGATGTTGATGTCCCCGTCCGAGTCCACCTGCAACCGCTCCGAGTCGGACTTGAGCATGGTCGAGACGACGGTGCGTACGCGCTCCTCCAGCGCCAGCACGTCGCTCTCCTCGTTCTGCGCGGCCACGGCCTCGACCAGCGCCTCGTCCAGGTCCTCCTCGACGACGCGCCCCGGACCGAACTCGCTCCGTGCGGTACCCAGCGACGCCTCCGGCAGCGGCTCCCCCTCGGCGTCGTGGATCAGATAGACGAGGAACGCGGGATGCGGTGCGCCGTAGACGTCGCGCAGGGTGCGGGAGAGGAGGGCCGCGACGCGGCCCGGCTGGGTGGTGCTCGAGTCCAGGCCGAAGTACCCCGCGGACCCCTCGAGGACTCCCGGAGGAGACCAGCCCAGCGCGATCATGTCCGCCACGGCCGCCCGGTCCAGCCGGTAGCCGTCCGGCAGGACGGTGTTTCCGACGGCCCGCGCGGAGATTCGGCCCTCTTCACCCACATCGATCCCGATGGAGTAGACCGCGTCGCCGGTGCCGGAGGCCGTCGGGTCGAGGGTCAACTCGACGTGCGCGCCTGCCGGGAGCGCGGGCAGCAGTTCGGCCAGCGCCCGGGCGAACTCCTGCCATGCCTGGGTCACCTTGGCCCGCAGGTCCGCGGTGCTCGGCTCGTCGAGCAGGACCGACTCGTGGTGCTCCGGCAGGGGCGACGCGGCGCCGGATGAGTGCGCCGGGACGGCCGCCGACTCCGGGGCCGAGGCAGCGCCGGGCGGTTCACCGGGCGGCGCCGAGGGGTGGTCTGCCGTCATGATCGCCTCCATCCGTCAAGGTCACCCTACCCACGGGTTCCCGCGGACGAATCAGCCCCGACCGTGATCGGACAAACCACGCACCAGGCGGCTCAGGAGGTCGGCTCCACGCCCGACGAGGTGGGGTCCGCGCCTCAGGAGGTGGGGTCCGCCCCGAGCTCGACCGGCCAGGACGCGGCGAGGGCGCTGAGCCGTACGGCCGCGTCGGCCGGGTCGGCGCCGCGCCCCACGGCCAGCCCGAGAAGGTACGCGGAGACCGGCGCGCCCGGCCGGAGTACCTGGTGGGCGACGTCCTTCGCGAGGCCGAGCACGGCCGGCACCGGCACCTGCGCCGGATCGAGGCCCAGCTCGGCGCAGGCAGCCGTGACCCAGTCGTCCATCACCGTCATCGCGCCCACTCCTCCGCCCGGCGTACGTCCTGGTCAGTGTCGCAGTCGAACCATGGTGGCGGGCCGGCACCGGCCCAGGCCACCTCCCGTACGGTCAATCCGTTCAATAGGGCGCGTACCGGGGTGCCGGCGAGTCCGCCGTCCCGACCGTTCGTGAGTCGGGCCAGCGCGCCCCGAAGCGCGGGAACCCGCCACACACCGCAGAGCGTCTGCCGCCGCCCCTCGGCGTCGACGTAGCAGGCGCCGTCGGCGCCCGCAGGGGCGAGCGCGCCCAGGAGCACGGCGACCGCCTCCCGGGTGAGCAGGGGCAGGTCCGCCGCGAGCAGGGCGACAGTGGTGGCGTCGGAGTCGAGCAGGGCGAGACCGGCCGCCGCGGCCGCGACCGGACCACCGCCGGGTGGTTGTTCGCGGGTGACCCGTACGTCGGGCGGCGCCGGGTCGGCCGGTCCGACCAGGATCCGCGGAACGGCGTCGGCGACCGCGGCCAGCACCCGGTCCCGCATCGACCGGCCGGCGACCGGCAGCGCCGGTTTGTCGACGCCGCCCATCCGCCGCGCCGCCCCGCCCGCGAGCACCACCGCCGCGTACCCGTCCGAGGAGCCCTCTTCAACCTGCACCGCGCGGTGCAGGCGCACCGCGTTCGGGTTCGCGGCCTGGTGGGCGGCGAGGGGAGGTCGGATAGAGCTCACTCGGCAACGGTAGCCGTGCGGACGCCTCGACACTGGGTGCAGGATGTCGGGGTGGGACGGGCAGCTGACCGACGTGGCGTAATCCGGATCGACCTCGACGCGGCGGGGGGTCGTACCTCGGTCCGGCGACCGGACACCATCGCAGCCGAGGAACCGCTCGAGATCCGGGTGGGTGCGGCCGGGCCGGGTCGACGCCGACCGCTGGCGGTGACCATGCGTACGCCCGGCGACGACCTCGATCTGGCGCTCGGCTTTCTGCTGACCGAGGGCCTGATCAGGTCGACCGACGACGTGCAGACCGCGCAGCTCTGCGCCGGGGCGGAGACGCCCAACACGTACAACGTGGTGGATGTGGTGCTCGCGCCCGGCGTGCCGGAACCGGCGACGGACCCGGCCCGGAACTTCTACACCACCAGTTCGTGCGGCGTGTGCGGCAAGGCCAGCATCGAGGCGGTCCGGACCAGATCGCTCTTTCCCGTCCGCGACGATCCGCTGGCGGTGCCGGCCGCGGTGCTGGCCGACCTGCCGGACGTGCTGCGTGCCGCGCAGCGTGGCTTCGAGCGGACCGGCGGGCTGCACGCCGCGGGCCTGTTCACGCCGGACGGAAAGCTGGTCGTCCTCCGCGAGGACGTGGGCCGGCACAACGCCGTGGACAAGGTGATCGGTTGGGCGGTACGCGAACGAAGGCTGCCACTCGCCAACCATCTGCTGCTCGTCTCCGGCCGGGCCAGCTTCGAGCTGACCCAGAAGGCGTGGATGGCCGGTGTGCCGCTGCTGGCCGCGGTGTCCGCGCCGAGCACTCTCGCGGTCGACCTCGCGGAGGAGGCCGGGCTGACCCTGGTCGGCTTCCTCCGCGGCCGGACCATGAACGTCTACGCCGGCCCACACCGGGTCACCGTCGGTTGATCGCGGACCGTGGTCAGCCGAACAGGTCGAGCCGGGCGGCGGCGTCGCGCGCCAGCAGGAAGCCGGCGATGCCGAGGACCCAGCCCAACGCGCTGCCCGACTTCTCGGTGATCCACGTGTTGAGCCGGGCGAGCAGCGGCTCGACCCGTGCCGGGAACGCCACCCGGGTGCCGAGCAGCAACATCGCGGGCAACACCATGACCAGGCAGTAGCCGGCCAGCACGGGCACCAGGGCGGGACCGCTCACGTCGGCCGTGGCCAGCAGGCTCACCGCGCCGAGGTACGGCAGCATGGTCGCCACCTCGGCCAGCGCGGCGAGCAGCGCCAGCCCGACCAGCCACCGGGCGGACGAGTCGCCGGAGGTGGCCCGGTCCCGCCAGCGCAGCACCCCGCCGGACCGGCGTCGGCGCTTACCGTCGTAGCGGAAGCTGATCGCGAACAGCCCGATCCCGAGTACGAGCTGCGCCCAGAGCACCGGCCGCTGGTCCAGCGCACCACTCAGCGTCTCGGCCAGCCGGGTGCCGACCCAGACCAGCAGCAGCCCGACCAACAGGTAGAAACCGGCGATCGTCCCGAGGTACGCCAGGATGCGCCGGACGTCGACCTGCCCGGGGGCGAGCAGCAGCCAGATCGGGATGAAGAGCGTGCCGATGCTGGTGCTGTCGACGAGCGCCAGCCCGGCGAGCGCCAGCAGCAGGCCGACGCTCATCGTCGCACCGAGGGGAACTTGGCCATGTATCGATTCTCGGACGTGCCCGCGTCGTTCGAGTCGGCCCGGGGAACGACCGTCGCGTACATCGTTCGACGGACGGCGTGCCCGCATGCGGGAACTTCTACCGTTGCCGGTGCGTCCCGTAGCGTCTCAACGGGCCGCGTGACGGCGTCTCTTCCGGCCGGGTGACAGCGTCTCAACTGGCCGGACGGCGCCTTCGCTTCCGGGCCCGGACCACACCCGGTGCCCCGACCAACGGCCAGCCGTCCAGATCCGAGGGTGGTACGCCCCGGCGGAGCAGATCGTCGAGGAGCAGCGCCAGCGAGTAGTCGGGGTGCTCGGCAAGCGCCCGTTCCAGAGCCACCGCCGCCAGGGCTCCCTGGCCCGCGCGCCAGGCGGCGAAGGCCAGCAGGCTCGCCGGAGCGGCGATCAGATCCGGCTCGGCGCGGCGCAGCACGTCGGTCCAGAGCGCGATGTCCCGGTCCCGTCCGTCGGTGCGTTCCCAGGCGTGGTCGCGTACCGGGATGCGGGTGAGGAGCAGGCTGAGCCAGGCCACCTCGTCGTCGCTGAGCCGCTCGCCCCGGCGCTGCCGACGCATCGCCTCCCGCACGGCGGCCACCCCGGCCGTACGCACCTGACCTTCGTCCGGCAGCTCGCCGGTGGGTGCGAGCAGGCGCGCCAGCCGCTGCTCGGCGGCGGTGGTGGCGCGCCGCATCGCCACCCGCTCCGGCCCGTCCACCGGCGCCACCTGTGCCACCAGCGCGCCTCTGTCGGGGAGCGCCACCTGGCCGGCGTAGACCGCGGAGGCGCTGACCTCGCTGGTGCCCGGGTCGTACGGCCGACCCTCGGGTGGACAACATCCCGCCTCGGCGCAGAGGTACGACCACCAGCGACCGTCGGTGACACGCAGCGCGTCGAGCAGCACCAGCCCGGCCTCGCCGAGTGCGCCACGGACCGCGTCCACGGCGGGCGTGGCCCGGTCCACCGGGCCGTAGCCGACCACGGTGGCGGCGTCGGCGCGCTGCCGCTGGACGACGTTCGCGAGGTGCCGGGCCGGGCCGACCGGATCATCGGCCGGGTCGGGCAGGTCCGCGCGGGCGGCGAAGACGACCCGTCGACCGCGCATCGCCACCACGACCACGCTGTCGGCGGGATGGAAGCCGAGCAGGTACGGCACGGCGGCGAGCAGGTCGGCGGGGGAGCGTACGGCGAGGCGGGGCGGTTCGGTCGATGCCATGTCGGCAGCCTGCGACCGAACGGGTACGCTCCGCAGCTCCCTGTGGACGACACGCCCGTCGTCCACAGTCACGCAGCGTGTTTACCCAGCTCAGCCGTGACACGACCCTCCGTGCGCCTGGTCGGCGGCGCGTTCGCGCGCCTGCCTCGACCGCCCGCGCAACAGCAGGCCGGCGTTCGGAGCGGCGAGGATCGCGCCGGTGGCCGGGTGAGCGGTGTGGACCGCAGGGTCGGTACGGGCGGAAATCCGGTCGGACAGGTTACGGTGCGGTAATGGACCTCGCGTACCTGCGGGCACATCCGGCGCAGCTGCCGGCCTTCCTCACCCATCAGCGGATCCGGGAGACCCCGGTTCCCGGCGGGGACATCTGTGCCGCGTCCCGGCTGACACTCGACGACGGTCACTCGATCTTTGCCAAGTCCTGGCCGGAGCGCGCCGACCGCCCGGTCCCGGACGGCTTCTTCACGGCCGAGGCCGCCGGGCTGCGCTGGCTGCGGGACGCGGACGCGGTGCCGGTGCCCGAGGTGATCGTGGTGCTGCCGGAGCTGCTCGCCCTCGACTGGGTGCAGCCCGGCGAGCCGACGCCGGAGGCGGCCGAGCGCTTCGGCCGGGAACTGGCCGCCCTGCACCGGGCCGGCGCGCAGAACTTCGGGGCACCCTGGAACGGCTTCATCGGGGCGCTGCCGCAGGACAACACGCTCGACGAGGGACCGTGGTCGCGGTGGTTCACCCACCGGCGGCTCACCCCGTACCTGCGCCGCTCAGTGCAGAACGGCGCGCTGACCGCCGCCGAGGCCGCCCTGGTGGAGAAGGTCGTCGAGCGGATCGGTGAGTTCGGCGGGGACGAACCCCCGGCACGGATCCATGGCGACCTGTGGCCGGGCAATGTGCTCTGGGGCGCCGACGAGCGGGCCTGGCTGGTGGACCCGGCCGCGCACGGCGGACACCGGGAGACCGACCTGGCCCAGTTGGCGCTCTTCGGCGGGGCACCCCACCTGGACCGCATCCTCGTCGGGTACGAGCAGGTCTGGCCGCTGGCCGACGGGTGGCAGGAACGCGTGCCGCTGCACCAACTGCATCTCCTGCTCGTGCACACCGCGCTGTTCGGCGTCACCTACCGCGATGCGGTCAACCGCGCCGCCCGATCCGCCCTCACCGGGCTCAACCACGCTACGGTCGACAGGTGAAGGCCACCCACCCGTCCGACGGCGTCCTCGTCGATCGGTACGGCCGCATCGCCCGAGACCTGCGTGTCTCATTGACCGACAAGTGCAACCTTCGGTGCACGTACTGCATGCCGGCGGAGGGACTGCCCTGGCTGGCCGGGCCGCAGCTGCTCACCGACGAGGAGATCGTCCGACTGGTCGGCGTCGCCGTGCAGCGGCTCGGCGTGACCGAGGTGCGGTTCACCGGCGGTGAACCGCTGATCCGCGCCGGGTTGCTGGACATCGTGGCCGCGGTGGCCGCGCTCGAACCACGCCCGAGGATCTCGCTGACCACCAACGGCATCGGCCTGGACCGGCTCGCTCCGGCGCTGCACGCCGCCGGCCTCGACCGGGTGAACGTATCGCTGGACACCCTGGACGCGGACCGGTTCGCGGCGCTGACCCGCCGCCCGCGACTCGACGCCGTACTGGCCGGTCTGGCCGGCGCCGCGGCCGCCGGTCTCACCCCGGTGAAAATCAACAGCGTGCTGATGCGCGGGGTGAACGACGACGAGGCCCCGGCCCTGCTCCGCTTCGCGCTCACCCACGGCTACGAGCTGCGCTTCATCGAGCAGATGCCGTTGGACGCGCAGCACGGCTGGGACCGGGCCGCCATGGTCACCGCCGACGAGATCCTCGCGTCGCTGCGGCGCGAGTTCGACCTGCGTACCGATCCTGTCGAGCGCGGATCGGCACCCGCCGAGACCTGGCTGGTCGACGGCGGCCCGGCCCGGGTCGGGGTGATCGCCAGCGTCACCCGCCCGTTCTGCGGTGACTGCGACCGCACCCGGCTGACCGCCGACGGTCAGGTCCGTGCCTGCCTCTTCGCCACCGAGGAGTCCGACCTGCGAGGCGCACTGCGTGCCGGGGTGGACGACGAGGGCCTGGCGGACCGCTGGCGTCGTGCGATGTGGGGCAAACGGGCCGGTCACGGCATCGACGACCCGACCTTCCTGCAACCAGCCCGGCCCATGTCCGCCATCGGAGGGTGACAATGACCGACCGGACGCCCCTGGTCACGACTGCGACGCTGACCGTCCGCTACTTCGCCGGGGCGCGGGCCGCCGCCGGCCGGAGCGAGGAGACGACACCGGCCGGGCGGTCGCTCGACGACATCACCGCCGAGCTGGCCGCACGTCACGGCGCCCGGCTCGGGGCCGTACTACGTGTGGCGAGTTTCCTCGTCGACGGTGTGGTCTGTCATGATCGACACACACCGCTGCCGGCCGGGGCGACGATCGACGTCCTGCCCCCCTTCGCGGGCGGCTGAGGGAGGACGTGTGCTGTCGGCTCTGGGGTTCGTGGGCACCCTCGCCCTGATCACCGGCCTGCTCCATCTCTACCTGTGGAAACGCCTGGTTCGGGACACCACACGGCCCGGCCGGTGGCGGCGGATCGGCGGCATCGTCGCCGTGGTGCTCGCGGTGCTGGTGCCGGCCACGATGGCGGGCACCCGGGCCGAGCTGTACTGGCTGGCCTGGCCCGGCTACCTCTGGCTCGCGCTGATGTTCTACCTGCTGGTGCTGTTGCTGGCGCTCGAGGTGCCGATGCTGGTGGCCCGGCTCGCGCTGCGCCGCCGGGCGGTCACCGCCGAGCCCACGACCGCCGCCCCCGAGCCGGTGCTGGTTGGTGGAGCCGGACCCGCCGAACCGCCGGCCGCCGCGGCGGTCGACCAGCCCGACCACGACCCGTCGCGCCGGTTGCTGCTCGCCCGGGGGGCCGCGGTCTTCGCCGGGCTCACGGCCACCGGCATCACGGGGTACGGCGTGAGCACCGCCTTCGGGCCGCCGGAGCTGGACCGGGTACGCATCCCGCTCGCCAAGCTCCCCCGCGGCATGGACGGCCTGCGTATCGCCACCGTCTCCGATATCCACCTCGGACCGCTGCTCGGCCGGGCGCACACCGAACGCATCGTATCCATGATCAACCGGCTCGACGCGGACCTCGTGGCCGTGGTCGGCGACCTCGTCGACGGCACGGTCGCCTCGCTCGGCGAGGCGGCCGCACCCCTGCGCGGCCTGCGTTCCCGCTACGGCAGCTACTTCGTGACCGGCAACCACGAGTACTACTCCGGGGTGGAGGAGTGGGTACAGGAGCTGGACCGGCTCGGGCTGCGGGTGCTCCAGAACCGGCGGGTGGAGATCCCCGCGCGGGGCGGCGTGCTCGATCTGGCCGGTGTGAACGACCTCTCCGGACGCGGTACCGGGCTCGCCGCCGGACCGGACTACGGGGCGGCGCTCGCCGATCGTGATCCGTCCCGCCCGGTGGTGCTGCTCGCGCACCAGCCGGTCGCGGCGCTGGAGGCGGCGAAGTACGGAGTGGATCTGCAACTGTCCGGGCACACCCACGGCGGACAGATGGTGCCGTTCAACCTGGCGGTCGGGCTGGAACAGCCGATCGTCTCCGGGCTGGGCGAGGTCGACGGCACGAAGGTGTACGTCACCAACGGTGCCGGCTTCTGGGGCCCACCGGTCCGCGTCGGCGCCCCACCCCAAATCACCCTCGTAGAACTCCAAACCCCCTAACCCCCACCCCCTCCCTCCCCCGGTCCCCGCTCCCCGCCGGTGATCATGAAGTTATTGTCGCGACACGCCGATTGAGCAGGCAATAACTTCATGATCAACCCGCCTGGTGAGGGAGCGGGCGGGGAGGTCGTGGGGGCGGGGGTGGATTGCGCTTGTCACGTGTGTGCGTGGCGGCGGGCGCGGTCCCGGGCGGGCGTGACAGGATGCGGCGTGCCTCCGTTCAGCGCCGTACCCCCCGGTGGCCGCCCGCCGTTCGTCGCGGACCTGCACATCCACTCCAAGTACTCCCGCGCCTGCAGCCGGGACCTCACCCTGCCGAACCTCGGCTGGTGGGCCCGACGCAAGGGCATCGGACTGCTCGGCACCGGCGATTTCACCCACCCCGCCTGGTACGACCACCTGCGCGAGACCCTCCACCCGGCCGAGCCCGGCCTCTACCGGCTCAGTCCCGAGGCGGAGCGGGACATCGCCCGGCGGCTGCCACCCCGGCTGGCCAGCGAGGCCGAGAGCGACCCGGTCCGCTTCATGCTCAGCGTGGAGATCTCCACGATCTACAAGCGGGACGATCGCACCCGCAAGGTGCACCACCTGATCTACCTGCCGGACCTGGACGCGGTGGCCCGGTTCAACACCGCGCTCGGCCGGATCGGCAACCTCGGCTCCGACGGCCGGCCGATCCTCGGCCTGGACTCCCGCGACCTGCTGGAGATCACCCTGGAGGCCAGCGCCGACGGTTACCTGGTGCCCGCGCACATCTGGACGCCGTGGTTCTCCGCTCTCGGCTCGAAGTCCGGCTTCGACGCCATCGCGGACTGCTACGCGGACCTGGCCGAGCACATCTTCGCCGTGGAGACCGGCCTCTCCTCCGATCCGGAGATGAACTGGCGGGTCGGCAGCCTGGACGCGTACCGGCTGGTGTCCAACTCGGACGCGCACTCGCCCCCGGCGCTCGCCCGGGAGGCGACCGTCTTCGCCACCGACCGCGACTACTTCGCCGTACGCGACGCGCTGCGCAGCGGTGACGGCCTCACCGGGACCGTCGAGTTCTTCCCCGAAGAGGGGAAGTACCACGCCGACGGCCATCGGCTCTGCGGGGTCAACTGGGCTCCGGAGCAGACCCGCGCGGCGGGCGGACGCTGCCCCGAGTGCGGCAAGCCGCTGACCGTCGGCGTACTCAGCCGGGTCGAGGAACTGGCGGACCGCCCGGAGGGGCACCGGCCGGAGCACGCGCGAGAGGTGACCCACCTGGTGCCGCTGGCCGAGATCCTCGGCGAGATCAACGCGGTGGGTGCCCGCTCGAAGAAGGTCGACGGGAAGCTCAACGAGTTGCTCGCCGCGCTCGGACCGGAGCTGGAGATCCTGACCGGCACGCCACTCGACGAGATCAGACGGGTCGGCGGCGAACTGCTCGCCGAGGGCATCGGCCGGCTGCGCCGGGGCCAGGTCCGCCGGGTGCCCGGCTACGACGGCGAGTACGGCGTCATCACGCTCTTCGACCCGGCGGAGCTGCGCGGGCGCTCGGGCGGAACGCAGGCGGAGGCACTCTTCGACGTACCGGTGCCGGAGCAGCGCCGGCCCGCGGAGGCGACGGCGAAACCGCGGGCCAAGCGCCCGGCGGCGGCCAAGGCCGAGCCGAAGCGGAAGGCCGCGCCGCCGCCCCCACCGCCGATCGCGCCGCCGCCGTCACCGCACGAGCCGTTCGAGCCGATGCTCGCCGGCATGGAGGAGGTCGGCACCGGTCTGCTGGACCGGCTCGACGCGATGCAGCGGGTGGCCGCCTCGGCACCGGGCGGTCCACTGCTCATCGTGGCGGGCCCGGGCACCGGCAAGACGCGGACGCTGACCCACCGGATCGCGTACCTCTGCGCCGAGCTGAACGTCTTCCCGGAGCATTGCCTGGCGATCACGTTCACCCGCCGCGCGGCGGAGGAGCTGCGGCACCGCCTCGACGGTCTGCTCGGGCCGGTGACCGAGGACATCACGGTCGGCACGTTCCACTCGCTCGGGCTCACCATCCTGCGGGAGAACGCCGCTGCGGCCGAGCTCCCGGCGGACTTCCGGATCGCCGACGACGCCGACCGCGCGGCAGCCCGCGTCGAGGCGGGTGACGACCTGGCCGCGTACACGGCGTTGCTGCGCAAGCAGGGGCTGGTCGACCTGGACGAGCTGCTCACCCTGCCGGTGGCGCTGCTGCGGGCGGACCGGACGCTGGTCGAGCGTTACCGGGACCGCTGGCGGTGGATCTTCGTCGACGAGTACCAGGACGTCGACGCGGTGCAGTACGAGCTGCTGCGTCTGCTCAGCCCGCCGGACGGCAACCTCTGCGCGATCGGCGACCCGGACCAGGCCATCTACTCGTTCCGGGGCGCCGACGTCGGCTACTTCCTGCGTTTCTCGCAGGACTTCACCGACGCCCGCCTGGTCCGCCTGAACCGCAACTACCGCTCGTCCGCCCCGATCCTCGCCGCAGCGGTACAGGCGATCGCGCCGGCGTCGCTGGTACGCGGCCGACGGCTGGACCCGGCCCGCCTCGACCCGGAGGCCCCGCTGGTCGGGCGCTACGCGGCGGCCTCCGCCGCCGACGAGGCGGACTTCGTCGTACGCACGATCGACGAACTGGTCGGCGGACTGTCCCACCGGTCGCTGGACTCCGGCCGGATCGACGGTCGGTCCACCTCACTCTCGTTCGGCGACATAGCGGTGCTGTACCGCACCGATTCCCAGGCGGCACCGATCGTGGACACGCTCACCCGGGCGAACATCCCGGTCCAGAAGCGCTCACACGACCGGCTCCGGGACCGTCCCGGCGTGGCGGCGATCGCCCGCGAGCTGCGGCACGCGTCCGGACTCGGCGGCGGCCTGGCCGCCCGGGTACGCCTGGCCGGGGAGGTGGTGGCGGAGCGCTTCGCGACCCCGACGCTGGACGGCGCCGGCTCGGTACGCCCCGAGGATGTCCGGACGGCCGTCGACCTGCTCACCCCACTCGCCCGCCGCTGCGGAGACGACCTGGAGCTCTTCCTGTCCCAGCTGGCGACCGGCGCCGAGGTCGACGCGCTCGACCCACGGGCCGAGGCGGTCACCCTGCTCACCCTGCACGCCGCCAAGGGGCTGGAGTTCCCGGTGGTCTTCCTGGTCGGTGCCGAGGACGGGCTGCTGCCGCTGCGCTGGCCGGGCTCGACTCCGGACGAGGACGCCATCGCCGAGGAACGACGGCTCTTCTTCGTCGGCCTGACCCGGGCACAGGACCGGCTCTACCTGAGCCACGCGGCCCGCCGTACCCGGCAGGGCACGGAACGCGAGTGCAAGCCGTCGCCCTTCCTGGAGTCGATCGATCCCGGACTGTTCGAACGCTTCGGTGACGCCGAGCCCCGACGTCCCAAGGACCGCCAGCTCCGTCTGTTGTGAGCCGGCAGGCGGGCGCGATCAGTGCGCCCGTTCCGACAGGCCTCGCCGCCCGTCGGACCGCGAGCTCGGGCGCGGTGCGCACGCACCGCGCGGTTCAGGCGCAAGAGGGCACGGTAGGCCGGCCCGCGCACCCGCCGGGCTGACGGTCGCCGCGTGCCGGGGAGCTTCCGGTCAGGCGATCAGCGCCGCGAGCCAGGCGCCCGCCAGGATGGCCGGGCCGAACGGCAGTGCGGTGTCCCGGCGTACCCGGCCTGCCGCCAGCAGGGCGAGGGCCCAGCTTCCGCCCAGCACGTGTGGCAGAGCGAGCCCCCAGGCGAGGGCCGGCCAGCCCAGCCAGCCGAGCGGCAGGCCCAGTGCGGTGGCGAGCTTGACGTCGCCGAAGCCGAGCCGGGAGCCAGGCAGCAGCGCCAGGAGCAGCCCCACGGTGAGCGAGACGGCGGCGCCGGCGGCGGCCATCGGCAGCCGGAGCAGCTCGCCGCCGGCGGCCGCCACCGTGACCAGTCCGAGCGTGCCCGCGGCCGCCGTCGTGCCGACCAGCGGATCGGGAAGCCGCAGGCAGGCCAGATCCACCACGGAGAGCGCCAGGCCGACGGCCGCGATCAGCAGGAAGACGGGCAGCGCCGGATCGTCGCCGTGGACGGCGGCGAGCCCGCCGAAGACCACGCCACCGGCGACCGCGAGGCCGGGCCGGGCCCATTGCGATCCCGGCACGAGGAGGCCGGGCCGCACGGCACGGGTGCCCGGCACGAGGAGGCCGCGCCGCACGGCACGGGTGCCCGGCACGACGAGGCCGCGCCGCACGGCACGGGTGCCCGGCGCGAGGAAGCGGCCGGCGAGCGCCGGGGCGGCCGATCCGGCGAGCACACCCAGGAGCACCACAACGGTCAGCGGGCCGGCGGACACCGGCCGGACGTTACCGGCGAGTTCCTCCCAGTGGTGCCCCGGTGCCGGAAGGTGCGGGCTGCGGCTCGGTGGTCGCGCGGCGCCCCGGACGCTCGGTGGTCACCACCAGGGCGACCCCGACCACGATCACCGCGCCACCGAGCAGCACCTGCGTGGTGATCGGCTCGGCGGCCAGCACCGCACCGAGCGCCACCGCCACCGCCGGGTTGACGTAGGCGTACGTCGAGACGAGCGATAGCGGCGCGCTCTGCAGCAGCCACACGTACGCCGTGAAGGCGACCAGTGAGCCGGCCACCATCAGATAACCGAGCGCGAGCCAGGAACGTCCGCTCACCTCGGCCAGGTCGAACCCGCGCAGCTCGCCCCGGCCGAGCGAGAGGAGGACGAGTGTCACCGCACCGGCCGCCATCTCGTAGACCGTGGCGACGAACGGGTCGGCGGGCATCCGGAGGCGACCGGAGAGGAACGACCCGATCGACCAGCTGGCGGCCCCCGCGACCACGGTGAGCGCCCCGGCCAGCGGCACGGCGTCCGCACCTCCGCTCGGCAGGACGAGCAGCACCAGCCCGACGAACCCGACGCTGACTCCGGCGATCGTCCAGAACCGGGGCCGGTCCCCCGTCACCGCACGGAGCACCACCACCAGCAGTGGCACCGTGGCGACCAGCAGCGCGGCGATGCCGGAGGGCAACGCGACCCCGGGCGGCCCGGACTCGGCGAGCACCACGAGCCCGTTGCCGCCGGCGAGCAGCAGGAGCCCCACGAGCGCCGCCGAGCCGAGCTGCCGCCGGTCGACCCGGAGGGCTCCCGGCCCGCGTCGTATCCGCAGGACGACCGCCAGCACCAGGGCGGCGACGGCGAACCGGGCTGCGGCCGAGGCGAGCGCCGGCATGGTCTCCACCGCGATCCGGATACCCAGGTACGTGGAGCCCCAGAGCAGGTAGACCAGTAGGAGCGCGGTCCAGACCAGGGCGGGCGCGGCGGTCGCGGGCAGGCCGGACCGGTCGCCGGCACGGGACGGACGAGACGGAGTCGAGGTCATCGTCGGTCCACGCTACGGTGACGTCGGTGTCGGCGTCCCGCCTTGGTGGCCGGCCTCTCACCACCGTCCAGGAGGGCGTTCATGGCGAACTACGGATCACCGGGTGGCGGACCCGCGGAGCCGTGGCGTGGGCAGCGACCTCATCCGGGGTACCACGATCACGGGGTGCACCGGCCCGCCGAACCGGGGTCGCGCCACGACGAGCCGCAGTACGCCGAGCCTCGCTACGAGGAGCCCCGCCACGACGGCTACCGCTACGACGAGCGGTCCCGCGCCACCGACGGCCGGGCCGAGGCGATCCCGCAGCCGGCGTACGACTCCGGCTGGGACCCGGTAGGCGGTCCGGTGCCGTACGCCGGGGCGCCGACCCCGCCACCGCGTCGGCGCCGGCCGCTGGTCGTGGTGCTGGCCGTCGTCGTACTGCTGGTGCTGGCCGGTGGTTCCGCGCTCTACCTTCTGGCCGACGGGAACGAGTCGCCGTCGGTGGCCGCGCCGACCAGCGCGGCTCCGACCGGGTCGGCGGATCCGGACGTGCCCGCCCCGACCGGCCCGGCGACCGCGGCAGCCCCAGAGTCGTCGGCCGATCCGCGCTTCGCGAAGGTCGGCCAGTGCGTCCGCGACGCGGGCACCACGGATGGCAAGCCGAAGCTGCTGATCAGTTCCTGCACCTCGAACACGTACGAGGTGCTGCGCCGCTTCGACGGCACCACGAGTGGCGAGAAGGACGCCGAGGCGAAGTGCGGCCGGGTCCAGGGCTACACCAACTGGTTCTTCTACGACAGCGAGCTGGACACCCTCGACTTCGTCCTCTGCCTCAAGCAGCGGTAGAGCGGCACCCGTAGCCAAAACTAGGGCTGTCTAGCGTGTCGACTAGACAGCCCTAGTTTTTGGTCGAGGATCCTCGACACGCCGGTAGCTTCATCTATCCATGTCTAGCCCCACAGCTAGATGGCCCGATACTGTGCGATGCGTGGATCCGGTCCGCAACCCGTACGCCCCGGGCGCCGGTCAGCGCCCGCCCGAACTCGCCGGGCGGGGGCGGGAGCTGGACGTCTTCGACATCGTGCTGGAGCGCATCGCCCGAGGGCGGCCGGAGCGAAGCCTGATGCTGACCGGCCTCCGGGGCGTCGGCAAGACGGTGCTGCTCAACACCCTGCGCTCGCAGGCGATCAATCGACTCTGGGGCAGCGGAAAGATCGAAGCCAGACCGGATCAGTCCCTGCGCCGCCCCGTCGCCGCCGCGCTGCACATGGCGGTGCGGGAACTCGCGCCCCGGCACCGCGCTCCGGACCGGATCGACGCCTTCCTCGGCGTGCTCAAGGCGTTCGCGATGCGTGCCGCGCCCACCGGGCGGGGTGGTGCCGCGCCGAAACTGCGGGACCGTTGGCAGCCCGGTATCGACGTTCCGGCGAGCAGCGGTCGGGCCGACTCCGGCGACATCGAGATCGACCTGGTCGAGTTGCTGACCGACGCCGCCGCGGTGGCCAGCGACGTCGGCACCGGCGTGGCCATCTTCATCGACGAGATGCAGGACCTCGGCCCCGAGGACGTTTCGGCGCTCTGCGCCGCCTGTCACGAGCTCTCTCAGATCGGCGCGCCGCTGATCGTGGTCGGCGCCGGCCTGCCGCACCTGCCGGCCGTGCTCAGCGCCGCGAAGTCGTACTCCGAGCGTCTCTTCCGCTACCAGCGGATCGACCGGCTCGACCGGATCGCCGCCGACCAGGCGCTCTGCGCCCCCGCCGAGCGTGAAGAGGTCGAGTACGAGCCGAAGGCGCTCGACCTGCTCTACGAGAAGTCCGGCGGCTACCCGTACTTCGTGCAGGCGTACGGGAAGGCCACCTGGGATCACGCGCCACGGTCCCCGATCACCGCTGCGGACGTCCGGGTCGCCGCTCCCGAGGCCGAGGCCGAGTTGGCGGTGGGCTTCTTCGGCTCCCGCTTCGAGCGGGCCACTCCCGCCGAGCGCGAATACATGCGGGCCATGGCCACACTTTCGCTGGTGGAGGCCGAGGCCGGTGGCACGATCCGGGACGACATGGACGCCGCCGTGCCGACCGCGGAGATCGCCCGCGCGCTCGGCCGCAAGCCGGCCAGCCTCTCCCCGGCCCGGGACGCACTGATCAAGAAGGGGCTCATCTACTCCGGTGAGCGTGGGACTGTCGCGTTCACCGTGCCGCACTTCGGTCGCTACCTGCGCACCCAGCCGGCCTGATCACAGCCGTCCGCCCGAAGAACCCTCCACCGGTCAGACCTTCGCCCAGGGTGGCGGGAACACCACCTCGCCCCGCGGAGGTGGCGGAGCGTCGCTGGTCGACGGGGGCAGCACCAGCGCCTGCCAGGGCTCTCCCAAACCGGACCAGGGGCTGGTGAGACCCATCCGGTCGGCACGGCTGAAGCCGAAGCGGCGGTAGTAGGCCGGGCTGCCGAGCACCACCACGAGCCGCTCACCCAGCTCGGTCGCGGCGTCGAGGGCCGCCTGCACCACGGCCGTGCCGTGGCCGAGCTTCTGCCGGTGCGGCGCGACCGCCACGGGACCGAGGGTCAACGCCGACGCGGAGCCCCGTTCGGATCTCACCCGTACGCGGGTGAGCAACGCGTAGCCGACCACCTCGCCGCCGTACTCGGCGACCATGGCGAGCTCAGGAATCCAGGCGTCGCCGTCGCGCAACTCTTCGACCAGCCCGACTTCGGGTGGGGCGGCCACGTCCGGGCGCGCGAACGCGGCGGCGAGCACCCGACGGACCGGGCCGGTGTCGGCCGGGCCCTCGGGTCGAAGCCGCAGCGTCGTCACCCGCGCGACGTTACCCGCCGGGACGCGTCCATCCGCGACGGTCGCTCGAATCGGCGTGGCGCGACGTGCACATGCGCCGATCCGGATCGGCCGTTGCCGGGGTGGCCGGGGCCGCGACGGGGTATGACTGAGCCATGAAACCCGTACGCTCCCTCGCCCGCGCCATGTTGAGCGGCATCTTCGTGGTCGGCGGGTGCCGCAACTTCACGAATCCGGAGCGGCTGGCAACGACCGCCAAGCCGGTCATCGACCGCGTGGAACCGCTGCTCGAGCAGGTGAACCCCCGCATCCCGACCGACACCCTGACGCTGATCCGGGCCAACGGGGCGGTACAGGTCGGCGCCGGGCTGCTGTTCGCCACCGGGAAGCTCACCCGGCCGATGGCGCTGGTGCTGGCCGGGACGCTGGTGCCGGTGACGCTCGCCGGCCACCGCTTCTGGGAGAACGAGGACCCGGTGGCGCGGGCCAACAACCGGGTGCACTTCCTGAAGAACCTCGGGCTCCTCGGTGGGCTCCTCCTCGCCGCCGCCGATACACAGGGCAAGCCGGGGATCCGTTGGCGTACCGGCCACCGCATCGGCCATTCCCGACGCACGATGCAGCGGGCAGTCCGTAGCGCCCGGCGCGAGGCGCGGGTGGCGGCTGCCCGGGCCGCGGGCACGGCTCGCCGACTTCCGGGCTGACCTGCGTCGATGCTTCCCCTCGACACGCCGCACCCCGCCCAACACCGCGAATCACCTGAACCGCCCGCTAGGCGTTAACGCGGTGGAAATGTCAAAAACATGTGTGGGATCGGACACGGTCGCATAACGCGGGAGGCACTGACGTGAGTCGCCGTTCTAGGCTCCGTGCGGGACCTGGACGGGTAGGACGAGCTTGGTACGGGGGTGGCCACGCCATGCCGGCGACCGTCGGGAGACGGACGGACCGCCTCGCCACAGTCCGACGCGTGACGAGCCGCGTCGATCGCGGGATCGTCGTACGGGTCAGCATCGTGGCTGCCGTCGCCTACGCCGCCTGGCTCGCGATCGGGGCCTTCGGACGGCCGTACAACTTCTTCGACATGAAGATCTACCACGGTGCGGTGGTGTGGTGGGCGACCGGACACGAGCTCTACGAGTTCGTCGCGCCCGAGACCACCCTCGGCTTCACGTACCCGCCGTTCGCCGGCCTGGTAATGCTGCCCATGGCGCACCTGCCCATCGAGGCCGCCGGGATGGCGAACGCGCTGGCCAGCCTCGCCGCCATGGCGGTAGTGCTCGCCGCTCTGCTGCGCCCGATCGTCGACCGGCTGGGCTGGTCACTGTGGTACACGGTGGCCCTGGCCGTGCCGCTCGCCGCCGCCATCGAGCCGACCCGGGAAACCCTCGGCTACGGCCAGGTCAACCTGTTGCTCTTCGCGCTCGTCATGGCCGACCTGATCGGCCTGCGTTGGCGCTCCCGTCGGGGCACCCACGTCGCCCCCGACGACGGCCTGTTGCTGCGCTTCGTCTACAGCGGCGCGTGGGCCGGTGTCGGCATCGGACTGGCCACCGCGGTGAAGCTCACCCCGGCGCTCTTCATCGTCTACCTGATGATCACCCGGCAGTGGCGGGTGGCGACGACCGCGATCGCCACCACGATCGGGGTCACGGTCGGCACCTTCGCGATCGTCGGCGACGAGTCCCGCACCTACTTCGGCAGCGTCCTCTGGCAGACCGAGCGGGTGGGCGCCGCCGACATGACCCCGAACCAGTCCCTGGCCGGCCTGCTGGCCCGCCTCTACGACTCGATCGAGACCCCGGGCCTGCTCTGGTTCTCGTTCTCCGTGCTGATCCTGGCGCTGGGTCTGTCCCGGGCGGCGCACTCGCACGCCGACGGTGACGAGTTGACCGCGTTCACCCTGGTCGGGCTCACCGCCAACGTGATCAGCCCGATTTCCTGGACGCACCACCTGGTCTGGGTCATCCCGGCGATCATCGTGCTGGCCGACGCCGCCGTACGCCGTCGCGACGCGAGCCGGGGGCTCACGTACCGCGCCGGGTCGGGCGGCGTGAACTCCGGGCTGCCCAATGTCAACGGCCTACGCCCGCCGATCTGGTATCCCACGTTGACCGGGCTCCGTCACGGCATCGCCGCGGTCGCGCTCTACCTGTTGTTCCTGGTCTCTCCGATCTGGCCGTACGAGCACCAGCTTCCGGAGGTCTCCCACTACCAGGACGGTCTCTTCGGCGCGCTCATGGAGAACTCACTGGCGGTGGCGCTCATCGTGCTGGTCGCCGCGCTGCCGTGGCGACCCGGCGCCGAACCGGCCTTCTACGCCGACCGGATGGGCCGGATTCCCGCCGGCGCCCGCCGCTGAACTGCCCCGCCGTCCGGACCACCTGCCGCTTAACCGGCCGCCTTCCGGACCACCTGCGGCAGCACTGGCCGGCTTTCGGACCACCTGCCGCCGCCCGAGCCGGCCGGTGGCGGCTCACCGGCTGCCGGACCGGCCGGTACGCATCAGGGGCAGTTAACCCACTCTTCGGTGCCGTCGGCGAAGACCTGGCGCTTCCAGATGGGCAGCCGGGCCTTCACCTCGTCGACCAGCCGGGCGCAGGCGGCGAACGCGGCGGCCCGGTGCGCGGTGCTGACCGCGGCGACCAGGGCCACGTCGCCGATGGCGAGCGGACCGACCCGGTGTGACACGGCAACCGAGTAGACCTCGGGGTCGGCGGCGATCTCGGCGGCGACCTCGCGCAGGATCCGTTCGGCGCTCGGGTGCCCCTCGTACTCCAGGCTGGTGACCGCGCGGCCGTGGTCGTGGTCGCGTACCACGCCCTGAAAGGACACGACCGCACCGGCGCGCGGATCGGCGACCGCCGCCTCGTGCGCGGCCAGGTCGAGCGGTTGGTCGGTGACCTCACCGAGGGCGAGTGTGGGTGCTGTCATGAGGCACGCTCTCCACTACGTAGGGGCAGCGGCACCACGGGAACCGGGCTCCCCGGTTCGCCGGTGCCGCCCGGGCTGATCACCGCAAAGCCGTCCGCCCCGGCGAGCCCCCGCAGCATCGCCGAGCCGACGTGCCGCACCGGGTGCGCGGTCCCGGCGACCCGGTCCAGGCGGACCAGGGCGAGGTGGGTGTAGTCGCCCCGCCCGGGAACCGGCTCGGCCAGGGTGGCGTGCGGCAGCTCCGGCAGCTGCCGACCCTGGAGGCCGGCGAGCAGCGGGGCGACCAGGGAGACCAGGGCGACGATGGCCGACTGCGGGTTGCCCGGCAGGCCGGCCACGAAGCGGACCCGCCCGTCCGCCGCGGTCACCCGGGCCAGCAGCATCGGGAACCCGGGCCGGACGGCCACCGTGTTGACGACGTACTCGGCGCCGAGTTCCTCGAGCGCGGGGTGCAGGTGGTCGACCGGACCGTGCATGGTGCCGCCGGTCGTACAGACCAGATCGGCGTCGGCGAGCGCCGTGCGCAGCGCCGCCACGTGCGCGGGGAGGGTGTCCTCGACCGGGCCGATCACGTCTGAGGGAGGGATCTCGCAGCCGTACCGGCGCAGCCAGGCCGGCAACGACGGCCCCAGCGCGTCGCGGACCCGCCCGGCCGCAGGCGGCCCGGAGGTCAGCAGCTCGTCGCCGAAGACCAGCAGCGCGGCGCGCGGCGCGGGTCGGACCGGCAGGGTGTCGTAGCCGCAGGAGGCGGCCAGACCGATCACCGCCGGGTCCACCGCCGTCCCGCCCGGCAGGAGCTGCTCCCCGGCGTACGCCTCCTCGCCCGGCTGGCGCCACTCCGGGGTGCTGCGGGGCGTGCCGACGACCCGATCGTCCGGCGTCCGGTCGGACTCCTCGATCCGCAATACGGCAGTGGTGCCCTCGGGCACCATCGCACCGGTGGCGATCTCGACGGTGGTGCCGTCCTCGGTCAGCGCCGGCGGCGTGCTGCCGGCCAGCACCCGGCCGACGACCCGCCACGGTCCGGCCCCCCGTACCGCCCACCCGTCCACGCTGGAGGTGGGGAAGGCCGGAAGGTCGGTACGCGTGGTCAGCGGCTCGGCGAGGGTCAGACCGTCGGTCTCGGCGAGCGGGCGGGCGGTGACGGGGAGCGCGGCGGCGAGTCCGACGGCGTGCACCCGGGAACGCGCCTGTGCCCAGTCGGCCGGCGGCGATGCGACGGCGTGGTGCGCCGCTGCGGTTTCCGTGCTCACCGGCCGAGCCTATCGGGGCGGCGGCGGCTATGCCGGGCCAGTCGCCGCCCTGGTCCAGCCGGCAGCCGGATCGAGATGCGGGCGGGCGGCCTCAATGGTCGCCACCGCGAAGCTGGTCGACGGCGTGGGCGAGGATCGGACCGAGCACGGCCAGGCCGTCCCGGGCGCCACCGGTCGAGCCGGGCAGGTTGACCACCAGCATCCGGCCGGCCACCCCGGCCAGTCCCCGGGAGAGCGCCGACGTGGGCACCCGGTCCCGGCTGTGGGCGCGGATCGCCTCGGCGATACCGGGGATCTCGTAGTCGAGCATCGCGCGGGTGACGTCGGGCGTCCGGTCGGACGGCGTGATGCCGGTGCCACCACTGGTCACGACCACGTCGACACCGTCGGCGAGCGCGCTGCGCAGCGCCTCGCCCACCGGCTCGCCGTCGGGCACCACCACCGGATCGTCGACCTCGCAACCCAGCTCGCGCAGGCCGGCGACGAGCAGGGGACCACTGGTGTCGGCGTAGACGCCGGCCGCGGCCCGGTTCGAGGCCACCACCACTCGGGCCCGGATCACGGCCGGTCCTCCGGGCGGACCCACTCGCCGGTCTTGCCGCCCTCCTTGCGCAGGACGCGTACCCCCTCGACGGACGCCGCCGGGTCGACAGCCTTGACCATGTCGATGAGGGCGAGGCCGGCGACGGCCACCGCGGTCAACGCCTCCATCTCGACGCCCGTCCGGTCGGCGGTGCGCACGAGAGCGGTGATCTCGACGGTGTCGGTGGTGGGTTCGAGTTCGACGGTCACCGCGTGCAGCGCGATCGGGTGGCAGAGCGGGATCAGGTCGGGGGTGCGCTTGGCGCCCATGATGCCGGCGAGCCGCCCCACGGCCAGCGCGTCGCCCTTCGGCAGGCCGTCGCGCCGCAGCAGGTCGACAACCTCGGGCGTCGTCCGCAACCGGCCGGCGGCGACCGCCGAACGTCCGGTCACCGCCTTGGCGGAGACGTCGACCATGTGCGCCGCGCCGGCGGCGTCGACGTGAGTGAGCTGCGCGGATTCGGTCACGGCGGCGAGCCTATCTTCCGGTACGACGAAACGCCGCGAGCGCGTGCCGTCCACACCCGGTGACGGTCGAGCGGCGGTCCTCGTCGAACAAGGCCGGGGCGTTCCGGTACTCGGCATCGGAACGGCTGAGGTGGGCCGCTTCCAGGTCGGCGCGCAATCGGTAGCCGTCCCCCGTGGCGATGTAAGCCCGGTTTCCAGCTTTTCCAAGTACCGGTGCAGTTTTGCGAAGTACGTCCACACATCGAAAAGGCAGACGAACTCGGTTGCGCCCTTCATCGACCAGTTCACCGACGCCCTGACTTTGCGAACAGCGGAATTGGGGATGGTTCGGGCGATGCTCGTGACGGATTCGCTGTAGTTTGCTCGGCGCAAATTGCGTCACCGCGCCACCCGGCACCTGCAGCTACGACCGGACTCCGCCGCTTCGGCGTCGAATGGGTAATCACGTAATCACAGGTCCGGTCCGTGGTGGGTCGCCCTACTGGGACCGCACCGCAGGTCAGGCCCTATTTACCTGCACCTTTGCGGGTCACACCGTGGTTGTTGGTCCCAGCGGCCGGCGGGCAGGACGGCGACTCGCGAGTCACGCAAGCGCCCCGACCAGCAGCTCCTTGCTAACGTCCGGCGGCTTCACGAGACCTCAACTGATTGCGGAGAATGCGTTAAGCGCGCTCCGCTCAGGACTGGGGACAGAACGTAACAAATCAGCGCCACTTAGCTTATGTTGCGCATACCGACATTAATCCTTTCGTACCGCGCGCCGCCGCTCCTACTCTCTTCCCATCGGGCTCGGGCGCCAATGGCCCGCTCATCAGGAGGAGGAACCGTCATGCGCGGCAACGAGTGGGGCTGACACCAAGGAGAGACTTCTGGAGTCACCCAGAGGTATGGTGCGAGCACGCACGATGCAGTCACCCGGGAGTGGCGTGACTTCAAGACGACATGAGCATGAGACCGATCGGCAGCTCCGGCTGCTTGTCGGTCTCGTCGTCGTTGCGGCGGCGATACCCGCGGCCACATCCCTGAAGTTGCTCCTGACCACCGCCGCGCCCCGCTCCGGGACCGACGTCGCAACGCTGCTGGCGCTCATTTCCATGATCGCCATCGGCGCTCTGGTGAAGGTCCGGGTGCGTATCCGGTCCGCCCTGCATCTGATCAGCTGGAGCGAAGCCGCGATCGTCGTCGCCGCGGCCGTCGCGCCGCTCCCGTGGGTGGTCGTCTGCACCGCCGTCGGGATCACGATCGCCTCGGTCCGCCTACCGGTCATCAAGCTGGCTTTCGGCGTCGGAAAGAACATCCTCGTGGCCTGGGGCGCCGGCACCACCCTCGAAATGTTGAACTGGCCCTGGCCGCACCTGGGTGCGCAGCGGATCGCGGGACTGCTCGCGATCGGCTACCTGGTCGCGGCGCTGCTCGACGAGGTACTCGCCATCCCGGTCATCGCGCTCGCGTCGGGCACCAGGATCCGATCCCAGTTCCTCGGCAACCTGGACCTACGGCTGGCCGGTTACGTCGTACGGTTCGTCGTCGCCGTCTGCACCCTGCTCATCCTCCAGGTCGACCCCCGGTTCCTGCTGGCCGTGCCACCCCTCGTGTTGAGCCTGCACCTGGCCTACCTGGCGCGGATCCGCACCCGCACCGAGCAACGGGCCTGGCAACGCCTCGCCCGGGCCACCGACGCGCTCAACGTGGTCGACCTGGACAAGGTCCTCACGACCGCGGTCACCCAGGCCGCCGAGCTCTTCTCCGCCGACGAGGTGGAGATCGAGCTGCGCGAAGGATCCCGGACCGTACGCGGCGGCGCCGCCGGTGTCATAGCGCCCGGCGGTCGGGAGGGCGAGCCCGCCCCGATCGACGGGACGGTCGTGCCGATCCGGCTGGAAGGGCACGACCGCACCGCCGACGTCGGTGTGCTGCGGCTGCGGTTCCGTGGCCCGGTGCAGCTCTCCGAACGGGAGCAGTACACACTCCGCACCTTCGCATCGGCGCTCTGCACCGCCGTACGCAACGCTCAGGCGTACACGGAACTCGCCCGCGTCGCCGACGAGCACGCGTACGCCGCCAGCCACGACGCGCTGACCGGGCTGGCCAACCGGCGGCACCTGCTCGACCAGGGCACCGAGCAGCTCGGCAGCAGACACGCCGACGGTGTGACCGCCCTGGTGCTGATCGACCTCAACCACTTCAAGGAGATCAACGACACGCTCGGGCACGCCGCCGGCGACCAGGTGCTCGTGCAGGTGGCAGAACGGCTACGCGACGCCGCCCAGGGCGACGACCTGGTCGCACGGCTCGGCGGCGACGAGTTCGCCGTGCTCCTGCGCGGCCTGCCGGCACCAGCGATCGCCGCGCACCGGGCGGAGGCGCTGCTCGCCGCCCTGCACGAGCCGATCGACCTGGACGGCATGCTGATCAGCGTCGAGGCGAGCGGAGGCATCGCCGCCGCGCCGGCCGCCGGCGGGATGCCCGAACTGCTCCGCCGCGCCGACGTGGCCATGTACCAGGCCAAGCGAGCCGGCCAGCGCACCTCCACGTACGCCCCGACCCGGGACACCGCCGACCTCAACCGGCTCACGCTCGGCGGCGAACTGCCCCGCGCGGTCGCCGACCACGAGTTCACGGTCAACTTCCAGCCCATCGTCGACCTAGGCACCGGCGAGATCACCAGTGCCGAGGCGCTCGCCCGCTGGCACCACCCCACGCACGGGCTGATCGACCCGCTGCGCTTCCTGGAGGCCGTCGAGCGCTCCGGTCTGCTGCCGGCCTTCGCCGAGGCGATCCTCGACCAGGCGCTCATCGCCGCGAAGACCTGGCGGGAAGACGGCTTCGACGTACCGGTCGCGGTGAACGTCTCGCCGCGCAGCCTGCTCGACGCCCGCTTCCCCGGTTCGGTGCTGGCCCGGCTCCGCGCCCACGACCTTCCCCCGGACCAGCTGGTGCTTGAGCTGACCGAGACCCTCACCCTCAGCCAGCTCGACGTGGTCGACCGGGTGCTCAGCCGGCTCCGGGACGAGGGCGTACGACTGGCCCTGGACGACTTCGGCACCGGTTACTCGTCGCTGAGCCTGCTCTCCCGGATCCCCGTCCACGAGCTGAAGATCGACAAGAGCTTCGTCACCGCCATGGAGAGCTCGACCGAGGCTGCCGCGGTGATCCGCTCCACCCTGGACCTCGGCCGCAGCCTCGACCTGACAGTGGTGGCCGAGGGCGTGGAGAGCGAACCACAGCGCCGGGCGCTCTGGCAGCTGGGGTGTGCCGCCGGCCAGGGCCACCTCTTCGCCCGGCCGATGCCCGCGGGCATGCTCCTGGCCGCACTGCACCGCGGCGCCGGCGGCAGCCCCGGACTCCTCGCGCCACCGCTGCACGACGCGGGCGCGGTGATCCGACTCGCCCCCGGTCGCCGTTCCGGCGGACGCGGCCGGGATCGGCTGCCGCACCAGCCCGCCTGACCGAGGCGGGGTACGCGGGCGCGGGCCGCCGCTACGCGCGACCCGAGGCGGTACGCCAACCGTCTGCCACACTTGCCCGCGTGACCGCCGCAGCCCCGACCCCCCGCTCCCGTGGCTGGCGTGCCCTCGACTCCGCAGGCGGCGGGCTCCCGCTCGACCTCGCCCTGTACGCCGCGTCGGCCGCCTTCGCCGCGATCACCGCCGTCACCTCGACGTTGCTTCCACACCGTGCCTGGGGCGGCATCGCAGCGATCGGCTACCTCGTCGCGGCGTCGGCCGTCATCGGCCAACTGCTGCTCCGGCGCCGCCGACCCGATTCGCCACTGACCGGCCTGGCGGCGCGCTGGGCGATCACCGGTTTCACCTGGGCGGCCACCACCCTGCTGCCACTGCTGCGGCAGAGCGCCGAGCGGGCGGCCGGACGCACCGACCGGGCACAGGAGGAAGTTCTCGTCGTCGAGCGGGCCGGCATCCGCCTCGCCGAGCACGGCACTCCGTACCTCGGCCACGACGCCATAGCCGCCCTGCCCGCCGACGAACGGTTGCTCGGCTACACCCCCTACCAGCCGGGCATGGCGCTCTTCGGGCTGCCCCGTGCCGCCACCGCAGCGTGGTGGACCGACGCCCGGGTCTGGTTCGCGCTCGGCACCGCGGTCGTCCTCGCCCTCGCCGTCGCCGCTCTGCGGGGACGCACCACGGGCACTGGCCCCGCCGCCCGACCGGGCATCGCCGCCACGCACCGGTCCGCCGCCCTGCTCCGCGGCGTGCAGGCCGCCACGGCACTGCCGATCTGCGCCCTGACCCTGGCCACCGGCGGCGACGACCTTCCCGTGCTCGCGCTCTGTCTGCTCGCGCTGGCCCTCGCGGCGACCGGCCGGGCGGGTCTCGCCGGCGTCGCCGTCGGCCTGGCCGGCGCGCTCAAGCTCTTCGCCTGGCCGATCGCCCTCGTCCTCATCGTCTGGGGCGCGACCCGGCGGGCCGGTCTCCGGGTGACCGCCGGGGCGATCGGGCTGCCCCTCGCGGCGCTGCTGCCCGCAGTGCTGGTCGACCGGGACGCCCTCGTCGAGAACGTGCTCCGTTTCCCCCTCGGTCACGGGCTGGTGACCAGCCCCGCGCAGTCGCCCTTCCCCGGGCAGCTGATCGCGGCCGGGCTGCCCGGCGGCCGGGTGATCGCCGCTGGGCTGCTGGTCGCCGCCGGTGCCGCGATCGCCGTACGGCTCGTCCGCCGGCCGCCCCGCACCGCCTTCGCCGCCGCACTCGTCTGCGGGTACGGGCTGCTCGTCGCGATCGCGCTCATGCCGTCGACCCGGTTCGGGTACCTGCTCTACCCGATCGCCCTGCTCGTCTGGGCGCCCGCCCTGCGGAACCTGGACTCCCCGGCCGCGAACCCGGCTCTTTCCGTGAACTGGCAGGCGGTGGAGCGTGGCAGGGCGTAGACCTGAGTCATGACGACCTACCGCGACCGCGCCGAGGCGGGCCGGATGCTCGCCGACCAGCTCACCGGACTGATCGGCGAACCGGACGTCATCGTCCTCGGCCTCGTACGCGGTGGCGTACCGGTGGCTCAGGTGGTCGCCGAACGACTCGACGCGCCACTGGATGTGCTGGTGATCCGGAAGCTCGGCATGCCCTGGGCCCGCGAGGTCGCGTTCGGAGCGCTCGGCCCGGACGGCGTGCAGGTGCTCAACGAGCACGTGGCCAGCCAGCTCAGCCCGGAGGACATCGCTGCGACCAACCGTCGCGAGCAGGCCGAACTGGAGCGCCGCGAAGCGCTCTACCGCACCGGGCGTCCACCGCTGGACCTCGCCGGTCGCACCGCCGTGATCGTCGACGACGGTCTGGCCACCGGTGCCACGGCCCGCGCGGCCGTCGAGGTCGCCCGTCACCTCGGTGCCCGGCGGGTGATCGTCGCCGTGCCGGTCGGTTCCCGCGAGGCGAAGCAGACGCTTGCCGCCGAGGCGGACCAGGTCGTCTGCGTGCAGTGCCCCCCGGAGTTCATCGCTGTCAGCGCCTACTACGAGGACTTCCACGAGGTGGAGGATGAGGAAGTCGTGCAGACGTTGACGGCAACTGCGTGACCTGACCAGGTACCTTCGGGTGATGAGTCTCACCTGTCCCAAGTGCCACGGAGAAATGCGCCAGTACGAACGCAGCGGCGTCGTCATCGACCAGTGCAGCGAGTGCCGAGGCATCTTCCTCGACCGCGGCGAGCTGGAGAAGCTGTTCGAGGCGGAGGCGAACTGGAACCGCCAGCAGACCGCCGCCGCTCCGGCCGGCGCGGGTGGCCACGCCCAGCCGGCCCACCAGCCGGCCGGCTACCCGCCGCCCCCACCCGCCCCGCACCAGCCCGGCTACGGCGCCGTGCCGCCGCCTCCGCCGCCCGCGCACGGCTACCCGCCGGCCCCGGCGTACGGCCACGGGCAGCAGCACCACGGCTACCACGGGCACTACCGGAAGAAGAAGCACAAGAGCTTCCTCGACGACTTCTTCGGCTGAGCCCGCCCCGAGAGGGCTTCGGCGGCCGGCCCGGCAGATGCGGGCCGGCCGTCCGGTCGTGATCAGCGGGCCGGCGGTGTGCGTGCGAAGCTGTCCGCATGAGCACCGTCCGGCAGCACGAGGCGTTGGCCGAGGCGTACCAGGGCATCACGGCGACCGTTGCGGGCCGCTCCGACGACGACCTGCAGCGGCCGACGCGGTGCCGGGGCTGGCTCGTCGACGACCTGCTCCTGCACGTGCTCTGCGACGCGCAGCGGGCCCTGGTGGCGCTGGCCAGCCCGGCTGCCGGGCCGGCCGACGTGGACGATGTGAGCTACTGGCGGGCGAAACCGTGGAGCGGCGGTGACGCCGAGGCGCGGCACTCCCGCTGGATCCGCCGGTCCGCCGCCGCCTTCGACCGGCCCGCCGGCGTGGTTCAGGTCTGGTGTGACACGGCGCCCGCCGCAGCCCGCGCCGCAGCCGCAGCCGACCCGTCGGGGTACGTCAATACCCAGGGTCACGTGCTGCGCGTACCCGATTTCCTCGCCACCCTGACGACCGAGGCGGTCGTTCACCACCTCGACCTGGTGCTGGACCTCCCAGACGCGCCGCTGCCGGGTCCGCTCGCCACCCGGGTCGCGATGGCCACCCTGGACGGTCTGCTGAGCGACGTCGCTGCTCGCCCGGCGAGCTGGGACGAGCACGAGTTCATCCTGAAGGCGACGGGCCGGCTCCCGCTCAGCGACCGGGACCGGTCGGAGCTGGACGACCTCGCCGACCGTTTCCCGCTGCTCGGCTGAGCCCGGCGGAACGGTCGGTCAGACGATCGCCATGTCGACGAAGCGCGACAGGTGCAGCTGCGCGGCGACGGTCACCGTGTCGGTCGGCCCGTTCCGGTGCTTGGCGACGATGAAGTCCGCCTCACCCGCCCGCGGCGACTCCTTGTCGTAGTAGTCGTCACGGTGCAGCAGGATGACCACGTCGGCGTCCTGCTCGATCGAGCCGGATTCGCGCAGATCGGACAGCTGCGGCCGCTTGTCCGTGCGCTGCTCCGGGCCACGGTTCAGCTGGCTGACCGCGATCACCGGGCACTCGACCTCCTTTGCCAGGAGCTTGAGGCCACGGGACAGGTCCGCGACCTCCTGCTGCCGGCTCTCGGTGCGCTTCGGTGAGGTCATCAGCTGGAGATAGTCGACGACGATCAGCTTCAGGTCGTGCCGCTGCTTGAGCCGACGGGCCTTCGCCCGGATCTCCATGAGGTTCATGCTCGGTGTGTCGTCGACGAAGAGCGGGGCCTCACTGATCTCGCCCATGCAACGGGCAAGCTTGGTCCAGTCGTCGTCGGAGAGCTGGCCGCTACGCAGCACGTGCAGCGGAACGCGGGCCTCGGCCGAGAGCAGTCGCATGACGATCTCGACCTTGCTCATTTCCAGCGAGAAGATCGCGGACGCCTGGTTGGCGCGGATAGCCGCGTTCCGGGCGAAGTCCATGCTCGCCGTCGACTTCCCCAGACCGGGTCGGCCGGCCACGATGATCAGCTGCCCGCCGTGCAGGCCGTTGAGCAGGCGATCCAGATCGGTGAAGCCGGTCGGCACACCGGTCATCACTCCGCCCTGCGCGCCCACCGCCTCGATCTCGTCGAGCGTCGGCTGGAGCATGTCGGCCAGTACCGCGAAGTCCTCGCTGACCCGGCGCTCGGTGACGTCGTACACGGCCTGCTGGGCGAGGTCGACGATGTCGTCGACCTCGCGGCTGCCGCCGGCCGCCGTGCCGTAGCCAAGTTGCACGATCTTGGTGCCGGCCTCGACCAGTCGACGGAGGACGGCCCGTTCGCTCACGATGCGGGCGTAGTAGGCAGCGTTGGCGGCGGTCGGCACGGCAGCCATGCAGGTGTGCAGGTAGGGCGCACCGCCGATGCGAGCCAGGTCACCGGAGTCGGCCAGGGCCGCAGCGACGGTGATCGCGTCGGCAGGCTCACCCCGGCCGTAGATCTCGAGGATCGTGTCGAAGATCGTGGCGTGCACCGGCCGGTAGAAGTCGTTGCTCTTCAGGATCTCGACGACGTCGGCGATGGCGTCCTTGGAGAGCAGCATGCCGCCGAGGACGCACTGCTCGGCGGCCACGTCCTGCGGTGGGGTGCGCTCGAACTGGCCGTCCTGCTGGGTAGGCACCTGGGGCTGCCGCTCGGCTCGCGGCTCCGCCCGCCTGTCGTCGGTGACCGACACGGTTCCCCCCTCCGCTGCGTCGGATCCTCGCACCGGCTCCACCGTCCGGGTGCGACACTCCTGCCGACCGGGCCGGGCGATCGGGGGTCATCGCACGGGTGGTCGGGGGCCAACGATACGGAACCCGAGCTCAGCGACTCAACACCGGCGGTGGACGAGCCTCGGGACAACCTGTGGACGCCGAAGGGCGGGCATGTGCGCAGCGTGTGCACAGGCTGTGGACAACTGTTGGGGAATTCGCCCACTCACCCGATGTGAGCTGGGATTATGCGATCCCCAGGCTGTGGACGAGAAGTTTTCGGTCGGATCGGCACACCTGCCGTCCCGTACCATCTCCACCGGACGGCTACACCTGGGCCGCGGACTGCGCCAACGGTTGAGAAGGGTCACGCTCCGGCCGTGAGTCACCGGGACTGGGGACGCGGGGAGGGCAGCCCGCACGCGCGTGAGCCGGTCGCCTCGTGGCACGAAGCTGTCGCACCCGCCCCGGCCGATCCATACCTTCCCCGTGAACGTCCGCGTACGCCCAGCCGTCGCCAGGCGCGGGACCGGGATCAGGACGAGCCCGTCGACGCCTACCTGCCGCGGTGGGCGATCGACTCCGGAATCCGCCGGCCGGACGGCGGCGGGCGCCATGCCGCACCGGACGACGGTGACGACTCGGTATGGCCGAGCTCCGGTGGAGGTTGGCGCACCGACCGCGCCGGCAGCCGGCGACGGGCGCACGAGACCAATTGGCGAGAGGTGCCGTCTCGCGACTCGGAGCACACCGCCGAGTGGACGTTCGACCGCCCGCAGGAGCAGGGCTACGTGGGCCGCCGGCGCGCCGACCCGGCGGACGAGGGGTCGTTCCCCAGCTCGATCGCGGCGCGCAGACCTCGACGATCATCGGCCGAACGGCCTCCGGTGATCTGGTCCGGGGGCGAGGAGTTCTCGACGGAGGAGCCCACGGCGCCTCGGGAACGGGACCGACCCGGCCAACGGGCGCGGCGGGCGGCGGGCGGGAAACCGCGGCCCGCCGTCGACGGGTGGGACCGGACGGCACGACACGGCGAGGAGGCGGAGCCGACGTACCAGCCGGCGGTCGACCCGTGGGATGCGTCCGGGACACACGCCCTCCCGGCGGCGGTCGAGGTGGACCCGTGGGACGCCTCGGGAGTGCATGCGTGGCCGGCGGTGGGCGGTGACCGTGGGCACGGCACCGGCCAGTGGGAGCAGCCGGAAGGCATCGGCCGCTGGGAACAGCGGAGCCGGCGGCGTACCGATCCCATTGGCGCACCCCGAGGCACGGGGCGAACGCCGCCGCGCCTTCGAATCGACACGGTCGCGTCGAGCGACTGGACGCGGCGCCTCGAGGACGACCTGCTCGACCTGGATCCGGGCGGGACGCTCCGGCCGCTGCTCTACACCATGGCGTGCTACCTGATCCCCGCCGTCGTGGTCTTCGCCTGGTTGCTGACCCTCGATGCGCAGCCACCGGCCGGCTGCGTCACCGACATCACCGGCGGCGGCTGTGACTCACCCCGGGCGCATGCGCTCGGCTCGCTGATCGCCGGCGCGCCCCGCTACGGCGTGGCGCTGGCCAGCAGCCTGGTCGTCGCGGCCCTGCTGCGAAAGGTCGGGACGACCTGGCGCTCCACGACTGTCGCGCTCGCCTCGGCGGTCGTGGGTGGCGGCCTGTCGACGGTGCTGATCAGCGCCGTGACGGGTCAGCCGATCGGCTGACCGCCTCGGCCGGCTCGCCGCTGCACCGCCTCCGCCGGCCTCACTAGCGAGTCGAGGGTGCGCGGGTGAGCCGCGGCGGGGTAACGGTCTCAAAGGCCAGGGCCCGCACCGATCACTCGGTGCGGGCCCTGGTCGTGGTGCTTGGCGCGTCAGGCCGCGACAACGTTCAGGTTGAACGAAGCCGTAACCTCCGGGTGCAGCTTGATCCGCACCGGGTAGGCGCCGGTCGACTTGATGTGACCGGGCACCTCGAGACGACGCCGGTCGAGGGCCGGACCGCCGGCGGCCTTGACCGCGTCGACGATCTCGGCCGGGGTGACCGAGCCGAAGAGTCGCCCGCCGTCGCCGGCACGGGCCTTGAGGCTGACCTTCAGGCCTTCGAGCTGGCCCTTCACCTCGTTGGCGTGGCCGAGGTCGCGGATCTCCCGGGCCGAGCGGGCCCGCTTGATCAGGGTGACCTGCTTCTCCGCGCCCTTGGTCCAGGCGATCGCGAAGCCCTGCGGCAGCAGGTAGTTACGGCCGTAGCCGTCCTTCACCTCGACGATGTCGCCAGGGGCACCGAGGCCGGAAACCTCCTGGGTAAGGATGATCTTCATTTCGGCGCCTCCTCTCAGCGGGTGGTGGCCGTGTACGGCAGGAGCGCCATCTCACGGGCGTTCTTGACCGCACGGGCGATCTGCCGCTGCTGCTGCGAGGTCACGCCGGTCACCCGCCGAGCGCGGATCTTGCCGCGGTCGGAGATGAACTTCCGCAGCAGCGCGGTGTCCTTGTAGTCGATGTAGGTGATCCCGTCCTTGTCGAGCGGGTTCACCTTCTTCTTCGGCTTGCGAAGTGCCGCAGCCTTGGCCATTGCTCTTGCTCCTGGTTTGCGATCACGGGCGCTCGGCGCCATTAGAACGGGGGCTCCTCATCAAAAGATCCGCCGCCCGAACCGGAACGCGAGGGAGCGGGCGCAGCCGAAGCCCAGGGGTCGTCGAAGTTGCCTCCGCCGCCCTGGTTACCACCGCCACCACCGCCGCCGAAGCCGCCGCCACTGCCGCCGGAGCGGGCCATCTTCTGCACCTTCGCCGTGGCGTAGCGCAGCGACGGGCCGATCTCGTCGACCTCGAGCTCGATGACGGTGCGCTTCTCGCCCTCGCGGGTCTCGTAGGACCGCTGGCGCAGCCGGCCCGACACGATCACTCGGGCGCCCCGCTGGAGCGACTCGGCGACGTGCTCGGCGGCTTGACGCCAGACGGTGCACGCGAGGAACAACGGCTCGCCGTCCTTCCACTCGCCGGACGCCCGATCCATGAACCGGGGCGTCGAGGCGACGCGGAACTTGGCGACCGCCGCCCCGGAGGGGGTGAACCGCAACTCGGGGTCATCGGTCAGGTTGCCGATGACCGTGATGGTGGTGTCTCCTGCCATGACCATCTCCTCGCGCACTCATCGTCTCGTCGTACAGGCTCTCAGAGCCGTACGACAGCGTGGATGAGGCTGATCCGGGCGAACCGGGTTGGATACGCTCAGCGCATTTCCGGCCGGATGACCTTGGTGCGCAGCACGGACTCGTTGAGTCGCAGCTGACGGTCCAGCTCGGCCACCGCCGCAGGCGTCGCCTGCAGGTCGATGACGGCGTAGATGCCCTCGGCCTTCTTGTTGATCTCGTACGCGAGGCGCCGGCGGCCCCACACGTCGGTCTTCTCCACCGAGCCACCCGCAGTCCGGATCACGTTCAGGTACGTGTCGAGCGACGGGGCGACGGTGCGCTCCTCGAGGCTGGGGTCGAGGATCACCATGATCTCGTAATGACGCAAGACGTGCTCACCTCCTGTGGGCTAAGCGGCCACGGTCCTTCCGTGGCAGGAGGTCGTGCGTCGTGGACCGCTCCGGGATCGGGGGAACCCGCCCGGACGCGGACAACCGGACCAGGATACCCGGTCCGGACGATCAAGCCCGGGGTGGTAGTACGCCGTCGAGCCGAAGTCGCCGCTGGCGCTCGTCGCATGCTCGGCGACGTACCCGACCAGCACGACCCGGACCAAGCCGCGTGCTCCGCACCCGGCCCGGCCGACCGGCATCGCCCCGCGGCGGCCGGGACGGCACGGCGACGGGGCCCGCGCCGAGCACCAGGCTGGCAGCGGGCCCCGTCAACGAGGCCGCGGGGCGTCCCGTCCGCATTCCTTGGGTGGGACCTGGGGAGGAACGACCACACCGATGAGGTTGGACCGGAGACGCCCCGCGGAGCTTTATCGTGTTGTTACCTGACGATACAACGGCTCTCGTCACTTGTTGGGGGGATTGGCACAATATTCGGCGAATTTCCGATGCTTCCGTCTTCGCTCGGGGCAAACCCCCGCCACGCCGGGCCGCATGACGAGGGAGCCCCGCACCAGGGAAGGTGGGTCGTCGCCCGTCGCGGTCCGGGTCTCCACCGGCGGCGGGCCGACGGGCCGGGGCTGCGGGTCCGCAACCTTCCCTCCCACCTCATCAACGACCGCCGGCCCCTCGGGTGACGACGCCCGGCACCGACTCGCTCCCGCCGTGATTCCCCGCGTCGGATGCTCGACGTAGGCTCGCCTGCATGCGTATCGGAGCCCACGTCGATTCGACCGACCCGCTCGCTGAGGCGTCCGCTCGAGAAGCCGACGCCGTGCAGTTCTTCCTCTCCGACCCTCAGGGATGGAAGGCCCCGAAGTCCCGGGAGGACGCCGAACGGCTGCGCAGCGCCGAGGTCGACGTCTACGTGCACGCGCCGTACGTCATCAACGTGGCGACCCTCAACAACCGGATCCGGATTCCCAGCCGCAAGCTGCTGCTCGCCCATGCCAGTGCGGCCGCCGAGGTCGGCGCGAAGGGGCTCGTCGTACACGGTGGGCACGTCAACTCCGGTGACGACCTGGCGGTCGGCTTCGACAACTGGCGCAAGACCTTCGCGTACGCGGCGGAGTCGGGCGGGTTCAAGGTGCCGGTGTTGATCGAGAACACGGCCGGTGGCGAGAACGCCTGCGCGCGCCGGCTCGACGCGCTCGCCCGGCTCTGGGACGCCGTCGCCGACTACGACGTGGGCTTCTGCCTGGACACCTGCCACGCGCACGCCGGCGGTGAGGAGCTGTTGGGCCTGGTCGACCGGGTCAAGGCGATCACCGGACGGATCGACCTGGTACACGCCAACAACTCCAAGGGAAGCTTCGGCTCCGGCCAGGACCGGCACGACAACCTCGGAGGCGGCACGATCGACCCCGACCTGGTAGTGGCGGTGATCCGGGCGGCCGGAGCGCCGGTGGTCGTGGAGACTCCCGGCGGTGCGGCCGGCCAGGCCGAGGACATCGCCTTCCTTCGTGAGCAGCTCGGGACGGAGCGTCCCGCGGCATGACGACCGGACAGTCGGAGACCGGTGGCGTGCCCGCGCCGACCGGCGACAGCCAGCGACCCACGAGCGGCTCCGCGCCCCGCCCGGCAGGCGGTGCCGGAACGGGGAACGGCCGCACGGGCGCGGCCGACAACGGGGACGGGACCGCACGTAGAACAGGCGGGGCGGCCGGGACGACCGCAGGTGACACGGGGACTGCCACGGCCGAGCCCACCGCCACCGGCTCGACCTCCGTCACCGGAACGACCTCCGGTGCCCCCGAAGCCGGTACGAACGACCTGACCGCCGCCGACAAGGCCGACGCGGACCGCGGAACCGCCGCGAACGGCAAGGCCGCCGACAAGGCCGACGCGCTCGGCAGCGCCGAGGGGATTGGCACGCCCGGTAAGGCCGGCGCCGAGGGGAAGACCGGCACGAGCGCCGACTCCGGTGCCGGGAGCGAGGCGGGCGACCCGGCGAAGGACAAGGCCGCCGTCGCGGACGCGGACAAGAAGGCAGGCGACCGGCCGACGGACGACACCGCTGTCGCGGACACGCGCGCCTCCTCGGACCCACCGGCCTCGACTGCGAGCCCAGACAAGAAGGCCGGCGACGCGAAGGCGGGCGACGCGAAGGCGGGCGCGACGGCCGAGGAGGCCAAGGACCCGTGGAGCGCCTTCGGGCCCGCGCCGGAGACGGTGCCGAGCCGACCGCGCCGAGCGGTGCGCGCAGTCGGGCGCTTCCTGATCCACGAGTGGACACTGGCGACCCTCGGGGCGCTCGCCCTCGCGGTGCTGATGACGTGGCCGACGCTGCGCTACCCGCTCTACACGCTGCCGCAGGACACCTGGGATCCGAGCCTGCAGGCCTGGCAGATGGCCTGGTCCGGGCACATCCTGCTGGCCAACCCGGCCCAGCTGTGGCAGTCCAACAGCTTTTTCCCCGAAGTGTGGAGCTTCGCGTTCTCCGACACGCTGCTCGGCTACGCCCCGGCGGGCATGATCGGCACCGGCCCCGAGGCCGCCGTCCTCCGCTACAACATCATGTTCGTGCTGGCGCACGCGCTCGCCACGTTCGGGGCGTACTCGCTGGCACGGCAACTCGGCTCGGGGCGCACGGGCGCGGCGGTGGCCGGGGTGGCCTACGCGTACGCCCCCTGGCTGCTGTCCCAGGCCGGCCACCTGCACGTGCTCTCCAACGGCGGCATTCCGCTGGCGCTCGCCATGCTGGCTCGGGGCCACGGCTGGTCGCTCCGGCACGGTTACCGGCCCGAGCTACGACACGACGGCTGGGTCTACGTCGGCTGGCTCGTGGCGGCCTGGCAGCTGAGCCTCGGCTTCGGCATCGGACTGCCGTTCGCGTACTTCCTCGGAGCCACGGTGCTCGTCACCGCGGTCATCTGGTACGTCCGGCGGACCTGGTTCTGGGCGGTACGGCGGCCGTTCGGTACCCGGCTGTTCGTCGCCGACCTCGTCGGCGGAGCGCTCTTCGCCGGTGTCGGCGTGCTGATGGCGATCCCCTACTTCAAGGTGACCGAGCTGCACTCGAACGCCGAACGGTCGATCGGCGACATCGCTCTCTTCTCGCCGCCCGCCACCGGCTTCGTCACCGCGCCGGCGGAGTCGCGGATCTGGGGTGGGCTGCACGAGGGGGCGCGAGCGGCACTGCCCTGGCATCCGGAGATGACGCTGCTACCCGGCTTCGTGCTCTATGCCCTGGCCGCGGGCGGCCTCTTGTTCTCGGTCTGGAAGCTGCGGCACCGCCTGCTGCTGCTCGCCGGTGTGCTGGGCACGATGGTGCTCGCCATGGGCACCCGCTTCTTCGGCGGTACCTGGACCTACGTGCCGCTGTTCGAGCACCTGCCCGGCTGGAACGGGCTGCGTACGCCGGGCCGGCTGATGCTCTGGACCACGCTGCTGCTCTGCCTGCTGGCGGCCGGCGCGGTCACGGCTCTCACGGAACGGGTGTACGACCTTGCCAGGCAGCGGATCCCGTCCTGGCCCGGCCCATGGCTGCGGCTGGCCACCCTGCTGCCGTTGCTGCTGGTGGCGGCCGAAGGTCTGAACACCACGCCACACCCGGTGGCCCCGACCCAGCCGGCCGCCATGCGCCTGGTCGACGGCCCGATGCTCGTCCTACCGAGCAATCAGAGCCTCGACCAGCACGTCATGCTCTGGTCCACCACGCACTTCCAGGACGTCGTGAACGGGGGCAGTGGCTTCACCCCTGAGCAGTTGGACGAAGTCCGGCGGGTGACCCAGACGTTCCCCGACCAGACCAGCGTCGACTACCTGCGCACGCTGGGCGTACGCAACGTGGTGCTGTTGCGCGACCAGATCGCCGGCACTCCGTGGGAGATGTCCGTCGACAGTCCCGTGGACTGGCTCGGCATCACGCGGGAGGAGATGGGCGACGCGGTGGTCTACCGGCTCTCGCCGGGGGAGCCACCGGCCGCCGGCCAACCCCAACCGACCCAGCCGAGCCAGCCCGGACTCCCGACGAACCTCCCGACGGGGCTGCCGACGAACCTCCCGACAGGGCTGCCGACGAACCTTCCAACGGGGCTGCCGACGGGGCTGCCGACCGGACTACCTACCAACCTGCCCACCGGCCTGGCAACGGGCGGGCCGGGCTCAACCGGCGGCCGGTAGCGGCGCGGAGGGCAGCACCTCGCGCCGCCGCCACCGGTCCAGCCATGGCGCGTCCGGGGCGCCGTCGAGCACCCCGCCGTCCGGGTCGTCGGCGTACGTGGCCCGGACCGCGTCGCGCTCGGGCCGGAGGATGTCGCGCACGATCAGCCCGCAGAGCACCACCACGGTGACCAGCCGCAGGCTGGCGGCCAGCACGAACACGCCCTCCGGGAAGACGGCCCGCCCGGTCGAGGCGCCGAGCAGTTCACCGTAGAACGCCGCGAAGTAGCAGACCTCGGCCAACTGCCAGGCGAGGAAGGCGCCCCAGCGCGGCCGGGCGAGCACGGCGAGCGGCAGCAGCCAGAGCACGAACTGCTGGGACCACACCTTGCTGAAGATCAGGAAGGCGGCGACCACGAGGAACGCGAGCTGCGCCAGCCGGGGACGGCGTGGTGCCAGCAGGGCCAGGGCGGCCACCCCGAGGCAGACCAACACGAACAGGGCGTACGAGAGCAGGTTGAGCGTCGGGATGTTGCCGTTCAACCACTCGAACGGGCCCTGGCCGCCGACCTTGCCGTCCAGGTAGCGGCCGATGTACCAGAGGGTGCCCCAGTCGATGGGACGGGTGCTGTTCAGTTCGAAGAAGCGGTCCCAGTTCTCCCAGTACGGCACCGCGGCCGGCAGGTTCACCGCCACCAGCGCCACCACGCCCGCCGCGATGGCGATGAGCGCCGCGCGCAGCCGTCTCGCCCGCAGGGCGAGCAGCAGCAGCGGCCAGAACAGGAAGAGTGGCCATAATTTGGCCGCGCCGGCCAGCCCGAGCAGCGCGCCGGCCAGCACGGGCCTTCGCCGGGCCCAGGCGAGCAGGCCGAACGCGGCGATCCCGATGGCGAGCAGGTCCCAGTTCACCGTGGCGGTGAGCACCAGAGCCGGCGACAGTGCGAAGAGCGCGGCGTCCCAGGGTCGTCGGCGGCGCAGTGCCAGGATCACCGCGACAGTGGCCACGGCGAGCGCGCCGAGCACCAGCGCGTTCAGGTTGTAGAACCACTGGCCCTGGTTGATGCCGGGGTCCTCGTTCCCGAGGGCGTGCACCGGCAGACCGAGCGCGCCCATGAAGTACCCGGTCAGCACCGGGTACTCGACGGGGTGGTCCCGGTAGGGCACCTTGCCCTCGTTCAGCCCTTCGGCGTAGTAGAGGGCGAGCACGTCGGTGTAGCAGAACCGCGTGTACTGCACGTTGTTCTGCCAGGCGCCGTCCTGGCAGGGGGATTTCTGCACCCAGTGCAACGCCAACGTCAGGCAGACGAGGGCCAGGACGATCCGCGCCGCCGTCCAGAACCGCCGTTCGCGGCCGGCCGGCCGGTCGAGGGCCACGGCGTGGTCGCCCAGCGGGCCGCCGATGAGCCCGGAGACTCCCCGGACGAACCCGTCGGAGCGGGACGGGTGGTCACTGGTGCGGGCATCGCCGAGGCCGGGCGTCGACTTGGTGCTCATGAAGAGGCATCCTGCCGTACGTACGGGTCCCACGTCCCGTCACGGGCCGGAGCCGCTGGTACGCGAAACGCCGCCGGCGGCCGGACATGTGTCCGGCCGCCGGCGGCGTCGAAGGTTGGGATCAGTTTTCCTCAGGCGGTGTGCTCGGTAGCAGGCCACCGCCACGGCCACCGCCGCCGGGGAACAGCGGATTGCCGCCCCCAGGTCCGCCGCCCCCGGGTTCGCCGCCAGGGTTGCCCCCGCCAGGGTTGCCTCCGCCGTTCGGCGGGCACAGCACACCAAACGGGTCGGCGCACGGCGGCGGCTGCTGGGTGGGCGGCGGCGCGGGCTCGACCCCGTTGCCAACCTTGTCGTCGCCCATGCCGGTGACGCTCGGCAGGTCCAGCTTGTCCTTGCCCTTGAGCGCGGCGTCCATGAATCGCTTCCAGATCGGGCCGGGCAGCGTGGAGCCGCCGATGTCCTTGCCGCCCTTGAGCCGGATCTCGGGTTTCTTCGGGTCACGGCTGCCCACCCAGACCGCGGTCGCGACCTGCGGGGTGTAGCCGACCATCCAGGCGTGCGCGTTGTCGTCGCCGTCGTACTCCCAGGTGCCGGTCTTCCCGGCGGCTTCGCGGCCGCCGTCGAGCGACGCGTTGTTCTTGCCCGGGATCTCCTTGAGCACCGCGGTCACCTCCTTGGCGACCTCCGGCTTGATCCGCTGCTGCGGCTTGATCTGCTCACCGGTGCCGGGCACGTTGACCCACTTGCCGGTGTCCCGGTTCTGCTTCTGGATCCTGAGGATGAAGTGCGCCTTGATGTACTTGCCGTCGTTGGCGAACGTCGCCATGCCGTTGGCGTGGTCCAGCACGGTGATCGGGTACTTGCCGAACCCGGTCCGGTTGTCGAACGGGTCCTGCTCCTTCTTCGACAGGTCGTAGGCGCGCGGCGGGTCGACGCCCCACATGGTGGTCACGCCGGCCTGCTTGGCCATGTTGACGACCTTGTCCGCGCCGATCTTGTCTGCCACCCAGTAGAACGGCACATTGTACGACTGGACGGTGGAGACCTGGAGGGTGCACCACTTGTGGCAAATGCCGTCGCCGCGGCCGGCGTTGCCGATCTCGTTCTTTTCGGGCTCGCCTTCGGGAACGAACGGCGTCGCGTCCCAGTGCGACTTCACCGAGATACCATCGTCGATCGCGGCCGCCAACGTGTAGACCTTCATCGACGAGCCCGGCGGGTGCCCGCCGGTGAGATCGCCGTTCTTGTCGATGTTCTTGCCGGCGTAGTCGAAGTCGGCGCCGCTGTCACCGCCGTAGTAGGCGAGCACCCGGCCGGTCTTCGGCTCGATGGACACCACCGCCGCCATCAGGTTCTTCGGCTGACCGTAGAGCTCCGAGCCCTTCACCGACTGCCGCGCGGCGTTCTCGGCAGCAGTCTGCATCTTCGGGTTGATCGTGGTCGTGATGCGGTAGCCGCCGTCCCGCAACTCATCCACGCAGCTCGGTTTTCCGTCCGCGCCGCTGTCGGAGCAGATGCCCATGGCATCCATCTCCTGCCGGACGTAGTTGATCACGTTTCCGCGCGGCGTGTCGACGCCGAAACCCGCGCCGCCCTTCTTCGGCGGCAGCACCTTCGGGTACTCGGTCGGTGCTGGCGGCTTGCCCTCAGCGTTCAGCCAGCCCTTTTCGATCATCCCGTTGATGACGTAGCCCCAACGGCTCTTGGCGTCGGTCGGGTTGACCGCCGGGTCGTAGCCCCTGTGCGTCTCGCTGGCCTCCGGCTGCTTGATCAGAGCCGCGAGCACGGCGCCCTCGGCTGGGGTCACCTTGCTGACCGATTTGCCGAAGTAGGTCTGCGCCGCCGCCTCGACTCCGTACGCCCCGCGGCCGAAGTAGATGACGTTGAGGTAGTGCTCCATGATCTGGTCTTTGCTGAACTGGTCGTTCAGCTTCGAGGCGAAGATCGCCTCCTTCACCTTCCGGGCGTACGTGTCGTCCTGAAGGTTCTCGTACGCATTGCGGGCGTACTGCTGGGTGATCGTGGAGGCACCCTGTTTGTCGCCGCCGGTGAGGTTGTTCCACGCGGCCCGGACGATGCCCTTGTAGTCGACACCGGAGTGCTCGTAGAAGTTTCGGTCCTCGGCGGAGGCGACCGCGTCCCGGACGTACTGCGGGATCTGGTCGATCTTCACGAGCTGCCGGTTCTCCTCGCCGAGTTTGGCGATCGGCGTCTTGTTGTCGCTCATGTAGACCGTCGTGGATAGCGGCAGCGGCACCTGCTGCGGCAGCACGACGTTGGTCGAGTAGTAGGTGATGCCGACGACGCCGATGCCGGCGAGCATGATGAAAACCGCGAACCCGGCGATGATGAAGTTCATCCGCTTGCGCTTCTTCGCCCGCGCCGCGCCGGCCGGGTCACCCGCACCGCGACCGCGACGCGGTCCGGTGGGTCCGCCGGGGCCACCGGGCCCGCCGGCGCCCGGCGAGACGCTCGCTCGGGCCACCGAGGCACGACCGCCGACCGATGCGGATCCGACACTGGCCCGTCCGGCGGAGGCCGCGCCCACTGCCGCGGCACCGACGGAGGCGCGACCGGCCGGACCGGCCGGGGAGACCGGAACCGAGGCCCGGCCCGCGCCCGCGCGTCCGGACGCACCGCCCGGGGCCGGCGAGACCGGCACCGACGCCCGTCCGGGGCCACCGGCGGATGCCGAGCCGACAGCCGCCGAACCGACCGAAGCGGAACCGACGGACGCCGCACCGGAAGCGCCGCCACGCGACGGGACGGATGCGCGCCCGCCCGAGCCGGTGCCGCGGGACGCCACCGACGCACGTCCGGCCGAGGCCGAGGCCTCCTGGCCCGACCAGCCGTTTCCGCGCGCGTCCTCGCCGGGGCGGTGGTATGAGCCGTCCGCCCCCCGTCCGGGGTCTCCGCTCGGATTCGGGATCTGGGCCCGCCCACGCGAACTGGGATCGCCGTACGAGTTCATTCCTCACACCCTGCCGGTCGCGATGGGGCACCACTGCGCCACCACCGGGTTGCCGTGAGCCGATTCACGCGTCTCCAAGACACACGAGTGCCGGACGCGCAACACCGTTTCCCGATTAATCGGGCTTATCAGACCAATCACCGTCGTCCGTCCTGGCGCTCCTGTGCGACGCCGGGACCGGGCGGCCGGTTTGGACTCACCGTTGGGCCTCTCGCCTTCGCCGTACCGTGCCGGACACGTCGCCACCCACCGCGTCGCCCTCCGACCCGCCCTCGGCCAAGCCGTCCCGGCCGAGCAGGTACTGCTCGACGAGATGGTTCCAGTCACAGCCGAGGCACACCTCCACCACAAAGACCTGGAACTCACGTAGCGTCATCGCCAGCACCGGCAGCTCCGCCAGTGTGCGGGCCTGACCGGCGGACTGCTTGAGTTCGTCGCCGTAAATGTAGTGGACGTGGATGAGGTTCTCGCTCCGGCAGATCGGGCAGCGCTCGTCGGTCGGCTCACCATGGAACCGAGCTGCGTTCTTGAGGTACGGCGAGGCGTCGCAAACGTCGTACGTGCCGACCCGGCCGGCCAGGAGCTCACGCAGCACCGCTCGCTTCCGAAGCGAGTAGTCGACAACCTGGCGCTGCGTACGCATGCGGAGAAGGGTACGCGCTCCGGCCGAACGAGGCGACCGGGGTGACTATCCGTAGTCGGAGCACCTCGTTTTCGGGGTTTGCCCTGATCGGGGCGAGCGACTAACGTGCGATGTATCGGTTCGATACATCGCGGCGGTTATCGCTCCGCGCAGAGGGTAAGAGAGGATGGCCCGTGCTCGAGCTCGCCATCCTCGGCCTGCTGCAGGAGTCTCCGATGCACGGCTACGAGCTGCGCAAGGAGTTGGCTGCCAAGCTCGGCGCAATCCGAGCGGCGATCAGCTACGGCTCGCTCTACCCGACCCTGCGCCGGCTGCAGGCGGCGGGCTGGATCACCGAAGCTGCTGAGACACCCGCCACCGCCGAGGAGGTTCCCGCGCTGACCAGCCGACGTGGTCGGGTGGTCTACAAAATCACCGCGGAGGGCAAGGAACGCTTCGCCCAACTCATCGCACAGACGGGGCCCGAGACGTACGACGACACGGGCTTCGGTGTGCACTTCGCGTTCTTCGCCCGGACCGACCAGGCGACCCGACTCCGCATCCTGGAGGGTCGCCGACGCAAGATCGAGGAGCGTCGCGAGGGACTTCGCGACGTACTGGCACGGGCGGCCGAGCGCCTCGACGCATACACCCTGGAACTGCAGCGCCACGGACTTGAAGCCTGTGAGCGCGAGGTCCGCTGGCTGGAGGAGCTCATTGCAAACGAGCGCTCCGGCCGTGCCCCGACGGTCCCGCAACTCGGGACGGCCGGCGGCCGACGAGAAGAGTTCAGCCCGCCCCCACCTGGAGAGTCCAGGAAAGAGCGGCCGTGATGAAGAAGAAGGAGGCAGACGCTATGGGCTCCGTCCGCGTCGCCATCGTCGGTGTGGGTAACTGCGCCTCGTCCCTCGTGCAGGGCGTCGAGTACTACCGGAACGCCGACCCCAACGATCGCGTCCCGGGTCTCATGCACGTCACCTTCGGCGACTACCACGTCTCGGACGTGCAGTTCGTCGCGGCGTTCGACGTGGACGCCAAGAAGGTGGGCATGGACCTCGCCGAGGCGATCGTCGCCAGCGAGAACAACACCATCAAGCTCTGCGACGTGCCGCCGACGGGCGTCACCGTGCAGCGCGGTCCGACCTTCGACGGTCTGGGCCAGTACTACCGCGAGATCATCGAGGAGTCGGACGCCGAGCCGGTCGACGTGGCCCAGGCGCTGCGCGACGCCCAGGTCGACGTCGTGGTCTCCTACCTGCCGGTCGGCTCCGAGCAGGCCGACAAGTTCTACGCCCAGGCCGCGATCGACGCCGGCTGCGCGTTCGTGAACGCCCTGCCGGTCTTCATCGCCTCCGACCCGGAGTGGGCGAAGAAGTTCGAGGACGCGGGCCTGCCGATCGTCGGTGACGACATCAAGAGCCAGGTCGGGGCCACCATCGTGCACCGCGCGCTGGCGAAGCTCTTCGAAGACCGCGGTGTCGAGCTGCTGCGCACGTACCAGCTCAACTTCGGCGGCAACATGGACTTCATGAACATGCTGGAGCGCAACCGGCTCGTCTCGAAGAAGATCTCGAAGACCCAGTCGGTCACCTCCCAGATCCCGCACGAGATGCAGAAGAGCGACGTGCACATCGGCCCGTCGGACCACGTGCCGTGGCTGGACGACCGCAAGTGGGCGTACATCCGCCTGGAGGGCCGTTCCTTCGGTGACACCCCCCTGAACGCCGAGCTCAAGCTCGAGGTGTGGGACTCCCCGAACTCGGCCGGCGTCATCATCGACGCGGTCCGGGCCGCGAAGATCGCGCTCGACCGGAAGATCGGTGGCCCGATCCTGTCGGCCTCGTCGTACTTCATGAAGTCCCCGCCCGTGCAGTACGCCGACCACGACGCGCACGCCGCCGTGGAGGCGTTCATCGCCGGTGAGGTCGAGCGCTGACGCGCTGACCACAGCAACGCAGTGAGGGCCGGGTCCGGGTGGACCCGGCCCTCACTGCATCCGTCCGGCGCGGCGGCCTCGGTTGCGTCCGGCACTCGCCGCGATCGTGGTTGCGCCGGCCCTCGCCGCGCGGCCTTGGTGCGGGAACCGGCAGGCCGAGGACGCCGGGGAGCCACACTGTCGAGCTGCCCCATTTCTGGGGCAGCTCGACAGGGAGCACGGCCCGTTATGCCTCAGGTCGGTGAACCACCGACCTGAGCCGACGGATGGAAATCGTCCGGCTCGATCACCCGCCCACTGCTGCGGTCAGGACCAGGCGCGTTGCAGCGCTATCCGGGCCTCCAGCTCCAGCAGGTGCACCTTGCGGTCCAGCCCGCCGCCGAAACCCACGAGCTTGCCGCCGGCACCGACGATGCGGTGACACGGCACGATCACCGGGACCGGGTTGCGGTTGCAGGCGACTCCGACCGCCCGCGCTGCGCCCGGGTCGCCCACCCGCTGCGCGACCTCGCCGTAGGTCAGCGTCTCGCCGTACGGGATAGCGACCATCTCTCGCCAGACCGCCCGTTCGAAGTCGGAGCCGCGTGGCATCCTGACCGGCACGGTGAAGTCGGTGAGCTCACCGGCGAAGTACGCGCGCAGTTCGCCGACCGCCTGCCGGGTCAGGTCGTCCTCCGGCTCGGCCGCGGCCGCATCGAGCCGCCCGAAGTGCGTCCCGCACACGCTCGTGCCGTCGGTGGCCAGGGAGAACTCGCCGATCGGTGAGTCGAGCACGGTCCAGCGCATCCGTCCATTCTCCGTGGCCGTACGACACCTTCGCCAGGCCAGGCGTCCCCGGCTCGATTCCGTCCCGATCAGAGCAGGTTGATGCCGAGCAGCAGCGAGCCGGCGATCAGGCAGCCGCCGCCGAGGACGGTCAACCAGATCAGCTTGTTGGGCCGGGTGTCCTGGGGGCGTACCACCGAGAGGAAGAAGCCCAGCGGCATCAGGACCGGCGCCGCTACCAGCAATGACCGGATCACGGTGCGCGTGCCCTCGGACGCATCGGCCTGGTCGATGTAGGGCAGGACCGCGAGCGCGAAGAGGACCAGCACGCCGGCATGGGCATGTCCGGCCGTCCAGAGACCACGGCGCACGGGGTTGTCGAGGTAGCCGCCCTTGCGGCGGGCGAGGTGAGTGAGCAGCGTCAGGCCGCCGTACGCGACGGCGACGACGGTGATCAGCAGGATGCCGGCGGTGGTCAGGGTTGCCGAGGACATGGGGGCACCTCCATCTTGTCGCCGTAAAGATTGCCAAGCCGTCGAGATCTTGTCAATGGCTAGATCGAAGATCAGAGCAAGATTCCGTAGCCCGCCGGCGTCTACCGCTGCCGCCGGCGCTGGACAACCTGACGCTGACGGTCGGACCGGCCTGATGCGTTGCGGAATGTCGATACCGTTCCGGGCGTGGCCACGGGGACACTCATCTTTCTGATCATCGGCGGGGCCGGCGTCGGTGTGCTGGCGCTCGGTCTGCTCGGCACGGAACTGCTGCACTTCGGCGGCGCCGACGTCGACGGGCCGGTCTCGCTCGAGACCGTCGCCGGTTTCGCGGGCGCCTTCGGCTTCGGCGCCGCGATCGTCAACGAGCTCGTCGGTGGTCGGACCACCGGCGCGGTCGCCTCGGCGGCGGCCGGCGGGGCGCTCGCCGCTATTCCCGTCGCCTGGGCGGCGGCCCGGCTGGGCCGCGCCGCCCGGCGGATGCCGACCGATGCCACCCCGACCCGGAACGACCTGGTCGGCTCGGTGGGGTTGGTCGTCACCCCGGTGCCGGTGAACGGCTACGGAGAGGTCCGGATACGCCTGGCCGGCCAACCGGTCAAGCTCAACGCCCGCGCCGACCAGGCCATCGCCGTCGGCACGCGGATCTTCGTGGTCGAGGCGCTCAGCGAGACCAGCGTGCACATCGAGCCCTACTGATCCAACCCCCTTCGCATTCAACCCCTCGCAGACAGGAAAACTGCATGCCCCTGTTCATCGCCATCGGAGGTGCCGTCCTCCTCGTCATCGTTCTCGTGCTCTTCGTGCTCTCGCGGATAAAGGTCGCCGGGCCGAACGAGGCGTTCATCGTCACCGGCCGCAAGGGCCGCACCACCCAGACCGCCGACGGCGGCCGATCGACGGACATGTCCGGACAGAAGGTGGTACTCGGGGCGTCGGTCTTCGTCCTGCCGGTGGTGCAGAAGCTCCAGTCGCTCGACCTGTCCAGCCGCCGGATCGACGTCGGCATCAAGGGCGCGGTGAGCAAGCAGGGCATCCGTACCGAGCTGCATGGCGTCGCCATCGTCAAGGTAGGTGGCACGGAGGACGCCATCCGGGCCGCCGCCCAACGCTTCCTGCACCAGCAGGACGAGATCGAGGACTTCACCCGGGAGGTGCTGGCCGGCGCGCTGCGTTCGATCGTCGGCCGGCTCACCGTCGAGGAGGTCATCCGCGACCGGGCCGCATTCGCCAGCGCGGTGGCCGAGGAGGCCGAGCACTCGATGACGAACCAGGGCCTCGTGCTGGACACCTTCCAGCTGCAGGACATCCTGGCCGAGGGCAGCTACCTGCAGGACCTCGGCCGGCCGGAGGCGGCCCGGGTGCTCAAGGACGCGGCCATCGCCGAGGCGCGGGCCCGGCAGCAAGCCGAGCAGGAGCGACTGCTCGCCGAGGAGGCCATCGCCGAGGCCAACCGGAACCTCGCCCTCAAGCAGGCCGGCATCCAGGCCGAGATCGACGCCGCAAAGGCGAAGTCTGCCGCGGCCGGGCCGCTCGCCCAGGCGGAGCGGGACCAGGCGATCCTCTCGGAGCAGCAGAAGGTGGCCGAGCGCAACGCCGAGCTGAAGCAGCGCCAGCTCGACACGGAGGTGCGCAAGCCGGCCGACGCCGCCCGTTACAAGGTGGAGCAGGAGGCCGAGGCGGCCCGCAACGCGGCGGTGCTACAGGCCGACGCCCAGCGGCAGTCGGTCATCGCCGCCGCTCAGGCCTCCGCCGAGCAGGCCCGGCTCACCGGTGAGGGCGAGCGCGCCCGCCGGGCGGCGCTTGCCGAGGCGAACGCGATCGAGGGCGCCAAGGAGGGTGAGGCGGAGCAGCGGCGACGTTCGGCGATCGCCGAGGCCGTGGAGCGGGAGGGTCAGGCTGAGGCCGCCGCGATCCTGGCCAAAGGCCAGGCCGAGGCCGACGCGATGGCCCGCAAGGCCGAGGCGTTCGCCGCGTACGGAGAGGCCGCCGTGCTCGACCTGCTGGTCAAGGTGCTGCCCCAGGTGGTCGAGGCGGCCAGCGCGCCGATCGGTGCGATCGACAAGATGACCGTCATCTCCACCGACGGCGCGTCGTCGCTGACCAAGTCGGTGGCGGGCAACGTGGCACAGGGGCTGCAGCTCGGCAGCGACCTCACCGGCATCGATCTGCCCGGGCTTCTCGCCCGGCTCGGCGCGGCCGCCGACAACGGCAGGTCGAAGTCTGCCGTCGAAGCCTGAGCCGAAGGGAAGGGCCCCTCGTCAACGCTTGGCGCGTTGGCGTAGGGGCCCTTCTCGGTGTCCGTCAGGAGACGATGCCCTCGTCGCGGGCCCAGCGGAGCAGCTCCGCCTCCGCGGCGTCACGGTCCAGCGGGCCGCGCTCCAGGCGCAGGTCCTTCAGATACTTCCAGGCCCGGCCCACCACCGGCCCCGGCGGTACGCCGAGCAATTCCATGATCGCGTTGCCGTCCAGGTCGGGACGTACGCGCGCCAGGTCCTCATCCGCCGCGATCCGGGCGATCCGCTCCTCCAGCGCGTCGTAGTCCGCGGCCAACTGTGCCGCCTTACGACGGTTACGGGTGGTGCAGTCCGAGCGGGTCAACTTGTGCAACCGGGGCAGCAGGTCACCGGCGTCGGTGACGTAGCGGCGTACCGCCGAGTCGGTCCACTCGCCCCGGCCGTAGCCGTAGAAGCGCAGATGCAACGCGACCAGCGCGGTCACCTTGGAGGTGACCTCCTTCGGGTAGCGCAACGCCTTCATCCGCGCCTTGGTCAACCGCGCGCCGACCACCTCGTGGTGGTGGAAGCTGACCCGCCCGTCCGGGCCGACCGCCTTGGTGTCCGGCTTGCCCACGTCGTGCATCAGCGCGGCCATGCGGAGGATGAAGTCGCAGCCCTCCTCCTCGAAGCCGACCGCGTTGCTCACCACGGTCAGCGTGTGCTCGTAGACGTCCTTGTGCTGGGCGTGCTCGTCGATCTCCAGTTTCAGCCCGGTCAGCTCGGGCAGGAAGCGCTCGGCCAGCCCGGTGTCGACCAGCAGCCGTAGCCCGGTGATCGGGTCGGCGCCGCACAGCAGCTTCGTGAACTCGTCCCGGATCCGCTCGGCGGTGATCCGGTCCAGGTCGGCCGCCATCGCGACCATCGCCGCGCGTACGTCTGGGTGCACCGCGAAACGCAGCTGCGCGGCGAACCGGGCGGCGCGCAGCATCCGCAGCGGGTCGTCGCGGAACGACTCCTGGGGCGAGGCGGGCGTACGGATCACCTTGGCGGCGAGGTCGTCGAGACCGCCGTGCGGGTCGGTGAACCGGTGCTCGGGCAGGCTCACCGCCATCGCGTTGATGGTGAAGTCGCGCCGCTTCAGATCCTCGACCAGGCTGGTGCCGTACTCGACCACCGGGTTCCGGCTGACCTGGTCGTACGCCTCGGCTCGGAAGGTGGTGATCTCCAGCCGCAGCCCGTCGCGTTGCGCACCGATGGTGCCGAACTCGCGACCGGTCTCCCAGACCGCCTCCGCCCAGCCCTTGACGATGCGCAGGGTCTCGTCGGGGTGGGCGTCGGTGCAGAAGTCGAGGTCCTCGCCGAGCCGCCCGAGCAGGGCATCTCGCACGGAACCGCCCACAAGGTGCAACTCGTGACCGGCCCTGGCGAACCGGCGGCCAAGCTCGTCGGCGACCGGGGAGACCCGGAGAAGTTCGGCGACGGCGTTGCGCTGGGCGGCGGTTAGTTCGCGGCGGTCGGCGGCGTGCGGTGCGGAGGCTTCGGACATGGGATCGCCAGCCTATCGGGCCGGGTCTGGATCTCCTGCGGCGGGCGCGGGTATCGGGTTCGCGTTGACTAAGGTCTGTGACGTGCGGGCAGGTGCCCTGCTTGACGTACCCCGGGGAGGCTGGAGATGAGCGGCGGGCTCTACCGCAGCGCGAACGCCGCACAGGGCGGCGACCCCGGCGGGTACGACGGGCGGCCGTCGGCGGACGGCGCCACCTTCATCTCCGCGGAGCCGCTCAACCAGCCGGGGGCGGAGGCGGTGGCCCCGCCGCAGGAGGTCGTCGCGGAGACGAGCGCCGCCGCGAACAGCGCCGTGATGGCGATCGGCAGCCTCGTCAGCCGGGGCACCGGGTTCCTCCGGAACCTGATGATCGGCGCCGCGCTGGGCAACCTGGTCGGCAACGTCTACACCACCGCGCAGTTCCTCCCGAACCAGGTGTACGAGTTCCTGCTCGGCGGGGTGCTGACCAGTGTGCTGATCCCGGTGCTGGTACGCCGCCGGAAAACCGACCCGGACCGGGGTGAGGCGTACGCCCAGCGGCTGCTCACCCTCGCGGTGCTCGCGCTGGCCGCCGCGGCGCTGATCGCGGTGCTCCTGGCACCGGTGCTGACCACCCTTTACGCGAGCGGCAAGGATGACGCGTACACGGGGCTGGTCACGAAGCTGTCGTGGCTGATGCTGCCGATGCTCTTCTTCACTGGGTTGAGCGCGCTGATCGCCGCGGTGTTGAACACCCGGGGGCATTTCGCCGCGCCGATGTGGGCGCCGATCCTCAACAACCTGGTGGTCATCGGCACGTTCGGCCTCTACATCCTGTTCTACGGCGCGAAGGCCATCCGGCCGGACGACATGGGCTGGGGACGGATCCTGCTGGTCGGCGGGGGCACCCTGCTCGGTGTGGCGGTGCAGTCCGCCGGCCTGCTGCCGGCGCTGCGCAAGGTGGGATTCCGGTGGAAGCTGCGGTTCGACTTCCGCGAGTTGGGGCTGCGGGAGCTGGCCAAGCTCGGCGGGTGGATGTTCTGCTACGTCGCCGTCAACCAGCTCGGCCTGTTCGTGATCGTCAACGTGCTCACCCGGGCGGCGGGCGAGGACAGCGCCGGTCTGCTGATCTACAACAACGTCTTCCTGCTGCTGATGATGGCGCACGGCATCATCGCCGTCTCGATCATCACCGCGCTGATGCCACGGATGAGCGCCGCCGCGGCCGACGGCCGGTTCCACGAGGTCACCGCCGACCTGTCCCGGGGCACCCGGATGGTCACCGCGGTGCTCGCGCCGATCGCGGTCAGCTACGCGGTGCTGGCCGCGCCGATCGCGGTGGTGGTCTTCCAGTACGGCGCGTTCAGCGGTGACAACGCGGTGGCCACCTCGACGGTGCTGCTGGTCGCCGCACTCGCCCTGGTGCCGTTCGCGATCAGCCAGCTCTTCACGTTCGCCTTCTACGCCCTGCCGGACACCCGCACCCCGGCGCTGGTGAACATCCCGGTGGTGGTGCTGCGGGTACTGATCCAGGTCGGCCTCTACCTCGCCTTCTCGCGCACCTTCGCGGCGGCCGGCATGATGCTCGGCAACGCGATCTCGTACGTGGCGGCGGCCGTGATCTCCGCGATCCTGCTGCGGCCACGGGTCGGGCGGATCGGGATCGGCGCGATCATGCGCACGATGGGCCGGGTGATCGTCGCGGCGCTCGGCGCCGCCCTCGTCGGATTCCTCGTGGTCACCGTGCTCCCGGGTGACTCGGCGCAGCTGTCTCGGGGCGAGGCCGTACTCCAGCTCGTCATCGGCGGCGCGGCGATCGGCGCGACCTACCTGGCCCTCGCCATGGCGCTGCGGATCGGTGAGATCACCGAGGTGGTGGGCATGGTCCGGCGCCGCCTCGGCCGCTGACCCCACCTTCGATCCGCCCGTACGGTGCGTCACCATGGATCACCAGCCTGGGGATGCGGCTGTGGATAACTCAGCGATTCACCGGCCAACCGCCGGATCGGCCTGTGGATAACCAGCCGTACGGCTGAGCGTGGCCGACCGTACGGTGGGAACGAGGGAGCTGGGCGCGACCACCACCCCGGTCCGAGCCCCTCCGGCGGCCTCTTGCGGCGAACCCGTAGATTGGCTAGTACATGTGCCAGCAACGTGGCTGACAACGGTCGTAACCGGACGGCGTGTCATACCCCCGGCACCTTGGTGGGTACGGCGGGAAGATGACATGTCGGGGAAGCGGGCAACCCGGGTAAGGTCGCTCTCGACGGGTACGGCAGGCGGCGGCGCTCGCGTCGACACCGGTCGGCCGGTTCCTTCGAAGGCAGAGCGGGAAGCCACATGCCCAGCAGCGCGGGTCCATCGATCGACACGATCACCGAGGGAGGACGGGTGACCCAGGTCGGCGAGGGTCAGGACGCGGACGAGAGCGCTCCGCCGGTCATGACCTTCGGTGCTCCCACGACCGGTGAGATCCTCGCCGAGCGGTACGAGCTGGTCGAACACATCAACAACGACAGTGCCGGGCGGTTGGTCTGGCGAGGTGTCGACGTCATCCTGCGCCGCCCGGTCGCGGTCGTGCTGCGCTACCCGGGCGGCGACTCCGCCACCGAGATGCTTCAGGCCGCCGTCGCGGCCAGCCGTGTCATCCACCCCAACCTCGTCGGCGTCTACGACGCGATCGACGAGGACGAGCGGGCGTACGTGGTCCGTGAATGGGTCGACGGACGGTCCCTGCGCGAGATGGTTGCCGACGAGCCGCTGGACTCGGCCCGGGCGACCGCGATCGGATCCGCCGTCGCCAGCGCGCTGGCCGCCGTCCACGCCACCGGAATGGTGCACGGGAACGTACACCCGGGCACCGTCATGATCTCCGACGACGGCCGCGTGGTGCTGGCGGACGCGCGTACCGACGGTGACGACAGCCAGGAGAGCGACGTCCGCGCGGTCGGCGGCATCCTCTACTTCGCGCTGACCGGGCACTGGCCGCACACCGAGGCTCCGCTGCGGGGCGCCACCGCCGGACACGGCCGTGCCGCCATCCCCGACGCGGTCCGGGACGCCGACGGCGCGCTCGCCGCGCCCCGGCAGGTCCGCGCAGGCGTGCCCGCGTACCTCGACGACCTGACCATGGATCTGCTCGACGCCGACATCGCGCCGCCGTCGTCGGACGTGCTCGCCGCCGAACTGGCCCGCCTCGACGTACCGGCCGAGGATCAGTTCCTCGACAACAGCGGTCCGTTGCGCTTCACGGCCGAGCCCGGGGAAGAGCCCTCGCCGTTGGCCGCCGCGGGCGGCCGCAAGGTCGCCATCGGCATCGCCGGGCTGCTGGCGGTCGCCCTGGTCGGGCTTCTGATCGGCATCAGCACCCTGGGCGGCGACGACAAGGACCCGCAGACCAATCCGGTGGCTGCGCCGAGTTCCAGCGCACCCGCCCAGGCCGAGCCACCGGCCCCGGCCGTCGGCCCGTTGCGCGTCCGGGACGTACGCATCGTCGACCCGGACAGCAAACTGCGGGATGAGTTGGACGGCGCGAACAAGGTCATTGACGGTGACCGGGACAAGGGCTGGGGTACCGACACCTACACCACCGCCAAGTTCGGCAACCGAAAGTCTGGCATGGGGGTCTGGATCGACCTCGGCAGCCAGCGCACGGTGAAGTCCGTCCAGGTCAGCCTCTCCAGCACCGGCGCCACCGCCGAGCTGCTCACCGGCACCACCAACCCGCCGTCGACGTCGAACGGCGACAAGCAGCTGGTGCAGGACTACAAGAAGACCCGGATCGGGCAGCCGTTCGAGGAGCACGACGGCACCACGATGGCCTTCGACGGCTTCGACGCCGACAAGAAGTACCGCTACCTGCTTTTCTGGATCACCCAGCTGCCTCCGAACGACCGGGGTTACCAGATCGACGTCCAGGAAATCACGGTCCAGGGGTCGTGACCCGGCCGCCGCGCTCCGGGCACCGCCTCCGCCGGACGTGGTGATGGACGAGCGCGACACGCGTACGACGGCGGGCCTGCCCACCCCGGCTGGGCCCGCCGACCCGTCTGATGACCTCGCTCTGCTGCGCGCCCACGTCGCCGGCGACCGGGATGCCTTCGCTCAGCTCTTCCAGCGACACCGCGACCGCCTCTGGGCGGTGGCGCTACGGACCATGGGAGACCGCGAGGAGGCCGCTGACGCGCTCCAGGATGCTCTGCTCTCCGCTCACCGTGCCGCGAGTCGGTTCCGCGGCGACTCGGCGGTCACCACCTGGTTGCACCGGATCGTGGTGAACGCCTGCCTCGACCGCATCCGTCGGCGGCAGGCGCATCCGACGGTGCCGCTGCCCGACGGTGTACGCACCGACAGCGGTTCCGCCACGGGAGGTGTGGAGCCGGCCGCTCCGGTGCACGATCACGAAACCGCGCTGGTCGTCCGGGAGGCGCTCGCCGCGCTGCCCGTGGAGCAGCGCGCCGCGCTCGTCCTGGTGGACGTACAGGGCTATCCCGTCGCCGAGGTGGCGAAGATCCTCGGCGTGGCCGAGGGGACGGTGAAGAGCCGTTGCGCCCGGGGCCGGGCCCGGCTGGCCGTCCTCCTGGGCCACCTCCGCCCGACGGCGGGCGGCGCGGCGACGCCGGCCGGTAGCGGCTCCGGCGTGCCGCCCGTCACCCTCGGGAACCCGCGCCGGGTGGAGGGCGTCGGATCAGGGTCGGGGAGATCCCGGCGGGACGCCAAGCAGGAGGACACGTGACGGTCGGGCGGTTCCGGGAGGTCGACCACGACCTGCTCGCCGACTACCTCGGCGGGGCGCTGGACGGCACGCCGGAGCAGGCGGTGGTCGCGCGCCTGGTCGCCGAGGACGCCGCCTGGGCCGAGGCGTACGCACAGCTGGCGCCGGCTGTGGCGGCCGTCGAGGGGGATCTCGCCCGCTGGGGTGAGCCGGTTGCCGACATGCCGCTGGACGTCGCCGAGCGGATCACCTCGGCCCTCGCCGCGCTGCCTCCGCTGACCGGTGAGCTCCCGACCGCGACCGGTCCGGGCCCGGCCCAGGACACGACTCCCGGCGGCACGGACGTGGACGCGACCACTGCCGACGACGACGCGGTCAGCGCCGACGGCGCACACACCGGGTTCGGCGGGCCCGGGACGCCCGATGCCCACACGGAGAAGCCGTCCGAGCCGGACGCGGACCAGACCAGCAGCCCGCTCGTACCGGCTCAGGGCGGTCGCCGGCGGCCCGCTGCCGGTGTACCGCGGTCGGATCGGGGCGCCCCCACCGGGCCCGGTCGACGACGGCGACGCCTGGCCCGGGTGGCGGGGCCGGTGGCACTGGCCGCGGCCGCCGTGGCGGTCGTCGGCCTCGGCGTCGACCAGCTCGCCGGTGGAGGAGACGACGCCCGGACCTCCGGTGCCGCGCTGGAAGCGCCCGTGAACGCTCCCGAGGCCGCGGCCGCACCGGTCCGGACCACTGGGCCGTCGATGCACAGCGGTATCGACTACGCACCAGAGAATCTGGGCTCCGCGTTCGCGTCCGGGCTGCCCAAAACGCTGGATGGCGCACCGCTCCCGAGCAACCAGAGCGCCGTCGATGCCCAGGGTGGCCGGCTGCCCGCACCTGACGGACGGGACCGGCTCGCCCGGCTGACCGATCCGGCGGCACTCAGCACCTGCCTGACAGAGATCGCCGCCGAGCACCGGGGCGGCGCCCTCGTGGCCGATCTGGTCGACTACGCGGCCTTCCAGGGCGAGCAGGCGCTGGTCGTGCGCTTCACCGACGCGGCGGGCGCACGGTGGGCCTGGGTGAGCGGCCCGGAGTGTGGGGTGCCGGGCTCCGGCGCGGACACCCGTTATCGGACGCGGGTAGGGTGAGTTCGCGGTTACCCGGGCGTTCGGGCATCCGCGTGACGTGACCCACCGGACGCCTGGCGCGGGAATTCCCGGTTCGTACGATGACGTTTCTGAAGTAGCTGCCGGCTCCTCCAGGCGTCGGCAACCGGATCGGCATCGTGCGCGCGCCGATGCCGAAACACACACAACTCGGGAGACGGCAGTGGACGAGGTCCGCAACCTGATCATCATCGGCTCCGGGCCGGCCGGTTACACGGCGGCGGTCTATGCCGCGCGCGCCAACCTGAAGCCGCTCATCATCGAGGGCGTGCAGTCCGGTGGCGCGCTGATGACGACGACCGAGGTGGAGAACTTCCCCGGTTTCGCCGACGGCATCCTCGGGCCCGAGCTCATGGACAACATGCGTAAGCAGGCCGAACGGTTCGGTGCCGAGTTCCTGACCGACGACGTGACCCGGGTCGAGCTGGTGGACACCGGTGACGCCGGCTCCGGCGCGGTCAGCACCGTGTGGGTCGGCGAGACGGCCTACCGTGCCCGCGCCGTCATCCTGTCCACCGGTTCCGCGTGGCGGCCGCTGGGCGTGCCGGGCGAGCAGGAGTACCTCGGCCACGGCGTCTCCTCGTGTGCGACCTGCGACGGCTTCTTCTTCCGGAACCAGCACATCGTCGTCGTCGGCGGTGGCGACTCGGCGATGGAGGAGGCCAGCTTCCTCACCCGTTTCGCCGACTCGGTCACCATCATCCACCGCCGTGACTCGTTCCGTGCCAGCAAGATCATGGCCGACCGGGCGCTGAACAACGACAAGATCAAGGTCGAGTGGAACACCGTGGTCGAGGAGGTCCTCGGTTCCGACGGCAAGGTCTCCGGCGTCCGCGTCCGCAACGTGCACACCGGCGAGACCAAGGAACTCGACGTCACCGGCGTCTTCGTGGCGATCGGCCACGACCCGCGTAGCGAGCTCTTCCGCGGGCAGGTGGAGCTCGACGACGAGGGGTACGTGAAGGTCGAGGCACCCACCACCCGGACCAGCGTGCCTGGCGTCTTCGCGGCCGGCGACCTGGTAGACCACACCTACCGGCAGGCGATCACCGCCGCCGGTACCGGCTGTGCGGCCGCCCTCGACGCCGAGCGCTTCATCGCGACTTTGCAGGGCTGAACAACCCGAACGACCCTGGAGGAGGGCCATAGTGGGAACAACCAAGGCTGTCACCGACGCGAGCTTCGCCAGCGACGTGCTGAAGTCCGACAAGCCGGTGCTGGTCGACTTCTGGGCCGAGTGGTGCGGGCCGTGCCGCAAGGTCTCGCCGCTGCTCGAGGAGATCGCGGGCGAGATGAGCGACCAGGTCACCATCGTCAAGCTGAACATCGACGAGAACCCGGAGACCGCCCGGGCCTACCGGGTGATGTCCGTGCCGACCCTGACGATCTTCAAGAACGGCGAGCCGGTGCAGTCCATCGCCGGTGCCAAGCCCAAGGGCGAGCTGGTCAAGCTGATCGAATCAGCGCTCTGACCAACGAGTACGCCGCGACCCCGCAGCCGGTCCATCCGGTTGCGGGGTCGCGTTTTTTCGCCGGGCGAGCCACCTCACCCGGCCGGAACGCATAACCTCAAGCACGGGCCGCCCGGCCAGCCAGCACCCGTGCAGAGGGGGTCGTGCGTGCGTCCGATCCGTCCTGGTGATCGCGGACCCGCGGTCACGGAGATCCGTACGATCCTGGCCGGTCTCAAGCTGCTCCCGCCGTCGGACGGCGCGCAGATCGACGAGTTCGACGCCGCGACCGAGCGGGCGGTACGCGCCTTCCAGCAGTCCCGCGGGCTGAGCGTGGACGGTCGTGTCGGTGCGGAGACGTGGCGGGCCCTGGAGGCGGCCCGCTGGCGGCTCGGCGCGCGCACCCTCTACCACGCGGTGCCCGAGCCACTGACCGGCGAGGACGTCCGCTCGCTGCAGGAACGTCTGCTGGAGATGGGGTACGACGCGGGCCGGGCGGACGCCATCTACGGCATCCGAACGTCCCGAGCGGTGGCCCAGTTCCAACGAGAGGTCGGCCTGACTCCGGACGGCGCCTGCGGTCCGCACACCATGAACGCGCTGCGCCGGCTCGGCCGGAAGGTGGTCGGCGGTCGTCCCCAGTGGCTGCGCGAGTCCGACGCCATTCGGCAGTCCGGGCCGACCCTCGTCGGCCGGACGGTGGTGATCGACCCGGGCCACGGCGGCACCGACCCCGGCGTGGTGGTGCCGGACGGAACGCTGCGCTGGACCGAGGCGGATCTGGTGCACGACCTGGCGAGCCGGCTGGAAGGACGGCTGGCGGCCTCCGGTGTGCGAGTGCAGCTCACCCGCGGCCCGGCCCCCGGTGAGTGCCTGCCGGACACCGACCGCGCCCAGCTGGCCAACGCGCTCGGCGCTGACGTGTTCATCTCGCTGCACACCGACGGGCACCTCAATCCCGACGCCGACGGGGTGGCGACCTACCACTACGGCACCAACAACGGGGTGACCTCGGCAACCGGCGAGCGGCTGGCGGGACTCGTACAACGGGAGATCGTGGCGCGCACCGGGCTGCGGAACTGCGGCACCCACGCCAAGGCGTGGGACCTGCTCCGACTGACCCGAATGCCGGCGGTGCGGGTGGAGGTCGGTTACCTCACCTCACCGACGGACCGCGCCAGGCTGGTCGACCCGGGGTTTCGCGACCGGGTCGCCGAGGCGATCGTGGCCGCCGTGCAGCGGATGTACTTCCCCATCGAACGGGACGTGCCGACCGGCTCGATCGACGTCAGCGAGCTACGGGCGGTGGTGGCGGCCGGCACGGTGGTGGACTGATCGCCCACCGCCCCGGCACACCGTTCAGTTCGTGCTCGAACGGGTGGCCGCAGCGGGCCGGACCGGGCGTAGGAGGCTTTCCGGGCTCATCGAGCCGAGCAGCTTCTCCAGCGCGTACTCGACGTCGGACTTCCAGCTCAGCGCGGTACGCAACTCCAACCGGAGCCGCGGGAAGCGAGGATGCGGACGTACGGTTTTGAAGCCGACGGAGAGGAAGAAGTCGGCCGGCGCGACGCAGGCGCGGGAGTCGTCGGACGCGTCACCGAACTTGGCGTCGCCGAACGCCTCGATCGCCTTGATCCCGCGCTTGGTGAGGTCCCGCGCGACACCCTGCACGAGCATCCGTCCCAACCCGCCGCCACCGAAGGACGGCACCACGTTCGCCGTCATCAGCAGCGCGGCGTCGGCCGAGACGGGCGAGGTGGGAAACGCCATCGAACGGGGAACGTAAGCCGGAGGCGCGTACATGACGAAGCCGGCCGGCATGCCGTCGACGTAGGCGAGTTTGCCGCACGCCCCCCATTCGAGCAGGGTCTGGGAGACCCAGGCTTCCTTCTCCAGGCCCGGATCACCGGCGGCGCAGGCCCGGTCGGCGGAGACCGGATCCAGCTCCCAGTAGACGCACTGCCGGCAGGGACGGGGCAGGTCCTCCAGCGTGTCCAGGGTCAGGTTGACCAGACGTCGCGACATTGGCGCACCCCACACTAGGCTCGGTGGTGAACCGGCACGGAACGACAGCGCCGCCTTCCTGCCCCCGACGAGCGATCGTACGCCGCCATCCGACCGTACGGGAGGGGACGCGCGAACGCCCACCGGAGCGGGTGACCGTCCGGGGAATGGACGCACCAGATGTCCGGTGACCGGCTAGGCGGAAGCGGTCTAGGATCGAAAATCGGCGCCCCGTGCCGCCATGGTCGACGGTGTCCGGGGTACGCCCAGGGCGGGAGTCCGCCTTCCAGCGATCGAGGTGATGTCATGGCCGGCACGACGCTCGACGACTACACCGACCGGTACGCCCGGCGCGTGCGGGGCATGAAGGCCTCGGAGATCCGAGCCCTCTTCGCAGTGGCGAGTCGTCCTGAGGTCGTGTCGCTGGCCGGCGGCGCTCCGTACATCACCGCGCTGCCGTTGGACGCGGTGGGCGAGATGCTCGGTCGACTGGGCTCCGAGCACGGCGCGACCACGCTGCAGTACGGCATCGGCCAGGGCACGCTGGAGCTGCGCGAGGGAATCTGCGAGGTGATGGCCCTCTCCGGCATCGACGCCTCCTGCGGCGCGTCGCCGGACGACGTGGTGGTGACGGTCGGCGGGCAGCAGGCGCTCGACCTGGTGGCCCGCCTCTTCCTGGATCCGGGCGACGTGGTGCTCGCCGAGGGCCCGACGTACGTCGGCGCGCTCGGGGTGTTCCAGGCCGCCCAGGCCCAGGTGGTACACGTGCCGATGGACTCCGACGGGCTCATCCCGGAGGCGTTGGAGGCCGCCATCGCCGAGCAGGCACGCGCCGGCCGGCGGGTCAAGTTCCTCTACACCATCCCCACCTACCAGAACCCGACCGGCGTGACGCTCACCGAGGAGCGACGGGAGCGGGTCCTCGACATCTGCGAGCGCGCCGGCCTGCTCGTGATCGAGGACGACCCGTACGGGCAGCTGGGATTCGAGGGCGAGGCGCCCCTACCGCTGCGGGCTCGCCGGCGAGAGGGCGTCTTCTACCTCGGCACCTTCTCCAAGACCTTCGCCCCCGGTCTACGGGTCGGCTGGATCCTCGCGCCGCACGCGGTCCGCGACAAGCTGGTGATCGCGAGCGAGGCGCAGATCCTCTGTCCCAGCGGCTACGCGCAGGCCGCTGTGGCGACGTACCTCAACACCATGCCGTGGCGGGAGCAGCTGAAGGTCTACCGGGAGGTCTACCGGGAGCGCCGCGACGCGCTGCTCGACGCGCTCGCCGACCTGATGCCGGAGGGCACCAGCTGGACCAGGCCCGGCGGTGGTCTCTTCGTGTGGACCACCCTGCCCGCCGGCCTCGACTCCAAGGCGATGATGCCGCGCGCCGTGGCCGCCCGCGTGGCCTACGTGCCGGGTACCGGCTTCTACGCGGACGGCTCCGGTGCCGGCCATATGCGGCTGAACTTCAGCTTCCCGCCGCCGGAGCGGATCCGGGAGGGTGTGCGCCGGCTCGCCGGGGTGATGGAGCAGGAGATCGCGACGCGGCACGTCTTCGGTGCGGTACGTGGCGAGGGTCCCCGCCGCCGGACCGGTCCGGATGCGCCAGGGCCGGCCTTGGCATGATTCCGGCATGGGTACGACCGCTGCTGACCGCCCCGAGTTGACCGAACCAGCCGGCCACGACGACCTGCACGTCCTCGTACTGGCCGGCGGGCTCTCGTACGAGCGGGACGTGTCGCTGCGCTCCGGCCGCCGAGTGCTCGACGCCCTACGAAACGTCGGCATGGACGTCGAACTCCGCGATGCCGACATCGCGCTGCTACCGGCGCTGGCCGCCGACCCGCCGGACGCCGTCGTCATCGCTCTGCACGGCGCGACCGGCGAGGACGGCTCGCTGCGGGGCGTACTCGACCTCTGCGACGTTCCGTACGTCGGATGCGACGCGCGGGCGTCCCGGTTGGCCTGGGACAAGCCCTCGGCGAAGACCGTGCTCCGCGAGGCGGGCATCCCGACTCCCGACTGGGTGGCGCTGCCGCACGACCGCTTCTCCGAACTGGGCGCCGTCGCGGTACTGGACCGGATCGTCGACCGGCTCGGCCTGCCGCTCATGGTCAAGCCGGCGCAGGGCGGTTCCGGCCTGGGTGCCGCGGTGGTTCGGGAGAGCGGGGCGCTGCCGGCCGCGATGGTGGGTTGCTTCGCGTACGGCTCGACGGCGCTGGTCGAACGGTACGTGCCCGGGATGGACGTGGCCGTTTCCGTCCTCGACCTCGGCGACGGCCCGCAGGCACTGCCGGCCGTGGAGATCGTGCCGCGCAACGGTGTGTACGACTACGCCGCCCGGTACACGGCCGGACGGACCACCTGGCACGCGCCCGCGCGCCTCGACCAGGAGGTTGCGGCGAACGTCGCGGACGTGGCGCTCGCCGCGCACACGGCCCTGGGCCTGCGGGACCTGTCCCGGGTCGACCTCATCGTCGACGCCGACGGGCAGCCGCACGTCCTGGAGGTCAACGTCTCCCCGGGCATGACCGAGACGTCGCTGCTGCCGCTCGCCGTGTCGGCTGCCGGCCTGGACTTCGGACAGGTGCTCAGCGCGCTCGTGGCCCGCGCCGCCGCTCGGCGGCCCTGACGCCGGGTCGACCGGAAGGTGTCGCACCGGCGGCCGGGCCTATACCGGCGCCCCCTCCGGCCCGGCGAGGTCGAGGCCGCGATGGACGAGGAGCCCAGTGGTGACCTGGCGGTGCAGCTTCCTCTCCGCGCCCGGGCAGTCGAGGACGGCTTTCGGCCCGCGCCCGACGGAAGCCGGTTGATCGTCGCCCGGTCGGCTGGCAGCGTTGCGCACCATGACGACGACCCCCGACGCCACCGATTGGCGTGCGGCCAACCGCGCCAACTGGGACGAGCGCGTCCCAGTTCACGTAGCCGGCGACTTCTACGACCTCCCCGGCTTCGTCGCAGGTAGGGACACGCTTTGCGACTTCGAGCTGGCTGAGGTCGGTGAGGTCCACGGCAGGACGCTGCTTCACCTTCAGTGCCACATCGGGCTGGACACCCTGTCCTGGGCTAGGCGCGGAGCCACCGTCACCGGTCTGGACTTCTCCGAGCCCGCCGTGGACGTGGCTAACGCTCTCGCCGCTCGAATCGGCATCACCACCGCCCGCTTCATCACCGCGGACGTGTACGACGCCGTCCAGGCGCTGGACGGGCGTACCTTCGACATCGTCTACACCGGCTTCGGCGCGCTGTGCTGGCTCCCCGACATCGCCGGGTGGGCGCAGACGGCGGCCGAGCTGGTGGCTCCTGGCGGTTTCCTCTACCTCGCCGAGTTCCATCCCGTTGCCGACGTCCTCGCCGACGACGGCCGCACTGTCGGGGGAAACTACTTCCAGCGCGACCCGATTGTCGTGGATGCGCCAGGGACCTACGCCGATCCCGACGCCCCGATCACCGCTTCCCTGACTGTCGAATGGCTGCACGGCATCGGCGAGGTGGTCAGTGCCCTGGCCGCCGCCGGCCTCCGCCTGGAGTTCCTGCACGAGCACGACAGCGGCCATTTCCGCTTCCCCGCGGGACTTCCCGTTCCTCAGGTCTACTCGCTGCGTGCGGCGCGGATCGGGTAGGGCCGGCCCGCTCAGCCCCGCAGCTCAGATTCTTGGTTTCGACGAACGCCTCAGTTGCCGGCGGTCGGTGTGGTGACGTCTTCGTCGGGGCGTCGCGGGGAAGGCACCTTCCGCGACTGCCCGGTGTCCTCGTCCGTCGACCAGTCCCGCAGCGGCGTGCTCTCCACGGCGTCGATGCTTTCCGAAGGCGTCGGACTCTCCGTCGTGGTCGTTGGCTCTCCGACGCCCCGCCGGCCGGTCACCTGCTCGACGCTCCCGCCGGCTGGGCCGTCGCCGTCGCCGTCGCCGTCGCCGTCGCCGTCGCCGGTGGAGTTTCGGTCGAGGGCCGGGCTGTCACCGGCAGCGGGAGCATCGTCGACGCCCGGATCGTCGACCGGAACCTCCTCCGCTGCCTCGATGACCGAGGCGGGTTCGGTGGCCGGGGCGACGTCCGCGTCGGTGACGGGGAGCGATGCAGAGAGGCTGGATGGTGCCTGCCACTGGATCCGGGGCGGCTCCGCGAGTGGACGGCCGCCGAAGTCCGCCAGCCAGGCCGCAACCAGTGCGAGGTTCTCTCGCCACTTGGCCTCGGGGATCGGCGGCAGGATCGAGTCCCAGAGAGACAGGAACGTGCCACGTAGTTGTAGGCGGCCGTACGGGCGGGCGAGGAACCACAGGTGCAGGTGCGCGGAGCCGTCGCCCCAGCGATTCACGTGAACCCGGGCCACGTCGTCCAGCGACCGGATCGCCCGCTCCAGCCGTACCGTCATCACACCCAGTTCGGCAGCGAGCAGGTTCGGCAGATCGCCGAGATCGAGGTGGGATCGGGACTCGAGGATGAGGACCATGGGCAAACCCGTGGGGCGGTCCATGGCGCGTACCCGCCACCGCTCGCCGACCCAGATGTAGGCCTCGTCGGGCGCCCTGCACGCGATGCATTCCCGGTTGCCCTCGCCCTTACGGGGCGGCTCGACGGGGACCGGATCATCGAGCTGCTTGACGCGAAGGTCGCCCTCGAAGGGGAACGAAGGCCACCGGGTGAAGTCCGGAACTGCGGGAGGGGTGTCGTGCACGAGGGTGACCCTAGTCGAGTCCGGCACCGCTGTCCCTACTCTGCACCAACCGTTGTCGCGGTCCCTCCCGATGTCTTCGACGGGTCCGGTAACAGAGATATCCACAGGGCTCCGGAGGCTCGCGGACGGAGCGTCATCCACAGGCCGGTAGGCGGTTTCACGCGCTGTTTCACGTGAAACGAGGGGTGCCTGTGGATAACTGCTGTGGATAAGTTCGACACCGCTCGGGTCCACTCGACGCTGTCCCCCTGAACGTCACCTCCCACAGGCCGAGCCTCCTTGTTTCACGTGAAACGAGGGCACGAGGCAGGGCCGGTGATCGGACGCCCCGAGGTCGAGCCAGGCCGGCCCCGGGAAGCTCGTCCCCATACTCAACCGACGACCCGCCGCCCCCGTGGAGTCGAGCAGGGTCGCCAACGCGTCCACCCGGACAGCGCGACGGCCGCACACCCCGTTGCGGGGAATGCGGCCGTCGGCTCGATCAGGTCAGGATTCGGGCGACTCCTCGCCCACACCGATGATGCCCACGATCCGCTCCAGGTCGTCGACCGTGGCGAATTCGATCGTGATCTTGCCCTTGCTCCGGCCGATATCCACCTTCACTCGGGTGTCGAAGCGGTCCGACAGCCGATCAGCCAGATCGTTGAGGGCCGGCGCGTGCGGCTTGGGACGCCGGTTGGCGGCCGCGGGCTTCGCCGGGCCGTCGTTCAGGGCCAGGGCGACGATCTCCTCGGTCGCACGTACGGAGAGACCCTCGGCGACGATCCGCAGAGCGAGCTGCTCCTGCGCCTCCGCATCGTCGAGGCTCAACAGAGCGCGAGCGTGCCCGGCGGAGAGGATCCCCGCGGCGACCCGCCGCTGCACCTGGGCCGGGAGGTTGAGCAGCCGGATGGTGTTGGAGATCTGCGGGCGGCTGCGTCCGATCCGACGGGCCAACTCTTCGTGCGTGGCCCCAAACTCCTCCAGCAGCTGCTGGTAGGCGGCCGCCTCCTCCAGCGGGTTGAGGTTCGCCCGGTGGATGTTCTCCAGCAGTGCGTCCCGGAGCATCGCGTCGTCCCGCGTGTCCCGCACGATCGCCGGGATGTTCTCCCTACCGACCGCCTGGGCGGCCCGCCAGCGGCGTTCGCCCATCACCAGCTCGTACTTCTCGTCGTCGAGCTGGCGGACGACGATCGGCTGGAGGAAGCCGACCTCCTGGATCGAGGTCTTCAGCTCCTCAAGCGCCTCCTCGTCGAAGACCTGTCGGGGCTGTTTCGGGTTCGGCAGGATCGCGTCGACCGGGATCTCGGCGAACCGTGCTCCCGGCACCGGGCTCAGCGCCGGCTCGGGCTGCGCCGGCGGCGCGACCGGTGCTTCCGCAGCCGGTGGCGCGTCGGCCACCGCACCCGCGGCCGGCAGGTTGCTCGCCGGCTCGACGACCTCCGTTCCGGCACCCGGCACCGGCCCGGTCGGGATGAGTGCTCCCAGACCTCGACCCAGGCCGCCCCGAGGACGGTTCTTCATGCCACGCCTCCAGACGACTCGTCCGCACTACGCATTCCGGCCCACCGGTTCCTTGACGCCTCGCTCGGCGATCTCCTGGGCTGCCTCGAAGTAGCTCGTGGCACCCCGCGATCCGGGATCGTAGGTCATCACGGACTGCCCGTAGCTGGGCGCCTCGGAGACGCGTACGTTCCGCGGAATGACCGCCTGCAAGACCTTGTCGCCGAAGTGGTTGCGGACGTCCTGCTCGACCGCGTCAGCCAGGCGGGTACGCCGGTCGTACATCGTGAGCAGGATCGTGGAGACCTCGAGGCGCGGGTTCAGATGCTGCCGGACCAGGTTGATGTTGTTGATGAGCTGGTTCAGCCCTTCGAGCGCGTAGTACTCGCACTGAATGGGGATCAACACCTCCTGGGCGGCCACCAACGCGTTCACGGTGAGCAGGCCGAGCGAGGGCGGGCAGTCGATGAAGACGTAGTCGAAGTGGCCGGGGTACGCGGCGATGGCCCGGGCGAGCCGGGACTCCCGGGCCACCACGGAGACCAACTCGATCTCGGCGCCCGCGAGGTCGATGGTTGCCGGTACGCACCAGAGGTTGGGGATGCCCTCTACGCCCTGCGCCACCTCCTCCAGCGGCACACTGTTGATGAGGCAGTCGTAGACGTCCGGCACGCCGGTGTGGTGGGGCACGTTCAACCCGGTGGAGGCGTTGCCCTGTGGGTCGAGGTCCACCACGAGCACCCGATTGCCGTGCAGCGCGAGCGCCACGGCCAGGTTGACGGTGGTGGTCGTCTTGCCCACGCCGCCCTTCTGGTTCGCGACGCACATGACCCGGGTCCGCTCCGGTCGAGGCATCGTCACCTCGCCACTGGGGTTCAGGATCTGCACGGCGCGCATCGCCTCCATTGCCAACGGTGGGTCATCATCTTCGGCCGTTTCACGTGAAACGTACGAGGGGTCAACCGGCGCGGCCTCGTACGGCTCGGCCGGGACAGCGGGGGCGTCGGATGCTGCGGTCGCATCCCGTACCGATTCGGGGTTGGGCTGGTGCGGGACGGCCTGTTCGAACCGAGCCGACGCTGTGGTGTTGCGCCGGGTCGTGGCCGATCGCGCCTCGGACGGCGCGTTCACCGGCCGAGGTCCTGAGTCCGGCGGGCGGATCGCCTGCTGCTCCGGCCCGGACCCGTCGGGGGACCGGGCGGGGTAGCTGGTTTCACGTGAAACATGGTCGTTGGCCGACCTGTTCGTTCGTGGGTCGTCGTACCTGCCGTCGTCATGCACCTGTCATCCCTGCCCGCTTCGGATGGTCGGTCCGCACCCGTCAACTGGCCACGTCCGCACACGCCTGTCACGGTGTCCGTAGCCAGCGGGAGCGGCCGGGACCGTCAACGTCCGTCGCCATCCGCTCCACACTATCGACGCGCGGTCAGCCTACGGCGCACGGGCGCGGCCGGTCCACGTCGGGTTCTCATCCCTTCCTCCACCCGCACCGGTTTCAACGACCCAGACACCTACCGGGAAAGGCTTGCGCCGCAATGGAACCGCTGGTCATCCAGCGCGAGCGGCGACCACGGCGAGCCCCGCCGCGGCGGACGCGATCGGTGTCACAACAGGTCGGCCGCCGCTCACGGGGGCGACAGTTCGTCCGCGCCGTCAACGACGGCGGGAGCGGCCGCCCCGGGACCTCTTGGCGGCCGCCGCACGGACCGGGCCCACGACCCGCTCCCGTACGACCTCCACCACAGTGGTCGGCGGGTCGATCACTCCGACGCCGCAGAGGTGCACGGTCGGCTGCCCGCCGCCGAGCTTCCCGACCGCGGCCTCGTGCTCGGCGATCTCCTCGGTCGCCGAGGCGCCCTTGAGCGCCACCAGCCGTCCGTTCGGCACGGCGAGCGGCAGGCACCAGGCCGCGAGCCGGTCCAGCGGGGCGACGGCGCGAGCGGTGACCACGTCCCCGCGCAGCGGGGCCACGCCGGTCGCACCGGTGGCCGCCTCCTCGGCCCGGCCATGGAACACCCGGACGGACTCGCCCAGCCCGAGCCGGTCCACTGCCTCGATCAGGAACGAGGTGCGTCGGGCCAGCGGCTCGATCAGGGTCACCGCCAGGTCGGGACGCGCGATCGCCAGGACGAGACCGGGCAGGCCGGCGCCGGAGCCGACGTCCAGCACCTCGACGCCCTCCGGAATCCGCTCGGCCACCGCCGCGCAGTTCAGCAGGTGACGGTCCCAGATCCGGGGGGCTTCCCGGGGGCCGATCAGGCCGCGGACCACCCCGTCGGTGGCGAGCAGTTCGGCGTACGCGGCGGCGATGTCGAGGCGGTCACCGAAGAGTGCACGGGCCGCGTCGGCCAGCTCGACCGGCAACGTGGCGACGGCGGGGTCGGGGGTGTCCGCCGTACCGGAGGAACGCGAGAAATGTTCCGAGGGGTCTCCGGGCCGGACAGCCGACGGCCCGGGTGAGGTGCCACCCGGGCCGGTCGCCGCATCTTCGTGGGTCACCCGGTCAGTCCACCGGCCGGACGACGATACGGCGGTTCGGCTCGACGCCTTCCGACTCGCTCTCCACGCCGGCGATCGCGTTGACCACGTCGTGCACGCACTTGCGCTCGAAGGCGGACATCGGCTCCAGCCGGACCGCCTCGCCGTACTCCTTGACCTTCTCCACCGCGTTGCGGGCCACCGCGGCGAGTTCCTTGCGGCGGGTGGAGCGGTAGCCGCCGACGTCGAGCAGCAGCCGACTCGGCGAACCGGTCTGCCGGAAGACGGCGAGCCGGGTCAACTCCTGGAGCGCTTCGAGGGTGGCACCGCGCTGGCCGACGAGGCTCTGCAGCCTGGCACCGACGACCTCGACCACCGGGCGCCCACCGGATACCAGCTCGTCGATGTCGCCGTCGTAGTCGAGGATGTCGAGCAGACCCTCGACGTAGTCGGCCGCGATCTCGCTCTGCCGGAACAGTTCGCTTTCGGCCGGGGCCTTCTTCTCCCGGCCCGCGCCGTTGGCCTCCTCGGCCTCGACGTCGGCGTCGTCGCCGGACGCGACGGGAGCCGTCCCCTCCTCGTCCAGGGACTCGTCGGCGCGGGGGATGCTGGTATCGGTCACGGTGTCATCTCCGTACTCGCTCGGCCGGACCGTCGGGTCCGCTGGTCTCCCGGGCCCGGCTGGAGGTCGCCGGTGCCACGGGCACGTCTGTACGGGCAGTTTCGCCCGTGCCCGCGTCGCGCGCGGTGTGTTCCGCCCGGCGCCGGCCGTACGGCGGCTGCACGGTGCGGAACGGGCCGCCGACGGTCTCCCGCGGCGGCCCGGATCACGTCAGCCCTGCCGCTTGGCGGGGCGCCCCTTCTTCGGGTTGGCCGGCTTCGCGCCCGGCTTCGGCGCGGCGACCTTCGGTGCGGTGGCCTTGGTCGGCACCTGCGGGGCGGGCTTGCGACCGAACAAGCCACTCGTCTTGGCCGGCTGCACCGGGTTGCGGGTCGACGTCGCGGCCTTGGAGGCGGTGGGCGGCGGTGGGTACTTGCGGAGCACCCACTGCTGCTGGCCGAGCGTGAAGAGGTTGTTGGTGACCCAGTAGATGATCACACCGATCGGGAAGATCGAACCGGACACCAGGAGCGAGAGCGGGATGCCGTAGAGCATCAGCCGCTGGATCATCCGCTGCTGCGGGTCCTCGGCCCAGCCGGTCTTGAGGATCATCTGGCGGCTGGTGAGGTAGGTGGTACCCATCATCACCAGGACCAGGACGCCGGCGATGAGCTTGACGGTGGTGCCGTTCGCGCCCAGATTGGCCAGTTCTTCGGAGGTCGAGCCGAAACGGCCGGAGATCGGGGCGGTGAAGAGCTTCGCGCTCGAGGCGCTGTTGAACTGGTCGACGGTCCAGCCGTACAGCGTCTTGAGCTGGTTGTCCGGGTTGAGCCGCTTGAGCGTGTGGAACAGGCCCAGGAAGACGGGGATCTGGAGGAACATCGGAAGGCAGCCCATGAGGGGGTTGGCCTTTTCCTTCCGGTAGAGCTCCATCATCTCCTTCTGGAGCGTCTCCCGGTCACCCTTGTGCTTCTCCTGCAGCGCCTTGACCTGGGGCTGCAACGCCTGCATCGCGCGCTGCGACTTGATCTGCTTGACGAAGACCGGGAACAGGATCACCCGGACGGTGACCACCAGGAAGAAGATGGCCAGGATCCAGGCGAAGTTCGTGCCGATGACGGCGTCGACGGGCACTCCGATGGCATCCCAGGCCGAGTGCCAGGTCAGCAGGATCCACGAAATCGCGTAGTAGATCCAGTCAAGACTCAATTCGGAGCTCCAGTCACATCGGCACGGCGGCGACCGCCCGGCTCCGGCACCGGGTCATGTCCACCTGGGTGGAAGGGATGGCAGCGCAACAACCGCCGGACCGCCAGCCCGGTCCCGCGGACCGCGCCGTGCCGGCCCACCGCCTCTAGCGCGTACGCACTGCACGACGGGTAGAACCGACAGCGAGCCGGCAGTGCCGGACTTATCCAACGACGGTACGCGATGATGGGCCCGATCAGCACACGCGCGGCCAGGCTGTTGGGCCGGGGAGCGGCCGAACCGAAGCTCACCGGCGCCGCCTACGGGGCACCTGGGCGGCGGCGATCGCGGCGTCCAGGTCGGCGCCGAGCCGCGGGTAGGACACGTCGGCGGCCTCCGGCAGCGCTCGAACGACCAACGTGCTGCCCGGGGGCAGTTCGCCAAGCCGTTCCCGGACGAGGTGCCGCAGGCGGCGGCGGACCCGGTTACGGACGACCGCCGGCCCGACGGCCTTGGATACGACGAAGCCGGCGCGAGTCGGCGCGGACGACTGCTCCGCGCCGGCGTTGCGCGCCGGCTCCGACGAGGTCGGTGTCGCTGGCTCGGGAGAGATCGGCAGGGTCAGGTGCACCACGACCGCGCCACGGCCGGCGCGTCGCCCACCCCGGACCGCTGCGGCGAAGTCGGTGCTGCGCCGCAGTCGCTGCGCGGCGGCCAGCACGACTGCCTCACGTCTCCCCGGACCTGCCCGGTCGGCCTCAGGCCGACAGGCGGGCGCGGCCCTTGGCGCGACGGGTCGAGAGGATGGCCCGCCCGGCCCGGGTGCGCATGCGCAGCCGGAAGCCGTGGGTCTTGGCGCGCCGGCGGTTGTTCGGCTGGTAGGTGCGCTTGCTCACGTCAGGCTCTCCGTTGTCCTACGTCCCGGGACGGTGAGGACCCGGGAGTCGTGTGGTGGTCCAGGCCACTACGCGGTGGCCTCCAATCGGCGCTGCCCGACGACGCGGCACCTCACCGATTCGGGGAGACCTACGCGGGCAGCAAGCACCCATCACCCTAGCAGAGGGCGTGAGAGCAGCCGCTCCAGCCTACGCAGGGAGGCAATGACCGTCAAACAGCACCGCCTGGGCCCGTACGGACGCGCCGACGACCGAAGCGGCGGTTTTCGCTCATACCGAGAACGCGCGGGCCGCGTCGCCGGTTGATGGCGCAGGGACAACGCTGTTACCGTGCCCGATTGCGGTCGGCGTCGGGGGTTGAATCGTCGGCGACCGGCAAGACCGGACAAGGTAGTGAATCGTTCGGCACGGTGTACCCGCTTCAGCGCCCGATCAGGCAGGGGCAGGTCCCACCCGCGTCCGACGAACGGCCACAATCGGTCGGTACACAGGCTGTGGATAACTTGTGGACGACGACTGGTCGGCCGTTCGGGTGGTAAAGCGCCATCCGCGCTCACGCGGCGGGCCCGCGACGGCCGGCTGGCAGACAGCGACGGCCGGGGAGCAGAGGCGAGGGGGGTGGCACGACGGTGGCCGGTTCGACCGACCTTGCCGCGGTGTGGACGGCGACGACCGACGAACTCGCCGACGAGATCATCTCCGCGCAGCAGCGGGCCTACCTCCGGCTGACCCGACTGCGCGCGATCGTCGAGGACACCGCGCTGCTCTCCGTACCGGACGCCTTCACCCGGGACGTGATCGAGTCCCGGCTGCGCCCGGCGATCACCGAGGCGCTCACCCGCCGTCTCGGCCGGCCGATCCAGGTGGCGGTCACCGTACGGGTCGCCGAGGACCCGGCCGGGCGACCGGCCGGAACCGTATACCGCAGCGCCCCGGAACCAGGGCCGATCGATCGGGAGATGGGGCCGGCGGATCTGCTCGACGCGCCCCACCCGGCCGCGCGGCCGGACCCGCCGATCCCCGAACAGCCGCAGCCGGACCGGACGCTGGAGCATTCGCCGCAGCTCGTCGAACCGCACCATCCGGACTTCGGCCCGGGCCGGGACGCGCAGGAGGCGCTGTTCAGCACCGCGTTCGCCGATCCGACGCCGGCCCCGTCGCCGGCTCCGGCCCCGCGGACCGCACCGGAGCGGCGCGCTTTCGACGAACAGGCTGCCCGGCTCGACCCACCTGGCCCGGACGCTCGCCCCTACGAACCCCGGTACCGGGAGGAAGCCCCGTCGCCACGTGATCAGCACGTGATCCGGGCGCTGCCCCGTGATGGTGCGACCGACAGTGGTCCCGGCCGTGGTGGCACGGATCACCGGTCGGGGCTGCGCGACGACCGCCGGCTACCGGGAGCCGACACCGGCGGCAACCGGCTCAACCCGAAGTACATGTTCGAGACGTTCGTCATCGGCTCGTCGAACCGCTTCGCGCACGCCGCGTCGGTCGCGGTGGCCGAGTCACCGGCGAAGGCGTACAACCCGCTCTTCATCTACGGCAGTTCCGGGCTCGGCAAGACCCACCTGCTGCACGCCATCGGGCACTACGCCACGACTCTCGGGAACGCCCGCTCGGTCCGCTACGTCTCGACCGAGGAATTCACCAACGACTTCATCAACTCGCTGCGGGACGACAAGACCAGCGCGTTCCAGCGGCGGTACCGGGACGTGGACATCCTCCTGATCGACGACATCCAGTTCCTGGAGAACCGGGAGCGGACCCAGGAGGAGTTCTTCCACACCTTCAACACCCTGCACAACGCCAACAAGCAGATCGTGATCACCTCCGACCGCTCGCCGAAGCAGCTGGCGACCCTGGAGGACCGGCTGCGTACCCGGTTCGAGTGGGGGCTGCTCGCCGACATCCAGCCGCCGGACCTGGAGACGCGAATCGCGATCCTGCAGAAGAAGGCGGCCCAGGAGCGGCTCTACGCGCCGCCGGACGTACTGGAGTTCATCGCCTCCCGGGTGTCGAACTCGATTCGCGAGCTTGAGGGCGCGCTGATCCGGGTGACCGCGTTCGCGAGCCTCACCCGGTCGACGGTCGAGCTGTCCCTGGCCGAGGAGGTGCTCCGGGACTTCATCCCAGACGGCGCCGGCCCGGAGATCACCGCCGACCAGATCATGGTCTCCACGGCCGACTACTTCGGGGTCAGCCTGGAGGATCTGCGCGGGCACTCGCGGTCCCGGGTCCTCGTCAACGCCCGCCAGGTGGCCATGTACCTCTGCCGGGAGTTGACAGACCTCTCGCTGCCCAGGATCGGGCAGGCGTTCGGTGGACGCGACCACACCACGGTCATGCACGCAGACCGGAAGATCCGGCAGCAGATGGCCGAGCGCCGCTCGCTCTACAACCAGATCGCCGAGCTGACCAACCGGATCAAGCAGAACACCTGAGGCGTACGCGGGCCGCACGCGGCGGCCGCGGTGCATGACCGAGTGACCCGAGCCCCGCCCACGGCGGGGCTCGACGCTTTCCACAACCCGGTCGCTTGACCCTCGAGCCGGTCGAACCCACAGGATCGTGGCCGTGTCCGTCCACCGCCCGCGATCGTTGTCCACATCCCGTTGTCCACCGACGGTGGATAACTACGCTAGGTCCGCTCTCGGCTACCCACAGGTTGTGGACAACCCCTGGGGACAGGGTGTGGACGACTGGGGACAACGGGGCCGTCATCCACCGATGACGGTCGACCTGTGGGCAAGCTGTTGAAGGTTCTGGGGATGACGACGGATCGGACGGTCCGGACGATCCACAGGCCTGGGGAGAAAGTCGGTGGATTGGCGGTGGATAACCGGTGGACAACGGTGGACAACCTGGGGGCAGTCGCGGCCTGTGGACTGCGAGCCGGGTTTACCCCCCGGTTCTCCACAGCCAAATCACCGGTGGATAACCTGTCTCACCTGCGCAAACGCCGGTTCTCCACAGTTTGCACAGGTGCGATGAAGACGATGAGTTATCTCTTCTGAAAGAACAAAAACCAATCATCACCGTTGGACTTTCTGTGGATCGGGCCGGACGCTGCCGAGGCAGCGGTGAGCAGGGACTCCCTCCGTGGGGTCGGGCACACAGCCGATGTCGTCGCGTCTTAAGGTGCGATGAGTACCCGCCCCGTCGGGCGGGTCGGCAGGCAGCGGTCGGCATGAGAGAGTTGTCGTCGACGTCGACGCGGAGGCATTGATGAAGTTCCGAGTGGAGCGCGACGCGCTCGCCGAGGCCGTGGCCTGGACCGCGAAGAGCCTGCCCAACCGGCCGTCCGTCCCGGTGCTGGCCGGCGTGATGCTCCGGGTCACCGACGGAAACCTGCAGGTCTCCGGGTTCGACTACGAGGTCTCCAGCCAGGTGACCGTCGAGGTGCAGGGAGACGCCGACGGCGCGGCCCTGGTCAGCGGCCGGCTCCTCGCCGAGATCACCAAGGCGCTGCCGGCCAAGCCGGTGGACATCGCCGCGGTGGGGGCCCACCTCGAGCTGGTCTGCGGCAGCGCCCGGTTCACCCTGCCCACGATGCCGGTGGAGGACTACCCGTCCCTGCCGGAGATGCCGGAGAGCGCCGGCACCGTCGACGCGGCCACCTTCGCAGCCGCGGTCGCCCAGGTCGCCATCGCCGCCGGACGGGACGAAACCCTGCCGATGATGACCGGTGTCCGGATCGAGCTGTCCGGCAGCACCCTGGCGATGCTCGCCACCGACCGCTACCGGCTGGCGCTGCGCGAGATCCAGTGGAACCCGGACGACCCGGATGTGAGCATCAATGCCCTGGTGCCCGCCCGTACCCTGCACGACACCGCCAAGGCCCTTGGTCCGATCGGCGGCGAGGTCACGCTGGCGCTGGCCGCGGGGGGCGCCGGCGAAGGCATGATCGGCTTCGCCGGAGGTACCCGGCGTACGACCAGCCGCCTGCTCGACGGCGCCAACTACCCGCCGGTCCGCTCGCTCTTCCCGAGCAGTCACAACGCCGAGGCCCGGGTTTCGGTCAGCACCCTGATCGAGGTCGTCAAGCGGGTGGCGCTGGTGGCCGAGCGGACCACTCCGGTGCTGCTCAGCTTCAGCGCGGACGGGCTCGTGGTCGAGGCCGGTGGGTCCGAGGAGGCGCGCGCCAGCGAGGCGATGGAGGCCACCTTCACCGGCGACCCGCTCACCATCGGCTTCAACCCGCAGTACCTGATCGACGGCCTGGCCAACCTGGGCGCACAGACCGCAGTACTCTCGTTCGTCGACGCCTTCAAGCCCGCGGTGATCTCGCCCGCCGGGGAGGATGGCGAGGTCGTACCGGGGTACCGCTACCTCATCATGCCGATCCGCGTGTCCCGCTGATCGCGCCCGCAACACCCACGCACCGGAGGTAAGAACACATGCAGCTCGGCCTGGTAGGACTCGGCCGGATGGGCGGCAACATGCGCGAGCGGTTGCGCGCCGCCGGCCACGAGGTGGTCGGTTTCGACCACAACGCGGAGCTGAGCGACGTTGCGTCCCTCGCGGAGCTGGCGGAGAAGCTCGAGTCGCCGCGGGCCGTCTGGGTGATGGTCCCGGCCGGCGTCACCGACGAGACCATCGACGCGCTCGCCGAGGTGCTCGGCGAGGGCGACATCATCATCGACGGCGGCAACTCGCGGTTCAGCGACGACGCGCCCCGGGCCGAGCGGCTGAACGAGCAGGGCATCGGCTACATCGACGTCGGGGTCTCCGGCGGCGTCTGGGGCCGGCAGAACGGCTACGCGCTGATGGTCGGTGGCGCCGAGGAGCACGTCGCCCGGCTGATGCCGATCTTCGAGTCGCTCAAGCCGGAGGGCGAGTTCGGTTTCGTGCACGCCGGCCCGGTCGGAGCCGGTCACTACGCGAAGATGGTGCACAACGGCATCGAGTACGGCCTGATGCACGCCTACGCCGAGGGCTACGAGCTGCTGGCCGCCTCCGAGCTGGTCACCAACGTGCCGGGCGTCTTCAAGTCGTGGCGTGAGGGCACCGTCGTCCGGTCCTGGCTGCTCGACCTGCTCGACCGGGCCCTCGACGAGGACCCGGAGCTGACCGAGCTGAGCGGCTACACCGAGGACACCGGCGAGGGCCGGTGGACGGTGGACGAGGCGGTCCGGCTGGCCGTGCCGCTGAACGTCATCACCGCCTCGCTCTTCGCCCGGTTCGCCTCGCGTCAGGAGGACTCGCCCGCGATGAAGGCGGTGGCCGCGCTGCGTCAGCAGTTCGGCGGGCACGCCGTCCGTAAGCGCTGAGCGGTATCCACAACCTGTGTACGTCCGCCGGCTGGAACTGGTCGACTTCCGCTCGTACGAGCAGGTCGGCGTGGACCTGGAGCCGGGGGCGAACGTCCTGATCGGCGCCAACGGCGTCGGCAAGACGAACCTGATCGAGGCGCTCGGCTACGTGGCGACCCTGGACAGTCACCGGGTCGCCACGGACGCGCCGCTGGTACGAATGGGTGCCGGTTCGGCCGTGATCCGCTGCGCGATCGTGCACGACGAGCGGGAGCTGCTGGTCGAGCTGGAGATCGTTCCGGGTAAGGCGAACCGGGCACGGCTGGGCCGTTCCCCGGCTCGTCGGGCCCGGGACGTCCTCGGCGCGCTGCGGCTGGTGCTCTTCGCTCCGGAGGACCTCGAACTCGTCCGGGGCGACCCGGCCGAGCGCCGCCGTTACCTGGATGACCTGCTGGTCAGCCGGCAGCCGCGGTTCGCCGGGGTACGGGCCGACTACGAGCGGGTGGTCAAGCAGCGCAACGCCCTGCTGCGCACCGCGTACCTGGCCCGCAAGACGGGCGGGTCGCGGGGCGGCGACCTGTCGACCCTCGCCGTCTGGGACACGCATCTAGCCCGCCACGGGTCGGAACTGCTCGCCGGCCGGCTGGAGCTGGTCGCGGCGCTGACCCCACACGTCGCGAAGGCGTACGACGCGGTCGCCGCGGGGCGCGGAGCCGCCGGGATCGCGTATCGGCCGTCGGTGGAGCTGCCCGAGCCGACCCCGGACCGGGCCGCGCTCGCCGAGGCGCTGACGGCCGCGCTGGCCGAGTCGCGGTCGGCGGAGATCGAGCGGGGCACCACGCTGGTCGGCCCGCATCGGGACGAGCTGGCGCTCACCCTCGGTCCGCTGCCCGCGAAGGGGTACGCGAGCCACGGCGAGTCATGGTCGTTCGCGCTGGCGCTGCGCCTGGCCGGGTACGACCTGCTGCGCGCCGACGGGATCGAGCCGGTGCTGGTGCTCGACGACGTCTTCGCCGAGCTGGACGCCGGGCGTCGGGAACGGCTGGCCGAGCTGGTCGGCGGGGCCAGTCAGCTGCTGGTGACCTGTGCGGTCGACGACGACGTGCCCGCCGCGCTGCGGGGCGCTCGGTACGCGGTGGGCGACGGGACGGTGAGCCGTGCCGAATGATCCGGAGGGCACCGGGGCCGGTGGGGCGGGCACGGGTGGACCGAGTCGCGCCGTGCCGACCGGGCGCCGGGGTGCGCGTACCCCGGCCGACGGCGGGACCGACCGGCGGGACCAGGCGGCCGCTCGGGGCGCTACCGGCTCGGACGCCGCGGCCGGCGACGGTGGGCTCCGGCCCGACGGTCCCGGCCCGACGGGGGTTGTCGATGGCGCCGACCCGGACGGACTGTCGGGGCCACAGTTGGCGCGTGCGGTGCTCGATGCGGCGAAGGCTCGGCGGGACACGAAGCCCGCGGCCCGCCGGCGGGGCTCGGCCGGTGGTGGCGGTGCCGGCGAGCGGCGGATGCGCGGCTACTCGGGTCCCGGGCCGGATCCGCGTGACCCGCAGCCGCTGAGTGCCGTGCTGGACCGGCTGATGAAGGCCCGGGGCTGGCAGCAGCCGGCCGCGGAGGCGACGGTCTTCGGCGCGTGGGAGCGGGTGGTCGGGCCGGAGGTGGCGCAGCACAGCCGCCCGGTGAAGCTGGAGAACGGGGAGCTGACCGTCGAGGCGCGCAGTACCGCCTGGGCGACCCAGCTGCGCCTGCTCGCCGGTTCATTGTTGAAGCAGATCGCTCGCGAGGTCGGCCACAACGTGGTGCGCAAACTGCACATCCACGGCCCGGCCGCGCCGTCGTGGTCCCGTGGGCCGCGCCGGGTCCGTGGTCGCGGCCCGCGGGACACGTACGGCTGATCGCGGTTTCGCGGCGGCTCAGTTGCCGTTGCGGGCCTCGCGGGCGGCGCGCTTGCGTTCCCGCTGCTCCCGGCTGTAGCGCTTGCGGTTCTCCAGGTCCTGCTTCCACATTTCCCGGGCCACCGCCGAACCGCCCTGGACGGCACCCTGGACCTCGGCCGGCCCGGCCAGGTGCTTGTACGCCCACCTCATGAGCCGGCCGCCCTCACCCGGCTTCTGGACCGGCTTCTCCTCGGCCATCGCCACCCCACCTCTCTGATGGTTGGACTACCAACAATTGGTGTACCAATAGTTGGGGCACCAAATGCCGGTACGATAGCACCGGTCTACGAGGGGGGCGAGTAGTGCGCGAGGAGATGGCCGACCGGGATCCGCTGGCCCTGGAGGAGCAGGTCTGCTTCGCGCTCTCGGTCGCCGCGCGCAGCGTCGTCGCGGTCTACCGCCCGCTGCTTGAGCCGATGGGGCTGACCCATCCCCAGTACCTGGTGATGCTGGCGCTCTGGCAGTACGCCCCGCTCTCCGTGCGCGAGCTCAGCCGGCTGCTGCAACTGGACCCGGGCACCCTTTCGCCGCTGCTCAAGCGGCTGGAGGCGACCGGCTACGTACACCGCGAGCGGGCCGCCGCCGACGAGCGCAGCCTCGCCGTCACGCTGACCGCCGCCGGAGAGGCGCTGCGGGTGCAGGCGGAGCAGATTCCGGCCGCGATCGTGGAGCGGCTCGGGCTGCCGGTGTCGGAGCTGCGGCAGCTGCACGCCGCGCTCACCACCGTCATCGCCGCCGCGAACCGCGCCGAGGCCGCGCCGCTCTCCTGACTGAGGGGGAGTTGCTCTGCCGGGCCCGTCTGACGGTGGTGGGCCCGGCAGAGGTCCGCCCGTCAGGAGTGCGTCGCCCGGCGCGGAGCGGCCGACTCGGCGTAGACGGCGAAGCCGCGGTCGGCACAGCGCCGGTAGAAGGCAGCCAGGACCCCCAACTCGGCGCAGGTGAAGTTCCACTGCGGCGGCTCGCCGCTCTCGTCGCGCAGGCCGTCGAGCCGCCCGTCCAACCAGCGCAGCTGCTGCTCGGCCAGGCGCCCGTCACCGAGCAGCTCGCGCAGCACCGCGCTCACCGACTCGAACGTCACCGTCTCGCCGTGCGGCCGGTGCCCGGCGACGAACCGCTCGATGCCGTCGGCGATCCAGCCGCAGCCGTCCGGGTCGATCACCGGATCCTCGTCCTCCGCGGCGGCGTCCGTGGCGTAGAGCACACCCTCCAAGCCGAGCAGCAGGTCGACCAGTTCCGTGTACGCGGTCGCCCGGACCGTGCCGGTCTTCGCGATCAATTCGGCCAGCGCGGCTGTCGGCGCGGAGATCCTCGGCAGATCGACGATCTCGCCGAAGTCGACGAACTCGGCCGGTGCGACCGGGTCGTAGAAGCGGCCGGTACGCGGCCAGTGGACCGCGACGTTGTCCAGCCCCATCTGGGGTCACCTCTTAACAGCACGTGTGGGGTTGATCGGGTCGATCGTCCGGTTCCGGCCGAGAAAGATCAAGTCCGGTCCTGGACCGCCGCCAACGTACGGCACCACCGACGGCTCCGCGACCCCTCGACCCGCCCGACCCGGGGTGCCCTCGCGAGCGGCACGGCCCGTCGATCTTGGCGTGGCGCGTGGGGGGAGTCGTGGACGCGGCGATTCGGCCCGCTACGGAGTTCTCAGCCCTTCTGCGAGGGTGCCGAGTGGCGGTTCTACCCCCAACGCACAGTAAGATTGGCGTAGAGACGAAGACCCGGTGCGGAGCGACGAGACACGGGCCCCGAAAGGGCCCGCGATCATTGTCCACGTCGGGTCGAGCCGATCGCGATCCGCGGGCAACCGCGGCGACCGGCGCGTACCGACCCGTGACCGGACTCCTCCGGTGCCGGTCCGCGCCGACGTCGCGTCCTGTCCGCCGAACCCGCGTCCGAAGCGCCCATCCCGGGTGCTCACGGCGCGAGAAAGTGGCCGAGGGTGGCAGCGCAGGACAACCAGCAGTACGGCGCAGAATCGATCACCGTTCTCGAAGGACTCGAGGCGGTCCGCAAGCGGCCCGGCATGTACATCGGGTCGACCGGCGAGCGGGGTCTGCACCACCTCGTCTGGGAGGTCGTGGACAACGCGGTCGACGAGGCCCTGGCCGGCTACTGCGACACCATCGACGTGGTGCTGCTCGCCGACGGTGGCGTCCGGGTGACCGACAACGGCCGCGGCTTCCCCGTCGACCTGCACCCCAAATTGAAGAAGCCGGGCGTCGAGGTGGCGCTGACGGTGCTGCACGCCGGTGGCAAGTTCGACGGCAAGGCGTACGCCGTCTCCGGTGGTCTGCACGGCGTCGGCGTCTCGGTGGTGAACGCCCTCTCCACGAGGATGGCCGTCGAGATCCAGAAGGACGGCTTCTTCTGGCGGCAGCAGTACACCAACTCGAAGCCCAGCACGTTGGAGAAGGGCGAGCCGACCGAGAACACCGGCTCGGCGGTGTCGTTCTGGCCCGACCCGGCGGTCTTCGAGACGGTGGAGTTCGACTTCCAGACCATCTACCGGCGGCTCCAGGAGATGGCCTTCCTCACCCGGGGCCTCACCATCCACCTGCTCGACGAGCGGGTACCGGAGGACGAGGACGGCAAGACCCGCGAGGTCACCTTCCACTACGAGGGTGGCATCGCCGACTTCGTCCGGCACCTCAACGCCTCGAAGAACCCGATCCACAAGACGGTGGTCGAGTTCGGCGCCGAGGAGGCCGGCATGTCGGTCGAGATCGCCATGCAGTGGAACGAGTCGTACGGCGAGTCGGTCTACACCTTCGCCAACAACATCAACACCCACGAGGGCGGCACCCACGAGGAGGGCTTCCGGGCCGCGCTGACCAGCGTCGTCAACCGCTACGGCACGGAGCGGAAGCTGCTCAAGGGCGACGAGCGGCTCTCCGGCGAGGACATCCGCGAGGGCCTGGCCGCGATCATCTCGGTCAAGCTCACCGACCCGCAGTTCGAGGGCCAGACCAAGACCAAGCTGGGCAACACCCCGGTCAAGGGCTTCGTGCAGCGGGTCTGCAACGAGTCGCTCGTCGACTGGTTCGACCGCAACCCGGCCGAGGCGAAGATCATCATCCAGAAGGCCTCCCAGGCGGCCCGGGCGCGCATCGCCGCCCAGCAGGCGCGCAAGCTGGCGCGGCGCAAGTCGCTGCTGGAGTCCGGCTCGATGCCCGGCAAGCTGGCCGACTGCCAGTCCACCGACCCGCGCGAGTCCGAGGTGTTCATCGTCGAGGGTGACTCGGCGGGCGGTTCGGCGAAGCAGGGCCGCGATCCGCGGACCCAGGCGATCCTGCCGATCCGCGGCAAGATCCTCAACGTGGAGAAGGCCCGGATCGACCGGGTGCTGAAGAACAACGAGGTCCAGGCGCTCATCACCGCGCTGGGCACCGGCATCCACGACGACTTCGACATCGAGAAGCTGCGCTACCACAAGATCGTGCTGATGGCCGACGCGGACGTCGACGGCCAGCACATCCAGACGTTGCTGCTCACCCTGCTCTTCCGCTTCATGCGGCCGCTGGTCGAGCTGGGTCACGTCTACCTGGCGGCCCCGCCGCTCTACAAGATCAAGTGGAACAAGAAGGGCGACGACGCGCAGTACGCGTACTCCGACCGGGAGCGCGACGGCCTGATCGCGCTGCGCCAGCAGCAGAAGCCCAACGCGAAGCCGGACGACATCCAGCGGTTCAAGGGTCTCGGCGAGATGAACTATCCCGAGCTGTGGGAGACGACGATGAACCCGGCGACCCGCACCCTGCGTCAGGTCACGCTCGACGACGCGGCGACCGCCGACGAGTTGTTCAGCGTTCTGATGGGTGAGGACGTCGAGGCACGCCGGTCGTTCATCCAGCGCAACGCCAAGGACGTCCGGTTCCTGGACATCTGACGGTCATCGGCGGGCCGGCTGGTCATCCACCGGCCGACCCGCCGATCCACAGAGTTATCCACAGCCGGGCCGGTATCCACAGCGGTTATCCACAGCACGAAAACGACTCTCAGTCTGATAAGGGTAAACAGTGACCGATTCCCCCGAGTCCACACCGAACGAGCCCGAGGCCACCGAGGCCGCCGGCGCAGTGGTCGCGCACGACCGGATCGAACCGGTCGGGCTCGAGGTGGAGATGCAGCGCTCCTACCTCGACTACGCCATGAGCGTCATCGTCGGGCGTGCGCTGCCGGATGTCCGGGACGGGCTCAAGCCGGTCCACCGCAAGATCCTCTACGCGATGTTCGACTCCGGCTACCGGCCGGACCGCGGCTACGTGAAGTGCTCCCGCGTCGTCGGCGACGTGATGGGTCAGTTCCACCCGCACGGCGACTCGGCGATCTACGACGCGCTGGTCCGGATGGCCCAACCGTGGTCGTTGCGTTACCCGCTCGTCGACGGCAACGGCAACTTCGGCTCGCCGGGTAACGACCCGGCCGCGGCCATGCGATACACCGAGTGCAAGCTCGATCCGCTGGCCATGGAGATGCTGCGGGACATCGACGAGGACACCGTCGACCTGCAGGACAACTACGACGGCCGGGCCAAGGAGCCCACCATTCTGCCGTCCCGGATCCCGAACCTGCTGATCAACGGCTCCGAAGGCATCGCGGTCGGCATGGCCACCAAGATCCCGCCGCACAACCTGCGCGAGATCGGTGCGGCGGTGCAGTGGTGCCTGGAGAACCCGGACGCGGACGAGGCGACGACCCTCGAGGCGTTGCTGGAGATCGTCAAGGGCCCTGACTTTCCGACCCATGGCCTGATCGTCGGCCAGGCGGGGATCCAGGACGCGTACCGGACCGGTCGCGGTTCGATCCGGATGCGGGCCGTGGTGGAGGTCGAGGAGGACAAGCGCGGCCGGCCCGCGCTGGTCGTGAGCGAGCTGCCCTACCAGGTCAACCCGGACAACCTCGCCGAGCGGATCGCCGAGCTGATCAAGGAAGGCAAGCTCGGCGGCATCGCCGACATCCGGGACGAGTCCTCCGGGCGTACCGGCATGCGGATCGTGCTCGTGCTCAAGCGCGACGCGGTGGCCAAGGTCGTGCTGAACAACCTCTACAAGCACACGCAGCTCCAGGAGACCTTCGGCGCCAACATGCTGGCGCTGGTCGACGGAGTGCCGCGCACGCTCAACCTCGCCCAGTTCCTCCGGTACTACGTCGAGCACCAGATCGAGGTCATCCGCCGGCGCACGGCGTTCCGGCTCCGCAAGGCGGAGGAGCGGGCGCACATCCTGCGCGGTCTGTCCAAGGCGCTCGACGCCCTCGACGAGGTGATCGCCCTGATCCGGCGCTCGCCCACGGTCGAGGACGCCCGGCAGGGCCTGGTCCGGCTGCTGGAGATCGACGAGATCCAAGCGACCGCGATCCTGGACATGCAGCTGCGCCGCCTGGCCGCCCTGGAGCGGCAGCGGATCCTCGACGATCTGGCCAAGCTCGAACTCGAGATCGCCGACCTCAAGGACATCCTGGCCAAGCCCGAGCGGCAGCGGAGGATCGTCTCCGAGGAGCTGGGCGAGATCGTCGCCAAGTGGGGTGACGACCGGCGGACGAAGATCGTCCCGTTCGAGGGCGAGGTCTCGATGGAGGACCTCATCGCCCGCGAGGACGTGGTGGTCACGATCACCCGCACCGGGTACGCCAAGCGCACCCGGGTCGACCAGTACCGCTCCCAGCGTCGTGGCGGCAAGGGCGTCAGCGGCGCGAGCCTCCGCCAGGACGACATCGTCAGTCACTTCTTCGTCTGCTCGACGCACGACTGGATCCTGTTCTTCACCAACAAGGGCAGGGTGTACCGGGCGAAGGCGTACGAGCTTCCGGAAGCCAGTAGGGTGGCCAAGGGTCAGCACGTGGCCAATCTGCTCGCCTTCCAACCGGACGAGCAGATCGCACAGATCATCGAGATTCCGAACTACCAGGTGGCTCCCTACCTGGTACTGGCCACGAAGAACGGCCTGGTGAAGAAGACGCGGCTCGAGGAGTTCGACTCCAACCGTTCCGGCGGCATCATCGCGATCAACCTGCGCGATGAGGACGAGCTGGTCGGTGCTGCGCTGGTCGGACCGGAGGACGACCTGCTGCTGGTCTCCAAGAACGCGCAGGCGATCCGGTTCAACGCCACCGACGAGGCGCTGCGGCCGATGGGCCGGGCCACCTCGGGCGTGATCGGGATGCGCTTCGCCGAGGACGACGTGCTGCTGGCCATGGAGGTCGTCCGGCCGGGGCTGGACGTGCTGGTGGCGACGAACGGTGGATACGCGAAACGTACCCCCATCGAGGAATACCCGGTCCAGGGCCGGGGAGGTAAAGGCGTGCTGACTGCGAAGATCACAGAGCGCCGGGGTGGTCTGGTCGGCGCGGTGGTGATCGATCCGGACGACGAGCTGTTCGCGATCACCAGCAACGGTGGTGTCATCCGGACTCCGGTGAAGCCTGTACGCCGTACGCGTGACCGGAACACAATGGGGGTCAAGCTGATGGACCTTCCGGACGGCGTGACTATCGTGGCGATTGCTCGCAATGCCGACGAGCCTGACGAACAGGACTAGTTGAATGACGGAGACACAGGCGAAGTCGGGGAACGCGGGGTCCTCGGCCAACCCGGTCGACGAGGAGGCCGCAGGAGGCGGCGCATCGGCGACCGGCCGAGCGGCCGTGGGCCGCGCGACGGTCCCCGCCGACGCGCCTGCCCCGAAATTCACCCGGGCCCCCGGGATGACACCCCCTCCGGACAAGCCGACCGAAGACGAGGGAGCCAGCGAGAAGACACAGGCGGTGTCGGCCGACGCCGCGGCGAAGGCGGCCGGCGCCGCCCGGTCTTCGAGCAGCACCCAGCAGATTCCGGTCCGTGCAGGTGTGTCCGCCACCGGCACTCAGCCTCGAGTCAGCGGTGCGGCGACGTCGGACGCCGCCCGGCCGGGGTCCGGCCGCGCACCCAACGGCGGTGGCCTCCCGGCCGGGCTCGGCAACCCGTCCGCTGTCGGGGCTGCTCGGGTCGGTGACGCCGTGCGCGCCGCCCGTTCGTCCGTGAGCTCGGCCGCGTCGCGCGGACCGCGCCGGGCCCGGCTGAACCTGAAGCGGATCGACCCCTGGTCCGTGATGAAGTTCGCGTTCGCCGTGTCGGTGGTGCTCTTCATCGTGGTCGTGGTGGCCACCTCGGTGCTGTACCTCGCGCTGGACGCCATGGGTGTCTTCCAGAGCGTCAACGACAGCCTGACCGACCTGTTCAACGCCGGCGGCCAGAGCGCCGACGGCTTCCAGGTCACCGCCAAGGGCGTGATCCTCAGCTCGGCGCTGATCGGCCTGGTCAACGTCGTGCTCTTCACGGCGCTCGCCACCCTTGGGGCGTTCGTCTACAACGTCTGCGCCGACCTGGTCGGCGGAGTCGAGCTGACGCTCGCCGAGCGGGACTAGATCCACCGGACGCCGGGGCGCCGCAGAAAGCGGTCGTCCCGGCGTTCCGTACTCCGATAGGTTCGACGGCGACGGGCGGCGCGCAGAGCCACCCCCGATTTGGGGCGGCGCGCGCTGATGGGTTAACCTTGCTCGTCGCTACGCGGGGCTATAGCTCAGTCGGTTAGAGCGCAGAGCTGATAACTCTGAGGTCGCTGGTTCGATTCCAGCTAGCCCCACCGCACGTCCTCCGACGGCAGCCGAGCGCAAGGGGTCGCCCCAATGGTCAAGAAGCTTCTGATTCTGGTCGGCGTTGTCGGCGTGGCCGCCGTTGTGGCCCGCAAGATCAAGGCTTCCAACGATGAGCGCGCCCTCTGGCACGAGGCGACCACGGCGCCTGACCTGCGCTGAGACGCCGTAAGCCACAACTGACCAGCGGATTCATCCGCTCTCGGGGCCCTAGCTCAACTGGCAGAGCACTGCCTTTGCAAGGCAGGGGTTAGGGGTTCAAGTCCCCTGGGCTCCACTCTTACCGCATCTGACCCAGGCTTTTTGCCGGGGCAAGATCAAGCGGCCCAGATCCGGCACAACTCAGCATTGATCTTGCGCGCTCTCAGCGTGCGGCTCACGCGCTGCTGGCTTCCAGGATCGTGCCGACCAAACCGCGTTGACGCTCCCGCTTCGGCCACCAGTGCACGTACGTCTCCAACGTGATGCGCAGTTTCTTGTGCCGGAGCAACCGCTGAACGTCCTGGGGTTCCGCGTGGTTCGTGATCAGCGTGGTGGCGAAGAAGTGCCGTAGAGCGTGGAACGTGCCGTGCTTCTTCGGCCAGCCGGCCGCATCACGCCAGTCGGCCCACTCTCGTGACCAGGTCTTGTCGTTGAGCGGGTTGCCGCGCGTGGTGGTGAACAGCAGCGGCACCAATCGACGCACCGGGTCGCCCGAGGTGATGTCGACCAGCTCGACCGGGACGGGTGGGAAGGCCCGGATGTGCTCGGTGAGGACTCGGCGAACGACGGGGTCCAAGTCGATGCTTCCGGACCATCCCGCTTTCGGCTCGCTCAGGTAGAACCCGCCGTACTGCTGGGGCAGACCGCCTCAGCGCCGCTCGCTGAAATCTCAGCCCCAGAGCGGCAACGCCGAGCCAGCCGCCCATGTGGCCCGGCAACTGACGTGCAACAACTCTCCGCCACGTGCTGCTGATAGCGAGATCTAGGTGCACATCGGCGCGCCTCGGGACGCGCGGATCTGCCGATGGTCGGATGTCGCCTTGCGCTGTGTCGGAGACCCATACACTCCTGCCGGGCATCGCTCTTTGGCGGCGCTCAGTTGCAGCCAAGGATCAATTCATAGAAGCACAGGTCGCCCTCGCTGCGAAGGCGCCTGAAGCCAGCCCGTTCGAGAGTCCTTTGCGAGGCGATGTTGCCCCGGTCGGTATCGGCGACGACGCGGTCAAGGCCGTGGTCAGCTGCCACAGTAAGGAGGGCGATCACAGCCTCGGCGGCGTAGCCGTTGCCGCGGGCTGAGGGGGCGAGGCCGTAGCCGACCTCGACGCTTCCGTCCTTGGGCTGCCCTTTGAAGCCGATACCTCCGATGGCCTGTCCGTCTGCGGTTCGGGTGATGCGGTAGAAGCCGAAGGGACGCTGCTCGCCGTGCTCTGCAGTGGCACGCAGGTAGGCGGTGGCCCCGATGACGTCGCCGTCGAAGGGGAAGTCTGCCGCCCATCGGTCGTCATCGCCGGGTCGGCGGGCGGTGATGCGTTCGCCCTCCGCGACGTCGACGGGGTGCAGGACCAGCCGCTGTGTGTGGAGATCGATCACGCGGTTAGCCAAGCGACGCCCGCTTTACCGACGCAAGCGAATTTGCCGCGTCGGCCACTCGCACATGCCCGCGATCAGCGCGCTGAGGTGTCGCGGATCAGTTGGCGGAGAACACGGCCGGCTGCCGGAAAGCGTAGACGTGGGGCTCCGCCCCACACCCCGGCCTTCCCTCGCAGATCAGCGGAATCGGGTGGGGCGGGCTCCCCTCGCCCAGGCACCACCAGGGCTACGCGAGAACCCCCGACCGCGCCAAGGCCAAGCCGTTTCGCGGTCGCCTACGGCGGGTGCATTGCGCCGCCGCGGATCATCCAGTCGTCCGAGTAGCCGAGCCCTGATGCTTCTGAGGTGCGTACCTCAACCGCTGGACGACGTGTAGCTCCTCGTGTTCGTCGTCCAGGCATACCAGCTGGATGATCTAAATCGAGTGATGGGTGTCTCTCCGTAGGCATACTCGGCTGTATGGTGAGCGATCGATTGCAGGAGTGGGTCCGGGCACGGTTCGGACCGGCCGAGGTGGAAACGGTCCTGGATCTCCTGGCCGATCTCGTGCCCTTGACCCCGGGCGGCGCCGCCGAAAGCGCCGAGCGTGTTCAAGCTGCGGTGGTCTTCCTGTCCGGTGGAGATGGCCAACGGTTCCTTGATGCCGCGGCCCTGGCACAGCAGGATTGGCGTGATGTTCTGGTTGGCGCGGGGCTCGCCGATGATGACTGGGCCGATCAACTGAACCGCATGCTCGGGGACGCCTCGTCGGTACCCATGCGCCATTAGCCTGTCGACGTCACGTAGGTCCGAGACCGGACAGCCGGCTGCCAGCGATGTCGGGCTTCAACCTCCGGTCATGTCGACGCCCCGAGCAGACCGACGAGTGAGCCGCCACTCGCCCGAGGCGTCGCCTGCGCAGAGATGGATCAAAGGTGCCCGGTGTCGTTGAAGGCGACCAGGGCGGGAGGTCTCCCGGTGTCCCACTGCACGATGGTCAGCCCGCAGTTCTCCTGGTTGAGGCTCATCCAGCGCCACGTCGGAGCGTCCAGGACGTGCCGGACGAACCAGCCGATCACGAAGTTGTGCGTAACCACGAGCTCGCGTCGGTCCTCGACGTCGGCGGTACCCAGGTGCTCCACTGCTGCCCGCAGACCGACAGCGTCCTCGTCGCGCTCTTGATCCGGGACCTCGTCCAGCCAGGAGAGGAAACGCTCCGGGTACTCGGTGCGGTGTTCGGCAGAGGGTACCGGCGTTCGGTCCATGGCGAAGTCACACGCGTGTCGAGGAACATCGGGCAGATACTCAGCGAGAATCTCAGCGGTCTCGGCTGCCCGGGACAGTGGGCTGTGATGCATGGTCGCGAACGTCGTGCCCTTCAGCCGTCGGCCGAGCCGATCCGCCTGCCAGCGGCCCCGTTCGGACAGGCCGCCGTCTATCGCATGGCCGAGCGTTTGATCCTGCTCACCGTGGCGGACCAGGTACAAGAGTGTGCGAGCCACCTTCACCGTCCCACTACTGACGTCGATGCTCACAGGATCATGCCAAACGTCAGGCGGGACGAGGTGTCAGCCGGATGGGGCGGCGATGTCTCACTCGGTCGGCCGGCGTCCGTGCGGGTCGGACTGCGCCGACGCCACCTCGCGGATTCTCCGCAACGCCTCCGGCCGGTCGATCCCGGTCGCCTGCAGGACGTCGCTGGCGGCGGTACGGACCTGCCCCACGATCACCGTGCCGGACAACTGGGTCCCGGCGATCTCCGCCTGCGTCGCCTCAGCCACCGCCCGCAGTGCGTGCCGTCGGGTGGCCTCGGGGCCCCAGCCGGAGAGCACCTCGTTCTGCAGGGCGTGCACGGCCGCCCCGAGTTCCTCGACGGCGTTCGGCAGGCCCTCCGGGATCGGCTCCTTGTCCTCGATCAGCACGACCACCCGCCGGGCCAGGACCCTCGTGTTCCAGACGGTCTGATCCACCTCGGGTGCGCCCAGTTGGTAGTGCCGGACGGCACGCCGCCAGGGCCACCGGGTCGGCGCGAAGTTGACCGTCTCCTTCGCGCTTCCGAAGGCGTCCCAGAACCTTCCCAGATCGCTGCCGATTCCCTGCGAGTGGGCCAGCGCCCGGTTGGCCAGCTCGTGATCACGACCACGCAGCGCGGACGCCGTCTGCCTGAGCTGTTCGGCGAGGTCCCGCAGGGTCGGCGCGGCCACCCGTCGCATGATCCGGAGCGGGTTGATCGGCAACAGCAGCAACGTCACCGCCAGCCCGACGCCGCCACCGATGACCGCGTCGATGAAGCGGGGGAACTCGAGGGTGTGCCGCGACGACGAGAGAGCACCCAGGAGCACTGCGGTACCGCTGGCGTTGCCGACCACGCCCCCGCGCGGACTGAGCGCAAGCGCCACCAGGATGGCCGCGGCCACGATCACGCCGGTCTGCCACACGCCCACGCCGGTGACCTCGATCAGCAGGTCCGAGACGAAGATGCCCAGCGTCACCCCGGCGAGCAGTTCGATGGTGTTGGTCAGACGCTGCCCGAGGGAAGAGGTGATCACGGCTACCGCGGCGGCCGGGGCGAAGATCGGACTCGGCATGCCGGTGAGCCAGCGCGCGGCCGCCCAGGCCAGCGCGGCGGCCAGACCGGCTTGGATGGCGAGCAGGAACTTGATCTGCAGTTGCTGGATCCTGGTTCGGCCCGCGTTCCGGCCACGCTTGTTCACGCGCTCCAGGGCCTCGTCGAACCGCTCTTCGTCGAGGCCCGCGCGTTGCCTCGAACCCCGGCCGCCATCCCTCCTCTGCCGCCCTCCGTTCACCGGCGGCGGCTACCCCGAAAATCCCGTCCGCAATCGCGGTGAGCGGACGGGTCACCCGGCCGGCGCCGGGTGACGCTTGCCCGAGGCGCTGCCGCTGGACCGAACGGCGCTGGCACATCGGGGCTGGAGCGGGCGCTCGGGTGGGCGAGGTCAGGTGAGCGGGACCGTCTCGCCCCGCTCGATGGTGCGTACCTGCCGGATGATGCCCCGCCGCCGGGCCTCTGCGACGAAGTGCGACAGCGGCGAGCGGAAGACCGGGTAGTCGTCGTAGTGGATCGGCACGATCAGTTTCGGCCTGATCAACTCGACCAGGTCGGCGCCGTGCCGGGCGTCCATGGTGAGCAGGATGCCGGCGACCTTCGTGCCGCCGAGGTGGATGAGCATCGCGTCGATGTCCGGGTACCGCTCCGGGATCCGGGCGAGTTGCGGACGGTTGAGGGTGTCGCCGGTGACGTAGAGGCGGAACGCCCGGGTGCCGCCGCAGACCAGGTCGATCATTGTGCCCATCACGTCGGGGAGCAGCCGGTCGAGCAGGCCGGGCCCGTGCTGGCCGGGAAGCGAGGTCAGCCGCAGGAACTCCCCGTCCCCGCGCAGCTCGTGGGACTGCCAGGTGGGCAGTCCCTCGGCCGCACGGAAGCCCCAGCTACGAAGCTTCCGCTCCGCCGCCGGAGTGGTCAGGATCGGCAGCTCCCGGTCGAGCTCCCGCCGGGCCACGCGGTCGAAGTGGTCCCCGTGCAGGTGGGAGAGGAGCACCGCGTCCAGCGACGGCAACTGGGCGATCCGCAGCGCCGGGTCCGTGCGCCGGCGCGACCACAGACCTTTGCCCAGGTACGCCCGCTGCCCCCGATGCAGGAAGTTCGGATCGGTGAGCAGGGTGAACCCACCGATCCGGAGCACTGTGGTGGCCGTACCGATGAACGTGACCTCCGGCTGCTCAGCCAACGCACCCACCTCCACGATCCCGGTACCCGGGGAGGGCCGAGCCATGCGGGCGGCTCATTCCTGCGGTGCGTCTGCGGGACGAACGGCCTGCGAGCCCGCGTCGGACTGCTCCGCCTCGGGGCGCTCGGCGTCGTCGGGCCCCTTCGCCTTGGGCAGGCGCTCCACCAGCCGGCTCAGCGCGCCGTTGGCGAAGGTGGCGCCGAACGCCGAACCCGCCGCGATGCTCCAGGCGACCGGTCCGAGCGGCGTGCAGCCGAAGAACTGGCTGAGCCCGGGCGTCTGCACCACGGCCACGAGGGCGCCGAGGGACACCGCCGTGGAGGCGAGTACCGCCGGGCTCGTACCGCCAGCCAGCACGGTCTGCCCGAGCTGCGTACCGACGAGGGACACCAGAGCGACCGTGCCGTCCCGCGCAGGTCGTCCGGGGGTGTAGCGGGCCAGCGTCCACCCGGCCGTCGCGCCGAGGGTGGTGGCGGCGGCGCGCAGGCCGATCTCCCGGTTCAGCGTCTCGCCCAGTGAGGTGTCCGGGCCTTCCCGCAGCAGACTGTCGGTGCGGTCGGCGGCGGGTGGGCGGACCGCGATGGCGAGCGCGGGCGCCAGGTCGGTGAGCAGGTTGACCAGCAGCAGCTGCCGACCGTTGATCGCGGACCGGCCGGTCGCCGCCGCGCTCAGGACGCTGAACGCGATCTCACCGAGGTTGCCGCCCACCAGGATGCTCAGCGCGTGCCGGACCGAGGACCACATCGCCCGCCCCTCGACCAGCGTGGCGATGATGGTCTCCAACCGGTCGTCGGTGACCACCAGGTCTGCGGCGGCCCGGGCGGCCGGGGTGCCTCGCTGGCCGAGCGCGATGCCCACGTCCGCCAGGCGGATGGCAGGCGCGTCGTTGGCGCCGTCCCCGGTCATCGCGACGGTACGGCCGCACTTCTGCAACGCCTGGATGATCCGTACCTTGTGCGCGGGCGTGCAACGGGCCACCACGTCGGTGCGGGCCAGCCGTTCGGCGAGGGCCTCGTCGTCCAGCTGGTCCAGTTCGGTAGCCGTCACCACGTGCTGCTCGTCGTGTTCGGTGATGGTGGCGGCGATCGCCTCGGCCGTCGCCGGATGGTCGCCCGTGATCATGATCGTGTGCACGCCGGCCTGCCGGATCCGGCGTACGGCGGGAGCGGCGCTCTTGCGTACGCCGTCGGCGAGGGCCAGGAAGCCCACGAAGCTGAGGTTCCGCACCTGCTCGTCGCTGACCGTAGGTTCGGACACCCGGCACTCGGCGATCGCCAGGATCCGGTGCCCGGCGCCTGCCCGATCGGCGAGCAGCCGGTGCAGCTCGGCGCGCCCGGCGTCGTCCAACGGCTCCTCCCGCCCGTCGACCCGACGCGAGGCGCAGCGCGGCAGCACCGACTCGGGGGCGCCCTTGACGCTGAGCAGCAGCCCGTGGTCACTGTCGCCGATGCTCGCGTGGTATCCGCGCGACGGCTCGAACGGCAGGCCACCGACCGCCCGCCAGCCGGTCGCCCCGGTCTGCTCGACCACGCCTCCGGCCTCGGCGCCGCGCCGGACCGCGCGGTCGGTCTGGTGGGTCAGATCCTCCGGGTCCTCCGCGCCGGGGGTGGCGCGCAGCGCCGCGCCCAGCGTGAGTCGCAGCCGGTCGTCGAGCCGGTCCAGCGGGGCGTACCGGCTGGCGTCGCCGTCACCGATACCGGCCAGCATCAGCTGCCCCTCGGTGAGGGTGCCGGTCTTGTCGAAGCAGAGCACGTCCACCCGGCCGAGCGCCTCGATGGTGCGGGGATTGCGGACCAGCGCGCCGTGCTCGGCCAGTCGCCGGGCCGCAGCCAACTGCGCGGCACTGACGAGGAAGGGCAGCCCCTCCGGCACCGACGCCACCGCCAGGTTCGCGGCGGTCGCCGCGGTCTGCGCCAGCGGTACGCCCCGGAGCAGGCCGGCCCCGGCCACCGCGACGGCCGAGCTGGCCGCGAGCGGGATGGCCGCTCGGGTCAGCCGGCCGAGCCGGGCCTCCACCCCGCCGGACGGGGGCGCCTGCCGGGCCAGCGCGAGACTGCGACCGGCCTCGGTGTCGGCGCCGGTGGCGACCACCACGGCGGTGCCGTGCCCGGCGGCGATAGTCGTGCCCTCGTACACCATGGAATGCCGGTCCGCGACGGCGGCGGCCACGACCGGCCGTGGACTCTTGCCGACCGGGAGGGACTCCCCGGTCAGGGAGGACTCGTCCGTCTCCAGGCCCACCGCCTCGATCACCCGGCAGTCGGCCGGCACCGCGTCGCCCGGGTCCAGCCGGATCACGTCGCCGGGCACGAGATCGTCGGCGGCCACCACGCGGTCCGTGCCATCGCGCCGGACCCGTGCGGTGACCGCTGAGCGGGACAGCAGCTCCGCGAGGGACCGTTCGGTGTTGCGTTGGTGCACCGCGCCGATCAACGCCGAGCCGCCGACCACCCCGCCCACCAGGGCGGCGTCCACCAGCGAACCGAACGACGCGGAGAGCACCGCGCCGGCCGCGAGCACCGGCGTGAGCGGGTTGGAGAGCTCGTCGACGAAGGCTCGGAGCAGCCCTCCGGTCCCCGGGGCGTCGCTGCCACCGCCACCGGCGCCGCGTCGCTGCTGGGCCTCCGCGCCGGTCAGCCCGTCCGGGGTGGTGTGGAGCCGGTCGAGGACCGTGTCCACCGGCATGAGGTGCCACGCGGTCGCCGTCGGCGCCGGTGCGTCATCCGGCTTGCGCAGCCGACTGGCCCGCCACATGCCGTTGCCGAAGGCCAGGGCGGCGGCTCCGTTGACCGCGAGCAGGCTCCGGGTGGGCAGTTGCTGGGGTGGGGCGGTGAACGCGTTCAGCGCACCGAGGCCGGTCCCGGCCATGGCCAACCGGATGTTCTGCCGGGTCATCCGGCGGGCCGTCCCGGCCGCCTCGACGAGCAGCGCCGCTATCCGCAGATCGTTGCCGACCAGCAGGTGGGCGCCCCACGGCGGCAGGTCTTCCGGGTCGTACATGCCGAGCCCACAGTCCGAGGCGCCGAGCGCCTTCCGGTCTGCGGAGACCAGCATCACCGTGGCACCGTCGCGCTGGAGCGAGCGGACCGACTCGGCCAGTCGGTCGCCGCCGGGCAGGATCGCGTCGGCGAAGCCGTACCGCTGCTCGTCGTCGCCCGCCACCACGAGCCGCAACCCCGCGTGGCGGGCGGCGGTGGGCAGCCCGTCGACGCCCGGCGCGGGTTCGGCGTCCACCCGGAGCAGGGCGGCGAGGGTGCCCCCCGAGGCGAGGCCGAGCAGCCGGCCGCCTGCGGAGCGGAGCCGGGCGCTCTCCTCGGTGTCACCCGGGTCCTCGGCATCGAGCCGGTCCAGCGGACCGATCTGCCAGCCGTCGGCCTCGTGCCGCCGCCCCGGATCCGCCGGTTCGAAGAGTGCGAACGCCCGCTCGGCCACCTGTTCGGTGTCCGCGCCGGGCAGCGGGGCCAGGTCGGCCAGGACGCCGCGGTCGGATCCGAGCACCGTCGAGTCCAGCACGAGGGTGTCGATCCGGTCGAGTTCCCGCAGCACACCCCGGTCCATCGCGATCACGCCCCGGCGTGCCAGGATCCGGCCCAGTTGGGCGCCGTACCCCTCACGACCGCTCCCGGGCGCCTTCGGCAGCGCGGAGAGCCCGAGCGCCGTGGCCCGTTTCCGGCCGACGACCGGGGCAGCGCCCAGGACTGCCGCCGCGCCGGCCGTCAGCATCCGGATGGCGTACCGTTCCAGCGGGCCGTCCGGCTTCGGCCGAGGTCGTTCGGCGACCGACCACCGGGCGACGGCTCGTTCCGGATCGCCGGTCAGTCGAGGTTCGGCCTTCTCCCAGACGCTCAGTTGGGCGCGGTCCTCACCCCACTGCGCGATCCGCTGAGCGCCGTCGAGCACGATTCCGGCCCAGCCGCCGGTGAGGCCCTGCACCACCGCCTCGGCGAGCGGGAAGATCAGGTCCGCCCGGGGATCGGCGCGCAGGCCACGGCCGGCCAGCGCGTGCAGTCGCGGATGCAGGTCCACCGCGCCGAGCAGACCGGCAACCTCGCCCGGAACCGGCGTGAACGGCAGGATACGAGTGGCCGCGGAGATGGTCAGGCCGAGCGCGTCGGAGGCGAGCGCGCCGAACGTACGCGGAGTGCGTGGTCCCTCCTCGGGTGGATGCGGCGGCGGCACCTCCGGGTCCGGCTCGTACGGACAGGCGCGTTCGGCTCGGGAGATGGTGGCGATCAGGTCGCGCAGCTTCGGTTCGGGCGACTCGACGGCCACCACGACCCGCCCGGACGGCGCGTTCACCCTGGCCCAGGCCACACCAGGCATCCGCTCCAACGCCGACTCGACCTGTCGGGCGAGGGAATCGCCGCCGTCCTGGCAGACGCCGTGCACCTCGATGTGGTGTCGTCCCGGCCGGGACCACACCCGCCTGCTGCTCAGGCCGACGATCCGGGCCAACCGCGAGGCCGCGGACCCTACGGTCCGCGACGCCTCGCCGACGAGCTTGGGCACGCCGACCGGCGGGAGGAGTCGGGCGGCGGCGCGGCCTGGTGGGGTCATCGAGGCGTACGGCCGGGCTGGTGCCGGCGTGGCCCCTCCGCACTGCTCTCCGTGCCGTACGACATTTCGCCTCCCACTCGTCGCATCCGGCGGCCTGGCTTCCCGGCATGGCGTCCGTTATGCGCTCCAAGCTGGGGAAGTTGCCGCTGCCGACATCGCATGAACCGGATCGCCGGTGGAAAGCGTCTGGTGGTGGAAGCCAACGGGGAGGCTGGAATGAGCACACTGACCCGACATCTCAACGGGGGTCGTGAGACGGTGCAGATCTACAACCGGCGGGTGCAGGTGCCGTTGCTGGGCGAGTTGGCGGTCCCACCCGCTGACAAGATCGCCTACTACGGCGGGTTGGGCCTGCTCGCCGCGCTCCAGATCATCGAGTGGCCCGTGGCGTTGATGATCACCGCCGGTCATCTCCTGGCCGATCAGCATCTCTCCGGGCTCGTGAACGGCATCGGCAAAGCGCTGGAGACGGCTGACGTCTGATCCACCGCCCACGGGTTGACCTCAATCCAGGTTGAGGTCGCAGGCTGAGTGCATGTCGATCGGAACGCCCAGGCTCGACCCGTCGGGCCGGAAGTGACCGCCACCCTCGCGCCGGCACCGGGGCTGCTCGCCCCCCGGCTGCGCGCGATGACGGTGGGCAGCGTCGCGCTCATCTCGCTGCTCGCTTTCGAGGCGTTGGCGGTCGGTACGGCGATGCCGACGGTCGCCCGCAACCTGGACGGGCTCGCCCTGTACGGGTTGGCCTTCGGTGGCCCGTTCGCCACCGGCGTGCTCGCCATGGTGCTCTCCGGCATCTGGTGCGACACCCGCGGACCGGGCTCCCCGATGTGGCACGGGCTGCTCTGGTTCGTGGCGGGGCTGGTGGTCGCCGGCACCGCGCCGACGATGGAAGTGCTGGTCGTCGGCCGGGTGGTGCAGGGATTCGGCTCCGGACTGCTCTCCGTGGCGCTGTACGTGATCGTGGGCCAGGCGTACCCGGAGCAGCTGCACCGGCGGATCTTCGCGGCCTTCGCCGCCGCCTGGGTCGTACCGTCGCTGGTCGGGCCGGCGGTGGCCGGGCTGGTCGTGGAGCATCTGCACTGGCGCTTCGTCTTCCTCGCGGTGCCGGCGGTGGCCGTACCGGCGGCGTTGCTCATGCGCCCCGGTCTGCGGTCGGTCGCGGCGACGGTGGTGACCCGCCCTTCGGTGGGCGCGGTGGCGCGGATCGGCTGGGCGTGCGGGGCGGGGGTGAGCGCCGCACTGTTGCACATCGGGGGCCAGCAGCGCGGCGCGTACGGCCTGGCGCTCTCGGCGGTCGCGATCGGTGGCCTGCTGTTCTGCGCGCCGCGCCTGCTGCCGCCGGGATCCCTGCGGGCCGCCCGGGGGCTGCCTGCCGTGGTCGGGCTGCGTGGACTCGCCTCCGCGGCGTTCGTCGGCGCCGAGGTGGTCATCCCGCTGATGCTCTCCCGGGAACGTGGCCTTTCGCCGACGGCGGCGGGGCTGGTGCTGACGACTGGCGCGTTGTTCTGGTCGGCGGGGTCCTGGATACAGGGGCGCATGCGGGCACCGGCCTCCCGCGCCAGCCTCCCCCGTGCCGGGCTGGCCTGCGTGACCGCCGGCATCGGCACGGTGGCACTCACGCTCCTGCCCGGTACGCCGGTCGCCGTGGCCGTCCTCGGCTGGGCCGTCGCCGGGCTGGGCATGGGGTTGCTCTACCCGTCGCTGTCGGCTCTCACCCTGGAGCTGTCCGCGCCCGGGGAGCAGGGCCGCAGCAGCTCGTCGCTGCAACTGTGCGACTCGCTCGGCGCGGCGACCGTGCTGGCGCTGACCGGCGCCGTGCTCGCCAGTGGCTCGGCCCCCGCTTCGGGGAGCTTCCTGGTCGCTCTCGCGATCTCGACCGCCCTGGCACTGAGCGGCACCCTCCTCGCCACCCGGGTGACCCCCAGCCCCAGCGCGTCCCATTGACCAGGAGGTTGTCGCCGACGTACCGGACCGCGCGCGGCGACAACCTCGGTCGCGGGCGGGGGAACGACGCGCCGGGCGTCATGATCGAAGCTTGGGTGGAGCGAACCGGGCCCGATGCATGGTCGGGGCCGCGAGGATGGGCGGAGGATGAACTTCCTGACCGTCCTGCCGCTGGCCGTGGTGATGGTCGCCGGGACGCAGTTCGTCGCGGCGGCACTGCTTCCCTCGGCCGATCGCCCGCGCGCCGCGCTACTCGCATACCTCGGTGGTGTGGGCGTCGTGGTCACCATCGGGGTGACGGTGAGTTGGCTGGTCACCCGGGCGCTGCGGGGCTTCGCCGACCGCGCGGAGACCGACGTCGGCCACCTGGAGCGCACCGCCCATCGGATCGACTGGGCGGTGCTGGTGCTGCTGGCCGTACTCGCGGTGGTCGTCTACCTGCGCCGCCACCAGACCGGCACGCCACGCTGGTTGACCATCCTCCAGCACGCCGGGCCGGGTAGGGCCGCCCGGCTCGGCGCGGTGTTCGTCGCCACCTCGCCATCGGACGACCTCACCATGGCGGCCGTCGGCGCGAGCGTCGCCCGGCACGACCTGTCGTGGTGGCACCTGCTGCCCTTCGTCGGGTTGACGCTCGGGCTGCTGGCCCTGCCGCTGCTCGCCCTGCTGCTGGCCGGTCGGCGGGCCGCCATGGCGCTGCCCCGCGTTCGCGCCTGGTCCGACCGGAATTCCTGGGTGATCAGCGAGATCGTGATCGTGTTCTACGTGCTGGTGACGGTGCTCGACCTGCTCAGCTGAGACCGAGGGCGCGCCGGTTGGTGGGCACGTTGAGCGGTGGGCTCGTCACCACAGCCCCGCTCGGGGCGATCAGCTCGCGGACACGTACGGGGGAACGGGGCGGAGATGAGAACGTGTCTGGTTCACATACGACCTAACGTGACCGCATGTTCCCTGTCTTCGTCGCTGTCATCCTTTACTGCTTCGGTTTCGTCTTCCTCTACGGCGTGATCCGGCTCGCCGTACGCCAGGCGTTGGAAGACCTTGAGGTCCGCTGTGCCCAGGCGCTGCGGGCGGAAGAGCTCGCGGCCCATCGGGACCGCACGTTCCTCAAGGAGAACGCCTTCCTCGCCGGCGGCTGAGTGGCACCGCGGACGGCCGCAGCCGGCGACCGGCTGGCCGCCTCGGTCCGGTGGGTGGAAGGATCACACCCGTGATGGGGACGCTGAAGACCGAACCGGCCCGCACCCGCCCCGACCTGCTGGCCCCGCCGGTCGCCGCGGCGCTCGCAGAGTGGCCCGCCGAGGCGCCGGTGGACGTGGACGAGGTGCTGGTCGCGCCGATCGACGCTGAACTCGCCGACACCGCCGCGTTCTGCGCGGCGTACGACGTGGGGCTGGACGTTTCGGCGAACTGCGTGGTGGTGGCCGGTAAACGGGAGGGCGTGGTCCGCTACGCGGCCTGCATCATCCTCGCCACCACCCGGGCCGACGTGAACGGGGTTGCCCGGCGCGCGCTCGACGTGCGCAAGGCGAGCTTCGCACCGATGGCGGACGCGGTCGAGTTGACCGGCATGGAGTACGGCGGGATCACCCCGATCGGCCTGCCGGCCGCGTGGCCGATCCTCGTCGACTCCCGGGTGATCGCCACGCCGCACGTCATCATCGGCTCCGGCGTACGGCACAGCAAGATCGCGCTGCCTGGTCCGGCGCTCGGCGCGCTGCCCAACGCCCGCGTGGTCGAGGATCTGGCGCGGCCCGCCTGACCGGCGTCCGTCCCGGCCCGCGGTCCGACGTTTGATCGGCCGCCAAGCCACAGCTGCTCATCGACGTCGATACCGTTGCACGTGAAACATCAACGGTGTCGATGTCCGTCAGTTGGGCGAAGCGGCTTCTGCGACCGCCGGCCGCGGCCGTGTCGGCTCAGTCCTTGCCCGACTCGAGGCGTTCGACCTCGGCCAGCGCGGCGAGCAGCGTCTGCGGCTCCTGCGCGCCGCTGATCCCGTACTTGCCGGCGAGCACGAACGTCGGCACGCTGCTGATCCCGAGATCCCGCGCCTTGGCCAGCTCGGCGGAGACCTCCTTGGTGCCTTCGTCCGAGTCGAGGTACCGGCGCGCGTCGGCGCCGTCCAGTCCGACCTGAATGGCGAGCTCCGCGAGCGCGTCCCGCGAGCCGATGTCGAGCCCGCGGACGAAGTGTGCCTGGTAGAGCGCCTCCACCATCTCGGCGGCCCGGCCGCGCTCGTTGGCGTACGCGACGAGCCGGTGGGCGTCGAAGGTGTTCGCGGCGATCGCCCGGTCGTAGTCGAGCCGCAGCCCGGCCCCGGCCGCCGCCTCGGTGACCCGCGCGACCATCTGCCGGGCGTTGGCCGGGCCGCCGAACTTGGCGCCGAGCGCCTCGACCACGGGCACCGGCTCGGGTACCGGCGACGGATCCAGCTGGAACGGCCGGTAGCGCACGGTCACCTCGCCGTCGTACGACGCGAGGGCCTGCTCAAGCCGGTGCTTGCCGATGTAGCACCAGGGGCACACCACATCGGCGTAGATCTCGATCTCCATGACCGGTGGCAACTCCCAGGTCAGCCCAGTTGTTCCCGCACCTGGCGCTTCAGCCGCGCCAGGATCGCCGTGCCGCCGCGCACCCGCAGCGGGCTGATCGCCTGGGCCAGGCCCATCCGCTGGTAGAGGTCGTCCGGGACGGCGAGAACCTCGTCCGCTGTCGCCCCGGTCAGCCCTTCGGCGAGGATGCCGGCGAAGGCGCGGGTGGTGGGGGCCTCGGGCGGGCAGTCGAAGATCGTCTCCACCGTCTTCTCCGGTGTCACCCGGGCACGCAGGAAGAACGCGGTCTGACACTCCGGTACCTGCTCCATGCCCTCCCGCTCCGGCGCGTCCGGCGGGAGCTGTGGAATGACATCGGCGTACTCGAGCAGCATCTCCAGCACCACGTCGCGGGGTGCGGCGGCGAACTCGTCGACGATCTCGGCCAATCTGGCCGGCATGGCGGACATGCGGTCGAGGCTACCCCGGTGGAGAGGGGCCCTCCGTTGAGAAGGGCGCCCTCCTCACACCGTGGGCGACTGCTCGCTGATCTCGCTGAGGGCGGACTGGGGGTCGAGCTGCATCGCCAGGTCGCCGAGGGAGACGATGCCGACCACCTTGCGATCGCTGTCACAGACCAGTACCCGTCGGAGTCCGCGCTCGCGCATCAGCGCCGCCGCCTCACCGGCCGTCGCGTGCTGCTCGATCATCACGACCTCCCGGGTGGTGATCGAGCCGATCGTGGTGCTGGACGGGTTCGCACGTTCGGCCACCGCGCGGACCACGATGTCCCGGTCGGTGAGCATCCCGGCGAGGCTGGCGCCGTCGGTGACGACGACGTCCCCGATGTCGGCCTCCCTCATCACCGTTGCCGCTTCGTCCAGGGTGGTCTCCGCCGGCAGGTAGACGACCCGCCTGGTCATCACGTCGCTGACCCGGTAACCGGTCATGGGAGTCCTCCACACACGCGTACGCCGATCCGGATTCCGTACCCCGTCACGGTTTGGTTATACCCGGTGTGCGGGGTGTACCGAGTCGACGAGCCGCTCCACCAACCCTTCGAGCGGCAGTTCGGCCCGCTCACCGGTGGCCCGGTCGCGCAGTTCGACGTACCCGTCGGCGAGCCGGCGGCCGACCACGACGGCGCGCGGGACGCCGATCAGCTCGGCGTCGGTGAACTTCACCCCCGCGGAGACGCCGGACCGGTCGTCGACCAGCACCCGCAGGCCCGCCGCGGAGAGCCGCGCACCGAGGTCGAGCGCCGCCTCCAGCTGCGGTCCCTTACCGGCGGCCACGAGGTGTACGTCACACGGCGCGACCGCCGCCGGCCAGACCAGCCCCCGATCGTCGTGATGCTGTTCGGCGACGGCGGCGACCGCCCGGGACACCCCGATCCCGTAACAGCCCATGGTCGGCCGGACAGGCTTGCCCTCCGGGCCGAGCACGTCGACGGCGAACGCGTCGGTGAACCTGCGGCCTAGCTGGAAGACGTGCCCCACCTCGATGCCGCGCCGGATGGTCAGCGCTCCGGCTTCGCACGACGGGCAGGGGTCCCCGGGGCGTACCTCGGCGGCCTCGATCGTGCCGTCCGGGGTGAAGTCCCGGCCACTGACGACTCCGGTGGCGTGCCGACCCGGCTCGTTGGCCCCGGTCAGCCAAGCCGTACCGGGCGCGACCCGCGGATCGACCAGGTAGCGCAGGTTGAGCTTGTCGAGGATCTGCGGGCCGAGGTAGCCGCGGACCAGTTCGGGGTGTTCCGCCCAGCCGTCGAAGACGGTCACCGTGGCCGGATGCAGCGCGGCGGCGACCCGCTTCAGGTCGACCTCCCGGTCGCCCGGTACGCCGGTCACCAGCAGCTCGGTCTCTGCCGAGCCCGGCCGTCGTACGGTCAGCACGATGTTCTTCAGGGTGTCGGCGGCGGTCCAGTCGCCGCGGCCGCCGAGCTGCCGGGCGTTCGCCAGCTCGACCAGGCTGGCGATGGTGGGGGTCTCCGGTGTGTCGTGCACCTCGACGGGCGGGTGTGCGTGCGGGTCGCCGGACGCCGGCGCGCGCGTCGTGACGGCCTCGGTGTTCGCCGCGTAGTCGCAGGACGTGCAACCCACGAAGGTGTCCTCGCCGACCGGCGTGGCGGCGAGGAACTCCTCCGACGCCGAGCCGCCCATCGCGCCGGACATCGCGTGCACCACCGTGTAGTCCAGTCCGAGCCGGTCGAAGATCCGCCGGTATGCCGCCCGGTGCCGGTCGTACGCGGCCTGGAGGCCCGCCTCGTCGAGGTCGAACGAGTAGGCGTCCTTCATCAGGAACTCGCGCCCGCGCAGCAGTCCGGCCCGGGGGCGGGCCTCGTCCCGGAACTTCGTCTGGATCTGAAAGAGCGTCACCGGGAAGTCCCGGTACGACGTGAAAAGGTCCTTGACCAGCAGCGCCGCCATCTCCTCGTGGGTCGGGGCGAGCAGATGCTCGGCACCCTTCCGGTCGGCGAACGTGAAGATGTCGTCCCCGTACTCGGTCCACCGGCCGCTGGCCCGGTACGGCTCCGCCGGCAGCAGAGCCGGGAAGTGCACCTCCTGGCCGCCGATGGCCGCCATCTCCGACCGGACCACCTCGCTGATCCGGTCCAGCACCAGCTTGCCCAGCGGCAGCCATGTGTAGCCGCCCGGTGCGGCGCGACGGATGTAGCCGGCACGCAGCAGGAGCCGGTGGCTCGGCACCTCCGCGTCCGCCGGTTCCTCACGCAGGGTCCGGAGCAGCAGGGTCGACATGCGCAGCAGCATTGGCGCAGCGTACGTCCGGTGCCGCCGACCGGGCGACGGGTTTCGGGGTGCCGACGGCATCAATCAACACCGTTTCCAGGGCCCGTTGACTGGTCACCCCGGTCTCTCGGAATCAGCGTCGACGGAGCGCGCGCCGCACCGTCGTTCGGTCACCGCACCTGACGCATCCCGTACTGGAGCCGTCGCGACTGGGACGCGGCGGCTCCAGCGCGTTCGCCTAGGACCTCTGCCACGTTCACCCCGGCGGGCACCACCACCGCCCGGCGCGGTGCCAAACTGGTCGCCGCAGGCAACAAGAAGCGTGAGGGGGCGGCAGTGCGCTGGCGCAGCTTCGTGGCGGTGGGCGACAGCTTCACCGAGGGGATGGACGACCCGTACCCGGACGGCACCTTCCGCGGCTGGGCGGACCTGGTCGCGACCCGGCTGGCCGCCGAGGCCGGACCGGACTTCCGGTACGCGAACCTCGCCATCCGCGGCCGGCTCTTCCCGAACATCGTGGCGAACCAGGTGCCCGAGGCGCTCGCCATGAAGCCGGACCTGGTCAGTTTCGCCGCCGGTGGCAACGACGTGCTGCGCCGCACCTTCGACGGGGAGAGGCTCGTCGCCCACTTCGACGAGATCGTGGGGCAGTTCCGGGCGACCGGCGCGGACGTACTGATCTTCCGGTTCGCCGACGTGATGGCCCGGCTGCCCGGGCAGCGACTGGTCAAGCCCCGGGTGGAGCTGCTCAACCGGGCGGTCGGCGAGACCGCCGAACGGCACGGTGCGATCATGGTCGACCTCTACGCCGACGACACGTACCTCCACCCGATGCTGTGGGGCACCGACCGGTTGCACCTCTCCTCGGCGGGGCACCGGCGGGTCGCCGGCCAGGTGCTCGACGCGCTCGGGGTGGGCTGCGACGAGGAGTGGCTCCTGGTTCCACCGCACCCGGAGCCGACGCCGTGGCTGGCCGCCCGTACGGCCGACCTGCGCTGGGCCGGTCAGCATTTCGCGCCGTGGATCAAACGCCGGCTCACCGGCCGCTCATCCGGCGACACCGTCTCCGCGAAACGCCCGATACTCGGCCCGATCGGCGACTGACCGCTGCCGGCGTGCCTGGCCGGTCACGTTTGCGGGTCGGTACCGGCGCATCCGGCGTACCTTGGGGATCATGTCTGTGCCGAGCGATCCTGATCCCCGACTCCAGGCCTATGCGGACCCGCAGCGCCTGGTCACCACCGCCTGGCTGGCCGAGCACCTCGGCGACGAGGGGCTCGTCGTGATCGAGTCCGACGAGGACGTCCTGCTCTACGACACCGGCCACATCCCGGGTGCGGTCAAGGTGGACTGGCACCTGGAACTGAACGACCAGGTGACCCGGGACTACCTCGACGCCAAGAGTTTCGCTGAGTTGTGCGCCGCCAAGGGCATCGGCCGCAACGACACGGTCGTCTTCTACGGCGACAACTTCAACTGGTGGGCCGCGTACGCCCTCTGGGTCTTCTCCCTCTTCGGCCACCAGGACGTACGGCTGCTCGACGGCGGCCGGCAGAAGTGGATCGCCGAGGGGCGGGAGCTGAGCCGCGACAAGGTGACCCGGCCGCGGGCCGAGTACCCGGTGCCGCAGCGGGACGACGCTCCGCTCCGGGCGTACCGCGAGCAGGTGATGGCGCACGTGGCCGCCGGCCGTCCGCTGGTCGACGTCCGCTCGCCCGGCGAGTACACCGGCGAGATGCTGCACATGCCGGACTACCCGCAGGAGGGCGCGCTGCGCGGCGGGCACATCCCGGGTGCGGTGAACAAGCCGTGGAAGCAGGCGGCCAACGACGACGGGACGTTCAAGTCCGCGGACGAGCTGCGCGCGATCTACGCCGACCAGCTCGGGCTGAGCCCGGACGACGACATCGTCGCCTACTGCCGGATCGGCGAGCGGTCCAGCCACACCTGGTTCGTGCTGCGGCACCTGCTCGGCTACCCGCAGGTGCGCAACTACGACGGCTCGTGGACCGAGTGGGGCAACCTGGTGCGCGCCCCTGTCGTGCAGGGCGACCAGCCCGGTGGCCTGAACCCCTGACCCGGCGAACCACATGAAGGGGCCCTTCGCACCGGAGCCGGTGCGAAGGGCCCCTTTCAACAGCGGCCGGTAGCCGGCAGATCATCCGGCGGCGAGCGAGATCTCGCCCTTCAGGTTCCGGGCCACTCCGGTGACCTCGCCGGTCGCCGGCTCCCAGCGCAGCAGTCCATCCGGGTCGTTGCGGAGCAGCACGGCGTCGCCGTCCCAGCCCAGTACCTGGCAGCAGCCCTTCCATCGGTCGCGGCCCAGGTCGAGCAGCCGGGTCACCACTCCGGTCGTGGCGTCCAACACCGCGACCCCCTCCAGCCCGTCCATGCCGCCGGTGCTGATCCAACCCGCCCGGGCGACCTCGTCGCCGCGCTGCCAGGCCCGTCCGTAGAACTCGTTCACCCGGTTGCCGGCCGGCAGCGCGCGGAAATCGACCGGCCGGTCGCCCCGATCAGTGCGGTCGGCGCTCTGCGTCCAGCGGCTCAGGGTCAGGCCGTCCCGGAGGTCACCCAGCGTCAGCAGGGTGTCGGTTCGGTCGTCCTGGTCGGGGACGACCATCTCCCACGGAGAGAGCGGCATCGTCCGGCTGACACCCGTGCGTCGGTCCAGCTCGTACGTCGTGTCGTTGTCGCCGACGAAGAGCCGGTCGCCGGCCCAGAGGACGTGCTCCAGGTAGCCGTTGAGCGGATAGCGACGGACCTGGGCGGTGGTCAGATCGACCACGATCACCTCGCCGGTCTGGGCGAACGCGGCCAGCCGACCGTCCGCGGAGAGACTTCCGGACTTCAGGGCAAAGGCCTCGTTGCCGCTGGCGTCCCGGGTTCGGGCCGGGGTTACCACGTCCAGTTCCCGCACCAGGCCGTCATCGCCGAGCACCCGGATCCGTCCCTCCGTGCCGGTTTCCGCGTCGACCGGCTGATAGAGCGCCAGCGCCTGGCGGACCGGGCGGCTGGAGAGCGACGCGGTCACCGGGTCGCCGAGACGATTGAGCGGGCTTGCGGGATAGGTGAGCTGTTGCGGCGGCCGCTGCACCGGCGCATTCGGGACTGGCGTCGCGGTCACGGTGGCGGCCGTGGTCGGTGCCGGCAGGTCGGCGGGACGCAGGGCCAGCACCACACCGCCGGTGAGCAGGACGACCGCCGTGGCGGTGGCGCCGGCGACGCGGCGGGCATGCCGGACGCGGCGAGCCCGCTCCCAGCCGGCCGCCGCCGAATGGCTCGGGCGCACGTCCTCGGCAGCGACGGTCAGCAGCCGGGTCAGGTCCTCATCCCTCACCGGTTCACCTCCGTTCCGTGGGCAGGCCGTCGTCGCGGCCCAACTCGGGGGCGAGTTCGCGCAGCCGGCGCAGCGCGGCGTGGCACTGGCTCTTGACCGTGCCCACGGTTACGCCGAGCACCTCGGCGGTGGCCGCCTCGCTCAGGTCCTCGTAGTAGCGCAGCACCAGTACCGCCCGTTGCCGTGGCGGGAGTTGGCCGACGGCGTCGCGTAGCGCGAGCCGCAGCGCGCCGTCCCGGTCGGCGCTCACCCGCTCCGGCGGTTGGGCGCTCAGCCATTCCCGCCGACGGCGTCGCCACCAGGAGATCGTGTCCCGGTAGAGGATCGACCGCACGTACGCAGCCGGGTCGCCTTCGCGCACACTGGACCAGCGCAGCGCCAGCTTTAGCAGCGCGTCCTGGAGGAGGTCCTCGGCCTGGTGCCGGTTGCCGCAGACCAGGTACGCGGCGCGCAGCAGCCGGTGCTGATGGTTCTCGACGAAGGCGACGTAGCCGTCCCGCCCGTCGTTCGCCGCCGGTCCCATCCGCCCACCTCTCCGGGCCGTCGCGTTCCGCGTCACCTGCCAGACGCACGGGAAGGCAGAAAGGTTGGGTCAGTTTTCCGGAACTCCGCTCAGGTAACGCTGGAGGGTCGGTGCCACCCAGGCGATCAGTTCCTCCGGCGTCATCGTCACGATCGGTGGCAGCTGGACGATGTAGCGGGTGAAGGCGAGGCCGAGGGTCTGGGCGGCCACCAGGCCGGCTCTCCGGGCCGCCGCTGCCGGGTCGGTGTCGAAGGCGGCCACGGCCGCGGTGATCTGGTCGGCGAAGATGGCCCGCATCCGCTCAGCCGCGCCCGGGTTGGTGCTGGCGGCGCGGAGCAGTGCCGCCAGTGTCTCGTCCCCTTCCCACCTGGAGAGGAAGTGGCGGATGAGTGCCTCACCGAGCTGTCCGGGCGGCACAGTGGTCAGATCGGGCAGGCGCAGGTCGAACTCGGCCGCCGCCGCGAAGAGTCCCTCCTTGTTGCCGTAGTACCGCATCACCATCGACGGGTCGATGCGGGCGTCCGCCGCGATCGCCCGGATGGTCGCCCGTTCGTAGCCTTCGGCGGCGAACCGGTCCCGAGCGGCCTGGAGGATCGCCGCGCGAGTGGCGTCCGACCGACGCGGACGGGTCGGCTCGGTTGCTGCTGTCATGCCAACGACCGTAGGCCAACGCCCGTTGACATTCCAGTCCACTCTGGCCAAACTTGCCAACAAGTGTTGGCCAACGTTTGTTGGCTATGTTGCTCCGGAGGTGGTCATGCTGCCCACGAGTACCGACGTCCTGGTGGTCGGAGCCGGCCCGACGGGAATCGCCACCGCGCTCACGCTCGCCCGGCGAGGGGTTGACGTGACCATCCTCGACCAGCTGGACCGGCCACCGGCGACCTCCCGGGCGGCGGTCGTGCACGCGTACACCCTGGAAGTGCTGGACCGGATCGGCGCGGCGGCGCCGTTGGTGGTCCAGGGCGTGCGGGCACCGCGCTTCACCGTACGCGACCACGACCGGGTGCTGATGGCGGTGCCGTTCCACCGGCTGCCGACCCGGTTTCCCTACGCGCTGCTGATCTCCCAGTCGGTCACCGAGGCGGTGCTCACCCAGCAGTTGAGCGGGCTGGGCGTCATGGTGCACCGGCCGTGCCGGCTGACCGGCGTGACGTCGGCCGGCAACGGCGTGGTCGCGCGGGTCGACGACCAACTGCTGCAGGCACGTTTCGTGGTCGGCGCGGACGGCATGCGCAGCACGGTCCGCCAGATCGCGGGCATCGGCTTCGCCGGGCAGACCAGTGCGGAGTCCTTCGTGCTCGCCGACGTCCGCGTGCACAGCGGCCTGCCGCGCGACGAGGCGGCCCTCTTCCTCGCCCGATCCGGACCACTGATCTGGGCGCCGCTGCCGGACGGGGTGGTTCGGCTGGTGGCGGCCGTACGGCAGGCAGCCGCCGAGCCCGGACAGGCCGATCTCCAGTCCCTGCTCGACGAGCGAGGACCGGCGCGTCACCCGGATCGCGTGACCGAGGTGCTGTGGGCCTCCCGCTTCCGGGTGCACCATCGTGTCGCCGACACCTACCGCGCCGGGCCGCTCCTGCTCGCCGGGGACGCCGCGCATGTGCACAGCCCGGCCGGCGGGCAGGGCATGAACCTCGGCATCTGCGACGCCATCGCCCTCGGTGCCGCCCTCACCGACGTGCTCACCCGCGGCCCCGAGAGACTGCTCGACGACTACACCGCCCGGCAGCGGCCGATGGCCGAGGACGTGCTGCGCTTCGCGGCCGGGCTCACCCGGCTGGCCACCCTGCCCCCGGCCGGGCGGCCGGTGCGGGACGTGCTGCTGCGGCTCGCCGGAGCGGTGCCGCCCCTTCGTCAGCGGATCGCCCTGCGCCTCTCCGGGCTCTCCCACGGCAGCGCGAGTGCCGGATAACCTGCGCCGATGGCGCAGGTCCGGCGGGACTGGGGTGGTGTGCTCAACGCGACCGGTGCGGCACTGGCCGGGCTGCTGTCCCGTCGGTGGTGGGCCGGTCGGCGGCCGGCGCCGGTACGGCCGGTCGCAGCACTCGCCATGCCGCGACGGTGACCAGGGCGAACGTCGCCGTGGCCGCGATCGTGACCGGCACCGTCCCGTACGCCCCGGCGACCAGCCCGGCGAGCGTGGCGCCGACCGGCGCGCTGAGCAGACCGAGCATGCGCTGAGCCGCTCCCACCCGACCGAGCAGTGCGGCCGGCACCTGCTGCTGCCCGTACGACGTCCAGAGGCTGTTCCACACGGACGTGCCGGCGGCGAAGACCGCCAGTGCGAGACCCGCCCACACCGGGTTCCGGGAGAGCGCGAACCCGGCCAGCGCGACGGTCTGCGCGGCGAGCACAGCACGCAGCGCGGGCAGTGTGCCGAGCCGGGCGGCGAGCCGGCCGGCGGTCAGCGCCCCGACCACCCCGCCGACGATCGCGGTCGCGGTGAAGAGCCCGTACCCGGCCGAGGGCACGCGAAGCACCTCCAACGCATGGAGCACCAGGACGGCCAGCAGGCCGCTGATCGCCAGGTTGCTCGCCGCCGTGAGCAGGGCGACCCGCCACAGTGTCCGATTGCCGCGCAGCCAGCGCAGACCGGTCGTCATCTCCACCCAGAGCGAGCCGCCCCGGCCGTCCGCGCCGCCCGCCACGTCCACACCGTGACCCTTGGTCGCGGCGGCACGGCGACCGACCCGAGGGCGCGGGAGTCGGGCACCCGCCCGTACGTGGCCCGAGGCAGGTGAGAGTGGCGAGAGCGCCAGGACGAGGAACGCGGCGAGGGCGAAGGTGACGGCGTCGAGCGCGAAGGGGAGAGCGGGGGCCAGGGCGAAGGCCGCCCCGGCCGCGGGCGCTCCGATGAGGCCGCCGGCCACGGCCGTACCGGCCTGGAGGCGACCGTTGGCCCGGGGCAGGGCGGCCGGCGACACGACGGACGGCAGCAGCGCGAAGGAGGCGGCGTCGAAGAGTGCGGCCAGGGCGGCGAGCAGGAACGCCGCCAGCAGCAGCGTCACGATTCCGGCCCGGTCGACGGCGATCGCCACGGCGAGCGCGGCCACCAGGGCGGCCCGTACGCCGTCCACCACCGCCATCGTGCGCCGCCGGTCCCAGCGGTCGGCGTAGACGCCACCGAGCAGACCGAACAGCAGTGGTGGGAGCTGCCCGGCCACGGTGATCGCGGCGATCAGCCGGGGATCGCGGGTCAGCGTGACGGCGAGCAGGGCGAGCGCCGGCGTACGCAGGGCGTCGCCGAAACGTGAGGAGACGGCGGCCGACCACAGCAGGTGGAAGTCGCGACCGAGACGGGTTGCGGACATGACGGGGAGGCTGCGGGTTCGACCCGGTCGAGGGTCAAGCCGCCAGGTGAAAGGGGGACGCGCCTGTCGGTGATCATCGGTACGGTGAGCGCCGGCATCGGACCGGGGAGCGCAAAGGCGTGGACCACACTTTCCAGGTCGACCTTCGTGGCGTCGTCGACCTGCTCAGTCATCACCTCTACGGCAGCCCGCGGGTGTACGTCCGCGAGCTCTTACAGAACGCGGTCGATGCGATCACCGCGCGGCGGGCGTCCCACCCCGACGCGCCCGCGTTGATCCGCATCGAGCCACCCGAGCTGACCGGCGACGGGACGCTCCGGGTGCACGACACCGGCATCGGTCTCACCGAGGCGCAGGTGCACGAGCTGCTGGCCACGATCGGCCGCAGCTCCAAGCGGGACGAGCTGGGCTTCTCCCGGCACGACTTCCTCGGCCAGTTCGGCATCGGGCTGCTCTCCTGCTTCCTGGTCGCCGACGAGATCCGGGTGTTCACCCGGCACGCCGACGAGCCCTCCGTGTGCTGGACGGGCTATTCCGACGGCCGTTACACGGTCCAGCTCGCGCCTACGGACGCCGGGCGGAGCGAGCCGGGCACCACCGTCACGCTCGTCCCACGCCGGGCCGCCGAGCAGTGGTTCACCACCCCGACCGTCATCGACCTGGCCCGGCTCTTCGGCTCGCTGCTGCCGTTCACAGTCCGGGTCGGCGACGTGACCACGACCGCCGGGCCACCGCCCTGGCCGGTCACACCCGGCACGCCCGTCGACCGTCCGGCCCTGATCCGGTACGCCCGGGAGACACTCGGCTTCGACCCGTTCGACGTGCTGCCGCTCTCCGTACCGGAGGCTGGGCTGACGGGCGCGGCGTTCATCCTCTCCCAGCCGGTGAACCCGGCGGCCCGGGCCGGCCACCGGGTCTACCTGAAGCGGATGCTCCTCACCGAGCACGCCGACGGGCTGCTGCCCGATTGGGCGTTCTTCGCGCACTGTGTGGTGGATGCCAGTGAACTGCGGCCGACCGCGAGCCGCGAGGCGCTCTACGAGGACTCGCTGCTCACCGCGACCCGGGAGGCGCTCGGCGACCAGGTGCGCGGCTGGCTGGTGCGGCTCGCCAAGCACGACCCACGCCGGCTGGGGGAGTTTCTCCAGGTCCATCATCTCGGTGTCAAGGCGCTGGCGTTGCACGACGACGAGATGCTCCGGCTGGTCGACCAGTGGTGGCCCATGGACACGAACGTCGGCACGCTCACGCTGGCCGAGTTCCGGCAGCGGCACGGCCTGATCCGGTACGCGGCGAGTTTGGACGAGTTCCGGCAACTCGCCGCGGTCGCCGCGGCTCAGGACCTGGCCGTGGTGAACGGCGGCTACACGTACGACACCGAGCTGATCGAGCGGCTGCCCGCCGTCGACCGGTCAGTGCTCATCGAGCGGCTGGAACCGAGCGACCTGACCACCCGCTTCGACAGTCTCGACCCCCAGGTCGAGCTGGCCCTGCGGTCGTTCCTCGCCGGCGCCCAGCGGGCGCTGGAGCGGACGGGCTGCGAGGTGGTGATCCGGGCCTACGACCCGGTCTCGCTACCCGCGCTCTACCTGGTGAGCCGCTCGGCGGCCTTCAACGACCAGCTCGCGGCCAGCCGCGACAAGGCCGACGAGCTGTGGGGTGGGGTGCTCGACGCGCTCGCCGCGTCCGCCCCACCGGATCGTCCGCAGTTGGTGCTCAACCACCGCAACCCGCTGGTCCGCCGGGTCAGCACGCTCACCGATCCGGAGCTGGTCGGGCTCGCGGTCGAGGCGCTCTACGGACAGGCGTTGCTGCTCGGGCACCATCCCATCCGCGCGGGGGACGCCGCGCTGCTGAACAGTTCCTTCCTCGGCCTGCTGGGCCGGGCCGTACCCGGACAGGAGTGACGGGTGGACACGATCGAGGACCTCTGGCGGGTGTTCCGGCAGGTCTGCAACATGCCGTTCGGGCCGGGACAGATCGCCGCGCTGGAGCAACTGCTCCGGCGGGTCGACGCGGCCGAGGACCGTGAGCTGGCCTTCGTCACCCGGTTGCAGGGCACCAACGCGTACACGTACGGCGGCGAGCCGGCGAAGTCCTTCGTCACCTTCTCCTGGTGCCTCGCCGAGTTCGACCGGGATCCGCAGCCCTACCATGCCCGCTACGCGGGGCAGCTGCTCTGGCACTTCAAGTACATGGTCAACCTCATGCTGAAGTTTCCCGAGGTGCCGCTCGACCGGACGTACGCGGTCATCGACGACATGGAGCAGCGTTACCGGGCCGGCGGGCACAGCCTCCAGGCCGTGTACAAGCACCGGTTCCGGGTGGCCGAGCACGTCGGCGACAGCGACGCGGCCGCGCACTGGTACCGGCTCTGGCAGACCACGCCGCGCGACGACCTCTCCGACTGCGCCGGCTGCGACCCGACCACCGAGGTGCAGTACCTCGCCGACACCGGCCGGTACGCCGAGGCGGCGACCCTCGCCGAGCCGGTGCTCGCCGGCCGGCTCACCTGCAGTGAGCAGCCGCAGGCCATCCTGACCGCGCTGCTCGTGCCGTACCTGCGGTCGGGGCGGCACGAGGACGCGCGCAACGCGCACCGGACGGCGTACCGCCGGATGCGCGGCAACATCTCCGACCTGTGGGACATCGGCGACCACATCGAGTTCTGCATGGTGACCGGTAACGAGGCGCGGGCCCTGGAGCTGGTCGAGCGGCACCTGGACTGGCTGGATCGGTCGCCCTCCCCGGCCGCCACCATGCACTTCGCGGCGACGGCCTCGGCGGCGCTCAAGCAGGTGGACGGTGAGCTGACCGTGTACCGGCGGGCGGCGGGTGACCGGCCGGCCGCCGACGTCCCGGCGGCCCGGCTCTCCGCGGAACTGGCCCGGACCGCCACCGAGCTGGCCTCCCGGTTCGACGCCCGTAACGGCACCGCCCGCCAGTCCGAGCTGGTCGCGGCCCGCCTCGCGATGCGGCCGACCGGTGAGCATCTGCCGCTCTCGGCGAGCGTGCGCCGTCGTGCACCGCGCCCGGATTCCCCGGCGGCGGACCTCACGCCGCTAGACGTCGAGGGCGCGGTCGTTCCGAACCCGGTGCCACCGGAGATTCCGGCGGACGCCGGCGCCGACCAACTGCTCGACCTCGCCGAGTCGAGCTGGCACCGGCACGACCGCCCCGGCTTCCGGGCCGCCCTGGCCGCGTACGACGAGCGGTTCGGCGCGGCGGAGCCCACCCCTTCGGCGGGGGCTCGCCGGCTGGAGCTTCGGGCGGCCGAGCTGAGCGACGGCGAGCAGGTCGCGGAGGCGATCGAGACCGCCCGGGCGGCAACAGCCGCCCACCGGGAACTGGGGGACGAGGTCCGGGCACAGGTGGTTGCCAGCCGGCTCGGTGTGCTGCTCGCGATGGCCGAGGAGAGCAGGCAGGAAGGGCTGGCGCTGGTCGAGGCGGCCGCCGAAGCGCTGGACCGGATCGGGGACGACCGGCAGCGGGCCGCCGCGTACGACCGGGTGGCGCTCGCGCTGATGCACGGCGAGCGCTGGGCCGAGGCGCTGGCCGTGCTGGAGCGGATCCCGGCGGAGGCGGTCGACGACCCGTACCTGGAACTGCGGGTCGCGCTGCACCGCGCCCACGCACTCGAAGAGTCGGAGCAGGCGGCGGAGTTCCGCGCGGCGGCCGAACGGGCCCGGACGCTCGCCCGGGAGTTGGGCGTCGGCGAGTTGCTGATGAGTGCCTGCCTGGCGTACGCGCGGGCGGCGGACGACCCGGCGGAGGCGGTGACCGCCTGCGACGAGGCACTGCGCGTGGCGCCGCGAGCCGCCCTGGTCGCGGTCCGGGTCACCCGGGCCCGGGCGCTGATGGCGGCCGGGCGGGCCGACGACGCGGTGGACGACTTCGCCGAGGCGGTCACGCTCTGCGTGGAGCAGGGCGCGCCGGGCGACGCCCTGCTGCGCTGGGAGCTGGCCAACGCGTACCGGGTCGCCGGCCGGTTGCACGAGGCGGCCGAGGTCGCCGAGGAGGCCGTGATCGGGCTCGACAAGCTCGGGGCTCAGGTTCAGGCCGACCGTTGCCGTTACCTGTTGGCCGGCATCTACCAGGGGCTCGGCGAGATCGACCCGGCGCTCGCACTGCTGGAGCAGCTGGCGGAGAACCTGGACGGGCCGGACAACCTGCCGCACCGGGCGGAGATGCTGGAAGAGGCCGGCGGGCTGCTCTACGACGCGGACCGGGACGCGGCGGCCGCCGGGCGGTTCGCGGCGGCGGCGAGCGCGTACGAGCTGGCCGGGCACCCGGTGGACGAACTGCGGGCCCGTCGGCGCGAGGCGTACGCGTGGATGTGGGCCGGTGACGGCGCCGCGGCTCTTCGCGTCCTGGAGATGATGGACCGCCTCGCGGCGGCGCTCGCCGAGGACTCGGAGCCGCCGGCGACGTACGAGCGGGCGATGGCGGCCGAGGTGGCGGCTCGGGTGCTGGCCGGCGACGGCCGGGAGAGCGAGGCGCTGGACCGGCTGGACGGGGTGCCCGACCGCCTCCGCACGATCGAGGCGTTCGGCGAGGCGGCACAGGTCGAGATCTTCACCGGTGAGCTGCTGCTGCGGCTGGACCGGCCGGCCGAGGCGGAGCGGTTGCTGCGCGTGGTGCTGGGTGGGCTGCCCGTCGGCACCCGGCCGGTCCAGCAGGCCGCGTGGCTACTGGCCCAGGCGCTGGACAGGCTGGGCCGCCCGGACGAGGCGGCGAAGCTGCGTACCGAGCACGATCTCGACCACGATCACGATCACTGACCATGACCCGGGCCGGCCGCCGCGCCGGTCGGCCCGGGCCATCGGCGGAGTGACCTACCGTCCCGTAACCGCGCCTGCTCCTCGCGCCGAGCGCGGGTCTACGCTTGCCTCGTGACGGTGGAGCAGCAGGCGCGGGGCGCGGCCGGCGCGAACCGGCGCCGTTCCCGTAAGGACGAGATCCTCGAGATCGCGGTCGGCCTCTTTGCCGCCCGTGGCTACCACGGGGTCTCGATGGACGACATCGGTGCGGCGGCCGGGGTCACCGGGCCGGCCCTTTACCATCACTTCGCCGGCAAGGAGGCCATGCTGGTCGCCGCGCTCATCCCGGTGAGCGAGGGGCTGCTGGCCGGCGGCCGCGAACGTGCCACCGCGCACCCGGACGATCCGCGGGCCGCGCTGGAGTCGCTCATCGACTTCCACGTCGAATTCGCGCTGGCGAACCCGGCGGTGATCGCCCTGCACCTGCACGAACTGGACCGTCTTCCCGACGAGCCGCGCCGCCGGATCCGCCGCCTTCAGCGGCTCTACGTCGAGGAGTGGGTGACGGTGCTCACCGCCCTGCACCCGGGCATGCCCGACGGTGAGGCGCGGGTGCTGGCGCACGCGGCGTTCGGCCTGATGAACTCCACCCCGTTCCTCGGCGGCGAGGTGGACCGCCGTCGCCGCGCGGAACTGCTCCGCGGCGCCACCCTGGCCGCCCTCCTGGCCTGATCTCGTCCCATTCCGCCGCCCGGTCCATGCGGTGGATGGGGGTGGGACTCGTGCGTCACGGTGCGGGCGTGGTTTTCTGACATCCGTCCCCACCCCTGGACGCCTGGAGGAAACATGATCGAGTCGCTGCTGGTCGCCAACCGGGGCGAGATCGCCCGCCGGATCATTCGTACCGCCAGGCGGCTCGGCGTCCGGGCGATCGCGGTGCACTCGGAGGCCGATGCCGACCTGCCGTTCGTCGCCGAGGCCGACGAGGCGGTGTGTGTGGGGCCGGCCAACCCCGCGCAGAGCTACCGCAACGCCGAGGCGATCCTCGACGCCGCCAAGTCCACCGGGGCGCAGGCCATCCACCCCGGGTACGGCTTCCTGTCGGAGAACGCCGACTTCGCCCGTACCGTCGAGTCGAGCGGGTTGGTCTGGGTCGGACCCGGCGCCGACGCGATCGCCGCGATGGGCGACAAGATCAATGCCCGGAACCTCATGGCGGCGGCCGGTGTCCCGGTCGCCCCCGGCACCACCGAGCCCGCCGCCGACCTCGCGGCGGCGGTCGCCGCGGCGGCCGAGATCGGCTACCCGGTGATGGTGAAGGCCGCGGCCGGCGGTGGCGGCATGGGCATGGGTGTCGCCACCGACGAGGCGGCGCTGCGCACCGAGTACGACAAGGTGCGCTCGTTCGCCGAGCGGATGTTCGGCGACGGCTCGGTGCTGATCGAGCGGTACTTCCCGCGGGTCCGCCACGTCGAGGTGCAGATCCTCGGTCTCGCCGACGGTCGTGTGGTCGCGCTCGGCGAGCGCGAGTGTTCGGTGCAGCGCCGCAACCAGAAGCTGGTCGAGGAGTCCCCGTCACCGGCGGTCGGCCCCGAGCTGCGGGAGCGGTTCCTCGCCGCGGCGGTACGGGCGGGCGAGGCGGTGAACTACCGCAACGCGGGCACAGTCGAGTGCCTGCTGGACCCGACCACGCAGGAGTTCTTCTTCCTGGAGATGAACACCAGGCTCCAGGTGGAGCACCCGGTGACCGAGCTGGTCTACGGCATCGACCTGGTGGCGGAGCAGCTGCGGGTGGCCTCCGGGCTGGCCCCGACGTTCGACCCGGAGGCGCTGGTTCCGCGCGGGCACGCGATCGAGCTGAGGATCAACGCCGAGGACCCGAAGCGCTTCCTCCCCGGCCCGGGCGTGATCAGCACGTGGACCGAGCCGGTCGGTGAGGGTGTACGGGTCGACTCCGGCTACGCCGCCGGCAACACGGTCACCCCGTTCTACGACAGCCTGATGGCCAAGCTGATCGTCAGCGGGGCGGACCGGGCCGAGGCGATCGAGCGCGCGAAGGCGGCCGTGGCCGGGTTCGAGATCGCCGGCCCCAAGTGCAACCTCCCCTTCTTCGCCGAACTGCTGGAGCACCCCGAGTTCCTCTCCGGCGACTACGACACCCGCATCGTCACCCACCTCCGCTAACCCAACCCCCCGGGGCCCCTCCACCCCCCACCCCCGCACCGTTGATCATGAAGTTATTGCCCTGCGCCGCGGCGTGTCGCAGCAACAACTTCATGATCAACCTGTGGGGCGGGCGGGGTGACATGCTGGGGGTGAACAGGACCAGCACCGTCACAGTGAGGTGACCCCTTATGACGAGCCTGCCGAACGCCGTGTCGATCCGGGAGGTCGGACCCCGCGACGGGTTGCAGAACGAGGACCCGATCCCGACGGACGCCAAGGTGCGCCTGCTCGACGCGCTCTCCCGCACCGGCGTGAAGCGGATCGAGGCGGTGTCCTTCGTGCACCCGAAGGCGATCCCGCAGATGGCCGACGCGGACGAAGTGTGGCAACGCGCCGACCGGGTCGACGGGGTGCGCTACTCGGCGCTGGTGCCGAACACCCGCGGCGCGCAGCGCGCGCTGGCCGCCGGGTTCACCGAGATCGAGGTGGTGGTCTCGGCCAGCGACACGCACAACCGACGCAACGTCAACCGCTCGACGGAGGAGTCGCTGGACGACATCGCCGAGTTGATCGACCTGCTGCACGGTGCGGGCGCGCGCGCCGAGGTGATCGTCGCGACCAGCTTCGGCTGCCCGTACGAAGGGGACATCGACCCGCAGCGGGTCGCCGGCATCGTGGACCGGGTCGTCCGTGACGGCGCCGACCGCGTCGCGTTCGGTGACACCACGGGGATGGGCACGCCACGCCGGGTGCGGGAGCTGCTGACGGCGGTACGCGACCGCAACGCGCACATCCCGGTGCTGCTGCACTTCCACAACACCCGCGGTACGGCGCTGGCGAATCTGCTCACCGCGCTGGAGTTGGGGGTCACCGAGTTCGACGCCAGTGTCGGTGGCCTCGGTGGCTGCCCGTACGCCCCAGGGGCGAGCGGCAACCTCGCCACCGAGGAGGCGGTGCACATGCTGCACGACATGGGCATCGAGACCGGCATCGACCTGGACGCCCTCGTCGAGGTCGCCGAACTGGCCGAGCGGCTGGTGGGCCGGCAACTGCCGTCCGGTGTGCTCCGCGCCGGGCCACGTACGCGACTGGCCCGATAGGCGGGGCGGGTCCGTTCCGGGCCCCCGAACGACGCAGGGGCCGGCGACGACGCCGGCCCCTGCGGACCGACGACGCCGGCCCCTGCGGACCGACGACGCCGGCCCCTGCGGACCGACGACGCCGGCCCCTGCGGACCAGCGGCCCCTGGTCGGTCAGCCCACCGTCACGGCGGCGGCCGGCCAGCTGTCGCGGAAGATCTGGCTTCCGGTGCTGTCCGTGGCGTGTTCGGGGGCGACGCGGGTGCCGGCGAAGAGGTTGCTGACCCGGTTCGCCTCGGTCGTGCTCGGGTACGGGTTCGTGCAGCTGGTGCCGGCGCTGCCGCCGGACATCAGGATCGCGCAGTTTCCGTTGTAGTTGTCCGGCAGGCCGAGGATGTGCCCGATCTCGTGGGTCATGATCCGCAGCGGGCTGTACTGCTGGGCCTGTTGGGTGTCGATGTAGACCCGGCCGTTGCCGAGGCTGGTCCGGATGGCGTACGAGCCACCGCCGGTGATCTGGTAGATCCGCAGGTTCGAGCCGCAGTTCGCCGACAGGGTCAGGTTCGTCGTGGCGTTGTTCCAGATCGAGGCGGCCTGGTTGGCGACGCTGGCGAAGCTCCCCGCCTGGCTGGTGTTGTAGCAGATGGTCATGGCGGCGGATGCCGGTGCCGGGTTTGCCACAGTGACGCCGAGGGTGGCAAGCGCCGTCGCGACGGAGGCGGCCGCGAGCCGGCCGATTCGTGAGGTCATGACGCACTCCAATCCGGAAGGTGCTGGGGTGCCAGGAGCCTAGCCATAGAGATAGGCCGATATCAATATGTGGCGGGATGGTCGTCGGCCGAGTGGTTCGTCGTGACCGGGATGCGCTAACCTAACGATCGTTCAGGTCGGTACGGCGAGGGGGTCGGCGTGACGCTCGACGGTGAGGCACTGGAGCAGCTGCGCAAGCGGGCCAAGGCCGGCGGGGCGGACAAGTACCACGCGGCGAACGCCGCCAAGGGCAAGCTCTTCGCCCGGGAGAGGGTCGCGCTCCTGGTCGACGAGGGCAGCTTCGTCGAGGACGGCCTCTACGCCAACGCGCTGGCCGACGGGCTCCCCGCCGACGGTGTGGTGACCGGCACCGCCACCATCGACGGCCGGGCGGTCTGCCTGATGGCGAACGACTCCACGGTCAAGGCCGGCAGCTGGGGCGCCCGCACGGTCGAGAAGATCATTCGGATCATCGAGCGGGCGTACGACACGGGCGTGCCCATGGTCTACCTGGTCGACTCGGCCGGCGCCCGGATCACCGACCAGGTCGAGCTCTTCCCCGGTCGACGCGGCGCCGGAAAGATCTTCTGGAACCAGGTTCGCGCCTCAGGCTCCATCCCGCAGGTCTGCGCGCTCTTCGGACCGAGCGCCGCCGGCGGGGCGTACATCCCGGCCTTCTGCGACGTGGTGGCCATGGTCGAGGGCAACGCCAGCATGTACCTCGGCTCGGACCGGATGGTCGAGATGGTCACCGGCGAGAAGACCACGCTGGAGGCGATGGGCGGGGCGAAGGTGCACTGCGCCGAGTCCGGCGTCGGGCACTTCCTTTGCAAGACCGACGCCGAGGCGCTCGACGTGGTGAAGCGCTACCTGTCGTACCTGCCGGCGAACTGGACGCAGGCCCCGCCGGTCGGTGAGGCCGTGCCGGCGTCCGAGAAGGCCGACCTGGCCGCGCTGGTGCCGGCGAGCGAGCGGCAGGCGTTCGACATGCGACGGTACGTCAAGGGCCTGCTCGACGAGGGGTCCTTCTTCGAGATCCAGGCGCTCTGGGCCAAGGAGCTGACCATCGGCTTCGGCCGGCTGAACGGCGAGGTCGTCGGCGTGGTCGGCAACAACTCGATGTTCAAGGGTGGCGTCCTCTTCGTCGACTCGGCCGACAAGGCCACCCGGTTCGTGCAGCTCTGCGACGCGTTCAACGTGCCGCTTCTCTTCCTCTCCGACGTACCCGGCTTCATGGTCGGCAGCGCGGTGGAGAAGCAGGGCATCATCCGCCACGGCGCCAAGATGATCACCGCGATCTCCGAGGCGACCGTGCCGAAGATCTGCGTCGTGGTCCGCAAGGCGTACGGCGCGGGTCTCTACGCGATGGCCGGCCCCGGCTTCGAGCCGGACGCCACGATCGCGCTCCCCACCGCGAAGATCGCCGTGATGGGCGCCGAGGCGGCGGTGAACGCCGTCTACGCCAACAAGATCGCCGCGATCGCCGACGAGGCGGAGCGCGCCGCCTTCGTCGCCGCGAAGCGTGAGGAGTACGAGCGCGACATCGACATCGTCCGCCTCGCCAGCGAACTGGTGGTGGACGCGATCGTTGAGCCGTACGAACTGCGGGCCGAACTGGTCCGCCGCTTCGCCGCCGCGCGCGGCAAGGATCGCAGCTTCTCCCGGCGCCGGCACGGCGTCACCCCGGTCTGATCGACCATTCCCGCGTCTGCCGCCGGCGTCACGAGCGCCCGGTCGGCCTGTCCGTACAGGAGGAACCATGGACTTCCGGCTCACCGAGGAGCAAGAGGCGCTGCGGGAGAGCGTGCGGGACTTCGCGCGCGAGGTGGTCGCGCCGGTCATCGCCGAGCACTACGAGAAGCACACCTTCCCGTACGAGGTGGTCCGGCAGATGGGCAAGATGGGCCTCTTCGGGCTGCCCTTCTCCGAGGAGTACGGCGGCATGGGCGGCAACTACTTCACGCTCTGCCTAGCGCTGGAGGAACTGGCCCGGGTCGACTCCAGCGTCGCCATCACGCTGGAGGCCGCGATCTCCCTCGGCGCGATGCCGATCTACCGGTTCGGCACCGAGGAGCAGAAGGCCCAGTGGCTGCCGAAGCTGATCAGCGGTGAGGCTCTGGCCGGCTTCGGGCTCACCGAGCCGGGCGTCGGCTCCGACGCGGGTGGCACGCAGACCCGTGCCGTGCTCGACGGCGACGAATGGGTGATCAACGGGTCGAAGGCGTTCATCACCAACTCCGGCACGGACATCACCACGCTGGTCACGGTCACCGCGGTCACCGGCACCCGGCCGGACGGCTCGAAGGAGCTCTCCACGATCATCGTGCCCTCGGGCACCCCGGGTTTCACCGTCGCCCCGGGGTACTCGAAGGTGGGTTGGAACGCCTCGGACACGCACGAGCTGACCTTCGACGACTGCCGGGTACCGGCGGGCAACCTGCTCGGCGAGCGGGGCCGGGGTTTCGCCCAGTTCCTGCGCATCCTCGACGAGGGACGGATCGCCATCGCCGCGCTCGCGGTGGGCCTCGCGCAGGGCTGCGTCGACGAGTCGCTGAAGTACGCCCGGGAGCGGCATGCCTTCGGCCAGCCGATCGGGAACTACCAGGCCATCCAGTTCAAGATTGCCGACATGGAGATGCGGGCACACACGGCCCGGCTGGCGTACTACGACGCGGCCGCGCGGATGCTCGCGGGCGAGCCGTTCAAGCGGCAGGCCGCCATGGCCAAGTTGCACGCCAGCACCATCGCGGTGGACAACGCCCGGGAGGCCACCCAGATCCACGGCGGCTACGGCTTCATGAACGAGTACCCGGTGGCCCGGTTCTGGCGGGACTCGAAGATCCTCGAGATCGGTGAGGGCACCAGCGAGGTGCAGCGGATGATCATCGCCCGCGACCTCGGCCTCTGAGGACATCGGCGATCGGGAGGGCGGGCGGCGACGGCTGTCGGGTTTCGGCCGAGGAACGTCGGCAGCCCGACGCTGAGCTGCCGGACCTCGTACCTGGTCCGTAGTCTTCCACTCCGTGACTCCGGCTCGTGATCGCTCGCCCGACCCGGCTGACGGCTTCGGCCTGCCGGAACTCCTGCGTGGGCACCGGCTCGCTGCCGGCCTCACCCAGGTCGAGCTGGCGAACCGCGCCGGGGTGGGCGTACGGACGGTGCGCGACCTGGAACGCGGCCGTTCCTCCCGGCCCCAGCGGACCACCGTCGAGCTGCTGGCCGGGGCGCTCGAGCTCAGCGGCGCCGCCCGGGCGGCGTTCCTCACCGTGGCTCGGGGGCCGGTCGGGGTCGAACCGGCCGCCCCGACGTCGGGCTCGGCGGCGGTCACCCGGTTCGGGACCGGGGAACCCGGGCTGGCGGTGACGTTGCCGCCGCCGGTCGAGTTGGTCGGGCGCGACCGGGACGTCACCGAACTGGTCGCCATGCTGACCGACGAGCTCGGTCCCCGACTGGTGAGCCTTGTCGGCCTGGCGGGAGTCGGCAAGTCCGCGCTGGCCCTGACCGTTGGTCACGCGGTGGCGGGCAGCCACCCCGGCGGCGTCGCCGGGGTGCTGGTCGGGGAGGGGTCGGACGCGCACGACGTACTCGCCATCTCGGTGGCCGTGTTCGGCGCGACCCGCGCGCCGGAACTCGCCGCCCGCCTCGCCGGCCGTCCGGCGCTGCTAGTGGTGGACGCCGCCGAGCGCGCCCCCGGTCCGGTGGCCGAGGTGCTGCACCGGCTGATCGCCGCCGTGCCCTCGCTCCGGGTGCTGGTCACCGGGCGACATCCGGTCGGTCTGTCCGGGGAGCGGGTGTGGCCGGTGACGCCCCTCGATGTGCCGCCTCCGGAGGCGGAGCTGTCCGAGCCCGCGGCGCTGACCGGGTGGCCGGCGGCCGAACTCTTCATCGCTCGTCTCGCCCAGGTGCGCCGCGAGCCGCCCGCTCGCGCCGAGCTGCCGGCCATCGCGGCGCTCGTTCGCCGGCTCGGTGGCCTGCCGCTCGCCATCGAACTGGTGGCCGCGCGCGGACGGGTTCTCGACCCGGCCGAGCTGCTCGATCGGTACGGCGACCGCGTTCTCGACCTCGCCACCCCAGACACGTACGCGCAGAGTCGAGGATGGGGGCGGGGCGGGGCGGAGCCGGACGCGCCCTCGGGGGCGGTCACGCTCCGGGACGCCGTGGCGGCCAGCTACCGGCTACTCGCGCCGGAGGAGCGGGTCGCGCTGTGCCGGCTCGCCGCGTTCGGCCATCGCTGGTCCGTCGAGCTGGCCGAGGAGATGCTCGCCTGCGACGCGGACGCGGACGGCACGGTGGCGATCGATCCCGTTCCGGTGCTGGACCGGCTCGCCGAGCTCGGCCTGCTGAGCGTATTCGGCACCGGGCCGTTGCGGTTCCGTCTGCTGGACGCGGTCCGCGAATTCGCCATCGAGCAGGCCGCGGGGGCCGGAAAGCTGACGCACATCCGCCGCCGACACGCTGGCGTGATCGCCGCGCTGGTTGCCCGCACCGTGCCCGACCTGGTCGGCGCCCGCCTCACCGGTGCGGTGCGTCGGCTCGACGAGATGAACGGTGACATCAGCTCAGCGTTGGCGCACGCGGCCACCGACGATCCGCTGACCGCACTGCGGCTCGCGTCGGGACTGTCACGCTGGTGGCGGTTCCGGGGGCGCGACGTGGCGGGACGGCAGTGGCTGCGCAGGCTGCTGGCCGATCCGCGTACCGCCGACGCCGACCCGGCCCTGCGGGCGCGGGCGGAGCTGGGGGCGGCCCGGCTCGCCGCCGAGCACGGGTCCGCCGACGAGGAACTGCCCGCGGCGTGGGCGGCCCTGGACACGTTCCGGCGTACCGGCGACGTGCCGGGGCAGCTCGCGGCGCGCACCGTGCTCGGCAGCCTGCTGATCCGCACCGGCCGGCCGGTGGAGGCCCGGGAGCAGGCCGAGGCGGTACTGCAGTTGGCCACGCGGCACGGACGGATCCGGGACGTGGCGGTGGCACAGAACTATCTGGCCTGGCACGAGGTCCGCCTCGCCGATCTGGCTGCGGCTCGGCGTCGGATCGCCGCAGTGGACCGGATCGCGGCCGAGCGGGGGGAGCAGCGGCTGCGGGTCCTGGCGCGGGCGAACCTGGCCGAGGTGGCCCGGCTGGAGGGGCGGTACGGCGACGCCGTCGACCAGGGCCGTCGGGTGATGGCGATGCTCGCGGAGCTGGGTGATCCCGGGCACCGCCGCCGGATGCTCGGCCGGGTGGGGCTGGCGCTGGCCCAGGCCGGCCGGGCGGGTGAAGCCGCCGAGGTGCTGGCCGAGCTTCGGGCCTGCGCCCCGGTGCGAGTGCGGCTGCGTCCCCGGTGGGAACACCCTGTGCCCCGGCAGCGTCCGGCCGCCGCACCGGCCGGCCTGGCCGCCGACCACGGCGGCTGGCGGTGGCCGCACCCCGAGGCGGGAATCTGCGCGCTGATCGAGGGCAATCTCGCGCTGCACCAGGGCGACCGGGAGTTGGCGGCGGAGTGGTTCAGCGCGGCGGCTGAGGCCGGTGCGGATGGTTACCACCGCCGCGACACGGTGGAGGCGCTTGTCGGCCTCGCTGCCAGCACCGGCGATCCGGCCGTGCTGGACCGGTTGGAGCGGGTGTGCCAGGAGGGCGCGATCCGGCTGTTGCCGCACGAGGAGGAGCTGCTCTACGCGCTGGTCGCCGTCCGGGGAGGTCGGGCCGCCCGGTAGAACGATGGGGCCGCCGCGAACGGCGGCGGACCGTGGCGCTGGCCGGAAGCCGGCTCGACGGCCCGTGCCCGCGGCGGGCTCACCGGTCCGTCGAACCTCTGCGTCGGTCGGAGTGGCGCGGGCGAAGAGCCCCCTCGTTGCTAACCCCTCGCTGTCCGCCCGCGCCGGCACCCCCCGGTGATCCCTGCTGAGGCGAAGATTAGCCAGCGGGTGCCCGCCGGTTGGTCCGATTTCGCAATCGGTGTCCGGTGGTCCGGCAGTTCTGCCGGTCTTTCTGCCGGTACGTCTGCCGTCAGGCGGCCGGGCCGTCGGCGTCGCCGCACTGGCTGCCGCTCCCAGCGGTGGCGCAGGGATGTACGGCGTCGCGGACCCGCCGGAGGGCATCGAGCAGCGCCTCCAGCGACTTCGGGTCGAGCTGGCCGAGGAACCACTCCTCGATGATGCGCAGGTGCCCGGGGAGCACCTCGTTCCAGCGCTGCATCCCGGCCTCGGTCACCACCGCGAACGAGCTGCGCCGGTCGGAGGGGCAGGCGCGGCGGGTGAGCAGGCCGTCGCGTTCCATCCGGTCGACCACCCGGGTCACCCCGCTGGTGGAGAGGGTGGTCTGGGCGGCGAGATCGGTCATCCGGAGCTGGTTGTTGGGCGAGCGGGCCAGCCGCGTGAGCACCTCGAACTCGACCGGGGAGAGATCATGTTCTTCGAACTGGGCGGCGAACCGGGCCGACAGCGCGGCGTGCACCTCGTACAGGAGGCCAACGGCGGTGATCCCGGGGGCGTCGAACACGTTCATCACCCCTGCATCCTATCAGTTGTTGACACGGGGAATATTGAGCTGGTTATAGTTGCTACGTCAGCCGTTGGGCTACTAAACCAATCCGGAGGAGCATCATGACCAGCAGCACCGAGGCTGTGACCCGCGAGTGGGAGGGTCTCACCATTCCCACCCCCGGCACGTATGCGCTGGATGCCGCGCACAAGCGCGTCGGCTTCGTTGCGCGCCACATGATGGTGTCCAAGGTGCGTGGCGAGTTCACCGAGGCCGCCGCCACGATCACCGTAGCCGAGGACCCCATGCAGTCCTCCGTCACCGCGACCATCCAGGCCGCCAGCATCCACACCGGCGCGCCTGACCGCGACGGCCACGTGCGCAGCGGCGACTTCCTCGACGTCGAGAAGTTCCAGACCCTGGAGTTCCGCAGCACCGGGGTGAAGTCCCGCCACGGCAACGAGTTCGTCCTCCTCGGCGAGCTGACCATCAAGGACGTGACCCGCCCGGTCGAGCTGCATGTCGAGTTCGAGGGCGTCGGCCGCAGCCCCTTCGGCCAGGACATCTTCGGCTTCTCGGCGAAGACGGAGATCGACCGCGAGGAGTTCGGCCTGACCTGGAACGTCGCGATCGAGAGCGGCGGTGTGCTGGTCGGCAAGAAGGTCAAGATCGAGATCGAGGGCGAGGCCATCCGGCAGGCCTGACCCCGGTTCGTACGCACGGGCCCGCGCCAGACATCGGCGCGGGCCCGGCGTCGTCTTCATGTGCGGATCGTCACCGTTCGGGCACAGAGCTGACCCGATCACGCGGTGCGCCAGCTGGGTAGAGATGCCGTGAGAGCTCATCTCGCGGCGTCCCGGCGGTCCGGTCGCACGGATCGACGGCCGTCCGCCTCTGGTCCTGGCGAGGTGAGCGCTCTTAACGTTATGGGCTGACAACGCGCGTCGGACGGTACGGCTCGGTCGCGCCTTATGCCGGGAGGGGCACATGGGCAGGGACGTCGCGCAGGGCGCCTTCTCCCGGGAGGACCGCGTCCGCTACCGGCAGAAGGTCCGTCGGTGCCTGGACGTGTTCGCCCTGATGCTGGACGACTTCGGCTTCGACGCCGACCGGCCGATGACCGGGCTGGAGATCGAACTCAACCTGATCGACTCGACCGCCGAGCCGGCGATGCGCAACGAGGAGATCCTGGCCCATATCGCCGATCCGCTCTTCCAGACCGAGTTGGGTCAGTTCAACCTCGAACTGAACGCGCTGCCCCGGCTCATCGAGGGCACCGGCTTCGCCGACTACGAGAACGACCTGCGCGGCAGTCTTGCCCGAGCGGACGAGCGCGCCGCCAAGTCGGACGCGAAGATCCTGCTCGTCGGCATCCTGCCCACGCTCACCGAACAGCACCTGATCGCGGACAACCTCTCCACGAACGAGCGTTACCGGGCGCTCAACGACCAGATCGTCGGTGCCCGCGGCGAGGACATCGAGCTCGACATCCGGGGCGTCGAGCGGCTGCGTACGCACACCGACTCGATCGCGCCGGAGGCCGCCTGCACCAGCCTCCAGTTCCACCTCCAGGTCGCACCGGACAGCTTCGCCGACTACTGGAACGCATCGCAGGCCATCGCCGCCGTGCAGGTGGCGGTCGGTGCGAACTCCCCGTACCTCTACGGCCGGCAGCTCTGGGCCGAAACCCGGATCGCCCTGTTCGAGCAGGCCACCGACACCCGCCCGGACGAACTGAAGGCGCAGGGCGTACGACCCCGGGTGTGGTTCGGCGAGCGGTGGATCACCTCGATCTTCGACCTGTTCGAAGAGAACGTCCGGTACTTCCCGCCGCTACTGCCCATCTGCGAGGACGAGGACCCGGTGGAGGTACTGCACGCCGGCGGAGTGCCCAGGCTCGGTGAGCTGCGTCTGCACAACGGCACGGTGTACCGGTGGAACCGGCCCGTCTACGACATCATGGACGGCCGTCCGCACCTGCGGGTGGAGAACCGGGTGCTGCCGGCCGGGCCGACGGTGGTGGACATGCTGGCCAACGCCGCGTTCTACTTCGGCCTGGCCCGCGCGCTCGCGGAGGCGGACCGGCCGATCTGGAGCCAGCTGACGTTCAGCTCCGCCGAGGAGAACTTCCACGCCGCCGCCCGACGCGGCATGGACGCCGTGCTGCACTGGCCGAGGCTCGGCGACGTACCGGTGACGGAGCTCGTGCTGGACGTGCTGTTGCCCAAGGCCGCCGCCGGCCTGGACGGTTTCGGTGTCGCCCCGGCCCAGCGGGATCGCCTGCTCGGCGTGATCGAACAGCGCTGCCGTACCGGTCGCAACGGCGCGGCCTGGCAGACCGAGGCCGTCTGGGCGGCCGAACGGCACCGGGGCATGAACCGTGACGCGGCCCTGCACCACATGGCGCAGCGATACGCCGAGCTTCAGCGCAGCAACGAGCCCGTGCACACCTGGCCGGTCGACTGATCCGGTCGAGGCAGAACTCCGGGCCTGCCCGCGGCGATTCCCCGCGCCGGACGGGCCGACCGTGCCGCCGGTCACCGCGCACCATCGCGATCGCGTTCGATCGACCGTCGGTGCGCCATGCCGTCAGCCGGTCCGACGCGGCGGCCGGGCACGACGGCCGGGCCGGGCCGCCGGCTCGACGAGCTCACCGGCGGCCTGCGGCTCGTTCGGGTCGAGCCGATCCGCTTCCCCGGTACGCGGTGCGGGCACGCGCGGGGCGGTAGGAGCGCGGGGTGGCGTGACGTCGCCGCCGTCGGCGGGACGGGTGCCGGTCGGCGACGGCGTGGCGGCCGCGCCCCCGGTCGAATCGACGGTGGTGCGGGCCGTCACCGCGGGATCGGCGCCGGTCGGGACCGTCGGCTCGGTCGCCCGCTCCGACGTCTCGACCGTCCGCTCGGATCCGCTCGCCGTGCCGGTCGAGGGCGCGGCGGCACGCGACTCGACCCGTCGGGCACGGCCCTGCGCGAGCGCCGCCACCAGCACCGAACCGCCGACCCCGACGATCACCGCGTACGGCGCGATCAGGTGCGCCGACACCTGCTCCGGACTGATCGCGGACAGGCGCGGTACGGCCAGCAGGTACGCCACCGCCACGAACAGCGGCCCGGCCGCGCCGGAGACGGCCGCACCGATCCGGTGTTCGGCCGAGCGGGCGGGGCGCCGGGCGGCCAGCACGCCGACCACCAGCGCGGAGCCGAGGGACAACGCCGCTCCCGGCCAGTAGAGGTAGTCGCGGATCCAGAACTCCGGCCGGTCCGAACTGATCTGCCAGATGCCGAGCTGAGCGCTGGCCAGACCGCGTCCGGCGAGCACCCCGTCGACCACCGCGACCACGGTGAGAAGCCAGAGCCAGGCCACCGTGGCGATCACGTTGCCGGCGGCGGCCCGCGAGCGCAGCGCCCAGAGCGCGGTCAACACACCCATCAGCACGCCGATCGCCGCGTACCCGGCGGCGAGCCGCTGCGGGGTGCCGGTGTCCGGGGCCACCGCGACCCGGGCGGGAACCGCGACCAGCAGCACGGTGACGAGGCCGCCCAGTCCGGCCGCGACAGCGAGGGTGACTCGCCGAAGACTTCCGGCGCCGTTACCCGTTCGCCGGTCGGCCGGCATCGCGTCGTCCTGGCCGTCGAGCTGCGCGGTGCCGGGCCGTGCCGGTTCGGACGAACCGTCGGGCTGCGGTGTGGCGGTGTCGGAACCGGCTCCGAACTCAGTCGGGTCCGGCTCGCGGGTCGTCACCGTCCCGGCGGTGAGCGTGCGCTCGTGCAGCCGGTACGCGCAGATCGCGCCGAGGAGGGTCGAGGTGCCGGCGATCCAGGTGGCCCAGACCAGGCTGGCGACCCACGCCCCCCGGGCCGCACCGGCGTCGGCCGGTGCCCAGTTGATGATGCCCAACCCGTAGCCGAAGCCCAGTTGGGCCGCACCGGTGCCGGCGGCAACGCCGACGGCGGTCGCGATCGATCCTCCCCAGCCGCGTCTGGCCATGCCGGGCAGCGTAACGTCCCGTCGTCGGCGCGGCGAGTCGTCGACAACCGTCCCGCCTGGACGGTGGCGGCGGCGACCAGGCGGGAATCGGTACGGTCGCCGGTGACTGAGGCGGTGTCGGTATGACGGACGGGAACACGAGCGGAACCCTCGGCGGGAGAAGCGAGGGCAGCCCGGGACGGCTCACCGTGGTGCTCGGCGGCGGCATGGCCGCCGTGCTGCTCGCCGCGATCGGTGCGACCGGCGGTTGGCTGTTGGCGGCCGAGGACGTACGCCCGGAGAATCCGGTGGCGGCGCCGAGCGCGACCGGCGCTCCGAGCGATGGTCGCACCGAGCGGCCGACGCCCACGCGGACGACGCCGTCCGCGCCACGTAGTTCGGCGTCGACCCCCTCGGGGTTGACCGTTCCGCCGGTGATCGGCACCGACTTCACCGATGCGCGTGACGAGCTGCGCGACCGTCGGTTGGGCTGGCGACTGGTGTTCGGGGACGGCGTGGGCCGTACCGTCGAACGCACCGACCCCGAGGTCGGCCGCGAGATACGCCGGGGCATGACGGTGACCCTCTACGTGGCCGGGCCGCCGCCGCAGAGCGACGTGCCGGACGTCGTCGGCGACGACTGCGACGAGGCGGCGGATGAGCTGGTCGAGGAGGGCTTCTACCCGCAGTACCGGAGCGGGAAGCAGGGCACTGTGACAAGCCAGGAGCCGTCCGAGGGGAGCCCGGCGCGCTGGAACGACGAGGTTCGGATCTGGTGCGGGTCGCAGGAGCCGAGCCAGCCGGCGCTCTTCCCCGGGTCGGTGACCCCAACGGCCTGACCAGGGTCGGAGGTCGCCCGCCGTCGCCTGCGGGCGGGTCGGCACGTTGATCCGGGCCGATGGTTGCGTGGCCCGCTAGGTTGGCGGACAGAGGACCTGGACGCCCGCCCGGCTCGGGGAAGGACGTGCGATGAGCGACGACCGCCAGGAGCCACCCGCCGGCGACGGTGAAGGCGACGAGACCCGTCCGCTTCCGCGTTCCGGTGCCGAGCCGGGCGACCAGACCCAACGGCTGCCCGGCTCGACGGAGGGCGCCGGCGCGGCGGAGCCCCGGCGTGGACCTTCCGACGAGACGACCCCGATGGGCCGGGCCGGGGACCGCGGCGTCCCGCTACGGCCGGAGCGCGTCCCACCCTGGTCCGGCCGTGCCGAGGTGCCGCCGCCCCGCCCGCCCGACTATCGGGAGCCGGCCGGTGAGTGGTACCCGGAGGATCCGGGCGGGCGACGCTGGTGGCTGCCGATCCTGTGGGGCATCCTCGCGTTGCTCCTGGTGGCTCTGCTCGGCGTCGCGTTGTGGCTGCTGAACAACGCGGCGGACGAGCGGCGCGGCCCCGAGCCGACCGTGTCCCCCTCGCTGACCACCGTCGCGCCGAGCAGCGCCACCCCCACCTCGGCCGAGCCGACGACCGAGTCACCGACCAGTGCCTCGCCGACGGTCACGGAAGCGGTGGAAGTGCCGGTGCCGCCGCTGACCGGCCTGCCGCGGGCGAGCGCAGAGGCGCTGCTCGACCGGCTCGGGGTGAGCTACCGGGTGGAGTTCCGTCCGTCGGAGTTGCCGCCCGGGCGTGTGATCGGCACGGTCCCGGAGGCCGGCACGTTGGTGACCGAGGACGACGAGATCGTGCTCCTGATCTCCGAGACCACCACCACCTCGACGTCTCCGAGCAGCCCGTCACCGTCGGATACCAGCCCGACGGCTACCCCCTGACCAGCGGCGATTCCGCGGCACCGTCGAACCGGCGGTCACCACATCCGTCGTCGGGTGCCGACCAGGCCGAGCCCGGCCAGCGAGATGGTTAGCCCGAGGACGCCGGACCAGAAGAGCACCCGCCGGGTGTCGTCCGGCGAGTGCCGCCCGGTGGCGGTCTCTCCGGCCAGCGCGCCGCCGCCGGAACCGTTCGCCGGATCCCCTCCGGTCTGGTCGGCCGCGGCGTTCGGGTCGTCCAAGGCGTCGGTGTTCTCGTCGTCCAGCGGATCGCTGACGCCGGGCATCCCGTCCCAGCCGGGTTCGTCGTCCGGGTCGGGTGAGGTCCCTTCGCCGATCACGGTGATTTCGGGCGCGGGTACCGGCTCCGGCAGTTGGGTGGTCGAGGAGAGAGCGGGGTCGCGTACCACGACCGCGAGAGTGGTGGCGGCCCCGAAGAGCGCCAGGATTCCGAAGGCGTAGGCGATACGTGAGCGGTGTTGCCGCCGCGCGGCGGGCAGATTGAGCATGGCCATCCCAGGTTCAGGGTCCTGGACGCGCGGGGTGGAACATGCCGGGGTGGGCGTGCCCTGAGTCTAAGGCGAGACACGCCCACAAAATGCGGGTTCGCGGTGCTCAGCCCACCCGAACCGGCGTACGGGAGACCGGCCGACGCTGCCTGGCGGTGTGCGGTCGCTGCTGCGGTACGGGGCGCTGCTGCGGCACCTGCTGCAGCCCCTGCCGCTGGACGAAGATCGACCGCCGGTTGACCGCGTCCCCCGCCGCGTTCAACTCGTAGCCGTCGAGCCAGAGCCAACCGTCGTAGGTCGGCCAGTCGAGCACCCGGATCACCCGGAACTTGATGGGCCGGAGGAACTGGACACTCGCCGCGCGAGTCACGTGCAGTACGTCACCAGAGCGGGGAAGCACATGGGCTCCTGAAGGAAGTTGGCCGGCGGCTTCGCCGGCGAGTCTCGTCGGGGGGACTTTTCACGGGTCGGTTCGTCGAGGTCGTGTCTCGCGTACCGGTGGGTGGTGCGGGTGGTGGTGGTCGGGCCGTACCCGCTGGTGGCGTGCCGCCACCCGACCATCACCCGACTGCTCCCGGGTACCGCGCCCGCCGCCACAGCCAGCTGCCGTGCAGCGGCGAGGTCATCACCCTGGAGCAAATCTGGTTGTCGCCGGCCGGGTCGAGCCACTCGACAGGCCGCCCACGCTGCGTTGATCACCAACGGGTAGGCTGTCGAGACGGTGAGTAACCCCTGCCATACGGACAGACTGCACCAGCGACGTGCTTCATGCAAGTTGCACGTCGACTTTTGCCGATACGTGAGTGCGACACGTAAAACAGCGCTTGAAGCCATCGGCGTCCGGGCGTCACACTGAGAAACGGTTTCGCCCGCCCGCGGCCGGTCGACGACCGGCACCACCTCAAGCCGCGAACCGTCCGTTGTCGAAGCTTCGCGCCACGGCGGACGGCGACCATCGGCGCATTGACCGGAGGTACAGGGCGGGTGAGGGCGAACAGCCGACGATCCGGGACGACGCCCCTCCGCACGCTTCGCGGGCCGGGCACGAGACAGGGCGGGGTGGGCCGGTGAGCGAGCGGCGCAGCCCGACCATCCGACGGCGGCGGCTCGGCGCCGAGTTGCGCCGCCAACGCGAGGCGGCCGGCATCACCATCGAGGTCGTGGCCGAGCAGCTGGAGTGCTCGGCTTCCAAGATCTCCCGGATCGAGACGGGTCACACGACGGCCACCCCGCGCGACGTGCGGGACATGCTCCGGATCTACGGAGTGGTCGGCGTGGAGAGCGACGAGCTGGTCCAGATCGCGCGGGAGGCCCGGCAGAAAGGCTGGTGGCACCCGTACAGCACGGTTCTGGTCGGGGCGTACGTCGGCCTCGAGGCGGCGGCCAGCTCGATCCGCGCGTACGAGCAGCAGGTGGTGCCGGGTCTGCTCGAGACAGAGGAGTACGCCAGCGCGATGATCCGTGCCGCCCGGCCGGACTTCAGCCCGGACCAAGTCGCACAACGTGTCCGTGTCCGACTCGGTCGGCAGTCGTTGCTGACACAGGATGATCCGGTCGATCTGTGGGTGGTGCTCGATGAGACGGTGGTGAGCCGTCCGGTGGGCGGGGACGACGTGATGCGGAACCAGCTGAAACGGCTGGTCGAGGTCGCCGAGCTGCCGAACGTGACGCTGCAGATCCTGCCCTTCGAGGTGGGGGCGCACGCCGGCATGGACGGGACCTTCACCATCCTGAGCTTCCCCGAGGCCGGTGATCCGGATGTCGTGTACGCGGAGAACGCCACGGGTGGGCTCTTCCTCGAGAAGAGCGACGAACTGCAGAAGTACAGCTTCATCTTCGATCACATACGAGCGGCGGCCATTCGTCCGGAGGAGTCCATCGCACACATCGCGAAACTGGTAGAGGAGCCGTTGTGGAAATGGCGACCAAGGAGTTCCCTGTGGACCTGACGCAGGCTACGTGGTTCAAGAGCTCGAAGAGCGGGCCGAACTGTGACAACTGCGTGGAGGTGGCGTACGTGCCTGGGGCGGTCGGTGTCCGGGACTCGAAGGACAAGGCGGGGCCGGCCCTGATCTTCGCTCCGGCTGACTGGCACGCCTTCGTCGCCAGCACCAGGAACGGTGGCTTCGGTTCGCACTGAACCGTTGGGCAGAGCTGGCGGGGCGGGTCCGCGTTCGGATGGCCGGACGCGGACCCGCCCCTCGGCACTCCGAGGTCACCGGCTGATCGCCGTGATACCAGGTTTCGGGCCGTGGCGGGCGAGGATCCGCCGGAAATCCCGTCGCCACATGCGCTCCGCCTCGTTGAACCCGTCGGTACGGCGCCGGTCGAGAACCGGCCACGGGGGATCGGCAACCGAGCGAGGCAGGCGAGACGCATGACGACGATCGGGTCAGAGAACCTCACCAACGGGCCGGGAAAGCCGGAACGGTTCGGTGGCAAGTACCGCGGTGCGCGCCGGGACACCGTCCTGACCGAGGTGGGCTCGACCGACTCCGACTTGTCGGGGCGGGAGACGTCCGCGTCCGAGCCGTCGGCCGCTCCGATCACCCTGCCGTCGCTGGACCCGAACCCGCTCACCGAGCCCTCCTTCCCGCCGACCGGCTGGTCGACCGAGCCCGGTGACTCGCTGGTCGACCACCCGTTGCTGCGCGGACTGCTGATGGAGCTGCCGCCGAAGGGCAGCGTGCCGCCGCCCGGCTGGCTCGACCGCTGGTTCGAGGCGACCCGCGCGATCCTGGAGCTGCTATACGTGCAAGGGACGGCTCGCTCGCGTTGACGCGGTCTCCGGCACGCGGGCCCGCTCGGCGAGCCGGTTGTGCCGTAGCGCGTGCCGAACACCGACGGCAAGGATCCCGAGTGCCCCGGCGGTGATCGCCGGCCCGGTGACACCCGGCGCGGTGAACCGGTCACCGCCGCTCGCCGCAATCATCCCGGCCACCGTCAGCAGGGCGGTGACCTGCAATGGCAGCCCGATCAACGGATGCGCGGCCGCAGCCCGCAGCCCGTACGGCGCGGGCGTCCCCGGCGCCGTGGCGAACGCGCCGGCTCCGGCCCACAGCCGACGCACCCGGCGTACGGTGCAGACGGCGACGACCAGCGCCGGGACGGCGGTCACGTCGAGCGCGGCCGCGGCCCGGTCTGCCGGGGTGTTCCCGGCGCCGAGGAGCCCGGCCACCAGTACGGTCGCAGTCAGCGCGAGCCCGCTCAGGACCAGACCAAGCAGCCATCCGCTGTGCCGGCGGACCGCGCGGGCATTTGCCAGCCGGGGTAGCCCGTCCGCGAGGAGGCCGGCGGCCAGCCACACTGCGGCGACCGGTGGCAGGACGGCGAGATGACTCTCCATGCTGTCAGGATTTCCCGTCCGGACGGCTGGCGAATCCGGGCGGCTCCCCCGTTCGCCCCGGACGCGCTCCCGTAAGGGTCATCCTCGCGCGTTATGAAAGATTCGACATGTTTCTATGTAATACCTCCTCGACCTACTCTCAGCTAGATCGGCTGTCGTCGATCTGAGCGGGCACCCGTCTCGGACGACCGCCGGTCCGAGGGAGGTAGAGAGATGGGTCTTGCCCACAGGTCCGTACTCGTCGGGGTGGCCACACTGAGCATGCTGGCCGCCGCCACACCCGCACTGGCCGCCGAACCGACCGGAACGATCAGATCGGCGGGCGGGGACACCGCCGTGGCCGACAGCTACATCGTCGTCTTCAAAGACACCGCGGTCAGCCAGTCCGCCGTCGGTGACAACGCCGACCGCCTGGTCGGGCGGCACAGCGGGTCGGTCGCCCGCACGTACGACGCCGCGCTGCGCGGATTCGAGGCCCGGGTGGACGCGAAGGCTGCCGCACGGATCGCCGCCGACCCGGCGGTGGCGTACGTCGAGCAGAACCACACCGTCTCGATCGCCGGCACCCAGCCCAATCCGCCGTCCTGGGGGCTGGACCGGATCGACCAGCGGAACCTGCCCCTGAACAGCTCGTACACCTACCCGAACGCGGCGTCCAACGTGCGCGCCTACATCATCGACACCGGTATCCGGTTCACGCACAGCGACTTCGGCGGCCGGGCCGTCTCCGGCTACGACGCGATCGACGGCGGCGCCGCCGACGACTGCAACGGTCATGGCACGCACGTCGCGGGTACGGTCGGTGGCGCCGCCCACGGTGTCGCCAAGGGCGTCCAGCTCGTCGGCGTCCGGGTGCTCAACTGCCAGGGCAGCGGCACCAACGCGCAGGTCGTGGCCGGCATCGACTGGGTGACCGCGAACGCGGTCAAGCCGGCGGTGGCGAACATGAGCCTCGGCGGCTCGGCCAACAGCGCGATCGACACCGCGGTCACCAACTCGATCAACTCCGGCATCACGTACGCCGTCGCGGCCGGCAACGGCGACATCTTCGGCAACCGGCAGAACGCCTGCAACTACTCACCTGCCCGGGTCGGCCCGGCGATCACCGTTGGCGCTACCCAGAACAACGACTCCGCCGCCAGCTTCTCCAACTACGGCACCTGCGTCGACATCCTGGCGCCGGGCGTGAACATCACCTCCGCCTGGTACACGAGCAACACCGCGACGAACACGATCAGCGGCACCTCGATGGCCTCGCCGCACGTCGCCGGCGTCGCGGCGCTCGTGCTCTCCGCCGGCCCGGGGCTGACCCCGCAGCAGGTACGGGACAGCCTGGTCGACAACTCCACCCCGAACGTGCTGACCAACCTGGGCACCGGCACCCCGAACCGGCTGCTCTACGTGGTGAACGGATCCACCCCGCCGCCCACCAACGACTTCTCGGTCTCGGTGTCGCCGACCTCCGGCTCCACCGCGCCGGGCGGATCGGTGACGGCGACCGTGGGTACGGCCACCACGAACGGCTCCGCCCAGTCGGTCAGCCTCTCCGCCAGCGGCCTGCCGAGCGGCGCGACCGCCTCGTTCAGCCCGTCGACGGTGACCTCGGGCGGCTCCGCCACCCTCACCATCGCCACTTCGGCGAGCACGCCGGCCGGCAGCTACCCGGTCACGATCACCGGTACCGGCGCGTCGGCGACCCGTACGGCCACCTACACGTTGACCGTGACCGGCACGGGCGGTGGCTGCTCGGGGACCAACGGAACCGACATCGCCATCCCGGACACCGGAGCCACCGCGTCCAGCTCGATTGTGATCTCCGGTTGCGGCCGCAACGCCTCGGCCAGCTCGCAGGTCCCGGTCAACATCGTGCACACCTACCGCGGTGACCTCGTGATCGACCTGGTCGCCCCGGACGGCTCGGCGTACCGGCTGAAGAACAGCAGCATCTTCGACGGCGCCGACAACGTGAACACCACCTACACCGTCAACCTGTCCAGCGAGGCGGCGAACGGCACGTGGCAGCTGCGCGTGCGGGACGTCTACTCGGGCGACACCGGCTACATCAACACCTGGTCGCTGAATCTCTGAGGCCGGGATCCACGGGGCCCCTTCCGGCGCGTCGCGGAAGGGGCCCCACGCCCTGTCCGCGGTCCCCGTCCGGATCAGTGGGATCGTCTACCATGGATCTCCACTCTCAGCCCCGGGGACGGTTTGCGTGACGCGGAACTGGTCGTGGTTGAAGGAGAACGTGGAGTCGCTCGTCGCCCTGGCGCTCGCCATCACGGCCTGGCACTCGGCACAGGCCGTCCCGACATGACCAACCTGATCGTCGACCGCCCCGGGCGGGTCCCCCGGCGGACCCGCCGGATCCGGCACAGCCCGGACGTCACCCGCGACCTGGCCCGCAGCGTGCGGGCACTGCTCGCCTGACGCGGATTCGAGTCCCGTCGCCGGATGAGCGCGGTCAGACCGCGAAGCTCGCGGGGCGTTCGCTGGTCGGCGCCGGCGGGGCCGCCTTCCAGAACCGGAGCTTCTGCGCGAGCAGGCGGCCCAGGAACGCGGGGTTGAGGATCATGTACCGGCGCCAGAGTCGCTTCGGCTCCAGGCCCAGGCGCCAGAGCCACTCCAGGCCGGCCCGCTGCATCCACGGCGGAGGCTTGCGCAGCAGCCCGGCGTGGTAGTCGAAGGCCGCGCCGACGGCCATGAGCGGCATGTCGAGCAGCGGCCGCATGGCGTACGTGAAGACCTCCTGCCGGGGGCAGCCGAGCCCGACCAGGACGAGCCGAGCCCCGCTGGTCCGGATCCGATCGGCGATCTCGGCATCCTCGCCCGGCTGAACGGCCCGGAACTTGGAGGGCTCCACACCGGCGATCTTGAGCGCCGGGAACATCCGTTCCAGGGCCGGGATCAACCGGGACAACGTCTCCTCGGTCGAGCCGTACAGGTAGACCGGCAGACCCTCGTCGGCGAACCGGGAGAGCACGTGCAGGGTCAGTGTCGGACCGTAGACCCGGTCGGTGAGGCCCGCGTGGTGCAGCAGGTTGAGCGCCCAGCGCACCGGCTGCCCGTCCGGCGTGACGACGTCGAAGGAGTTGAGCCGGGCGTTGTGCGCCGGGTCGAGCACGCCGGTCATCACGCCGTGCACGGCCAGCGCGGTCAGCGCCAGCGGCCGGCGCTCCTGAGCGGCCGCAACAACCTGCTCGGTCGCCTCGGCGTAATCGGTGGCGTCGACGAGGACGCCGAGCACGTTGCGCTTCCGCTGCACGGTCATGCCGAAGGCACCCACTTGTCCACGTTGGCCTCGTAGATCTCCCGCATGATCATGGGCACGTCGTAGACCTGCTTCCACTCGGGATAGTCGGCCTGGAACGCCTCGTTCGAGCCGATCCACCACTTGTGGTCGCCGACCCGGTTGGCCTCGACGTACTCCGAGACCATCTCGTTGCCGGTGATCCGCTCGGCCTCGGCGAACGCCTCCTGCATGGAGGTGTTGGAGTGCCGCCCGCCGCCGAGGTTGTAGACGGCGGCCGAGCGGGGGTTGCGGAAGAACGCCTCGAACGCGGCGACCACGTCCGAGCTGTGGATGGCGTCACGGACCTGCTTGCCCTGGTAGCCGTAGATCCGGTACGTCCGGCGCTCCATGTTGGCCCGCATCACGTAGCCCAGGAAACCGTGCAGCTCCGTGGCCGAGTGGGCCGGGCCGGTCAACGTGCCGCCACGGAAGCACGCCGTACGCATGCCGAAGTAGCGGCCGTACTCCTGCACCATCACGTCCGCGGCGACCTTCGAGGCACCGAAGATCGAGTGCAGGCTGGAGTCGATGGACATGTCCTCCCGGATGCCCTGCTCGTACGGGTGCCCGGGCTCGATCTCCCAGCGGGTCGCGAGCTCCACGAAGGGAAGACTGTTGGGCCGGTCACCGTAGACCTTGTTGGTCGAGCAGTGGATCACCGGTGCCTCGATGCAGTGCTCGCGGACGTTCTGCAGGACGTTCAGCGTGCCGCCGGCGTTGACGTCGAAGTCGGTGAAGGGGTCGCGGACCGCCCAGTCGTGCGAGGGCTGCGCGGCGGTGTGGATCACCACCGCGATGTCCGAACCGTACCGCTGGAAGAGCTTCGCCAGCGCGTCCCGGTCGCGGATGTCGATGGCGTTGTGGGTGTACGCCGAGCCCATTTCCCGGCTCAACCGCTCCACGTTCCACGCGGTCGACGCCTCCGAGCCGAAGAACTGCTGCCGCATGTCGTTGTCGATACCGACCACGTCGAGACCGAGGCCGGCGAAGTGCCGGACCGCCTCGGAGCCGATCAGACCGCCCGACCCGGTCACCAACGCGACACTCACACGCCACTCCTGGTCCATCGGAGGCAGAGACCATCGGAGCATAGCGTGACGCTCGACATGCCCCGATACGTCGCGAGGGCCCCGCAATCCGCGGAGCCCTCGAGTGGTGGTGGGGAAGGGGGGAGTTGAACCCCCACGCCCTTTCGGGCACACGGACCTGAACCGTGCGCGTCTGCCATTCCGCCACTTCCCCGTGGCACAACCAGATCACTGTAACCCGGCCCGACCTCGCCGCCAGCGGCGGGGCCCGGCACATATTACGCTGTCCCGGTCATCGCCACGACCGGCTACCGTTCGTGGCGGACGAAAGAGTAGCACGGTAGAAGTGGCCCGTCCGAACGGGCCAGGACAGGGCGGCCGAGCGGCGTGTGAGCTGCACGCGCGCCGGCCGGATACCATCATGTCCTCGGGACCCGAGGAGGAGCCGGTGAGCGTGCTGCAACGCTTCGAGAAGCGTCTGGAAGGCCTGGTCGAGGGGGCCTTCGCCAAGGTCTTCAAAGGGGTGGTCCACCCCGTGGAGATCCTCAACGCCATGCAGCGGGAGGCCGAGGCGCACAAGGCGATCCTGGCCGGTGGGCGCACGTTGGTGCCCAACCGCTACGTGATCGATCTCTCGCCGTACGACCACAGTCGGCTGGCGCCGTACGCGGCTGCGCTGGCCCAGGAGCTGGCCCAGTCGCAGGCGGAGTTCATCGGCGAGCAGGCCTGGACGGTGTACGGCGACGTGATCGTCGAGATCGAGCGCGGCGAGGGGCTGGACACCGGCATGTTCCGGGTCACCGCCGAGGTCTACACCGGTGGCGACGTCGCCCCGGCCCCGGGCCCCGGCTACGACGCCGGCCCGCCGGCCTATCCCGCGTACGACCAGGGCGGCGGCTACGGTCCCCCGCCGGGACACGGCGGTGGGCGCAACGTACGCCTGGTCTCCGGTGACGGGCGCACCTACCCGTTGCAGATGGGCTCGACGGTCATCGGCCGGGGCGACCAGGCCAACCTGCGGCTGCCCGACGTCGGTATCTCCCGGCGGCACGCCCGCCTGGACTTCGACGGCGGTCAGGTGGTGCTGACCGACCTCGGCTCGACCAACGGCACGATGGTCAACGGCCAGCGGGTCTCGGCCGTCGCCCTCAACCCGGGGGACATGATCCAGCTCGGCACCACCACCCTGACCTTCCGCGTGGACGGCTGATCCGCGTTGCCGGAGCTCGTCATCACCGTCGCCCGGTTCGGGTTCCTGATCCTGCTGTGGATCTTCGTGTTCACGGTGGTCGGCGTCATCCGCCGAGATCTCTTCGCGGGTGCCCGCTCGGGCCGGCTGGTCGCCGCACCCCGGACGCTGGGCGCCGTGACCGGCCAGGCGGCGAAGCCGGCCAAGGTGAAGCGGGGAAGGGCGGCCCACCAGTTGGTGGTGACCGCCGGTCAACTGGCCGGCACTCGAATCACGCTCGGTGAGGCGCAGATCACCATCGGTCGTGCGGAGGACTCCACCCTCGTGATCACCGACGACTATGCCTCGGCGCGACACGCCCGACTCGTGCCGCGTGACGGGCAATGGTTCGTCGAGGACCTCGGTTCGACTAACGGCACCTATCTGGATCGCGCTAAGGTCACCGGACCGACCCCCGTCCCCCTCGGCGTGCCGATCCGGATCGGCCGCACTTCCCTCGAATTACGGCCATGACTCTGACCCTGCGCTACGCGGCCCACAGCGACCGCGGTCTGATCCGAGACGGCAATCAAGATTCCGTCTACGCCGGGCCGCGGCTACTCGCCGTCGCCGACGGCATGGGCGGCATGGCCGCCGGTGACGTCGCCAGCAACATCGTCATCGGTGCCATGGCGCCCCTCGACGAGGACGTCCCTGGAGACGCCCTCGTCGACGCGCTGCGTTCTGCCGTCGGCACCGCCAACCAACAGCTCCGCGACACCGTGGACGCCAACCCCCAGCTGGAGGGGATGGGCACCACGCTGACCGCGACCCTCTTCTCCGGCAGCAAGCTCGGCATGGTGCACATCGGCGACTCCCGTGCGTACCTGTTGCGCAACGGCGAGTTCGCCCAGATCACCAAGGACGACACCTACGTCCAGATGCTCGTCGACGAAGGTCGCATCAGCGCCGAGGAGGCGAGCAGCCACCCACAGCGGTCGCTGCTCACCCGCGCGCTCGACGGCCGGGACATCGACCCGGAGTACTCGGTCCGCCAGGTGCTCCCCGGTGACCGTTACCTGATCTGCAGCGACGGGCTCTCCGGTGTGGTCAGCGCGGACACCATCGCGGAGACCATGCGGGAGTACACCGACCCGCAGCAGTGCGTCGAGCGGCTCGTCCAGCTCGCGCTCCGCGGCGGCGGCCCGGACAACATCACGGTGATCATCGCCGACGCCACCGACCAGGACATCGTCGAGGCGACACCGATCGTGGGCGGCGCCGCCGCCCGGGACCGGGGCATGGCGACCTCGGCGGACACCTCCACTCCGGCCGCCCGGGCGTCGGCGCTCTCCGCGCCGCGCACGCCGGCGCCGGAGGAGCCGCCCGACGAGGAGGAGCCGGAGCGGCGCCGGCACCGGCCGGTGCGCGCCGCCGCGACGGGGCTCGCGCTGCTGGTGATCCTCGGTGGTGGTCTCTTCGGCGGCTGGAGCTACACCCAGCAGCAGTACTACGTCGGTGCGACCGAGGAGGGCCAGGTCGCGGTGTTCCGCGGGATCCAGGGCCAGATCGCCGGCCTGGATCTGTCCACCGTGCACTCCACCAGCCCCGCGGAGCTCGACGATCTGACCCTGGCCGCCCAGGAGCAGGTCAAGCAGGGCATTCCAGCCAAGAGTGAGCCGGACGCCGAGCGTCGGCTGGCCGAGCTGACCAGTGACAGCCCGACCAACCCGAACCTGAAGCCGATCTGCCTGCCGAACTCGCCCACGCCGACCGCCTCGCCGACCGCCTCGCCGAACGCACCGACCTCGTCAACTCCGGTGCCGACCGACGTGGCGACCACACCGACACCGAGCGGCAGTGCCTCCGTCGGCACGCCGACGGCCGGCACCCGCACCCAGACCGTCTCGAACAGCCCCAGCCCCAGCGGCAGCGTGGCCGGCACCGAGCCGACCAGCACGCCCGACGCGCCACCCTCCGACTCGGTTCCGCCGGCGCTCGACCCGGCTGCCTGCCGGTCGCCTGAGTGAGCGTCGGCCCGACCCCGAGGACCCTTCCGTGACCGCAGCGGCCACACCGGCAGCCTCGCCCGCCACAACGGGCGAGCAGCCCGGCGTACGCCTGGCCCGGTCTCGGCGCAACGCCGAACTCTCCCTGTTGCTGCTGGCCATGGTGCTCGTGGCCGCGTACGGGGCGACCGTCGAGGCGACCATGCTCGACACGGTCACCCCGGACTTCTGGATTCCGGCGGCCGCACTCGGCGCCGTCTTCCTCGGTCTCCACCTGGTCATTCGGTTCCTCGCCCCGTTCGCCGACCCGGCCCTGCTGCCGGCGGTGGCACTGCTCAACGGCCTGGGCGTGGGCTTCCTGCGCCGGCTCGACCTGGACGAGGCCGCCCCCGCCGCGCGAGAGGGCCTGGCCGTCTTCGCCGGCACGGGCGGCCGTCAGCTCGCCTGGACGCTCGTCTCGGTGATGCTCGCCGCCGGGCTGCTCATCCTGATGCGCGACCACCGGTCGGTCTCCCGTTACGCGTACACGCTGGGGCTGGCCGGCATCGTGCTGGTGATGATCCCGGCGGTGCTGCCCCGCCGGTTCTCCGAGATCAACGGCGCCAAGCTTTGGATCAAGTTCGGCGATGCCTTCTCCATCCAGCCCGGCGAGTTCGCCAAGCTGGCGCTGCTGGTCTTCTTCGCCTACTACCTGGTGCGCAAGCGCGAGGTGCTGTCGCTGGCGAGCCGCCGCTTCCTCGGCATCGACTTCCCGCGGGGACGCGACCTCGGCCCGGTGGTCGTGGTCTGGCTGATCAGCCTCCTGGTCCTGGTCTTCGAGAAGGACCTCGGCACCTCGCTGCTCTACTTCGGCATGTTCGTGGTGACGCTGTACATCGCCACCGAGCGGGTCAGTTGGCTGCTCATCGGTCTGGTGCTCTTCTTCGGCGGCGCCTACCTCGCGTACGTCCTCGGTGACCTCGTCGGCGGGCCGTTCGCCAACTTCTACCTGCGGGCGCAGATCTGGCTGGACCCGTTCGCCGACCCGCACAACGACGGCTACCAGTTGGTGCAGGGGCTGCTCGCGCTCGGCACCGGTGGGCTGTTCGGTGCTGGACCTGGCGGTGGCCAGCCGGGGCTGCTGCCCGAGGTGCAGAACGACTTCATCTTCGCGGGCCTGGGTGAGGAGATCGGCCTCTTCGGCCTCTCCGCGCTGCTCGTCATCTACCTGCTGATCGTCGAACGGGGGTTGCGCGCCGCGCTGGCGGTCCGCGACTCGTTCGGCAAGCTGGTCGCCGGAGGTCTGGCGTTCACCCTCGGGCTCCAGGTCTTCGTGATCGTCGGCGGGATCAGCAAACTCATCCCGCTGACCGGGCAGACCACCCCGTTCCTCTCCGCCGGTGGCTCCTCGTTGATGGCGAACTGGCTGCTCATCGCGGTGCTGCTGCGGATCTCCGACGGGGCCCGCCGGCCGGTGACCGGTGGGGGCGCGCCGGCACGACCCTCGGGCGGCCCGCCGGAGCAACTGCACGGTGCCCCCACGGAGGTGATCAGGCCGTGAACGCACCCCTGCGCCGCGCCGGTGTCGTCGTCATGATTCTTTTCGGGCTGCTCTTCGCGAACCTGAACTGGATTCAGTCCTACAAGGCGGACGAATACCGCAACAGCGACTACAACGGCCGGGTCCAGGTCGCCGAGTACGAGCGCAAGCGCGGCAACATCGAAGCCGGCGGCACGGCCCTGGCCACCAGCAAGGACACCGGCGGCAAGCTGAAGTTCCTGCGTACCTATCCGGCCGGGGCGGAGTACGCCCACGTGCTCGGCTACAAGCCGGTCAACCTGGCCGAAACCGGCATCGAGCGGGTGGAGGACGAGTTCCTGGCCGGCACCAGCGACCAGCTGATCGGCGACCGGATCAAGGACCTCTTCACCGGTGACCAGACCGGCGGCGGCAACGTCCTGCTCACCCTCTCGAAGAAGGCCCAGGACACGGCGTACAACCAGCTGCGGAACAACACGCTGGGTGTGAAGCGCGGCGCCGCGATCGCCATCGACCCGCGTACCGGGGCGGTGCAGGCACTGGTCTCCATGCCCAGCTTCGACCCGAACCCGCTGGCCAGCCACGACAGCACGAAGGCCGCCGCCGCGTACAACGAGTTGGAGAAGGACCCGGACGGCCCGCTGAAGAACCGGGCGCTCGGGGAGGTCCTGCCGCCCGGCTCCACCTTCAAGATTGTGGTCGCCGCGGCGGCGCTGGAGAACGGCGTCGGCAAAGATACGAAGATCCCCGCCGGTGCCAGCTACACCGCGCCGACCTCGGGCACCCCCATCCGCAACGCGGAGCCGAGCATCTGCCCGGAATCGCAGGTAACGCTGATCGAGGCGGTCACCGAGTCCTGCAACACGGGTTTCGCCCAGCTCGGTGTGCGGCTCGGTGCCGATGCGATCAAGGAGAAGGCTCGGCAGTTCGGCTTCGAGCAGGACGACCTGACCGTCGGTCAGCTCGGTGAGAGCGGGATGCCGGTGGCGGCCAGCCGGACCGGGGACATGCAGAACCCGGACGGCAGCACCGACCCGGCCGCGTTGGCCCAGTCCTCCATCGGCCAGAACAACGTGCGGATGACCCCCCTGCAGGGTGCGCTGATCGCCGCCGCCGTCGCCAACAAGGACGGCAAGCAGATGCGTCCGTACCTGGTGCGGCAGATGCTCGGTCCGGACCGGACCACCAGCTACTACACCGCCGAGCCGCGGGAGCTGCGGCAACCGATCAGCGGCCAGGTCGCGAGCGACCTGCGGGACATGATGGTCAGCGTGGTCGAGAACGGCACCGGCCGCAGGGCGCAGATCAACGGCTACACGGTCGGCGGCAAGACCGGCACCGCCCAGTCCGCACCGAACCGGCCCGACCACGGGTGGTTCATCGGGTTCGCCCTGGACAAGAACGGCACCCCGATCTCCGCCGTCTGTGTCGAACTGGAGCAGGCCGGGCCGGGCGGCAGCGGCGAGGCCGCGCGGATCGCTGGCAAGATCATGCAGGCCGTCGTCTCCGACCCCGGGAGTCGCTGACATGCTCAGCCCCGGGGTCCAGCTCGGCAACCGCTACCGCCTCGACGAGCGGATCGCCAGCGGTGGCATGGGTGACGTGTGGCGCGGTACCGATCAGGTGCTGGGCCGGACCGTCGCCGTGAAGAGCCTGCTCCCCGCACTGCTCGACGAACCGGGCTTCGCCGAACGGTTCCGCGGCGAGGCCCGGACCATGGCCACCATCAACCACCCCGGCGTGGTGGACGTCTACGACTTCGGCAACGACCAGCAGATCGCCTTCCTGGTGATGGAGTACGTCGAAGGTGACCCACTCTCGGCGACGCTGAGCCGGGTCGGGCGACTCACCCCGGCCCGAACGATGGCCCTGGTCGCCCAGGCTGCCGACGCGTTGCACGCCGCCCACGAGAAGGGGATCGTGCACCGCGACGTGAAGCCGGGCAACCTGCTCGTCCGGCCGAACGGCACGCTGGTGCTGACCGACTTCGGCATCGCCCGCTCCGACATGGTGGGGCAGCTCACCGCGGCCGGCTCGGTGCTCGGCACGGCCTCCTACATCTCGCCCGAGCAGGCCATGGGTCAGGTCGCTTCACCCGCCTCCGACGTCTACGCGCTCGGGGTGGTCGCGTACCAGTGCCTCGCCGGCCGCCGCCCGTTCGAGGGGGACAACCCCCTCGAGATCGCCATGAGGCATGTCCAGGAGATGCCCCGGCCACTTCCCGCCGACATCCCGCCGCAGGTGCGGTCGGTGGTCGAGCGGGCGATGGCCAAGGACCCGGCGGCCCGCTGGCCGACCGCCGCCTCGCTGGCCGGGGTGGCCCGCCAACTGAAGGCGGCGTTGTCCCAGCAGGCCCGGGCCGGCACGCAGTCCCGGCCGATCTCGGGCGTCCCGGCGTCGCCGGCCGCCCCGCCCGGGCGGGCCCAGGTGCCGGCCCCGCAGCAGTCGCGCCCGATGGCAGCGCCGCACCGGCCGCCGGCCCTCGCGTCGCCGGTGCCGCCGCCCGCTGCCGTTCCGCGTCCCGGCGTTGCCGTGCCGACCCAGCCGTCGCGTCCCACCGCGGTAGCTCCGGCCCTGGGGCAGCCTCCCCGATCGCCGATTGCTGCGGCCAGTTACCCGCGCGGCGCTGCCTCGGTGCCGCAGGCGCCCGCCCGGCCGGCTCCGCCCCCGGCGTACGTGGGGCAGGCCGGTCCGACGCTGCCGCCGCCCGTTCCGGGACGCTCCCGGCCGGGAATGGTGCTCGTGGCCGTGCTGATGGCCGTACTGGTCCTTGTCTGCTCGGGCGTGATTTCGTACAACTTGCGTAAGAGGGGCCAATCGGCACCGGTCACACCGCAGACAGTGGCCTCCGGCGCGCTACGGTTCGACGGACGCGAAGATCTGACCCGGACGTCGTACCGTCAGTTCGAGCGATTCCGACTGGCGAGCGGCGAGACGACGACGAGCGAAGGACGACAGACGCGATGACAGCCCAGGCCCGCCTGCTCGGTGGCAGGTATCAGGTCGGCGAGCTGCTCGGCTACGGTGGCATGGCCGAGGTGCACCGCGGTCGCGACCTCCGGCTCGGTCGGGACGTCGCAATCAAGATGCTCCGGACGGATCTCGCCCGGGACGCCACCTTCCAGATGCGGTTCCGCCGGGAGGCGCAGAACGCGGCGTCGCTCAACCATCCGGCGATCGTGGCCGTCTACGACACCGGCGAGGAGACCGCGCCCACCGGTGAGACGCTGCCGTTCATCGTCATGGAGTTCGTCAACGGTCGAACCCTCAAAGAGGTGCTGGGCGCCGAGGGGCGGCTCCAGCCGCGGCGGGCGCTGGAGATCTGCGCCGACGTGTGCGCGGCGCTGGAGTTCAGCCACCGGCACGGCATCATCCACCGGGACATCAAGCCCGGCAACGTGATGCTCACCCAGACCGGCCAGGTCAAGGTCATGGACTTCGGTATCGCTCGGGCCCTGGCCAGCGGTGCGACCACCATGACGCAGACCAGCGCGGTGATCGGCACGGCGCAGTACCTCTCCCCGGAGCAGGCTCGGGGTGAGGCGGTCGACGCCCGCTCCGACGTCTACGCGGCCGGCTGCGTGCTCTTCGAGCTGCTCTGCGGGCACCCGCCGTTCGTCGGGGACAGTCCGGTGAGCGTCGCCTACCAGCATGTCCGGGAGGCGCCGCCCACGCCGAGCGACATCAACCCGGACGTCAACCCGGCGGTCGACGCGATCGTGCTGAAGGCGCTGTCGAAGAACCCGCTGAACCGTTACCAGAGCGCTGCCGAGATGCGGGCCGATCTGCTGCGGGCCGCCGCCGGCCGGCCGGTGCTGGCCACCCCGGTGATGCGCGAGCAGGAGACCATGCCGATGGCCCCGGCCGCGGCCGCCGCGGGCTACCCGGCCGGTGGCGGTGCGGCCCCGCCGACGCGGCAGATTCCGGCCCGGGTCGGTGACCCGCGTCGCCGCCGGGCGTCGTCCTGGCTGATCGCGCTCTTCTCGGCGGTGGGTGTGCTCGCGGTGATCGCGCTGGTCGCCGCCCTGCTCATGAACGGCACGGGGGAAGACCTGCGCCGGGTGCCGACGCTGACGGGCATGACCCAGGCGCAGGCGTTCCAGGAGATCCAGAATGCCGGATTCGCGCCGCAGGCCGGCGAGCAGGTGAACAACTCCACCTGTGAGAAGGGCAAGGTGGTCTCGCAGAACCCGCTCCCGGACACCGAGCTCGAGCCCACCCGCACGGTGACCATCCAGGTCTGCGGGGGGCCGGCCACGCAGACGATCCCGAACGTGGTCGACTCCAGTTTCGAGAGCGCCAAGCGTCAGCTCGAGGGCCTGGGCTTCGTGGTCGATTCGAAGGAGAAGGACAGCGCGCGGGAGAAGAACACGGTCCTCGACATGGATCCGGAGCCCGGCAAGGAGGTGGCCGAGGGCACCAAGATCACCCTCACCGTCTCCAAGGGCAACGTGCGTCAGGTGCCCCGGGTGATCGGCGCCACCGAGGACGACGCGCGGGAGGAACTCGAGGACGCCGGTTACCGCGTGCGGGTCCGCGAGGGGAGCGAGGTTCCCGCGGACCAGGCCGGTCGCGTCGAGCGGCAGGACCCGGAGCCGGGCAAGGACCTGCCGCGCGGCCAGCAGGTGACGATCTATGTGACCGTCCCCGCGCCGGAGGCACCACCGAGCGACCCGACCACGCCCCCGGCGACGCCGACGACGACGCCGACCACGCCGGGCACGGGCAACGGTGGCGGTGGCGGTCTGCCGATGCTTCCGCCACCGTCGGGCACGTTCTCCCGCAACGACTGACCGTACGACCCGGCCGGGTCGACCACCCGGCCGGGTCGACCTGCGGGTCAGGCGGCGCTGAAGGCAGCCAGGCGGCGGGCGTCGACCTCGGCGGCCAGCGCCGGTGCCCGCTCCAACGCCTCGGGGTGGCCGCAGGCGGCCAGCCAGTTGGCGAGCATCAGGTGACCGCCCTCGGTGAGGACGGACTCCGGGTGGAACTGCACGCCCTCGATCGGAAGGCTGCGGTGACGCATCGCCATCACCACGCCGGAGCCGGTCCACCCGGTGACCTCAAGCTCGTCCGGCAGGGTCTCGGGTAGTACGGCGAGCGAGTGGTAGCGGGTGGCGGTGAACGGGTCCGGCAGCCCCGCGAGTACGCCCACCGAGTGGTGCCGTACCTCGGACGTCTTGCCGTGCAGCAACTCTGGGGCGCGGGCGACGGTAGCGCCGAAGGCCTCTCCGATCGCCTGGTGACCGAGACAGACGCCGAAGATGGGCAGCTCGCCCGCGTACCGCCGGATGACGTCCAGGCAGATGCCGGCGCGGTCCGGGCTGCCGGGCCCGGGTGAGAGCAGGATGCCGGCCGCGCCGACCTTCCCCACCTCGGCGACGTCGATCTCGTCGTTGCGGCGTACCTCGCACTCCACCCCGAGTTGGCCGATGTACTGCACCAGGTTGAACACGAACGAGTCGTAGTTGTCGATCACAAGGACGCGCATCGTCTCACCGGCTCGGAGTGGTGGGTGGGGTGTTGTTCCGCCCGGTGTCGTACGGCAGGTCGTGCTCGTCGCCGGGCGGAGCGTCTCCGGGTATCACGTCACCGGCCGGGTCACCGGGAACCTCGGAGTCCTGGGTGACCTGCACGTCGTCGAAGGGAAGCAGCGGCTCGGCCCACGGAAAGACCACGTACCAGAGCAGCGCCACCGCCGCGGCGGCCAGCAGTACGGACCCGGCGAGTTTGCCGACCACGCCGAACGGGAGTTTGCGCCAGATCCACGCGTACATCGCCCGTCAGCCTCCCAGCTCTGTCGGCTTACCCGCCGTCTTCGGCTGCGTCCGGTCCAACTCGGCGTGGATGATCAACCGCTGGTAGTTGTCGAACTTGGGATTGCACGTGGTGAGGGTCAGCATGCGCCGGGTGGGCGTCTCGCCGGGCTTGCCGGGCACCGGCGCCACGACCTCGACCTGGGTGGGCTTGACGATCCGGGTCTGGGCGACCTTGTAGATGTACCAGTCGGTCTTGCTCTCGACCACTATCGCGTCGCCGTCGCGCAGCTCGTCCAGCCGCCAGAACGTGGCGCGGTTGCGGTGCCCGGCGACGGAGAAGTTACCGACCTGGCCAGGCAGGGCGCTGTCCGGGTAGTGGCCCGGGGCGTACCGGATGTCCGCCTGGGTCACGCCCTCGACGACGACCCAGTTCTTGTCGAGCTTCGGGATGTAGAGACCCGCGATGGGCTTGCCATGGACGGGCGGGGACGGCTTGGCGGAAGGCGTGGCGGCGGCAGCGGAGACCGTCGGATCCCCGGTCGGCCCCCACGCCTGCGCGAGCTGCTGGCTGAGGTCGTTCTGGTGGGCGTCGACGATCGCGGACTTGCCCCAGACCTCGTAACCGGCGAAGAGCAGTACGACCAGGCCGAAGGTCATCAGGACCTCGCCGGTTACCCGCAGGCCGCCGCGCACCCGTGAACCGAACGACGGTCGGGTCAGCTCCGAGTAGACGCTCCGGTAACCCTTGCCTGTCTGCTCGGGGCGTAGCTGGACGACTCGCTCGCCCCGCCGGGGGCGCGGCGGCTCCGCAGGCCCGGCGTCGGCCGGCTCTTCGGTCTCCGGCGGCTTGGGGACCGCGCCCATCAAGGCGGTGGAGTCGAGCGCCGGACGCCGCGTCGGGGCGGCGGAGACGGCCGGGATGAGTGCGGTGGCCGCAGGGTCGGCGGCCGGCGGGCCGGGGGCGATCGGCGCGCCCGAGGGGCGTTCGCCGCGCGGGGTGACCCTGGGTATGAAGGCTGTCGGGCTGTCGCCGGTGCTGGTCGGCGGACGCCCGGAGCCGGGTGCCGGGGCCCCGGCGGCGGGTGAGTGGTTCGGGTATCCACCGGGAGCGGCCGGAGCCCCGACGGGCGGATGGTTCGGGTGGCCGCCGGGGATGGCGGGCCGGACGGCGGCGTCGGGGGCGCGCGGAGGCTGCGACGGCCGGTTCGGGCTCTCGCCCTCGGTCGTCGGGCGTGCCGGTGGTCCGCCGTCGGCAGCGAAGGAGCTTCCCGGCCCGGTGGGGGACGCCGGCCGCGTGGTGCCGGGCCATGGCGGCGGCGCGTCGTACCGCACGGCCGGACGGGTCGGCGGCCGGTCCGGATCCGGGGCGAACCGACCGGTGCCTCCTGGATGGGTACCGTCCTCCGGCGAGCTCGGCTGGGGGCGCGCCGGCTGATCCGGCGGAGGGGACGCCTGCGCGGTGATGTCGCCGGCAGCCGGTGGTTGACCGACCCGCGGCGGCAGTACGGGCTCGGGCCAGGCATTCCGGGCGCGCGTCGCGCCCGGCTCGGCGCGGTCGACCTTGGGCAGGAACGCGGTCGGCTCGTCGGTCTGGCCGCGGTGCCGCCCGTCGGGTCGGTCGTCGTCGTTCACTGGAGCACCTTCGCCGAGCGGTTCAATGAAGCACCTTCGCCGAGCGCAGTCCGGTCGAGTCCTCGAACGCCGGCACGGTCACCGTGGAGACGCTCTCCCGGTAACCGAGCTGATAGTGCTCGACCGCGTCCCTGAACAAGCGGACTCCCTCAGACCCGGCGAGAGCCTGCTGCAGGGAAGCCGGATCGCCGATTGCTACGATCTTGAATGGTGGGGAGTACACCCGGCCGTGCAGCAGCAGGGTGTTACCGACGCAGCGTACCGCGCTGGTGGCCAGCACGCGGACGTTCATGATTGACATGGCCTCCGCGCCGCCGGCCCAGAGCGCGTTCACCACCGCCTGGACGTCCCCCTGGTGGACCACCAGGTCGTCGTTGCTGGCCCCCTTGGGTAGCCGCTGGTCGTTGCGGCGGGGCGCGTCGTTGAGTTCGACCGTGAGGCCGACGCCGGTCAGCGCGGTGAAGCCGGCCGTCTCCAGGCTTCCGGCGGCACGGTCCTGCTGGGCCTTGATCGGGCCGTCCTGCGCGCCGAGCGCGGTGGTCCGCTCCTCGATGTCCTGGCGCAGCGTCGCCGCCCGGCGCTCGCTCGCGGCCACCTGCTGCCGGCGTTCCTCGATCAACTGGGTGAGCTGGGGGCGCCGGTCCTCGCGCAGGGCGATGCCGCCTGCGGTGGTCGCGGTGGTGGTGAAGAGCAGTCCGGCCGCGGCGGCGATCACCGGTACGCCGATGGACCAGCCCGGCCGTCGTTGCCGCGGGCGCCGTGGCAGTAGCCCGGCGACGGCGCGCCGGAGCACCTTCCGCCAGGAGGCAGCGCCGGATGTGTACTCCACCGAGCGTTCCTTCCCGTCATCCGCCGCGTCGCGACCGGGGCGGTGATCCGAATACTTTCGCCTTTTCCGGTCACTCCGCGCACCGGCCTGACCCCATTCGTGGATTGGACGGGCCTTCCGGACTACGCTAGCTGTCGAACATTATTGGCCATGGACCGTCGCCTTCGCGCCCGGTTGTCAGGCCGGACGAGGTCGCAATAACCCCCTCTGGAGAGCGTCGTGCCCAAGTCTCAGGTTCGTAAGAAGAAGGTGTACACCCCGCCGACGGACGTACGCCCGACGGCTACGGCGGCGACGCGCAAGCCTAGCCCGGTCTGGCTGCCGATCGCGGCGGTCGCCTTGATCGTCGTCGGCATCGGCTGGCTGGTGGTCTACTACCTCTCCGAGCAGGCGTACCCGGTCCTGTCGTGGGGTTACTGGAACCTCGCGGTGGGCTTCGGCGCGATGGTCGCCTCCCTCATCCTGCTCTCGCGCTGGCGCTGACCACGGCCGGCGGCTCGCCGCCGGCCGTGCTCCGGGCCGATCCATCTCACTCGACGTGCCCCTGCCCGGCGGTTTCGGGCGGGGGCCCCTATGGTGTGCGCAGGGCGGCGCGGCCCGGGTGCGAGACGACTCACGTTACTGCTGGGTAACCTTGCACGTAGGCTGCACCGCATGACCGGGCGGAGCGCGGTCATCGATCGGTCCGGTCGAGGGTGTGGCAGCGGCGGCTCGTCGCCCGCGGCCTGACCCGGCCCGGTCGCCGACGCTCGACAGGCAGCAGACCGGGAGGCCAACTCGATGGGCAGCGTCCAGATCGTCGCCACGATCCTCGCGGCCGCCATCACCGCCGTGGCGGTGTGGCTTGCGGTGCGCGCGGTCACGAAGATGACGGCCGTCATCCGGCTCGGGCAGCCCGCGCCGGAGCGGTTCGCCGACAAGGGCGCCCGCACGAAGAAGATGCTGGTGGAGACCGCCGGTCACACCCGCATGCTCAAGTGGGGCCTGGTGGGCGCGGCGCACTGGTTCGTGATGGTCGCGTTCATCGTACTGTCGCTGCTGGTGCTCGAGGCGTACTTCGAGGTGGTCAGCACCGGCGGTGAGCTGCCGATCATCGGGCACTGGACGGTCTTCGGCCTGGCTACCGAGATCATCGGCGTGCTCGGCCTGGTCGGCATCCTCGTGCTGATGGGGATCCGGCTACGCAACCGGCCCAGCCGGCCGGGCGGTCGCTCCCGGTTCACCGGCTCGACCATGTGGCAGGGCTACTTCGTCGAGTGGGTCGTGCTGCTGGTCCTGATCTTCGGGTTCCTGATCCGCGGCTTCAAGGTGGCCACCGACCACTTCGAGTACCCGGTCTGGGCCACCCCGGTCAGCCATGCGCTCGGCAACTCCCTTCCGGCCTGGGAGGCCGGCGTCAGCGTCGCCGCGCTCATCAAGATCGTCATCTCGATGACCTGGCTCATCGTGATCTCGCTGAACGTCACCATGGGCGTGGCCTGGCACCGCTTCCTGGCGTTCTTCAACATCTTCTTCAAGCGTGAACCGGCCAAGGCCGCCGGCTCCGGCCTCGGCGCCCTGCGCCCGATGACCAGCAACGGCAAGCCGCTGGACTTCGAGGAGGCCGACCCCGAGAAGGACCAGTTCGGTGTCGCCCAGGTGGAGCAGTTCACCTGGAAGGGCCTGCTCGACTTCAGCACCTGCACCGAGTGCGGCCGCTGCCAGTCGCAGTGCCCGGCCTGGAACACCGGCAAGCCGCTGTCGCCGAAGCTGCTGGTGCTGAGCCTGCGCGACCACGCGTACGCCAAGGCGCCCTACCTCCTGGCCGGCGGCGGCAAGGACCTGACCGGTGAGGAGAAGGCCACCGCCGCGCAACTCGCGCACGTCGACGTGCTCGCCCTCGCCGAGGCCGACAAGCCGCTCATCGGTACGGCGGAGGAAGGCGGCGTCATCGACCCGGACGTGCTCTGGTCCTGCACCACCTGTGGTGCCTGCGTGGAGCAGTGCCCGGTCGATATCGAGCACGTCGACCACATCGTCGACATGCGCCGCTACCAGGTGCTCATCGAGTCGAGCTTCCCGTCCGAGGCCGGCGTCATGCTGCGCAACCTGGAGAACAAGGGCAACCCGTGGGGTGCCCCGCAGAACACCCGCGAGGACTGGACCAAGGGCCTCGACTTCGAGGTGCCCCGGGTCGGGGAGGTCGACGACTTCGAGTACCTCTTCTGGGTCGGCTGCGCGGGCGCGTTCGAGGACCGGGCGAAGAAGACCACCCGAGCGGTCGCCACGCTGCTGAACGAGGCCGGCGTCTCCTTCGCCATCCTCGGCGAGGGCGAGACCTGCTCGGGTGACCCGGCCCGCCGGATCGGCAACGAGTTCGTCTTCCAGATGCTCGCCCAGCAGAACGTGGAGACGCTCAACGAGGCGTTCGAAGGCCGCGAGAAGAGCAAGCGCAAGATCGTCGCCAGCTGCCCGCACTGCTTCAACACCCTCGGCAACGAGTACGGGCAGCTCGGCGGCGAGTTCGAGGTGGTGCACCACACCCAGCTCCTCGCCCACCTGGTGGCGACCGGGAAGCTCACCCCGGTGCAGCCGGTCGACGGCGGGGTCACCTACCACGACCCGTGCTACCTCGGCCGGCACAACCGGGTGTTCGCCCCGCCGCGAGAGGTGCTCGGCACCGCCATCGAGGGCGAGCTCACCGAGATGCCGCGCAACAGCGAGCGCTCCTTCTGCTGCGGCGCCGGCGGCGCACGCATGTGGATGGAGGAGAAGATCGGCAAGCGGATCAACGTCGAGCGCGTCGAGGAGGCCATGGCCACCGGTGCGAAGACGGTCGCGGTCGGCTGCCCGTTCTGCTCGACCATGCTCAGTGACGGCGTGAACGGCAAGGGAGCCGGCGAGCAGGTCGAGGTGATCGACGTGGCGAGCGTGCTGCTCCGCTCCGTGAAGCCGGAGCAGGCCCAGGGCGACAAGCAGGCCGAGCCGGTAGCCGGCTGAGGCGTACGCCCGGATCATCCGCAACGACGACGGCGGTGGCACCTGCCACCGCCGTCGCGCGTGCACCCTCGGTACGCGGCCCGTCCCGCAGACGTGACGACGCGCGGGCTCGCCTTGATTCCGCTTCGGCGCTTCCCTATCGTGGGGCACCGACCGCTGTGGGTCGTCTGCCCTCGCCCCCTTCCCCTCTGCGAGGCGCCCGGCGGTCGGTCGCTAAGGAGTCGGTGCCGGTGGCAACCATGCCCCCTCATCGTCACGCACCGGGACGTCCCGCTCGTCCGGGTGGCCTTCGCCGGGCTGCCCATCGTCTGCTCACACTGGTCGCCGCTGCGGCCGTCGGTGCCGGCCTGCTCGCCGTGCCGGCCCACGCCGAGCCTTCGGTCGAGGAGATCGAGGCGCAGATCGACAAGCAGTGGGAGCAGCTGGAACCCACGATCGAGCAGTACAACAAGGTGCGGGCGCAGCTGAAGGCCAACCAGAAGAAGTCGGCCGCGCTGGAAAAGAAGATCGAGCCGCTCTCTCTCCAGACCGAGCTGGCGATGACCCGGGTCGGTGACCTCGCCTCCCGCTACTACATCAGCGGGCCCTCACAGGACCTCGGCGCGCTGTTGCTCAGCGCCAAGCCGGACACGCTCACCGAGCAGCTGACCATCCTGGACCGGCTGGCCCGGCAGGAGCACAAGCAGGTCGAGGGCATCCTCAAGGTCCGCGCGAAGTACGACGCGGAGAAGCAGAAACTCGACGCGCTCATCGCCACCCAGACAAAGCAGAAGAACGACCTGGCCGCCAAGAAGAAGAGCATCGACGCCGAGATCAAGCGGCTCGAGAAGACGCTGCCGAAGAGCGTCGTCATGCCGGAGAACTGCCCGACCGTCAAGGGAGTGGTCAGCGGGGCGGCCCGCACGGCGATCCAGACGGCCTGCAAGCAGGTCGGTGACCCGTACGTGTGGGGTGCCACCGGGCCGAACTCGTTCGACTGCTCCGGCCTGACGCAGTACGCCTACAAGGCGGCCGGGATCAGCCTGACCCACTTCACCGGTGCCCAGTGGAACGAGGGCAAGGCCATCCCGCGCTCCGAGGCGCGCCCGGGTGACCTGGTCTTCTTCTTCAGCGACCTGCACCATGTCGGGCTCTACCTCGGCAACGACCAGATGGTGCACGCACCACGGGCCGGCAAACCGGTACAGGTGGCGAGCATCAACTACATGCCCGTCGCCGGCTTCCGACGACCCGGCTGATCCACCACGTACGCCGAGGGCCCCCGGTCGACCGACCGGGGGCCCTCGCGTTTCTCGTGACGCTCATCGAGCCAGGTGTCGGAGCCGGCTCGGCGCGGTGCCCGAGCCCGTTCCGTACGGCGGAACGACCCGCTCGGCGGGGTGCCGCACCCCGTCCGTCAGCGGGGTGCGCCCACCGCGGACGGGAGCAGCAGCACGTCGTCGAGGTTGACGTACATGATGCGGTGGCCGAACTGGATCTGCACGTACCGCAGGTCGCCCCGGATCACCGTCCAGTCGCCTGGGGACGAGCCGTCGAAGGTGGAGGCCTTGTAGTACTCGCTCGGCAGCACGTCGCCGACCGCGTACCGCTGCCCGGCGGTGAGCGTGTACTGCATCGGGGAGATCGTCTGGTACGGCACGCCGGCCGGGTAGGCGGCCTGCTCCGGGTAAGCCCGGCCGTAGACGGGGATAGTCGCCTTCCCCGGCTTCGGAGTCACCACGAACCCGGTGGCCCACTTCGCGGTCGGTGCCGAGGCCGGGTTGTGGAACCACGCCTTCTGGCCGAGGTACCAGATCGCCGTCCAGTCACCGCGGACCTCGGCCACCGCGTACGTCTGGCCTGCCGAGGCCCGGGCACCGTGGTCGGAGATGTACATGGTGTTCGGCGAGCCGTCCGGACGGAGACCCAGGTCGTTGACCAGTGGGGCGTCGTGGCTCGGCGCGTTGTGCAGGATGACCGCGGAGGAACCCCGTAGCGGGCAGGGCTCGGCCGGCGGCGGCGGGCTCGGCACGCCCGGCGGCTGCTGGTTGCAGCCGACGAACGCCGGCCGGTTGACGGCGAGGTCCGGGTCGATGGTGACCAGGCCGGTCCATTTGGTGCCGGTGGTCCGGAACGGCGCCTTCAGCAGATCGAAGTAGTGCGACCAGTCCCAGTACGGGCCCGGGTCCCAGTGCATGTCGGCCACGGTCGAGGCGACGGTGCCGGGAACGTTGTCGTGCCCGATGATGTGCTGCCGGTCCAGCGGGATGCCGAACTTCAGCGCCAGGTGCCGGACCAGCTTGGCCGAGGCCCGGTACATCGCCTCGGTGTACCAGGTGCCATGGCCGGCGAAGCCCTCGTGCTCGATGCCGATCGACTTGGCGTTCACGTACCAGTTGCCGGCCTGCCAGCCGACGTCCTTGGTCCGAACGTGCTGCGCGACGTGGCCGTCCACCGAGCGCAGCGTGTAGTGCCAGCCCAGGTAGTCGGCCTGCTGCACGAGGCCGACGCTGGGCTCGTAGTACCCCTCGGTGTCGTGGATGACGATGTACTCGATCTTCTGCTGGGCCGGCCGGTCGCCCAGGTCGTGGTTGCCGTAGTCGCCGGCGCCCGGGCCGTACTGCTCGTACGGCGCGGGAATCCACTCGCAGCCGAGCCGGACCGGGCACTCCACCCGGTCCGGGCGCTGCGACTTGCGCAGCCCGAGGCGGTGCACCGTGTCCGCCCGCGCGGTCACCGGGTGCGCGGCGAGGGTGACCTGGTGGCCGTCGTCGGTTCGTCGGTTCGCACCGGCGCGGATCTGGTCGTACACCTCGTCCGCGAAGGCGGAAGCGGTCTCCTCGGTGTCGGCTCCCGAGTAGCGCGCCACCGCGCCGTACCAGATTCCCGGGTCGGTCTCCGAGCCGACCGGGCCGCCCAGCTGCTTCTGGTACGAGGCGAGCAGCGCCGCGCCGCCACGGATGTTGGCCGCCGGGTCGGTACGGAGTGCCCTGGCGTCGGCCCCGGTGAGCGCTGCGGCGGCCTGAAGGGTCTGTAGCGCCGCGGACGCCGGCGCGGCGGACGGTTCGGCTCCTCCGGGCGCGGCGACCGTCAGCGGCCGGGAGGTGTCGCCGCGCGGGTCCTCGCCTTGGTGGACGTGGTGGCCCGCGGTCAGGCTCGCGACGTGAGCCGCGTCGGTGAGGTGCAGCGGCCCGTAGCCGCCGCTGGTGCTGGGCCTGCCGGCGTGGGTGTCCCACCTGGACTCCAGGTAGGAGACGCCGAGCAGGACGCTCTCCGGCACGCCGTATTCCTTCGCCGCGGCGGCGTACTGCTGCTGACGGTCGCCGGCCGGCGCGGCCCCGGCCGGGCCGCCGGTCAGTGGCACGGCCGCGGCGGCGGTGACCACCGCGGCGGCGAGCAGGGCGCGCCTGCTCCTCGACATGGTCGATCGTTGCATCGAACCCCCAGGTACGGATGGGTCTTAGGTATTGGTCACCTTCGCTCCACCGTCGCGCCCTGGTCAATACCTTTCCATTGATCGGGGGGTTCGGAAGAAAATCTTCGGAATCGCACGAGGGGTGCGCTCCCGCTGCGTCACACACGGAGTGTCACCGTCTGACGGGTTGCGGATCGGTAACGGCGCTCTCTAGGCTGATCATTCGTCGGCCGGCAGCAGGTCCGTCCAACCCGGGCGGTAACGGTCCGACACCGCCGAGTCGCTCGCCGAGCGAGCCGGGGACCCAGGTTTCCGGGGTGAATCCGCAGCCACTGCGGTAGGGCGCCGACCTTCCCGCCCGAACCCGTCAGCTAACCCGGTAGGCGGTCAGGAAGAAGGAGTACGGAGCCCGGTGGCACACCATGCCCCGCGGCCGCCGTCCGGACGGTCGGCGACAGCCGGCCCGACGACGGGTGCGCCGCGTCCACGCTGGTCCCGCATCACCACCGTCCTCGCCGCCCTCATCGGCGTCAGCGTCGTCCTGACCGGCGGTGCCACAGCGGCGCACGCCGACCCGTCGGTCGCCGAGATCGAGCGCCAGATCGACCAGGACTGGAACAAGCTCGAACCCGTGATCGAGCGGCACAACGCCACCCGTCAGGAGCTCGTGGCCAAGCGCAAGCAGGCCGATGCGCTGGCTGCTCGGATCAAGCCACTGCAACTCCGGATCGACCAGGCCATGGACAAGGTCGGCGTGCTCGCGGTGCGGGCGTACAAGGGTGAGAACCTGTCCACCGTCAACGCCCTGCTCGGCAGCCAGTCACCGAGTGACGTCGTCGGCCAGCTGGAGCTGCTCGACCGGTTCGCCCACAACCAGCAGACGGACGTCGCCCAGGTCGTCGACCTGCGCGACGAACTGGCCCGGCAGAAGGCGCCGCTGGACGAGCTCGTCGCCCAGCTGACCCGGACCGAGGCCCAGCTGGCCGCGAAGAAGAAGCAGATCAACGCCGAGATCGACCGGCTGCAGAAGCTGCGGATCAAGGTGTACGGCAACGGCGGCGGCGGCCCGCTGCGTCCGGCCCCGTGCCCGGCCACCTATCCGGGTGGCGCCGCCGGGGTGGCGGTGAAGTTCGCCTGCGCCCAGATCGGCAAGCCCTACGTATGGGGAGCCGACGGGCCCGACTCGTACGACTGCTCCGGGCTCATGCTCGCGGCCTGGGCCAAGGCCGGGGTGTCACTGCCGCACAACGCCGCGCAGCAGCGCAGGGTGACGAAGACGGTGAGCCGTGCCAACCTCCGCCCCGGCGACCTCGTCTTCTACTACAGCGACCTGCACCACGTCGGCATGTACGTCGGCGGCGGATGGGTGGTGCACGCCTCCCAGGCCGGGGTGCCGATCAAGATGAAGAAGGTCGACGACGGCCCCATCCACAGCTTCGGTCGTCCCGACTGATCGTTCCGCGCAGAGGCCCCTTCCACCGAGTGGGAGGGGCCTCTCCGTGCGCCTGGTGAGGCGCGAGGTGCGTCGGGTTCCGGGGCCGATCGCCGGTCAGCGGGTGGGCCAGGTGCGCCAGTTCTGCCACGCCCGGCTCGGCGTCGGGCCACGCTGACCCTGGTAGCGCGAGCCGTAGACGGCCGAACCGTACGGGTGCTCGGCGGGTGACGAGAGCCGGAAGATGCAGAGCTGGCCGATCTTCATGCCCGGCCAGAGCGTGATCGGAAGGTTCGCCACGTTCGACAGTTCCAGCGTCACGTGGCCGGAGAATCCCGGGTCGATGAAGCCGGCGGTGGAGTGGGTCAGCAGGCCGAGCCGGCCCAGGCTGGACTTGCCCTCCAGCCGGCCGGCGAGCTGCTCGCCGAGCGAGATCACCTCGAGCGTCGAGGCGAGCACGAACTCCCCCGGGTGCAGCACGAACGGCTGCCCGTCGGGTACCTCGACCACCGATGTCAGGTCGTCCTGCTGCTGTGCCGGGTCGATGTGCGTGTAGAGGTGGTTGTTGAAGACCCGGAAGAGCCGGTCGAGACGTACGTCGATGCTCGACGGTTGCACCAGGGTGGGCTCGAACGGCTCCAGCCCGAGCGTGCCGGCCTTGATCTCGGAGACCAGGTCGCGGTCGGAGAGCAGCATCGCACCACCATAGCGAGGCCCGTTCGGACGACTCGAATCCGGTGTCGGTGACCAGCGCGTCGTGTCGCTCGTCGAACATTTGTTCGATAGAATGCCTGCATGGCTTCCTGGTCCGAATTCGCAGCTGACGAGCCCCGGCTCGCCGACGGGATCCGCGTTCTCATGCAGCAGTACGGTCCGGGCTTCGGCTATCTGGCCACGGTCCGTGCCGACGGCGGGCCCCGGGTGCACCCGGTGTCTCCGGTGATCACCGACGAGGGGCTCTTCTGCTTCATCATCGACTCGCCCAAACGGCGTGACCTGGAGCGGGACGGGCGCTACGCACTGCACTCCTTCCCGCCGGAGGAGACCGATGACGAGGCGTACGTGGCGGGGCACGCCCACCCGGTCACCGACCAGGCCCGGGTGGCCCGGCTCGCGGCCAGGGCCGGGGCAGCGTCCCAGGTCGACTGGCGGCTCTTCGAATTCACCGTCGACGTGGCCATGCTGACTCGGCGCGACTCCGGCAGCGCCGGTGGGCCGGGCGAGGGGTGCGGCCGCCCAGGCGTGCAGGTCTGGCTCGACCCGCACGCGGACGATCGGCCGGCCGATCTGACTCCGGTCGTACCGCAGGCTCGTCCCGCCCGCCACGGGCGCCGCGACGTCCACCGCTCGGCAGCCTGAACGCGTTCCTGGGGAGTGAAACGTCGGCGCCGGCCCTTGTCCGTCCAGAGGGCCGGCGCCGACGTTACGTGTCGACGTCAGGCCGCGCGGTAGGCGTTCCACGCGGTCAACATGCGGCTCGCCTGCCCAGGGGTGAACTGGTACATGCACGAGTCGTAGGTGTAGTCCATGAAGTTCGTGATCGGGTCCAGGCCGGCAGCGCTGCAGGTGTTCCGACCGGTCGGGCACTCGTACGCCGGCGTGGCCTCGGCCGGGGTGTCATCGACACTGTCGCCCGAGCCGGAGCAGCCGCCCTGGAAGGTGTGGTAGAGGTTCAGCCAGTGGCCGACCTCGTGGGTGGCGGTGTCGCCCTGGTTGTAGTTGGTCTCGTTGCCGCCCGGCAGCGACTCGTTCAGCACGACCACGCCGTCGGCGCTGTTGAGCCGTCGTTGCGGGAAGGTCGCCCAGCCGAGCAGGCCGGGGGTCACGTCGCCCAGGTAGAGATTCAAGGTGTTCTTGCCGCCCTCACGCAGCGCCGACTTCATCGAACGCTCGGCCGAGGAGCCGTCGAGGATCGGGTACCAGGACGGGTTGACCACTCGATTGATCTTGCTGAGCTGGAAGGCGAAGGCCGTGGCCGCTCCGCCGGTCGCCCCGCTGTACGCCTGGTTCAGCACGGTGATCTGGTTGTTGATCATCGAGTCCGGGATGTTGCCGCCGGCCCGGGTGCTGTTCTCCTGGATCACGTGCACGACCACCGGGATCGTGACGGTGGCGAGCGGTGCGACAGCGCCCGTACGCCGGTTGGCGCGCTCGCGGAGCGCGGCGGCCAGGTCGGCCTCGCGCTCCTTGATCTGGGTGGCCGTCAACTCGTTCGGCTCGTGCTTGGCGGCGCTGCCCGCTTTGACGCGGGCGTCGGCGTGGGCGTCGGCTGGCTCGACGCAGGTGCCCGCAGGGGCGGCGGAGACGGCCGAAGCGGCCGGAAGGACGCCCACGGCGGCCGTGCTGAGCAGCAGCGCGAGGGTCGTGGACGCGACGCCGGCGGTACGCCGGGTCAGCAGATTGGGACGGAGTCCCATGGGCCCACCTCTTTCTGGCAGCGCGACAGGAGGTGTGTCACGCCGTGGCTGAGAACGTGAGGCAGACGCTACAAGTCATCGAGAGATTTGAGAACACCTATACCTTGCCATGGTGAAACCATCTGTCGGGGCGTGAGCGCTGGTCCGCCAGCCCGTCCGGCGCCGGGTTGCAGCCGGTGTGCCAAGGGGGTACCTGGATGCGGGTGACCGGTGACTCGGGTACAGTGGTGCCGCTGCGGGTGTAGTTCAATGGCAGAACATCAGCTTCCCAAGCTGACAGTGCGGGTTCGATTCCCGTCACCCGCTCCAACCGAAAGGCCCTGGCCAGGACGCAAGTCCCAGCCAGGGCCTTCGATGTTCCACGGGCCGCCAGCGCCCGATGGGCCATCCACGGGCCACTAGCCACGCTTCTTACCGGCCTTATTGCCCTTGCCCGTCGCCTTGTCCGAGGGGCCGGCCGCCGACTTCTTGGCCTTCTTGCGCTCGGCCTTCACCGCGTCGCTCACCGCCTGGGCGATGGCCCGATCCGCCTCCGAGCTGGCGTGCTGGTAGATCATGGCCGCCTGGGGCGAATCGTGGCCCGCTCAAGACCGGCGACGGGCAAAGATGATCCCGCCGAGCGAGCTCTCGGCCGAGGTGAGAGTCATCTGTGCCTCGACCGTGAAGCCGCCTTCTTGCAGCCATGCCGCCACCCGAGCGGGCTGCCGACGGTGGACGTAAACCTTCATCGGGTGGCCGCCGTAGCCCTGAGTCTTGAGCCGTGATTCGTCACCGACGTGGAAGCTGAGCAGTAGAGGGCTGCCGGGACGCAGCACTCGTCGGAAGTGTGCGAAGACCGAGCCGACCTGGTTGTCGGGAATGTGGATCAGCGAGTACCAGGCGACCAAGCCGGCGACCGAGCCCTCAGCCAGGTCCAGGTCGGTCATGGAGCCCACCTCGAACCTCAGCCCCGGATGGTCACGCCGAGCCACCTCAATCATCACTGGCGACAGGTCGATTCCGAAGGCGTCCACGCCGAGCTTGTGCAGGTGGGCGGTGATGCGCCCTGATCCACAGCCCACGTCCACGACTGGCCCACCACCAGCGGCCTGAACGAAGCTGGCGAACAAAGCCAGAGTCGCTCGTTCGTAGGGCGTTTCATCCAGGAAGTTGCGCAGAAGATCCGCATAACTAGCAGCGACTGTGTCGTAGGAGGTGCGAGTGTCCGCCATCCAGCCCTCAACGCCCATGGCGGCAACGCTAGATCAAGCGCTGCGAGGCGGTTGTCCTCGTCGAGCGGATCATGCGGTACGACTTTGCGGACTTCGCCGAGCGGGGCGACTGGCTGGACCGCCTCGAACGCGACCTGGGCTACCCGGACATCTCGGATCTGATCTACGCAGTCACGCCGGAGTTGACGACGGCCGAGGTCGTCGACCGCGCCAGCGCCTACCAACCGATCGCGAGGCGCTCCACACCATGGACGCCGCCGTCGGCCAACTAACCGCACTTGTCGCCGGACGGCCTACGACTGCCCGACGAGGAGATCCGCTGCACCACCGTCCGCGCCGTCGCTGTTGTATTTTCGGCCGGTTCGCCGGCGGTCAGGCAAGTAGCGCCCGAAGTTGACCTATTGCGTCCAGCAGCTCGGCGCGGTGCTTGCCAAGCTTGATCCACGCGGGCAAGCGTTCAACCAGGCTCTGGCTTCCCATGTACTGGCCGCGTTCCCGCAACCGAGCGGACACGTACGCCTCCAGCAGGTCCAGGTGCTCGACGTTGTACGCCCAGAGCACCCGCCCACGGCACTCCAGCGAGAGCCAGAGGGGCAGGCCGAAGTACGGGTCGTTCGGACCCGAGAACTCAGGCAATGCGCGCGCGTTGTTAGCGAGGCGAGGAGCCTCCCAGAGTTCCGTATACGCGCACCCCAGACAACTGAGCCGACGGCGAAGCCAGAAATCACGCCGGGAGCTGCCGACCGACTCAGGGTCAGGACGGACCGAAGCCCGGCCGGCACAGCGCGGGCAACGGACGAAGATCTCGTCAGAAGACAAGCCACACAGCCTGGACTTCGGATCGCGGAAGCGTCCCGCGCTGCCTTCCCCGGCTGCTGTCGAATTCGACTGTGCGCTCATCGATACAGCCAACACCTCCGACTACCGCCGTCACCAACGGATTTCCGGCGGAGCAACGCCGGGCTCCCGGACCGGCGGCGATACCTGGGCTTCGGTGCGGATCGTCATGACAACCGTCGTGGGTCCCTTCACGACTAACGACACCTACCCTCGGACGTGTGGGTCCAGAGCATCGAGGACATGGCGAACACGGATCCCTCGAAGCGGATCAACTGGCAGATCTCCCTCCTCGGCGGTCACGAGCAGCGTGTTGGCGGCAGGGCCGACGACACCGCGGTCGTCACGTCGATCGGCGGCGCCGACATCGACCTCACCGGCGCCGAGCTGGCTCCCGAGACGACGTTGACGAAGGTGTCGCTCATCGGCGGGGTGAAGCTCCGGGTGCCCGCCGACACCCACGTCGAGATCGAGGGCTTCCACCTGTTCGGCGGGCGCAGGGTCGAAGCGGGTACGCCCTCGCCGTCGGCCCCCGTCGTCCGCGTTCGCGCCTACGGCATCATCGGCGGGGTCAGGGTGAGCCGCCTGTGACCGCGGGTGACGACGAGTGGAGGGCGGCCGGCCGAATCCGCCGGGAGCAGGTGAACGATTGCGTCGGGATGGCACCGTGATCGCGTGCATGCTGCGCTCACCCGGCTCGATACCCCGCCCTGGCGGATCGTCGGCCGTGTTCTGCTGATGGTGGCCGGCGGCCTCTTGCTCTGGCTGCCGATCCACACCCAGAGCGCGCTGGACGACTGGGCGGTCGAACTGCGGGCGGGCGGCGAGCCGGCGCAGGCGATCATCTTCGACCGGGTCACGAAGGGCCGCGGCAAGACCACCATGTACTTCCGCTACGACTTCGATGGCCGGACGTACGAGCAGGAGGTCCCCTGCGTCGAGGTGTGCCGGTCGTACGGCGAAAAGGTGGGGGTCTGGGTCAACCGTTCGGACCCGACCGATTTCGTCACCGACTTCGACCAGCTCAGCGGGCACCGAGGCCGCCTACAGGGCGGGCTGGGTGCGGCCGGTTTCGTGGCCCTGCTCCTAGGGGTGCTGACGACGTTGTCCAGCATTCCGTGGCGGCGCTGGTTGCCCGGGCGCAGGCTGCCTCGGCCTGCTCGAACAACCGCCGGTGGTCCGTTCACGAGCAGGTCGAAGCACAAGCGACGGCGCGGTCAGGAAGCGACACGTCGGAGGCCGAGCGGGGAGGCCGTTCGGTCAGACCGCCAGGTCGAGGACGTGCCTGCGCCCGGGGCGGCCGCTCAGCACGACCGCACCGACGGGTGTGAAGCCGGTACGCCGCAACACCCCGAGTGAGCCAGCGTTGTCGAGCGCGGCCGACGCGTACAACCGGCGCAGCCCGTACTCATCCCTGGCCAGCGCGCAGACCCGGCGGACGCCGTCAGTGGCCACGCCGCGACCGGTCACCCGCTCCGCGACCCGGAAGCCCAGATCCGCGCTGCCGTCTGCGGAGATGTCGACCAGGTTGAACCGACCCAGCACCGACCCGTCGGCGTCGACCAGGACGTGGAAGTGGCACAGCCCGGCGGCCTGCTCGGCGAGCAGCTCAGCCTGGCGGGTGGCGAACCTGGTGAAGTAGTCGTCGCCCCGGTCAGGCACCGAGCGGGCGAAGAACTCCCGGTTTGCCCGCTCGAAGTCGAGCAGCGCGTCCGCGTGGCCGGCGGTCAGTTGGCGAAGCTCGGGCACCGCGCCAACCTAGCGGCCGGTTCGACCCGTGTCACCGGTTTATTGCGCGAACTCCGGGGCGGCGGTGGCGAGCGGATCGGCGTCGCGGCGGGGCACAGTGGCGAGCGCCAGCGCGAAGAGCGCGCAGCCCGCCCCGACCACGAAGAAGAGGGAGAGCGCGGGCTGGCCGAGCCACTCCCAGAGCGGGTGCCACACCGGGTGTGGCTCGTCGCGGTGGTGTCCGAGCAGCTGTGGCGCGGTGAGCAGCACGGGCGCCCACCAGAACAGCATGGTGATCGCGTACAGGACGGTCACGCCGTTGCCGGCGGGGTGCGGAGGCCGCGTCCGCCGGCTCGCCCAGGCGAAGACCAGCCCGCCGAGGAGGGCGCCGACGAGGCCACCGCCGATGCCCGCGGGCAGCACGGCGGGCGGGGTGGCCCGGTACACGGCCACAGTGAGGTGCGTGCCGTCGATCGACGGGTTCGCGAGCCAATGGATGTCGAGGGCGGTGTCGTCACGACGTGCGACGAGGCTGACGTTGCTCGGCCCACCGGTCGGCGTGCAGCCGCCGCCGGCCCGGCAGGTCACCTCGGGTACGACGTGTGGCGGGAACGTACGCCAGCCGGTCTCGCGGAGCCGGCGTTGCGCGAGCGCGAGCGTCTCCTGCTGTGCAGCCGGAGGCACCGCCTTGACGGTCGCCACGGTCGTGCCCTGCTGGTACTCGCCGCCGTCGGGGAACAGCACGGCCTTGAGGTTCCCGGGACGCAGCGGCTGACTGTAGAAGGTGAAGAGCGCCGGCCCCGGATCGACCTCGTTGATCTCGTATCCGGGGAGCACCTCGGCGACGATCGCCGTGGTCTCGGTGGCATCCGGCAGCGGCCGCGCGGTGTGCCAGGCGGCCCAGGTGGCGAGCGCGGCACTGAAGAGCCCGCAGATGACGGCCGTGAGCGCCGCCCAGACGACGACGGTACGACTCTCCGGCCTACCCAGGCGTGCGCGCATGCCGGACGTTATATCGATGATCAACGTATGGTCAAGGTAACCGCCGGCCGCCGGACTAGGCTGCGATCATGCGTATTGGCATCGTGATCCTTCCTGACCAACGCTGGGCGGAGTCGCAGCGGCGCTGGCGGCAGGCGGACGAGTGGAACTTCGACCACGCGTGGACGTACGACCATCTGGGCTGGCGTGACCTGGTCGACGGACCCTGGTTCGACTCGATGACCACGCTCACCGCGGCGGCCACCGTGACGTCGCGGATCAAGCTCGGCACCCTGGTCGCCTCGCCCAACTTCCGCCATCCGGCCGCCTTCGCTCGGCAGATCACCGCGCTGGACGACATCTCCGGTGGCCGTACGCTGCTCGGCGTCGGTGCCGGCGGTATCGGCTTCGACTCCGCCGTACTGGGTGGAGAGACCCTTCCCCCGCGGCAGCGGGTGGACCGGTTCGCCGAGTTCGTCGAGCTGCTCGACCTGGTGCTACGGGAGGACGGCACGACCTGGCGCGGTGAGTGGTTCGCCGCCGTCGACGCCCGGAACAACCCCGGCTGCGTGCAGACGCCCCGCGTGCCGTTCGTGGTGGCCGCGAACGGGCCCCGCTCGATGCGGCTGGTGACGCGCTTCGGCCAGGGCTGGGTCACCACGGGTGACGGTGGTGACGATCTGGAGAGCTGGTGGGCCGGGGTCGCGGAGCTGTCGAAGCGGCTGGAACGGACGTTGGACGAGGCCGGTCGTGATCCGGCCACCATGGACCGCTACCTCTCGCTGGACGCGGCCCCGGTCTTCTCGCTGAGCAGCGCACAGTTCTTCGCCGATCAGGTCGGGCGTGCCGCCGAGCTGGGTTTCACCGACGTGGTGACGCACTGGCCGCGGGCCAGCAGCTGGTACGCGGGCGACGAGGAGACCCTGGTGGACGTCGCCACCCGGCTGCTGCCGGAGCTGCGCCGAGCCTGAGCCGCTCCGGGTCGACCGGCCCGTCAGGTGCCGATGACACCGTCGTCGGTCGGGAGGAGGCGGAAGCGTAGGCAGACCACGTCGGTGTCGTCCGTGACCGGGGTGCCGAGTCGCGCCCAGTACGCTGCGTGGCCCGAGCGCCAGTCCTCGATCGACGGGTCACCTTCACCCTCCGAGCGGGCGAAGTCCCAGCTGACGTCGGCGAAGCGGACCACCTCGACGGCGGTGACCTCCACGACCCCGACCAGGTGGTTGTCGTCGTCGACCAGTACCAGCCGTTCGCCGACGTGCTCCAGGTCCTCGCGCTCCTCGGCGTACTCGGTGAGCAGGCCGGCGGTCGCCGTCTTCACCCCGGCGAGCACCAGGCCGTTCAGCGTGCTCCGCAGCTCACCGGGAGTGCCGAGGGCGAGGGTGCGCAGTTCGCCGATCCGAGGCCACATCCTGCCGAGGCTAGGCGAGCGCGGGACCGGGCGCCGCTGCTTTTCCCGGCCCGGGTCGGGGCGATTGCTGCGCGGCTCGCTCGTTGGCCCCGGGCGGCTGTGGTCGGGCGTACGGTGACGGGAGCGGCAGTCGACCACGGGAGGCGACCATGGCGAAGCGACGTGCGGTGTTCATCCCCGGCATGGGGTACGACACCCGGGCGCCGTTGTTCGCGTACGTCGGGGAGTCGCTGCGCCGGGCCGGGTTCGCCCTCCACGAGATCGGTTGGGAGTTCCCGGCCGGACTCGCCGCCGAGCAGCACGGCCCGTGGGTGGCGGAGCGCGTCCGTCCGACCCTGACCGAGTCGACCGACCTGTTGGTGGGCAAGTCGGTCGGTAGCCTCGCCGCGCCGCTCGCCGCCGACCGGGCGCTGCCGGCGGTCTGGCTCACCCCGCTGCTGCACCTGCCCGAGGTGGTCGACGCGTTGCAGCGCGCGGAAGCCCCGTTCCTGCTGATCGGGGGTGCCGCGGACCGGACGTGGGACAGCGCGGCGGCCCGCCGGCTCAGCCCACACCTGGTGGAGATCCCGGAGGCGGACCATTCGCTGTTGTTGCCGGGGCCGCTGGTCCGCTCGGCCGAGGCGCTGGGCCGGGTCTGCACCGCCGTCGAGGAGTTCGTTCAGGTCATGTGGGGGAAGTAGCCGGCGACGTCGGTGTGCGCCGAGGGACGCGCGACCGGCTCGACCGAGGTCAGTCGTTCAGGTCGGCGCCCGAGACCAGCCCGCGTACCCGCAGCTCGGCGGCGGTCTCCGGGGTGCAGTCGACGGCTACGGCGGCGGTGCCGAGGGGTTCGGCCCCACGCGTCCGGCAGATGTCGTAGAGGGCGCGTACCTGCGCGCCGGTCGCCACCCAGTCGTCCACCACCAGCACCCGGTCGCCGGGGCCGAGGTGTCGCTCCCGTACGGCCAGGTCGACCTGACGGCCCCGGAAGTCCGGCGGGCTCTGCGCCCAGGTCAACGGGCCGGGCGGCAGCCGTCCGTCGCCGGGCTTGTGTGCCGGTACGAAGCCGACGCCGAGCGCGGTGGCGGCCAGCGGGCCGACCAGCAGGCCGGTGACCGCGGGGGCGAGCACCACGGTGGGCCGGGCGGCGCGGAACGGCGCCACGAGGGCCGGCCCGAGCGCGGCCAGTACGTCCGGGTCCCGCCACCAGCCGGAGATGTCGCTGACCAGGTGGGTCGAGCCGGGCCCGGGGTCGAGCCACTGGAACAGTTCGACAAGACGTTGGCTCAGTGCAGCGGGCATCTGCCCATCTTCCGGCAGCTGCCGGGGCGGGCGGTGGGCCGGGGCGGTGGTAGGGCCGGATCCGATCGCGGTTCCGGGCGAGGCAGGCCGCCCGGTGGATCACGGGTCGGATGATCGGGTACACGTATGCCTGCAAATACGGGCATACCACCGTGATCACGTTGACTTCGGAAGTGCCTCTCTCGTTACGGTCCGACCCGGCTTGTTCAGCGGACGAAAGGACCGGGCTGGTGGCTGCTAGGCACTCCCGTACCCGCAGGATCTTCTCGCCGGCCGGTATCGCGGCGACGGCGGCGCTCGGCGTCGCGCTCGCGGTCGGGGGCGCCGTCGGCGCCGTGCACCTGACCTCGGGTACGGACTCCCGGCCGGTCGCCATCGAGCTGACCCCCAGCACCGTGCCCACCAGCCTGGCGCCCAGCTCGCCCGCCGCGTCGCCGAGTCCCAGCGTGACGCCGAGCGCCACCGCCACCGCCAGCCCGGCACTGACCCGCTCCCCGCAGGCAGCCTCCCGGGGCAAGGCGCGTACGGCCGCCCCGAAGCCGACGGCGAAGAAGACCACGCCCGCGCCGAAGGTGGTCGACAGCGGCTCCTGCGGTGCCTCCTTCTACTCCGATGGCCAGCTGACCGCGAGCGGGGAGTCGTTCAACCCCGACGCGCTGACCGCGGCGCACAAGACGCTGCCGTTCGGTACGAAGGTCCGAGTGACCAACCCGGCGAACGGGAAGTCGGTCGTGGTACGGATCAACGACCGCGGCCCCTTCATCGACGGGCGCTGCCTCGACCTGTCCCGGGCCGCCTTCGCCGACATCGCCTCCCTCGACGTCGGCGCGATGACCGTCCGGTACGAGGTGCTCGGCTGAGCGGATGTCCGACGGCGATCCGGCCGACGTCACGATCCGGCCGGACAGAACCTGCTCGGACGACGGGCCAGGTTCATTCACCCGTTCACGTCGATCAGGCATGCTGTCCTTCGTACGTACACATCCCTTCCAGTCGGGCCGAAGCCCGCTGAGCCCCGGATCCCGCGCCGGTCTCGGCGCGGCCGTCGCCCTGCTCGCGATCGTCTCCGCGGTGGAGCTGGCGGACGGCCGCGCGGCGCACTACATCGCGCTGATGGCGGCGGCGCCCTTCCTGGCCGCCGCGCTGGCGTCCTGGCGGGTGGTGCTGGGCGTCGGCGTCGCCGCCACCGCCATCGGCGCCACCTTCGCGGCCACTGCCATGAACACCACTGACGCCTCCTGCGAAAAGTCCGTCTCCCTGATCAACGGGATGAGCGTGGTCGGCATCGCGCTCGCCACCGGGATCGCGGTGGCGGTGGCCTCGGTTCGACAACGGCAGGCCGAGCGGATCGCCGAGTTGTCCAAGCTCGCGGCGGTGGCCCAGCAGGCGGTGTTGCGTCCGCTCGGCCCGCAGGTCGGCACGCTGTCGGTCGCCGGACGCTACATCTCGTCGACCGCGACGGCGGAGATCGGCGGCGACCTGTACGAGGCGCTCGACACCCCGTACGGCGTACGCATGATCATCGGTGATGTGCGCGGCAAGGGGCTGGACGCCGTACGGCTGGCGAGCATCGTGCTGGGGTCGTACCGGCACGTGGCGTTCGAGCGGGCCGACCTGCGTGCCGTCGTCGCCGATCTGGACCGCGCGGTCGCCCGCAGCGTCGGTGACGAGGATTTCGTCACCGCCGCGCTCGTCGAGGAGCGGGGTGGGACGCTCACCATCGTCAACTGTGGACATCCGCCGCCGCTGCTGCTGCGGCGGGGCGCGGTGATCCCGCTCGAACCACCGGCACCGGCGCCCCCGCTCGGGTTCATGCCCGCGGTGCGGCCGCGGGTCGAGCGGCTGGAGCCGGGCGACCGGCTGCTGCTCTTCACCGACGGGCTCGGTGAGGCGCGCCGCGACGGCGAGTTCTTCCCGACCGCGGACCGGGCCTGGCGGCTACTGGGCCACGGCACCGTCGCCGACGGGCTCGCGTCTCTGGAGACGGCCCTGGTCGAGTGGGTGCACGGCCGCCTGGACGACGACATCGCCCTGGTCCTGATGGAGTACACGGGTGCGCGCACCGGAGCGACGGCGGCCGTGCCGAGCTGGGAGGTCGGCGCTCCCGAGAGCTGACGCCGCTCGGCGACGCGTGTCTTCGTCACGCCGGCGCTGCGGTTGCATAGCGTGACCATTGATCAGCGAACACGCATCGTAGTCGCGAGCGCCGGACGGCCACCTCCGCTTCGCTCGCTTTGCTCTGCACCCGAATACGCGCCACGGCTCTGACCTGCTCCTTCTTTCTGGCAGCCGCCGCGCGGATCGATTCGAACAGCGACTATCGGTTAGCGGTGCGTAGATGGGTGCAGAGCAAAGCGTCCGGATGAGGGTGGCCGGACCGGAGGCTGTGTTGCGCTCGGTGACACCGCACCGGCGTGGAGGCCAGGGTTGGTGCCGAGATCGGCGGCGAGAGTCACACCTCGTCCGCCCGCTGCTACGCCCGGTACGCCCACCGTGATTGTGTAATCGCCGTCACTTCGGTGATCGGCTTGTCGCTGTCTACTTGCCGGTAATAGAGTCGGAGTTACTGATCGGTAACACCTGTCCGGAAGCGGGGCCAGTGAGCATGACCCACTACAAGAGCAACCTGCGGGACCTCGAGTTCAACCTGTTCGAGGTCTTCGGGGCGGACCGGGCGTTCGGCCAGGAGCCGTACTCCGAGCTCGACACCGACACCGCGCGCAGCATCCTCGCCGAGGTCGACCGCCTCGCCCGGGAGGACCTGGCCGCCAGCTACACGGACAGCGACCGCAACCCGCCGGTCTTCGACCCGGCCACGCACACCGCGCCGCTGCCGGAGTCGTTCAAGAAGTCGTACCGGGCCTTCATGGAGTCGGAGTTCTGGCGGCTGGACCTGCCGCCCGAGCTCGGCGGCACCAACGCTCCGCGGGCCCTCTGGTGGGCCCTCGCCGAGCTGGTGCTCGGCTCCAACGCTCCGGTCTGGATGTACGCGTCCGGCCCGTCCTTCGCACACGTGCTGCACGTCGAGGGGACCGAACGGCAGAAGAAGTGGGCCAAGCTCTTCGTCGAGAAGCAGTGGGGCTCCACCATGGTCCTCACCGAGCCGGACGCCGGCTCGGACGTCGGCGCCGGCCGCACCCGGGCCGTCCCGCAGCCGGACGGCTCGTGGCACATCGAGGGCGTCAAGCGTTTCATCACCTCGGGCGAGCACGACCTGACCGACAACATCGTCCACTACGTACTGGCCCGCCCGGTCGGTGTAGAGGGGGTCGGTGGCCCGGGCACCAAGGGTCTCTCGCTCTTCGTCGTGCCGAAGTACCACTTCGACGAGGAGACCGGTGAGCTGGGCGAGCGCAACGGCGTCTTCGCCACCAACGTCGAGCACAAGATGGGGCTGAAGGTCTCCAACACCTGCGAGCTGACCTTCGGCGAGCACGGCGTACCGGCCAAGGGCTGGCTGATGGGCGACAAGCACGAGGGCATCCGGCAGATGTTCATGATCATCGAGTACGCCCGGATGATGGTCGGCACCAAGGCGATCGCCGCCCTCTCCACCGGCTACCTGAACGCCCTCGAGTACGCCAAGAACCGGGTCCAGGGCGCCGACCTCGTCCAGCAGGCCGACAAGACCGCGCCGCGGGTCACCATCACCAACCACCCCGACGTCCGGCGTTCGCTGCTGCTGCAGAAGTCGTACGTGGAGGGCTTGCGGGCGCTCGTCCTGTACACCGCCTGCTGGCAGGACAGGGTGGCCATCGCCGAGGCGGCCGGTGACGAGAAGGCCACCAGGCTCGCCAAGCGGGTCAACGACCTGCTCCTGCCGCTGGTCAAGGGCGTCGGCTCGGAGCGGGCGTACGAGCTGCTCGGGCACGAGGCCCTCCAGACCTTCGGCGGCTCCGGCTTCCTCCAGGACTACCCGCTGGAGCAGTACGTCCGCGACTCCAAGATCGACACTCTGTACGAGGGCACCACGGCGATCCAGAGCCTCGACCTGGTGTTCCGGAAGATCGTCCGGGACAACGGCAAGGCCCTGGCGACGGTCGCCGGCGAGATCCAGGACTTCATCACCTCCGAGGGCGGCAACGGCCAGCTCAAGGAGGAGCGCCAGGTGCTCGGCAAGGCGCTCGCCGAGGTTCAGACGATGCTCGGCGTGATGACCGGCTGGCTTGGCGCCGCGCAGGGCGGCGACGCCCGGGCCCTCTACAAGGTCGGGTTGAGCAGCCGGCGGTTCCTGCTGGCGATCGGTGACCTGGTCGTCGGCTGGCTGTTGCAGAAGCAGGCCGAGGTGGCGCTGCGTGCGCTGAACGGTGAGCTCACCGCCGCCGACCAGGCGTTCTACACCGGCAAGGTCGCCGCCGCCCGGTTCTTCGCGCGGGAGGTGCTGCCCCGCATCGGCGCCGACCGACGGATCATCGAGGGCACCGACCTGGACATCATGGACCTGCCGGAAGAGGCGTTCTGACCGGGCCGCCCATGACACGGAACGGACGGCCGCACCTTCCGCGGTGATGACCGGCACGACGGCCGACGGGAAGCAACCCGTCGGCCGTCGGCGTTCCGGTGCTCCGCACAAACGGCTGGATCGCACCGGCGAACGGGGCCGTGCCGCCGGGTTAGGACACGCATTCGGCAACCCCCGCCGGGTAGCCGACCGTCGTGGCGGGTAACCCCAGCGAGACCACGTCGGAACACGCCCGAACCCATCGCACGGGGGAGTCCAGCGGACATGGGCATTGGTAGCGGCATCTTCCTGATCGCGGTCGGCGCGATCCTGACCTTCGCCATCAGAGCCAACGTCTGGTGGGTCGACCTGCGCGCGGTCGGCTGGGTGTTCATCCTGGCCGGTCTGGCCGTCCTGCTCACCACGCTCTGGTACTGGCAGGATCGGCGCAAGCGGGCACGAACTCTCATCGTCGAGGAGAACCGGCTGTCCCATCCCACCGCGATGATGCCGCCGCCTCCCGACCCGCCCCCGCCCACCGCGCCGCCCTCCTGAGCCGCGTAGCGCTGAGCCACCCGTCCACTGGCGGGTGGCTCAGCTTCGTGCGGTGTACCGGTCGGTGAGCTGGGTCCTGCCACGGTCGAGCTCCGCCCAGGGGCCAGAGCTCCGGTGCACCGCGAGCTCCGTCGTCCGTAGCTCCTCCGGAGTCCGCCCTCCGTCGAGCAGCGCGGAAAGCAGCGAGATGCCCGGATTGTGGGCGATCAGCAACACCGTCCGGGCGGTCGGGTCGACCCGGCGGACCAGCGCCAACAGGTCATCAGGGTGCGCCTCGTACGCGTCGGCCTCGTACCGGACATCCGGGCGGGGACCGGCGGAACCGCCCTCCGGCGGCGAGCCGGTCATCCCCATCGCCACACCGTGCCAGGTCTCCCGGGTGCGCCGGGCGGTCGAGCAGAGCACCACGTCCGGCAGCAGGCCGTGCTTGGCCAACCAGGCGCCGGCGGACTCGGCGTCGGCCCGCCCCCGAGTGCTGAGCGGGCGATCCGCGTCCGGCCCCTCCTCGGACTGCTCGGCCTTCGAGTGGCGCAGCAGCACCAGTGTCCGGGCTCCGGCGTACGCGTCCGTCATGCCCCCAGCTTGCCCGATTGGCGATCACGGTGCCGGGGTAAGTCGATGGATGCCGCAACCTCACCGATGGCCGCGGCGGGAGTTATCGCCAGCTGACAGCCGAGGAGGCGACCGATGGGCATTGGTGGCAGCATTTTCCTGATCGCGCTGGGTGCGATCTTCGCGTTCGCCGTGGAGGCCGACCTCGGTTGGCTCGACCTCGCCGTCGTCGGGTGGGTGCTGATGCTCGCCGGCGTCGCCGGCCTGCTCGTCACCCTCTACTTCTGGAACAACCGCCGGCGCACGGTGGTCACGACCGCCCCGGCCCGCACGGACCGCGTGGTCACCGACCGGGTGGTGCCGGCCCAGGACGCCCGGGTCGTCGAGGAGTACCGCGAGGTACGCCGGCCGGGTCACCCCGTCTGACCCGTGCCCACTGATCGTCGAGGGCCCCGCGACACCGCGAGGCCCTCGATCTGTGTTCAGGCGAAGAGAGCGAAGTAGATCGCGACGTGGTGACAGATCGCGGCGAGCAGTGTGCAGGCGTGGAAGAACTCGTGATGCCCGAAGACGGTGGGCCAGGGGTTCGGCCGGCGCAGCGCGTAGAAGACGGCTCCGACGCTGTAGACGGCCCCGCCGGCGAGCAGCAGCACCAACGCGGTCACCCCGCCCTCGTGCAGGATCTGCGGGAGCATCGCCACCGCCACCCAGCCGAGCGCCAGGTAGAGCGGAGCGGAGACCCAGCGCGGTGCGTGCGGCCAGATCAGCTTGAGCGCCACGCCCGCGAGCGCGCCGCCCCAAACCAGCGAGAGCATCACCGTCGCCGGGCGTGCCTCCAGCAGCAGTACGCAGAACGGCGTGTACGTGCCGGCGATGAACACGAAGATCATCGAGTGGTCCATCCGGCGCATGACCTGGTAACCGCGCTCCGACCACACCCGACGGTGGTAGAGCGCGCTGGTGCCGAAGAGCCCGCAAACGGTCAGGCTGTAGATGGCGCAGCTGATCACCGGTGCCCAGCCGGGGCGGGTGGCGGCGATCGCGCAGAGCACGATCCCGCAGACCACGGCCACGAAGAACGCGTACGTGTGCAGCCAGCCGCGCATCCGGGGCTTGCCGATGTCGACCGGCTTGAGCCGGAGCGGTGCGGAGGTGGTCACGCGAACAGGTTACGACACCGTAGGTTACTTGTAGGTAGTGCGCCTCGTCACCCCAACGCATCGACGGATGCAGGTTCCCGTATCCAGCCCGGTTGGGCCAAGATGGCGGCATGCGGATCCGACCCGTCGGGGCGCACGCCCTGCTGCTCGACCTCGCGCCCGACCGCGAGTCCACCCGGGCCGAGGTGGCCGCCCGGGTGGAGGCGTGGCGGGCGGAGCTGGCCCACCGGCGCGACCTGGGCGAGCTGACCGTCGTCGAGATCGTCCCGGCGGCGACCACCGTGCTGCTCGACGGGGTGCCCGATCCGGAGGCGACCGGCCGCCTGATCACCGGCTGGACGCCACGGCCGGCCACCGCCGGCAGCACCGCCGACCCGGTCGAGGTCCCCGTCACCTACGACGGGGAGGACCTGCCAGTCGTCGCGCGGCACTGGGACACCAACGTGGCCGATGTGGTGGACCGGCTGACCCGCACCGAGTTCCGGGTGGCCTTCTGCGGCTTCGCACCCGGCTTCCCCTACCTCACCGGACTCCCCGACGCACTCGCGCTGCCCCGGCTGCCCACTCCACGTCCCCGCGTCCCGGCCGGCTCGGTCGCCCTGGCCGGCCCGTACGCCGGGATCTACCCGGCTCCGTCCCCGGGCGGATGGCTGCTGGTCGGGCGGACCGGGCTGGTGCTCTTCGACGTCACCGCCGACCCGCCGTCCCGGCTCGGCCCCGGCACCCGCGTCCGGCTGGTACCGGCATGACCAGCGAACTAGTCGTGCTCCGGGCCGGGGCGCTCACCACCGTGCAGGACCTCGGTCGACCCGGCCACGCGCACCTCGGCGTGCCGCGCTCCGGTGCCCTCGACCCGGCGGCGCTCCGGCTCGCGAACCGGCTGGTCGGCAACCCCGAGGGCACGGCCGGGTTGGAGATCACCGTGACCGGCTGCGCGCTGCGGCTCACCCGGGCGGCCACCGTCGCGGTCACCGGCGCCGAGGCGGACATCCGCGTCGGGTCCCGCCCGGGCGACACCGGCCGACCCCTGTCCGTACCGGCCGGGACGGTGCTACGGATCGGCGCGACCCGCAACGGCGTACGCAACTGGCTGGCCGTCTCCGGCGGCGTCGACGTGCCACCCGTACTGGGCAGCCGGGCCACCGACACCCTGTCCGGGCTCGGACCGGCCCCGCTGCGCGACGGTGACCGGATCCCCCTCGGCACGCCGGTCGGGCCGCCCGCACCTGTCGACCTGACCGTCGGTCCGCCGCCCCGCGACGAACTGCGGCTCGCCGTACGGCTCGGCCCGCGCGACGACTGGTTCACCCCGGCGGCGCTGGACCAGCTCTTCGGCACGGCGTACACGGTGAGCCCGGTGATCAACCGGGTCGGCGTGCGACTGGCCGGCGCGGCGCTGCCCCGCGCGGTCGCCGGCGAACTGCCCAGCGAAGGGATCGTGCTCGGCGCCGTCCAGGTGCCGGCGGACGGCCAACCGTTGATCTTCCTGGCCGACCATCCGACCACCGGCGGGTATCCGGTCATCGGAGTGGTGGCCGACGTGACCCCGCTCGCGCAGGCCCGCCCAGGCACTACCGTCAGATTCCATGGACCTCAACGCTGACCTCGGCGAGGGATTCGGCATCTGGCAGCTCGGCGACGACGACGCACTGCTGAGCCTGGTCACCTCGGCGAACGTCGCCTGCGGATTCCACGGCGGCGACCCGCCCACCATGCGCCGGGTCTGCGAACAGGCGGCGCGACGCGGAGTCGCGGTGGGCGCGCAGGTCGGCTACCGGGACCTGGCCGGGTTCGGTCGGCGGCACATCGCGTACGACTTCGCGGAGCTGCGCGACGAGGTCATCTACCAGCTCGGCGCGCTGGACGCGTTCTGCCGGCTGTTCAGGGTCCGGGTGCGCTACCTGAAACCGCACGGGGCGCTCTACCACGCGGCGACGTCCGACGAGAAGGAGGCGGCGGCCCTGGTCGCGGCGGTCAACGAATACGACCACCGGCTGCCGCTGCTCTGCCAGCCCGGGTCGGTGCTCGCCCAACTGGCCGTCGGCGCCGGACTGCGAGTCGTCGCCGAGGGCTTCGCCGACCGCGGTTACCTGCCCAACGGCACGCTGGTACCCCGCAACGCGCCGGGCGCGCTGGTCACCGACCCCGAGCAGGTCGCCGAGCGGGCCGTCCGGATGGCCACCGAACGGACCGTGGTGGCAGTGGACGGCAGCGTCGTGCCGTGCCCGGTCGAATCGATCTGCCTGCACGGCGACAGCCCCGGCGCGGTCGCCTCGGCGGAGATGGTGCGGGCCGCGCTGATCGACGCGGGAGTGCAGCTCAACCCGTTCGCTTGAGCGGAGGGGCCCTCGCCCCGGGGCCCCTCCTCGCGACTCAGGCGTCCATGCCGCGCAGCACCAGCGGCAACCGGGCGGCGCCCCCGTCCACCACCCGGACCGGTACGCCCCAGTCCTGCCGGGTCAGATGGCAGGCCGCGTGCTCGACGTCGACGTCGCAGGTCGCGGCCTGGGCGGTCACCTGGAGCACGCCGCCGGCCACCGCGCTGTTGACCACCAGCCGCCGGGACAGCTCGGTGCTCGTCCCCGCCCCCTCGACGAGAAGCTCGGGCGGGGACGCGGAGACCACCAGCCGGGTGGACGGGCCGAACGTCTCGTCCAGCTTCTGGCCGGGTGCCGGAGTGAAGACGATGTCCAGCGTCAACTCGCCGGCCGTCACGTCCGTCGGCTTGCGCTCGGCGCGGTGCCGGGGACCATCCACCGTGTTCGCACCGGCAGCGGAGAGCGCGCCGGGTGCCAGCCGGGTGAGCCGATGTGCCGCGGACTCCACTACCAGCACCTCGCCCTCCCCGGTGACCACCAGGTCACTCGGCTCGGCCAGGCCGTCGGCGACCGTCGAGACCTGGTCGGTCGCCGGGTCGAACCGGCGGACCGCTCCGTTGTACGTGTCCGCGATCAGCACCGAACCGTCCGGCAGCGCGCACACGCCCAGCGGGTGCTGGAGCAGCGCCGACGCGGCCGGCCCATCGACGTGACCGAAATCGAAGAGCCCCTGCCCGACCGCGGTGCCCATGACACCGTTCTCCACGTACCGGATCGCGCTGGTCTCGCTGTCGGCCACCCAGAGCCGGTTGCCGTCGGTGGAGACGGAGAGGCCGGACGGCTGGGCCATCCACGCCTCGGCCAGCGGGCCGTCGCGCAGCGCCTCGACGGTGGTGCCGGCGTACATGCCGGCGGTCCGCTTGATCGGGTCGAACCACCACAGCTGGTGGATGCCGGCCATCGCGATGATGATCTTGTTGTCGTACCAGGCGAGATCCCAGGGGGAGGAGAGGTCGACCGAGAGCGCGTCGTGGGCGTGGTCGTCGGCCGTCGAGCGCCATTGCCGCCCCGTGCCGGCGATCGTGACGACCTCGCCGGTCGCCAGGCGTACGCCGCGGAGCAGGTGGTTGACGGTGTCCGCGACCACCAGGTCGTAGCCCGCCACCTCGGCCACCTGCTCGGGCAGCACGCAGAGCCCCTGCGGCTCGGAGAACGTGGCTACGTCGGCCGGGCCGTCGGTCCGTCCCCGGCTGCCCGAGCCGATCCGGCGTACCAGCGTCTCGCCGTCCGGCTCCAGCTCCGCCAGCGAGTGCCGGGCCGAGTCGGAGACGAGCAGGTTGCCGCTCTGCAGCAGCACGGCCTTGCCGGGGAAACGCAGCGTGGTCTCCGGCTCGGCGGGCGGGACGTACGGGCCGTCGCCCCGGTGCAGGGTGCCCTTCGCCTCGTGGGTGGCGATCAGTTCGTCGATGAGCCGGGCCAGCCCCTCGGCGTGGCCCTCGCCGGCCATGGTGGCCACCACGTACCCCTCGGGGTCGATCACTGAGAGGGTCGGCCAGGCGCGGGCGGCGTACTGCTGCCACATGTCCATCTCGGGGTCGTCGAGCACCGGGTGGTGCACCCCGTACCGCTCGACCGCCGCCGCGAGGGCGTCGGCGTCCTTCTCGTGTTCGAACTTCGGCGAGTGGACGCCGATCACCACGAGCACGTCGCCGTACTTCTCCTCGAGCGGTCGCAGCTCGTCGAGCACGTGCAGACAGTTGATGCAGCAGAAGGTCCAGAAGTCGGCGATGACGATCTTGCCGCGGAGGTCGGCGAGGGTGAGGTCACGGCCGCCGGTGTTCAGCCAGCCTCGGCCGCGCAGCTCGGGAGCCCGTACTCGTGCGCTCATGCGTCCAGTCTGCCGGACCCGGCCGGTGGTGCCCGGCGGTACCCCGAGCGGGCTCGATCACACCTGCCCGGCCCCGGACACGACGACGGGGGCCACGGACGACCGTGGCCCCCGTCGAGGCGGCTACTTGCCGGCGGCGGCCGGCTTCAGGCAGAGCACCCGGTTGGGACCGTCCCCTTGGAGTACGACGTGCGGCAGAGTCGGGTCGCCGCACTTGTCCTTGTTGTCCACCTTCGAGACCACGGTGAACGCGTTCGCCTCGCCGCAGTCGGCCGGGACGGCGCCCTCGCCGGCCTGCTTCACGCAGGTACCCACCGCCGGGTCGAAGGCCGGCGACTGGTCACCACCGACCTTGCCGAGCAGGAAGAGCAGGCCGAGCGGCACCGCCAGGATCAGCACCGCGGCGGTCAGCACCGCGGCCAGCACCCGACCGTTGCGGACCTTCGGCGGCGGCGCCTCGGTCTTCGGCTCCTCGTCCGGCTTGAACGCGTCGAACCGGTTCTGGTCGGTCTCCGGCGCGCCCTGCCCCCAGCTCGGAGCGGAATGCTGGTCCGGCCCGTTCTGCGCCCAGGTGGGAGCGGACTGCTGCTGGTCGGGTCCGTTCTGCGCCCACGACGGTACGGGCTGCTGTTGTGCGGCCGGCGGGAAGGCGGGCGGGAACGTGCTGGTGGGCGCCGGCTCGCTGTCGGGCAGCGAGGGCGGCCCGTAGCCCGCAGCAGCGGGCATCCCGGGATCGTTGGGCACGGGCGACCCGAACGGGTCGGCCGACCGTTCGCCGGGGTGCGGCCGGTTTCCGTTGACGGGCCGAGTGTTGTTCGGCGCGTCGACGAAGGTCGGTACACCCGGCGGGAACGCCGGCGGGGGCGGCGGCCCGGAACTCGCCGGGGCGGACTCGGCGTAGCCGACCGGCGGCGGGGCAAGGTCGCGGTCGTCGAAGCGGGGACCGGCCTCAGGCCGGGCATCCATGCCGTACCCGTTCGGCTGGACCTGCTCCGGCTCGTCCGCCGGCTCGGGCTGGGCCGGGCGACCGTACACCCGGGGCTGCGGTGCGGACGCGGCGTCGGGCCGCAGGGACTGATCGGCCGGCGGCATCACCCGGCTGGCCAGCGGCACGGCGGCGCTCGCCGTGGTGCGACCGGCCGTACCGGATTCGGGGGAGGTACGTGGCGCGGGGACCACCGGACCGGCCGGTGAGGACGGCTCGTCGTGGTGGGCCTCGCCGCCCCAGGCCGGCTGCTCCGGCTCGTACGCCGGCCCGGTCGCCTCGACGGGCGGCCAGTCGGCGCGTTCGTGCGACGCCGGCTGCCCGAACTGGGCCGGCTGCCCGGCGGCTGCGCCGAACTGAGCCGGCGGGAGCTCGGCGGGGGGTACGTAGTCCGCCGGCGGCGTGGCAGCCAGGCTGGCACCGGGCACCCGTTGCTCCTGCGGAGGCAGCGGTACGACGTTCGCCGGCGAGATCCCCGGCGCGGGGCCGGGCTGGTAGACGGGGGGCTCCTCGGGACGCTCGGCGGAGCGGCTCGCCGAGTCGGCGTCGGTGTTGCCCCACGCCTCCCCGGGTGCCCACGGCTCCACCTCCGACGCCCCTTGCCGCTCGCCGGGCGTGCGCTGCGGCAGGCCGCCGGCGCCGGGCACGCTGGCGCTGGCGCGTGCAGGCGTGCCGTTCGGCTCGGCCGACCAGCCGCCGGAGCGGGCCGGATCGGCGGGGGCCTCGCCCCAGCCACCCGTGGGTGCGCCGTCGGACGAGCGCTCCGAGGTCTGCGGGAGCATCCAGTCGGGCTGCTGCGGCTGGCCCTCCGGGGTCGCTCGCCAAGGCTGCCCGGCCTGGTCCGGCTGGCTGGTGGCACCGGTGCCCCATCCGCCGGAGGTGTCCGGCTGCGCGGGCTGGTCGGCCTGGCCCGGGGTGACCGGAGGCCAGCCGGCGTCCTGCTGCGGGGTCCATCCGGCGGAGCCGGAGTCACCCGCCGTCGGCACCTGTGCGGCGCCGCGCGCGGCCGGTTCGGCCGGCGCCCACGCCGGTGCGTTCTGTTCGGCCTGCGCCCAGGCCGGCTGTTCGGCCTGCCCGCCGTCGTTCCAGCCGTTCCCGGGCGTCTCCGGCTGGGAGCCGCCAGCGGGCCAGCCGCCGTTGGCCGGGCCGGACTGAACTGGAGCGCCCCAGCCGGGCTGGTCGGCCTGCGACGCGTCGCCCGGTTGCTGCGGGGTCCAACCGCCCGAGCGCGTCGGGTCGTCCTGGGGCCACGCCTGCGGAGGCGCTGCGGGCGCGGGAACCTGAGCCGCGCCGCGGGCGGCCGGCTGGGCCTGCGCCCAGGCCGGCTGCTCGGCCGAGCCGGCCCAGCCCTGGCCGGACTGTTCTGGTTGGCCACCCCAGGTCGGCTGAGGGGTGCCGGTCGCGGGCCACGGCGCGGGCTGACCCGCGTCGGCCGGTGGCGGGGTCTGCGCGCCCCACTGGGTGGGCGGCTGGTCGTTCTGAGCCGGCCAGTTGGGCGCGGCCGGATTGTGTCCTGCCGGTGGCGGGGGCGCCCAGCCCAGGTCCGGGCCGGCGCCGTAGCCGTTGGCCGGCTGCGCCGGGCGGTCGCCGTACGGCGCCGGTCCGCCGGCGCCCGGTGGCACCTCGTCCGGCTCCTGGCCGGGGTGGTGCGGGCCCTCGGACGTCATCGGTGCGCCTCCTCATCACATGTCGGCTGCCGGTGCCGATCGGTCTCCTCGGCTTGGCTGCCGGCGTTGCCGGCGTACCGGCCGTGCCGGGCTCCCCGCACCGTATCCGGTGACCGTCCAGGGCATCCGGGGAGCATCGGCCGTCACTCCACGTGGTCGGGTGGTGTCGAGCTGCGCTCAGTCGGCTCGACCTGTCCCGAATCGGTGGCGACGACCGAAGCCCACCGTACCGGGCGCTGCGCCTAGGTGGAATCCCGGTGTCAACGGGTGTGAAACGCCGATGACCCGCCCGGTGCTCCCGGGCGGGTCATCGATCTGGAGGAGGTGAGGAAAGGTCTGGTGCGTCAGCTCATGTGACGCTGGGCGATCACGAGGAGCTCCTCGCGGACGGCCGGCGAGTTGGCGGAGCGCAGCGCGTGCTCGATGGCGCGGGCGCGGCGGTTGGCGTCGCGGCGGGTCTTGATTCGCTCGATCATGCTCATGGTCGGTCTCTCCTCCGGCTATTCGGTTGTCAGCCCCTTGATGTCTCTATTGAACACCAACCAGGCCCAGACTTCCATCGATTATTAGGTGAGCTGCGCCACGAGCCGAACAATCAAAGGTTTCCGGGCTTCCTCGCCTATGTTTCTGTCTCCCAATGGACACGGCCGGTGTGCCGGGCGTTAACCCGTGGCACACCGGCCGTGGCTGGTGGAGGGACCGGTCAGGTCCAGGCGAGCAGCGCCGCCTCCGGATCGGAGAGGAAGTCCCCGACGTCCCGGAGGAACTTCGACCCGAGCTCACCGTCGATGATCCGGTGATCGAACGAGAGACCGAGCGTGGTGACCTGGCGCGGACGCACCTTGCCCTTGTGCACCCAGGGCATCTCCCGGATCGCCCCGAAGGCCAGGATCGCCGACTCGCCCGGGGGCAGGATCGGCGTCCCGGTGTCCACGCCGAACACGCCGACGTTGGTGATGGTCAGGGTGCCGCCGGACATGTCCGCCGGCGTGGTGCGACCGGCCTTGGCCGTCTGCACGAGGTCGGTCAACGCATCGGCCAGCTCGCGGAGCGTGAGCCGTCCGGCGTCCTTGACGTTCGGCACGATCAGCCCGCGGTCGGTGGCTGCGGCGATCCCCAGGTTGACGTACTCCTTGACGACGATCTCGTCGCCGCCCCAGGTGGAGTTGATCATCGGGTGTCGCTTGACCGCGAGCAGCACGGCCTTGGCCACCAGCAGCAGCGGCGAGACCCGGACGTCGCGCCACTCCCGGCGGTTGCGGAGCCGGTCCAGCGCCTTCGTCGCCCGGGTCACGTCGACGGTCAGGAACTCCGTCACGTGCGGCGCGGTGAAGGCCGACCGGGCCATGTTCTCGGCGGTGAGCTTGCGTACCCCCTTGACCGGGATGCGCTGCTCGCGGTCCGCGCCGAAGCTCGCCGCCGTGGTGGCGGTCGTGGCGACCGCCGCCGGCTCGGCCGGGGCGCTCGCCGCCCGCTGAACGTCCTCCCGGGTGATCGAGCCCAGCGGACCGGAGCCGGCCAGCGCACTGAGATCGACGCCGAGATCCTTGGCGAGCTTGCGCACCGGCGGCTTGGCCAGCACGCCGGTCGCCGTGCCGCCGTGTCCGTTTGGGACGGAATCGGCCGGTGCCGGCGCGACCTGCTTCGGCACGACCGGCGCCGCGGTGGCCTGCGCCGGGACCGTCTGCGTCGGCACCGCACCCTTACGCGGCCGGCGCTTCGCGGTGCTGGTACGCGGGCCGTAGCCGACCAGCACCGGCGTCCGGCCACCCGGGGCCGGGCTGCCGATCAGGCCCGGCTCGACCGCGCCCTCGGCCGGTGCCACCTCGACCGCGGCCAGCGAGGCCGCCGACGGGGTGGGCAGGTCGCCGCCGGGCTGGGCGGCGGCCGACGGCGCCTGCGGGGTGTCCAGCGGGCCGGCGTCCGGGTCGGTGTCGATCGAGATGATCGGGGAGCCGACGTCGACGGTGGCGCCCTCCGGGTGGAAGATCGCCTGGACCCGGCCGCCCCACTTCGCGGGGATCTCCACAGCCGCCTTGGCCGTCTCGACCTCGACGATCGGCTGGTTCAGCTCGATGATGTCGCCGACCTTGACCAGCCAGTTGAGGATCTCGCCCTCGGTGAGGCCCTCGCCCAGGTCGGGCAGGTTGAACTCCTTGATCCGGGACATGTCGCTCACCAGCCGAAGGTGCGGTCGACGGCGTCGAGCACCCGGTCGATGTCGGGCAGGTACTCCTCCTCCACCCGGGCGGCCGGGTAGGGGGTGTCGAAACCGGTCACCCGCAGCACCGGAGCCTCCAGCGAGTAGAAGCACTCCTCGGTGATCCGTGCCGCGATCTCCGCGCCGAGGCCGACGTTGGACGGCGCCTCGTGCACCACCACGGCCCGGCCGGTGCGCCGGACCGACTCGTACGCTGCGGTCAGGTCCAGTGGGGAGATCGAGCGCAGGTCGATGACCTCCAGCTCACGACCCTCCTCGGCAGCGGCGGTCGCCGCGTCCAGGCAGGTCCGCACCATCGGGCCGTACGCGAGCAGGGTCCCGTCGGTGCCGGGGCGGGCGACCCGGGCGGCGTGCAGCGGGTACGCGTCGGCCAGCGGCGCGTCCAGGTCGACCGGACCCTTCTCCCAGTACCGCCGCTTCGGCTCCAGGAAGACGATCGGATCGTCCGAGGCGATCGCCTGCTGGATCATCACGTACGCGTCCTGGGGGTTCGCGCAGGAGACCACCTTCAGGCCGGGGGTGTGCGAGAAGTACGCCTCCGGCGACTCGGAGTGGTGCTCGACGGCGCCGATGCCGCCGCCGAACGGAATCCGGATCACCATCGGGATCCGCAGCTTGCCGCCCGAGCGGTAGTGCATCTTCGCCACCTGCGACACGATCTGGTCGTAGGCCGGGTAGACGAAGCCGTCGAACTGGATCTCGCAGACCGGCCGGTAGCCGCGAATGGCGAGGCCGACGGCGGTGCCGATGATTCCCGACTCGGCGAGCGGGGTGTCGATCACCCGTTGGTCGCCGAAGTCCTTCTGGAGCCCGTCGGTGATCCGGAAGACGCCGCCGAGCTTGCCGACGTCCTCACCCATGATCACGACCTTGGGGTCGTTCTCCAGGGCCCGCCGTAGCCCGGTGTTCAGGGCCTTGCCGATGGTGAGCGTCTCCGTGGCCATCAGTGGGCGCTCCCCTCGAACGACTCCATGTAGCGGCTGAACTTCGCGCGCTGCTCGTCCAGCAGCGGGGAACCGTTCGGGTAGACGTGGTCGAACATGGTGACCGGTTCCGGGTTCGGCATGGCCAGCACCCGCTCGCGCAGGTGCAGGGACTCGCGGCGGGCCTGCTCGTCGACCTCGGCGAAGAAGTCCGCGTCGACGATCTGCTGCTTGGTCAGGAAGGCCTTCATCCGGGCGATCGGGTCCTTGGCCTGCCACGCCTCGACCTCGCTGGCGATCCGGTAACGGGTCGGGTCGTCGGAGGTGGTGTGCGCGCCCATCCGGTAGGTGTACGCCTCGATCAGGCTCGGCCCCTGCCCGTGCCGGGCGTTGTCCAGGGCGGTACGGGTCACCGCGTACGAGGCGAGCACGTCGTTGCCGTCGACCCGGACTCCGGGGAAGCCGAAGCCGGCCGCCCGCCGGTAGAGCGGGACGCGGGTCTGCCGCTCCAGCGGCTCCGAGATCGCGTACTGGTTGTTCTGGCAGAAGAAGACGAGGGGAGAGTTGAAGACGCTCGCCCAGACGAAGGCCTCGTTCACGTCGCCCTGGCTGGTGGCGCCGTCGCCGAAGTAGGCGATCACCGCCTCGCCGTCGTCGGTGCCGGTCTTGCCGTCCATGGCGACGCCCATGGCGTATCCGGTGGCGTGCAGGGTCTGCGCCCCGATCACGATCGTGTACATGTTGAACTTGAACTCGTTCGGGTCCCAACCGCCCTGGTCGACACCGCGGAACAGGCCGAGCGGCATGATCGGGTCGATGCCCCGGCAGTAGAGAACGCCGTGCTCCCGGTAGGTCGGGAAGGCCATGTCCTGCGTGCGCAGCGCGCGGCCCGAGCCGACCTGCGCCGCCTCCTGGCCCAGGAGGCTGGCCCAGAGGCCCAGTTCGCCCTGGCGCTGCAGGGCGGTGGCCTCGGCGTCCAGCTTCCGTACGAGCACCAGGTCGCGGTAGAGCCCGCGGTACTCCTCGTCGGTGAAGTCGACGCTGTACACGGTGCCGTCCGGCCCGACGACGCTGTCGATGCGCTCGCCTTCGGGGGTGAGCAACTGCACCAGTTCCGGGTCGCCGCCCGTGCCCTTCCTGGAACGGGGTGCCGCCCGCCTGCTGCGGGTGGTGACCCCGGGGTCGCCCTTTGCCATCCGTCTCTCCCTGTCATGTCTGCGTCGGCACCGGCTGGTCGCCCGGCCGCGCAAATCCTGCGCCGGCCCGGCGGTGCCGGACCGGTCCTGGCGGCCGCGCCTAGCCCAGGTGAGGGTTGCCGCGCGGCGTGAGCCGGATTCAGCTGGCCGAACCCGGATCGGGGAGCGCCGGCGTCCGCCGAGCCTGCCGCGAGGGTGCGCGGAGGCCGCGGCTGCGTTGCCGTCGTGCTCCATATTCGCAGAGGAGGTGAGTGGCCCCACAGTACGCCCGGCCTGCTCGACGAGGCCCGATCGCTTCGCGGCCTTTGTCAACATCGGCACGTGGCACACCCGACGACGATCCGGTGATGGTTCGTCACCGTTCGGGTAGTTGCCCATGTCGACACGCTGTAGGGATCTGGCGAACGGAGCGTCACTGGGTCAGGCTGATTCCCGCAGGATCGCCGTGATCGGACCGGTTTGCCGCACCCGGGCCCGCCCCACCGTGTCGGTCCGTCCACTACCGACACGAGGAGGCGCTTGGTGTCCGAGCCAGCCGATGGACCCGGTACGCCGCTGCTCGGGCGACACCGCGCCATCAACGGTGGTTACCGGCGGGTCGTGGGTGCGCACCGAGCGCCCGGCTCCGCCGGGCCGTCCCGGGGCTACCTCTTCACCGTCGCGCTGCTGGCCGGCACCGCCTCGATGCCGATCCTCGCGGCGATAAGCACAGGTTCCGCCACGGTCGGCAGCACAGCGTTGCCGGACAGCAGCACTCCGTTCATCCCGACGCCCTCCGTGGGGCCGGTGGTCGTCCCGCTACCGACCTCCAGTCAGCCGCCCGCCCGGCCCACGACCAGCCCGTCGGCGGTGAGCGGGTGGTCGCCCGGCCCGGCGCCACGCGGACCCGGCCGGTCGGACCCGGCCCGGAACGGACCGGCCGAGGCCTGGACCGGCTCGGCGCCGACCCGGCGGCCCACGCCACCGACGCCGCGGCCCACGCCACCGGCGCCGCGTCCCACTCCGACCAGCCCGCCGGGGCCTTCGCGCCCACCGTCGCCGAGCCCGTCGCCGAGCCCGAGCACGTCACCGACCGACGGGCCGGACGGGCCGGCCGCCAGTCCGTCGCTCTCACCACCCACCTCGCCGCCCACCGAGCGCCCGGACGACTCGCCGCGCCCGGAGGATTCGCCCGACCCCGCGGACTCACCGACCCTGACCGCCCGCCCCCGGCCGTCCGCCGACACCCACCCGACCGTCGCCCGTCCCAGCCCGGGCAACGGTCCGCCCACCGCCGCTGGCAGCTCGGTGTCGTCGGCCGCCCCCGTCATCCCGTAGTGCCGGGAACCGGCGAACGAATGCCCGCGCCGCTCGCCCTCTATACGGTGATGATCAGGCGCGGCCGGACCGCCCGGATGACGCACTTCGAGGAGACAGCGTGGACGGCGGTGCGGCCCCCGGTCCGGTCCCCACGCCCCGGTCCGGTCCGGCGCTGCGGCTGGCCCGACTGATCACGGAACTGACCGCACCCGCGGTGCTCGTCCCCGTCTTGATGATCACTATCGGCTGGCACAGCACCAAGGGTGGCGTGGCCGGGTTGGGGTGGGCACTGCTCGCCGTCATCTTCGTCAGCGGCATTCCGTTCGCGTACATCGTCGGCGGGGTACGTCGAGGGCGGCTCACCGACCACCACGTCGGGCGGCGCGAACAGCGCCGCGTTCCGCTGCTCGTCGGTCTTTGCTCGGTGGTCGTCGGCCTAGTTCTGCTGGTCGGGCTCGGCGCGCCGCGCCCCGTGGTGGCGCTCGCCGTGGCCGGAGCGGTCGGCCTGGTGGTGGCGGTGACCGTCAGCCACTGGTGGAAGATGTCGATCCACTCGGCCGTCGCCGCCGGCGCCGTGGCGATCCTGGTCCTCACCTTCGGGCCCCTCCTGCTCGTCGCCGCGCCGCTGCTGGCCCTGGTCGGCTGGTCCCGGGTGCGGCTGCGCGACCACACCGTGCCGCAGGTGCTCGCCGGTGCGCTGGTGGGCGGCCTGGTCGCCGGGGTGGTCTTCGCCGCGCTGCGCTGAGCGTCGGCGACCGGACACCCGCCGCGTCGCCGGTGCCCGGCACGTCGGAACTCCCCGGCCCGGCTCGTCGGAGCCCCGGGGCCCGGCTCGCCGGAACATCCCCGCCTGGCACGTCGGATTCCCGGGGCCGGGCACGTCGGAACTTCCCGGCCCGGCTCGTCGGAGCCCCGGGGCCCGGCTCGCCGGAACATCCCCGCCTGGCACGTCGGATTCCCGGGGCCGGGCACGTCGGAACTTTCCGGCCCGGCTCGTCCGGGCCGGCTCAGTCGGGCTCGATCAGGCGGTGGCGGTTCGCCTCGATCCAGGCGTTCAGCGCCTCCGGGTCGTCCGGGTCCACGCCGTCGGCCATCAGCTCGGCCACCGCCGCGGTGGCCGGGCTGCGCCGCTCGCCGGTGCTGTAGAGACGGGCGAACTCGGGCACCATCTCCTCGATCGCCACGTCGGTCTGCGTCGCCGCGAGCGCCGGCAACTCGCGCTGCCGGGCGGCGTACGCGGCCCAGGCGCGCAGCACCCGGGGCAGCATCGCGGCGTCGTCCATGTCCAGCACGGCGCGCCGGTGCACCCAGTCGAGCAGGAACAGCCCTGCGACCGCCGGGCTCCAGCGCAGCGGGTCGGCGTCCGGGAAGCTCGCCGCGTGGTCCAGCAGCAGGCCGAGGCAGAAGTGCAGCGAGGCCAGCTCGGGGCCGTCGATGGCGTCCAGCCCGGCTCGGGTGGCCTCCGGGGAGGCGAGGAAGCGCCGGAGCAGGTCGGCCCGGTCGGCGGCGGAGAGCGGCTCAGGCGCCCAGCGCGCGGGCGTGGGGGCGGTGGGCAGCACCGCGAGCCGCGCGCCGGCCAGCGCCCGGTCGGTGGCGAGAGCGCCCGCGCTCGGCAGTTCGACGAGGTCGTCGGTGATCGCGAGGTGACGGATCACCTCGTCACGCATCCGGGCCGGATCCTCCTCCCGGAACCAGGTCAGCTCGTCGGCCGCGCACATCTGCCGCACCTGCTCGAGGATCCGTCCGGCCGGCCCGCCGACGTAGATGTCCTTGGTGATGCCGATGTTGTGGTCCACCAGCGCCACCAGCGCGTGCTCCTGACCGCCGGCCGTGTCGTCGTACGCGAAGGTGGCCAGGTAGGAGGTCTGGTCCCCGTACACGTCCCCGTACGCCCAGGTGCCGGTGAGGTGTACCCGGCCGAGCTGCCCGGACCAGGCCGGTGCCTGGCTGCCCGGTCGGACCCGCTCGGCACCCTCGGCGTCGGGCACCAGAGCGGCGAAGACGGCCCGGATGGTGGTCGCCGCGGCGGTGCGCCGGCGGGCGGTGGCGGCGAGGAAACCGGTGACGAACTCCCGGACAGCGGTGTTGCGGTCGCTTTCCGCGATGGCGTAGACGCTGCCGAGCAGCGCCGCGCCGAGCATCTCGGCGTCCAAGGCGTTGTCCAGCCGGGTCACGTCACGAGCGGCGTGCAGGACGGTGTCGTACGGGGTCCGGGGAGGGGCCATGCGTCGACCCTACGCCCGTGCGGGGGTAGCGGGCAGCGGGTGGCGATAGGCGCGGATCAGCGCCGGGCGGCGTCCCGGAGGGCGTCCCGCGCCACGGCGTAGTTGCCGAGGACATCCCGGACCGGGGCCAGCACGTACTCGTCGCCCACCGCGGCCACCGCTGCGGTGAGCCGCTGGTCCGCCCGTCGTCGGGCCCGCACGGCCCCCCAACGGACGACAGGTCGGGTCAGCGCCGCGAGCAGCAGACCGGCGAGCAGGCCGCCGAGCAGCAGCAACGTCGGCACCGGCACCACGCCCACCATCGGGTGCTCCGGGTCGGGCAGGCCCAGTGCGCGCAGCACGTAGCCGAGCACCAGCCAACCCAGCCCGCCGAGCGCCGCCAGCGTCACCAGCCACTGCCCGGCCCCGACCAGCCGCCACCAAAGAGGTCGGCGGGCCATGCCGAGATCGGTGGCGGCCACCACCCGGTCCAGCGCGTCCGGCAGGTCGGTGAGGCGGGACCGGGCCGCGTCGGCCACCGCGTCCGGCCAACCGGCGGGCAGCTCGGCCGCCGCACGATCGGCCACCGCCCTGATCGCGAGCCCGAGCGCGGAACGCTGTGCGGCGGTCGGGTCCGGCACCGAGGTCGCGGCCACCAGGCTCTCCGCCGGGTCGGTGGCCTCGCCGGGCGCGCCCGGCAGGTGCAGCCGACGCAGCGGATCGGGTCGCAGCCGCCGCCACCCACGGACCAGCGGCCACCCGGTGCTGGCGGCGGCGCGATGCCGGTACGCCTGCTGCACCGCCTCGGTCACCGCCGGCACCCCGGCGGTGCCCGCCAGCGCCCGGGTCAGCTCGCTGGCTGCGGCCTCGTCCGGGCCGGTCGGCGGGCGGTCGGAGCCGACCAACTCGTCCAGCCCGGCGACCACGGTGTCCACGTCACCGGCGAGGCGGCGCAGCGCCGCCTGGCGGTCGGTGACGGTCCGCTCCAGCGCCGTACGCAGCTCGACGATGCCGCCGGGGTCGGTCGCGGTCGTGGCGAGCACGGGTACGCCCTCCAGCCCGTCCGCGTCCAGCAACCGACGCAGGTCGGCCAGCACCCGGGGAAGCTCGGCCGGGGAGAGCCGATCGGCCTGGTTGAGCACGACCAGCGTGACGTCGCGGTGTCGGTGGAACTCGCCCAGGTAGTTCGTGTGGATCACCCGGTCGGCGTACTTCTGCGGGTCGACCACCCAGACCACGAGGTCGACCAGGCCGAGCAGACGGTCCACCTCCAGCCGGTGGGACCACTGCACCGAGTCGAAGTCGGGCAGGTCCAGCAGAACCAGGCCGTGCAGCGCCGCCTCGTCGTCGGCGTCGAGGGCGCTCTCCCGTACGAACCGGTGCCGGGGCAGTACGCCGATCCAGTCGAGCAGCCGGGCCGCGCCCTCCTGAGCGCCCCAGACGCAGGCGTGGGCGACGCCGGTCGTCGGGCGGCGCACCCCGACCGGAGAGAGATCCAGCCGGGCCAGCCCGTTGAAGAGACTTGACTTGCCGCTGCCCGTCGCGCCGGCCAGAGCGACCACGGTGTGGTCGCGGGAGAGCGCCAGGCGGGTACCGGCCCGCTCGACCAGCGTGTGCGCGGAGACGAGTCGGCTGTCCGGCAGGTGCCCGTCCGCTGCGGCGAGGAAGCGGCGTACCGCGTCCAGGCGGGCGAGCAGCACGTCCGGGTCGACCCGCTGGTCGCCGCGGAACGCGCCGCGCATCCGGCCGACCACGTTGCTCACCGTGCGGACCTCCCGCTCGTGACCGCCGGGTTCGCGGATCTCCTCATCGCGTCGGCAACTCCGTTCGCGGCCGCGGCGCCAGTCCTCGTGCTCACCCGGTCGGCCCTCCGGTGGTCAGTCCGCTGCGGCGTCGTGCGGTCTCCACCCGGTCGGCGGCTGCCCGCAGCGCGCCGACGGTCTCCGCGTCGAGCCGGGCCGTCGCGCTCCGGGTCAGGTAGCGCCCGGCCTCGTCGTCCAGCAGCGTCCGCACCCGCTCCAGCAGGTCGGACCGGGCCTTGGCGGCCAGCGTACGCACCGCCTGGTCGCCGAAGATCGCTTGGAGCACGGCCTGCGCGGCCACCGTGGTGCCGGCGCCGGTGGCGACCTCCAGGCCGGTCGGGATGAACGCGGTCGAGGCGAAGACGGCGATCATCACCGTCAGGCCGGTGGCGTTCACCGCGTAGGCGGCGGTGCGGGCCACGAAGCGCTTGTCGCCGCCCTGCGTCCGGACGAGCTCCAGCACCCCGCGCTGCCAGTCCCGGACCAGCCGTTCGGCCCGGGCGGGCAGATCCTCGCCCGGACGGGCCAGTGCCGGGTCGAGCAGCGCGGCGCCGGCCGGATGCGCCTTCCACCCGGCGTACGCCTGCTCGGCCGCCTCGGCGGCCACCCCGCGCAGCAGCGTGACCAGTTGCGACTCGATCGCGCTACGCAGCCCGGCGGCCGGTGCCGGACGGCCGGTGAGCGCGGCGACCATCCGGTCGCGCAGCTGTCCGATCCGGGCCTCCAGGGTGCGGAAGAACTCGCCGGTGCCGACGAACTCCTGCCATCGGGCGAGCACCTCGCCGCGGAGCAGGCGGCCGTCGCTCAACCCCTGCTCCACGGTGCGGTGCGCTCCTCGGTAAGCGGCCCGTACCCGCTCGTCGAGGGCGTCGGCGGTGGTGAGTTGTTCGTCGGCGGCGTCGGCGAGCCCCTCGACCGACGGGTGCAGAGCGGCCAGCGCTCCGTCCAGGGTCTGTCGGACCACGGCGGCCCGGGCGTTCGTGTCGGCCGCCAGTCGGGTGAACCAGTCGGCCAGTGGGGTGGTGACCCGCTCCGGGAGCAGCCCCTGGCCGTCGACCCGGGTCTCCGGCAGCACGAAGAGCGGCGCCTGGTCGAGCCCCTGCTCGGCGAGCATTTCGGACAGGTGGGCGGAAACCTCGTCGGCCGCCTCCGGGGGTACCCGGTCCAGCACCATGGCGATCACCGTGCCGCGGGCCCGGGCGCTACGCAGCAGCTCCCAGGGCACGGCGTCGGCGTAGCGGGCCGCGGTGGTGACGAAGAGCCAGAGGTCGGCGGCGGCGAGCAGCTGACCGGCGAGTGCCCGGTTGGCGTCGACCACCGAGTCGATGTCCGGCGCGTCGAGGAAGGCGAGCCCGGCCGGGAGCGCCGGAGCGGTGACGATCTGGAGGGTGCGCGGGTCCTCGCTCGGCTCGTTGGTACGGGTGAGGCCGGGCAGCAACTCGCCCTGCCGGAACCAGGAAGTGTCGGGTGGGCTGCACACCAGCACGGGTGACCGGGTGGTCGGGCGGAGCACGCCGGCGGCGCTCACCCGCGCCTTGACCAGGCTGTTGACCAAGGTCGACTTGCCGGCTCCGGTGGAGCCGCCGACGACCACGAGCAGGGGCGCGTCGAGCCGGGAGAGGCGGGGAAGCAGGTAGTCGTCGAGCTGCTGGGTGAGCGCGGCGACCTCCTGCCTGGCCGGTTCGGCCGACGGCAGGGCCAACGGGAACCGGGCCGCCCCGATCGCGACCCGCAGGGCCTCCAGCGCGGCGGGGAGGCTCTCGCCCCCCGGGGTGGCGGGCCGGTCCGCCGGGGCGTCCTGTGGGCCGGTGCGGGCTGCGACGGCGGGCGTGCCGGAGTGGCTGGCGGGGTCGCCGTGCGTCGTCACCGCTAAAGCGTGCCCGACCGACGCAACTCAAGACAACCGATCAGTAGCATCAGGGGTTGCGTCGGGTCGACTCAACGTCGACTTGACGTTCCGCGTGAGCGTGGCACTATTGAGTCAAGTTCACTCAACTTGTGGTGGGTGCGCTGCGGGCGGTGCCCGTCACCTGCTCAAACCTTACGAAGCGAGGAAGCGAAGATGGCACGTGCGGTCGGTATCGACCTCGGCACGACGAACTCCTGCGTCAGCGTTCTCGAGGGCGGTGAGCCCACCGTCATCGCCAACGCTGAGGGCTCGCGGACGACTCCGTCGATCGTCGCGTTCGCCCGCAACGGCGAGGTGCTCGTCGGTGAGGTCGCCAAGCGGCAGGCGGTGACGAACCCGGACCGGACAATCCGGTCGGTCAAGCGGGAGATCGGCACCAACTGGACCGTGGACATCGACGGCAAGAAGTACACCCCCCAGGAGATCTCCGCCCGTACGCTCATGAAGCTCAAGCGGGACGCCGAGGCGTACCTGGGTGAGCAGATCACCGACGCGGTGATCACCGTTCCGGCCTACTTCAACGACGGCCAGCGGCAGGCCACCAAGGAGGCCGGTGAGATCGCCGGCTTCAACGTGCTGCGGATCGTCAACGAGCCGACGGCGGCCGCCCTCGCGTACGGGCTGGACAAGGGCTCCAAGGAGCAGACCGTCCTGGTCTTCGACCTCGGCGGTGGCACCTTCGACGTCTCCCTGCTGGAGCTGGCCGAGGGCGTCATCGAGGTCAAGTCGACCAGCGGTGACAACAACCTCGGTGGCGACGACTGGGACCAGCGGGTCATCGACCACCTGGTGAAGACCTTCCGTGGCGAGCACGGCATCGACCTCTCCCAGGACAAGATGGCCATGCAGCGGCTCAAGGAGGCCGCCGAGAAGGCCAAGATCGAGCTGTCCGCCGCCACCACCACCAACATCAACCTGCCGTACATCACGGCCGGCGCTGCCGGCCCGCTGCACCTCGACGTGACGCTGAGCCGCGCCGAGTTCCAGCGGATGACGCAGGACCTGCTGGACCGCTGCAAGGGCCCGTTCGAGCAGGCCGTGAAGGACGCCGGGATCAAGGTCTCCGACGTCGACCACGTGATCCTGGTCGGCGGTTCGACCCGTATGCCGGCCGTCACCGACCTGGTCAAGCAGCTGACCGGCCGTGACCCGAACAAGGGCGTCAACCCGGACGAGGTCGTCGCCGTCGGCGCCGCGCTGCAGGCCGGTGTGCTCAAGGGCGAGGTCAAGGACGTCCTGCTGCTCGACGTGACCCCGCTGAGCCTGGGCATCGAGACCAAGGGCGGCATCTTCACCAAGCTGATCGAGCGCAACACCACCATCCCGACGAAGCGCTCCGAGGTCTTCACCACGGCGGACGACAACCAGCCGTCGGTGCTGATCCAGGTCTTCCAGGGTGAGCGTGAGATCGCGGCCTACAACAAGAAGCTCGGCACCTTCGAGCTGACCGGCCTCCCGCCGGCGCCGCGTGGCGTGCCGCAGATCGAGGTCACCTTCGACATCGACGCGAACGGCATCGTGAACGTCCACGCGAAGGACCTCGGCACCGGCAAGGAGCAGAAGATGACGATCACCGGCGGCTCCTCGCTGCCGAAGGACGACATCGAGCGGATGCGCCGGGACGCCGAGGAGCACGCGGACGAGGACAAGCGTCGCCGCGACGAGGCCGAGACCCGCAACGTGGCCGAGGCGCTCCAGTGGCAGACCGAGAAGTTCCTCGCCGAGAGCGGCGACAAGCTGCCCGCGGAGAACCGCGACCAGCTCAACGAGGCGCTCGGTGAGCTGCGTAGCGCCCTCGGCGGCCAGGACATCGAGAAGATCAAGTCGGCGCACGAGCGGCTGGCGCAGATCTCCCAGCAGGCCGGTTCGCTGCTCTACTCGCAGCAGCAGGCCGAGCAGGGGCAGGCGGGCGGCCAGGCCGGACCGGGCACCGGCGCGACCGGCGCGACCGGCGCGACCGGCGGCGCGCAGGCCGGTGGGGCCGACGACGTCGTCGACGCCGAGATCGTGGACGAGGACAAGAAGTGACGTTCCGCTCGCGACACGGACGCACGGCGAAGGTGAGGTAGCCGCATGACGGAGAAGTCACGAGCCGCCGACCAGGGTGACACCGGGTCGACGACGGGTGGCTCCGCGCCCGCCGAGCCGGCAACCGGCGACGCGCCGCGGGTCGTCATCCGCAACAACCGGAAGATCAGCCAGCCGGCCGAGCCGGAGGGAACCGCTGCCGACGCCGGGACGGACGTCCCGGCCGAGGGGCTGATCGAGGACACCGAGATCGTCGTCGACGAGATCGAGGTCGACGCCGGCACGGTCGACGGGGCCACACCCGACGGCCCGCCGGTGGTCGACGCGCCGGCCGAGCCGGTGGATGCCGCGACCAGTTCGACTCTCGGCGCCGAACTGGAGGCGCTCCGGGCCGACCTCGACGAGCGGACCCGGGACCTGCAGCGGGTGACGGCGGAGTACGCCAACTACCGCAAGCGGGTGGAGCGGGACCGGGCCACCGTCGCCGAGCAGGCGACCGGCTCCGTGCTCGCCGCCCTGCTGCCGATCCTCGACGACCTGGACCGGGCCCGGGAACACGGCGACCTGGTCGGGCCGTTCGGATCAGTGGCGGACCAGCTCACCACGGTGGTGGGGAAGCTCGGGTTGACCCCGTTCGGCGAACAGGGTGACCCGTTCGACCCGACTCGGCACGAAGCGGTGGCCCATCAGACCTCCGACGAGGTGACCGAGCCGACCTGCGTGCAGATCATGCGGCGCGGCTACCAGCTCGGTGAGCGGCTGCTGCGGCCGGCATTGGTAGCGGTCGCGGACCCGGAATAGTGCGAAGAAGTGACCCGAGCGTCCCGCCCGCCGCCGCACGGCGGCGGGCGGGACGGACCGGTGGGGAGGGGGTGGACCGGTGAGTTCCAAGGACTGGATCGAGAAGGACTTCTACGCCGTGCTCGGCGTGGACAAGGCCGCCTCCGAGGACGAGATCAAGAAGGCGTACCGCAAGCTGGCCCGGGAGTCGCACCCGGACCACAACCCGGGTGATCCGTCGGCCGAGGAGCGGTTCAAGGCCGTGTCCGAGGCGTACAACGTGCTGTCGGATTCCGGCCGCCGCCGGGAGTACGACGAGATGCGCTCGCTCTTCGGTTCGGGCGCGTTCCGGCGTAACGCCCAGGGCGCCGGCCAGCCCGGCGGTATGCCGTTCGACGTCTCCGACCTCTTCGGGGGCGCCGGCGGAGAGCGCCGCTTCGGTGGTGGCGGCGCCGGCTTCTCCGATCTGTTCAGCTCGATCTTCTCGGGCGGGCCCGCCGGCCCGACCGCTCCGCGCGGCCCGGCCCCGGGGCGGGACGTGGAGACCGAGGTGGCGCTGGATTTCGGTGACGCGGTGCGAGGCGTGACCCTACCGCTCACCCTGCGCGCCCCCGGTGTCTGCGACACCTGCCACGGCAACGGGGCGAAGCCCGGCACCCAGCCGCGCACCTGCCCGGTCTGCCACGGCGCCGGGGTGACGACCCGCAACCAGGGGTCGTTCAGCTTCTCCGAGCCGTGCCGCAACTGCCAGGGCGTCGGCACCGTCGTCGAGGAGAAGTGCCCGGAGTGCCACGGGACCGGCGGCGTGACCAAGACCCGGACGATGAACGTCCGCTTCCCGGCCGGCGTGGCCGACGGTCAGCGGATCCGGTTGGCCGGGCGAGGCGAGCCGGGTGAGCGCGGTGGCCAGCCCGGCGACCTGTACGTGCACGTGAAGGTGCGGCCTGACGAGATCTTCGGCCGCAGCGGCGACGACCTCACGCTCACCGTGCCGATCACGTTCGCGGAGGCAGTGCTCGGCACCGACCTGCGGGTGCCCACGCTCGACGGTGCGGTGACCCTGAGAGTCCCGCCAGGTACGCCCAGCGGGCGGATCCTGCGTGCTCGCGGCAAGGGCGTGGTCCGCCGCGACGGGCAAGCGGGTGACCTATTGGTGACACTGGATGTGGTGGTGCCCGCGCGGCTGTCGGACGAGGCGCGGGCGGCGCTGGAGACGTTCGCCGAGCAGACCCCGCCGGCGAGCCGGGAACATCTCGACGCGCGGGTGCGTCGAGTCAGTTGACGCGGACGCGGAGGTGAGCAGGATGTCGGGCGAGTACGCCGCTTCGTCGAGTGACCCTGCCTACGAGGCCAAGGTGCTGATGATTTCGGTCGCGGCGCGGATGGCGGGTATGCACCCGCAGACCCTGCGCCAGTACGACCGGCTCGGCCTGGTGCAGGCCGGTCGGGCGGCGGGGGGCGGCCGGCGGTACAGCGTCCGGGACGTGGTGCTGCTGCGCGAGGTGCAGCGGCTCAGCCAGGACGATGGCATCAACCTGGCCGGGGTCAAGCGCATCATCGGACTCGAGCGGCTGCTCGAAGAGGCCCAGCAGCGGGTGGCCCGGCTCGAGGCGGAGCTGGACGCCGCGTACCACCGCATCGCCGAACTGGAGGCGTTGGCCCGCTTCCCGGGCCGCGACCTGGTGCCGACCAACCGCACCTCCACGGCGTTGGTGGTCTGGCGTCCCCGGCGGGGGCCCGACCGCTGATCCGCCCGTTCTCCGGAGCCCTGACGGCCCGGTCCGCTCACCGGTTTTCCGGCGCGGGCCGGGCCGTTCCCGTTAGCCTGCAAATGAGGTCCTTTCCGCGCAAATCTGGACCTACCGGCATGGCAGGGGGGGCGATGACGGAGGCGGCGAAGCAGGTTGCGCAGCGAACGGAGGACCGGCTCGACAAGGTCGTCGAGACGGTCCGGGAGCAGTTCGAGGGAATCACCAAGAGGCGTTTCGCCGACCTGGCGAACCAGGGGCTCTTCGACGACCGGATCGACCAGGGGGCGGATCGGGAAAGAGCGGAGAGCCGACAGGGAAAGCCGGACGGGCCGGGCTGAGAACCGGACGCCGACGTGCGGGCCGGGAACCACGGGGGGTCCCGGCCCGTTCGCCGACCGCAGGCGGGCCGGGAAGCTGGTGACCTCGCCGGGGGTGCTGGCTCGTTCGTCGACTGCAGGCGGGCCGGGAAGCTGGTGACCTCGCCGGGGGACCGTGGTCAGCCCGTGCTGGGCGGCTCAGGCGAGGCGGCGGTTCTCCCGGACCAGGCCGCCCTCGCACCAGTCGCGGTACACGAAGAGTTCCGGCCGAGCCAGGAGTACGCGGCTGTTGTGCGCCCAGACCCGCATCAGTTCGTCGCCGTTCTTCTCGGCCTGCTCCACCAGCTTCCGGAAACGGCGCTTGGGGTGCGCCCGGAATTTCGTCCGGATGCCGTCGGCCGCGTAGATGTAGAGGCAGTGCAGGGCGAACCGGCGGGCCGGGCACGACGGGTCCATGGCCAGGTCGAACAGCGTCGCCACCAGCCTGTCGCCGGAGACCAGCAGGTCCCAGTCGGGCGGCATGGAGGCCAACGGCACGGAGTCGGGGCGGTAGGCCCACGCGCGCAACTCCGCTGGTGATGGGTCGACAGGGTTGGCGAAACCGTGGAACGTCGACTCCTGCACGCTCACCGGCCAACCTCCGATCTTGCCCACAGTTGGCACGGCCGCCCGCGGACCTGGCTGCTGGGGCGACACGGTAACGCGGTACCGGTCAGTAGCGGTAGGCCCTCCAGGGAGCATTTGGTCAACCGTTGGCCGAGCCGGGCCGACCGTACGGCCGACCCGGCTCGGAGAGGCGTTGACCAGCGTCAGTCCGCGACCCGTGCCAGCTCCCGTCGCTGCGCGGTCGCCGCGCGGTGGCGCAGCCAGCGCTTGAACCACGGGAAGTCCGGCAGCCGGGCCAGCAGCGGGCCGGTCACCACGGTGACCAGCACATATGCCGTGGCGAGCGCGGCCAACCGCGGCTCGACGCTGCCGGCCGAGACCGCGAGCCCGGCGATGACGATGGAGAACTCACCACGGGGTACCAGCGCGAGACCGGCCCGCCAACGGCCGGGCTCGGCGATGCCGACCCGGCGCGCGGCCAGGTAACCGGTGAGTGTCTTCGTCGCCATCGTGACGATCGCCAGACCGAGTGCCGGCAGCAGTACGGGTGGGATCTCCCGCGGGTCGGTCGTCAGCCCGAAGAAGACGAAGAACACCGCTGCGAAGAGGTCCCGCAGTGGGGTCAGCAGTTCGGTGGCGTGGTGGGCCACCGGCCCGGAGAGCGCGATGCCGACCAGGAACGCGCCGACGGCCGCCGACACCTGGAGTTCGGCGGCGAAACCGGCCACCAGGAGCGTCAGTCCGAGCACTCCGAGCAGCAGGGCCTCGGCATCCTTCGCGGACATGAGGGTGGAGATCACCCCGCCGAAGCGGATGGCGACCACCAGCACCACGAGGACGGTGGCGACCGCGATGGTGAGCGCGATGCCGCCACCCATCAGGCCGGCGCCCAACAGCACGGCGGTGACCAGCGGCAGGTAGAGCGCCATGGCCAGGTCCTCGATCACCAGGACCGAGAGGATCACCGGGGTTTCCCGGTTACCGAGTCGGCCCAGGTCGCCGAGGACCTTGGCGATCACTCCGGAGGAGGAGACCCAGGTGATGCCCGCCAGGACCAGGGCGGCCACCCAGTCCCAGCCGAGCAGTAGCGCGAACGCCGCCCCGGGCAGCGCGTTGAGCGCCGCGTCGATCAGCCCGGCGGGGGCTGCCGAGCGGAGGTTGCCGACGAGCTCGTTGGCCGAGTACTCGAGGCCGAGCATCACCAGTAGCAGGATCACGCCGATCTCGGCGCCGACGGCGAAGAACTCCTCGCTGGCGTTGAGCGGCAGCAACCCACCGTGCCCGAAAGCGAGCCCGGCGAGGAGGTAGAGGGGGATGGGAGAGAGGCCGATCCGGCGACTCAACCGACCGAGCAGACCCAGCAGGAAGAGTAGTGCGCCGACCTCGATGAGCAGGGTGTTGGTCTCGTGCATACGCGCCTCAGCCGTCCGGGTCGCTGTCGGCGAGGATGGCGGTCACTCCGTCGAGACCCTGGCGGGTCCCGACGACGACCACCACGTCACCGGCGGCGAAACGGAAGGCCGGGTCCGGCGAGACGTTCACCTCACCCTGGCGGAGGACCGCCACGATCGAGGCTCCAGTCCGGGTGCGAGCCTTGGTGTCGCCGAGTTTCCGGTTGACGTACGGAGAGCCGGCCGGAATGAGGATCTGCTCGGTGAGCAGCCCGGCCGCCTGTTCGCGTAGTCCGGAGAGCTGACCGAGCATCAGCGACGCGCCGAGGATGTCGGCCAACGCCTCCGCCTCGTCGTCGGTCAGCGGGATGTCGGCCTGACACGAATCAGGATCATCCGGGTCATAAAGGACAAGGTCACGACGACCGTTGCGGTGGGAGACCACGCCTACGCGGCGTCCGGATTCCGTCACGAGGTCATGACGTACGCCGATACCCGGCAGCGCGGTCTGTTCGACACGTACTCGCACCCGGCCAACGGTACCGTGTGCAGGGCTGTCGATTCCCGTGGCGTTAACGTCGGCCGATGTCCGCACCTGACCGGCACCCCTGACCGGCCGCCCGGGATCGCCCGCCCGGAGCGGTCACCGGCCGGCGGTGCGGTAGCGCTGGTATCGGTGCATGCTGAGCCCGCGGATGCCGGGCAGGCCGTCGAAGATCCCGCGCCGGCCGCCGAACCTGGACCCGGCGATCGCCTCCTGGTGTGCCTCTTCGCTGGTCCACTCCGCGTAGAGGGTCACCCGTGCGCCGTCGAGGCTGAACAGTAGGTGCCCGCCGATGGCGCCTGGGTGCGCGTCTGCCCGGAATGCGGCTATTTTCTCCGCGGCCTGTCGTTGGAGTTCGGGGCCTTCGGTCGCGATGCTGATCAGCGCGACGCAGCCGGGGTGGGGCGCGTCGCCGGACGGGCTGCCCGGCGAGGTGGCGAGCCTGGAGACGATGGCGTCGAGATGTGTGACGCCGGAGTCGTGATCGCCGACCCGGTCCGCGGTGTCCCCTCCGGCGACGTCGGCGACATGCCGCCGGTAGTCCGGTTCACTCGCCCATCGGCTGTAGAACATGACGAGGTGGCCGTCGGTGCTCAGCAGGCAGGTCACCGAGAGGCATCCCTCGGGCCAGGGCAGGCGCCGCCATCGAGCCATTGCGCTGTCGGCGGTGGCGCGCTGGTCGTGGCGATCCGCGACCTGCCAGCGGCTGGTGACCACCACGCCCGGGCCGGAGGGGGCGGTGTCCGTGGATGCGGGAGCGAGCGGTTCCATGTGATCTCCTCTGAACGGTCCGGCTGGAATCGGGGGTTGATCAGCCCAGGTACGGGGCGGTCGCCTTCGCGTCCCGCAGGGCATGGGCCCACCAGGTGAGCTGGTCGAGCAGGCTGTCGGCGGCCCGGTTGCACCCGTCCGGGCTCAGTGGTGACCCGTCGGCGTCGAACTGGCGCCAGGCGTCGTGGAAGCTGACCGTTTCGCGAACGGTCACGGCGTGGAGTTCGGCGAACACGAGGCGAAGGGCCTCGACCGCCCGCAGCCCGCCGCTGATCCCGCCGTAGGAGACGAACCCGACCGGCTTGGCGTGCCACTGCTGGTGATGCCAGTCGATGACGTTCTTTAACGCTGCGGGAAAGCTGTGGTTGTACTCCGGTGTGACCACGACGAAAGCGTCGGCGGCGGAGAGCCGTGGGGTCAGGTTCCGCAGCGCGAGGACCGCTTCCGGTACGGGCGGCGCGCCGAACGCCGGCAGCGTCATCGGCAGGGCGACCGTGGCCAGGTCGATGACGTCGACGGTCAGGTCGTCGCGATCATCGGCCCGACGTGCGAACCAGTTCGCCACGGTCGGGCCGAAGCGGCCCTGGCGAACGCTGCCGATTATGACCGCGAGCTGAAGAGGTTGACGGGTCATGGCGACTCCGGGATCTGTCGGTGAGCGGGTCACGGCTGTGGCCCGGCCAACGCCAAGGCTGGTACCTACACAAATGTGTAGGTCAAGCTACGGTGCTCGGCGTGACGGATTCGGTGCCGACGAGCGCGCAGTTGCTGACCATCGGAGAGCTGTCCAGGCGCAGCGGCGTACCGCACACGGCCTTGCGGTTCTACGAACGGCAGGGACTCATCCACAGTCGGCGGACCGCCGGGAACCAGCGCCGTTACCACCGCGCCACCCTGCGCCGGATCGCGTTCATCCGGGCCTCCCAGCACACCGGTGTGCCGCTGGCGGTCATCGGCGAGGTGCTCGCCCTGCTGCCGGCCGACGCCCCACCGACGAAGGAGTTCTGGGAGCGGGCCTCGGAGTGCTGGAGCAGGGAGATCAACGAACGCATCGCGAGGCTGGAACGGATGCGTGACCGCTTCACCCGGTGCATCGGCTGCGGTTGCCTGTCGTTCGACGAGTGTGCCCTGGTCAATCCCGGTGATGCGCTCGCCGGACGGGGCCCGGGCCCGCATCGTCTGCTCAGGTCCTGAGCCCGACGGGCTCCGCTGCGTGGCGCCGCCCGTGGGCCGACCCACCATCCTGAGTGACGGGAGTCACACCGCCAGGGTTGAGCGGAATAGGCTCAACTCTGGTTGTGTCCTTCCTAGCGGACCTGTCGATCCGGGGGAGTCATGAACACGGAACGTCTCACCACCAAGAGCCGCGAAACCATCACCGGTGCCGTCGCGCTGGCGAATCAGCGCGGTCACGCCACCGTGGAGCCCTGGCACCTGCTGTTGTCGCTGCTGGACACCGAGGGCTCGACCGCTGCCGGCCTGCTGCGCGCCGTCGGGGCCGACCCTGCCGAGCTGCGCTGGACGGCCCAGCGCGCAGTCGACGCCCTGCCGGCCGCGCGCGGTTCCAGCATCGCCGAGCCGACGCTGGCTCGCGAGTTCGTCAACGCCATCGGCGCCGCCGAGCAGATCGCCCGGCCGCTGGGCGACGAGTACACCTCCACCGAGCACCTCCTGGCCGGCCTGGCCCGGGTCGGTGGCGCGGTCGCGAACGCGCTGAAGGCCGTCGGCGCCACCGAGGAGAACCTCGTCGCCGCCTTCCCGACCGTACGGGGCGGGGACCGACGAGTCACCACCGCCGACCCGGAGCAGACCTACCAGGCACTGGCCAAGTACGGCGTCGACCTGACCGCGAGCGCCCGCGAGGGGAAGATCGACCCGGTGATCGGCCGGGACTCCGAGATCCGGCGCGTCATCCAGGTGCTCTCCCGGCGTACGAAGAACAACCCGGTCCTGATCGGCGAGCCCGGCGTGGGTAAGACCGCGATCGTCGAGGGGCTGGCACAGCGGATCGTCGCCGGTGACGTGCCGGAGTCGCTGCGGGACAAGAAGCTCGTCTCGCTCGACCTCGGCGCGATGGTCGCCGGCGCGCAGTACCGCGGGCAGTTCGAGGAGCGGCTGAAGTCGGTGCTCGAGGAGATCAAGAACTCCGACGGGCAGGTCATCACGTTCCTCGACGAGCTGCACACCGTCGTCGGCGCCGGCAAGGGCGAGGGCTCGATGGACGCCGGCAACATGCTCAAGCCGATGCTGGCCCGTGGTGAGCTGCGCATGGTCGGCGCGACCACGCTGGACGAGTACCGCGAGCACATCGAGAAGGACCCGGCGCTGGAGCGGCGGTTCCAGCCGGTGCTGGTCGGTGAGCCGACCATCGAGGACACCATCGGCATCCTGCGCGGGCTCAAGGAGCGCTACGAGGTGCACCACGGCGTACGGATCACCGATGCCGCGCTGGTCGCCGCCGCGACCCTCTCCGACCGCTACATCACCGACCGGTTCCTGCCGGACAAGGCGATCGACCTGGTCGACGAGTCGGCGTCGCGGCTCCGGATGGAGATCGACTCCCGCCCGGTCGAGGTGGACGAGATCGAGCGGGCGGTCCGGCGGCTGGAGATCGAGGAGATGGCGCTGGCCAAGGAGCCGGACGACGCCTCCGCCGAGCGGCTGGAGCGGTTGCGCCGCGAGCTGGCCGACAAGCGCGAACAGCTGACCGCGCTCTCCGACCGCTGGAAGCTGGAGAAGGGCCACATCACCAAGCTGTCGACCGCCAAGGAAGAGCTGGAGCGGCTGGGCGGCGAGGCCGAGCGGGCCGAGCGCGACGGCGAGCTGGAGCGCGCTGCCGAGCTGCGGTACGGCCGGATTCCGGCGCTGCGGGCCGAGCTGAAGCAGGCCGAGGAGGAGCTGGCTCGACTCCAGGCGGACGGCGCGATGCTCAAGGAGGAGGTCGGCGCGGACGACATCGCGGCCGTGGTCGCCTCCTGGACGGGCATCCCGGCCGGCCGGCTGCTGGAGGGCGAGACGGCCAAGCTGCTGCGGATGGAGGACTCGCTCGGCGCGCGGGTGGTCGGCCAGCGTGAGGCGGTCGGTGCGGTCTCCGACGCGGTACGCCGGGCGCGGGCCGGCGTCGCCGACCCGGACCGGCCCACCGGTAGCTTCCTCTTCCTCGGGCCGACCGGTGTCGGCAAGACCGAGCTGGCCAAGGCGCTCGCCGAGTTCCTCTTCGACGACGAGCGGGCCATGGTTCGCATCGACATGAGCGAGTACGGCGAGAAGCACTCCGTCGCCCGCCTGGTCGGTGCCCCGCCCGGGTACGTCGGTTACGAGGAGGGCGGCCAGCTCACCGAGGCGGTGCGCCGCCGGCCGTACTCGGTGATCCTGCTCGACGAGGTGGAGAAGGCACACCCGGACGTCTTCGACATCCTGCTCCAGGTGCTCGACGACGGCCGGCTCACCGACGGCCAGGGCCGTACGGTCGACTTCCGCAACACGATCCTGATCCTCACGTCCAACCTCGGGTCGTCGGTGGTCAGCGATCTGACGCTCGTGGAGGAGCAGCGTCGGGAAGGCGTCCTGGCGGTGGTGCGCTCACACTTCAAGCCGGAGTTCCTCAACCGGCTCGACGACGTGGTGGTCTTCGCCGCGCTGCGCGGGGAGGATCTGCGATCCATCGTGGACATCCAGCTGGTCCGGCTGCGGAACCGTCTCGCCGACCGCCGGTTGGCGCTGGACATCACCGACGACGCTCGCGGCTGGCTGGCCGAGCACGGCTACGACCCGATCTACGGGGCCCGCCCGCTGCGTCGCCTGGTCCAGACGGCGATCGGTGACCAACTCGCCAAGGCCCTGCTGGCCGGTCAGATCCGCGACGGCCAGACGGTCAAGGTCGACCTGACCCCCACCGAGGACGCGCTGACCGTGACCCCGGCCTAACGCCCACCGCGCACCCTGATCCCGATGAGTCGATCATGAGGTTGACGGCGGCTTCGATCTTCTGGAGCCTCGTCAACCTCATGATCGTCGGCGGGGGGCGAGCCTTCGGGGTGGGTGAGCGGGCGCGGGTGGGGTAAGGGTGAGGGTGTGGATGAAGTGGAGGGTGGCGACGCGATCGGGGATGCCGTCGAGGAATTGGCACGGGCGGACACGCTCGCCTTCGGCGGGGTCGGGTTCGCGGGGACGTTGCTGCCGGTGACCGAGGCGTACGGGAGGGTCGAGAGCGCCCTGGTCGAGCAGACCGAGACCGTACGCGAGCAGCTCGATCGGCTGCTGACGTACGGCTCGCCGGCCGGCCGGGCCTACGCGGCGACGTTGCTGGAGCGGGTCGACCCGCCGGCCGCGCGGGCGGCGTGGACCGCGATGCGTGACGATCCGGGCGAGTTCAACACGTTCAGCGGCTGTGTCATGGGCCGCTCCTCGCTGGGCGAGTACGCCGCGAGCCGCCTCGCCGAGGCGTGAACCTCCGAGACCGGAGGGTGCCCGGCGGACATCGAGTGACTGGGTGCTCACTCGACCTGCATCACGTTCAGTTCGGTGCACGGGGTTGTTACCGTTCGCGCCGACGTACCGGGGAGGGTGGTCGGTGAACGGGTCCGTGGCGTGGCTGGTGACGGCGGTGGGCTGCTTGATCGGGGCGGCCGGAGTGGTGATCGCCGTCGTGGCGCTGCGTCGGTCCCGGAGCCGGCCACCCGAAGCCGTACCGACCGATCCGCTCCGGGATCACGACGCCGATGTGCTGCGCGGTGACCCCCGCCGGTTGCGCCCCGGCGACATCGTCGAGATCCGTCAGGTTTCCTACCTGGTGCGGGGCACGATCCGTCTCGTCGAGGGCGGCTGGAGCTGGGTCGAGCACCTGCTCGACGACGCGCAGGGCGTACGGCGCTGGCTCTCCGTCGAGGAGGATCCGGAGCTGGAACTGGTGCTCTGGACCGCCGAGATCGGCGCCACCGTCACCCCCGGCGCACCGATCATCGACTTCGCCGGAGGGCGGTACAGCTGGAAAGAGTCCGGGCAGGCCCGGTTCACGGCCACCGGCACCACCGGCCTCGACCCCGCCGGCAGCATGCGGTACCACGACTACCAGGCGCCGGGCGGGGCACGGCTCTCCTTCGAGGCCTACGGGGAAGCGGGCTGGGAGGTGGCGCGCGGCGAACTCCTGCACCGTACCGAGGTGATGATCTATCCGCAGGCCGGCGAGGACCGGAGCGGGGAGCACTGAGTGCTGGTCACCCTGGACGCCCCGTACGTCGACACCAGCGCGGCCGACCTCAGCCTGGCCCGCGACGACGTGGAGCGGCCCGCGCTGCACGTACTCGACCTCGTCCTGCCCGGGCCGATCCGACTCGAGCTGCGGCTGCTCGGAGCCTCGCACCAGGTGGTGCTGCGTTCGGGCGACAGCAGGCTGACCGAGACGGTGGCCTGCCTGCCCGGGCGACCACCCGAACTGCCGGCCACGGTGCTCGACGAGGCGACCGGCTACCGGTTCGTCGCGACGGTGCTCCGGCCGCCCGGCTCCGGTCTTCGTGACCGGGTCGCCGCGCTCCGCGCGGAGTTGGCCGCCGACACACTCGCCCTGGTCGGTGTCTTTCCCGGTGACCCGGACGCGGTGACCGCCCTCGCGGTCCGGTCCGGGTTGCCCGACGGCACGGTGGCGTGGCGGACCTGGCACGCCTATCCACAGACCAACGAACTGGTTCTGACCGAGACGGTGGTGGCGCTGCGATGACGTACCGACGGTGGTTCGTGGTGGGTGTGGCCTTCGCGGTCATCGGCGCGCTCGTCGCCGCCTTCGCCATCTTCTACGGCAGCTTCTCCCCACGCGGCTACGTGGAGGACCACTACAAGCGCGACGCCGGCCGGGACATCGGTCGGGAGGCGGTCGCCTACACCTCGGCCGGTACGCCCAGCCGGGTGGCGAAGGAGATCACCGACGCGTGGCAGCCGGCTGATCAGTACGTCGACGGCAGCGGGGTCTACCTGCGCTACGACGACGACTCGGTGGTGATCCTGCCGGCCGCCACCGGCTCGGTGATCATGTTGGAGAACCTCCGGACCGCCTACCCGCGCTACCACTCCACGGTCGGCTCGTACTGGGGCTGGGGGCGTGGCAGCACGGTCCGGGGCGGCGGCCCCGGCGCCGGGAAGTAGCGGTCGACCCAGTCCCCTCACCCCTGGAGCCCCCGTGCAGACCCTCGTCACCGATCTCCTGGTCACCCTCGCCTACGGGGTGGTCGGGGTGCTGTTGATGGGCATCGGCTATGCCCTGGTCGACATCGCGACCCCCGGTCGGCTCAAGGAGCTGATCTGGGTCGACCGCAACCGCAACGCCGCCCTGCTGCTCGCCTCGAACCTGGTCGGGGTCGGCATCATCGTGGTCGCCGCGATCGCCGCCAGCGAGGACGACTTCGCGCTCGGGATCATCGGCACGGCCGCGTACGGAATCCTGGGGCTGGTCATCATGGCGGCCGCGTTCCTGCTGCTCGACGCCCTCACGCCGGGCCGACTCGGGCAGATCCTGGTCGAGCCCGAGCCACACCCGGCGGTCTGGGTCTCCGCGGTCGTCCACCTGGCCACCGGCGCGGTCATCGCTGCCGCGATCAGCTGATGACGGGCGGACGACCGGCCTCGCAGCCGCACAAGGGAGGGGCGGCGAAGAAGACCGGGTGGAAGATCGCCGCGGGGTTCGGTGTCGTGGTCGTGCTGGCGGGCAGTTGCGTCGCCGGTGTGCTGAGCGGGGACGACGGGCTCGCCGTCTCCCCGCCGACCGCCACCGAGCGGACCGACACCGTGCCGATTCTCCAGCAGGCCGCCGCCGCGCAGGGGATCTGCTACGGCTGGACGCTTCAGACCGGCAGCGAGGTGGTCAGCGCCGGCTCCAACCTCGGCGAAGGGGTGGCCGTCGAGGGCGACCCACGGTGTCCGCGCTGGGTCCGGGTCGTCGCGGACGTCACCTACGTGTCGGAGAGCAGCGAGTCGAACGACTACGCGTACGTGACGGTCGAGGGCTCGACCGACCTGGACCAGAGCCACCTGCTGGCCGTCGACGCCGGGCTCGAACGGTTCGGGCTCACCGAGGACGCGTTCCTCGACGAGCCGGGCTGGGCGGTGACCCGGGCCGCCGTCAGCCTTCCGCTGCTGCTCGCCGAGGCGGGCGGAGCCGTTCCGGTGCCGGCTGCCACGACCACTCCGGCCGGGCCGCCACCACCGTTGCCCGCCGCGGGCAACGACCTGTGGCGGGACCGCTGGGGCTACCTGCTCGCCGCCGCCGGGATGCTGCTGCTGACCGTACTGCTGGTCACCGTCGGTCTGGTGCAGCGGCGTCGCGAGCGCCGGGAGGCGGCACCGCCGGCCACCGCGGGCGCGGCGTCCGGACGTACGACGGGGGATCGGTGAGCACCGGCGCGGCGCAGCCTCCCCGGCGGCGGGTGGCCCGCGCGGCGGTGCTCGCCGCGGTCTTCGTCTGTGCCGCCTGCGGCCTGGTGTACGAGCTGGCGCTGGTGGCGCTCGGCAGTTACCTGATCGGGGACAGCGTCGGCCAGGCATCGATCGTGCTCGGCGTGATGGTCTTCGCGATGGGGGTCGGCGCGCTCGCCGCCAAGCCGTTGCAGCCCCGGGCCGCTGCGGCGTTCGCCGCGATCGAGCTGGCCCTCGCGTTGCTCGGCGGCCTATCCGTCCTCGGCCTGTACGCGGCGTTCGCCTGGCTGGACCTCTACGGGCCGGCGCTCGTCGGCACCGCGTTCCTGCTCGGCCTCCTGATCGGCGCGGAGATCCCGCTGCTCATGGTGCTGCTGCAACGGATCAGGAAGCAGGCCGCAGGCAGCGCGGTGGCCGACCTGTTCGCCGCCGACTACGTAGGCGCGCTGCTCGGCGGGCTCGCCTTCCCGTTCCTGCTGCTGCCGGTCTTCGGCCAGCTCAAGGGGGCGATCGTGGTCGGAGCGGTCAACGCGGTGGCCGGGCTCGTCCTGGTCGGCACGGTCTTCCGCGGCGAACTGACCCCCCGGTCGCGGGTCGCGCTCGGAGCCGGCGCCACGGTGGTCGCCCTCTGCCTCGGGTACGCCTGGGTGACCGCGCACGACTTCGAGGTGACCGCGCGCCAGCAGCTCTACCGCGATCCCGTGGTGCACGCCGAGCGCAGCCGCTACCAGGAGATCGTGCTGACCCGGTCCGTACGAGAGGTCGGCCACGCCGACAGCGACCTGCGGTTGTACCTCAACGGAGACCTCCAGTTCAGCTCGGTGGACGAGTACCGGTACCACGAGGCGCTCGTGCATCCGGTGCTGAACGGCCCACGCGCGGAGGTGTTGGTGCTCGGGGCCGGCGACGGCCTCGCCGTACGGGAGTTGCTGCGCTACCCCGACGTCCGGCGCATCACGGTCGTCGACCTCGACCCGGCGGTGGTGGCGCTGGCGCGTACCGAGCCGCAACTGCGGCGGCTGAACGGGGACGCGTTCGACGATCCGCGGGTCCACGTGGTGAACGCGGACGCCTTCGGGTGGCTGCGGGGCAATCGTCAACGGTTCGACGCCGTGGTCGCGGATCTGCCCGACCCGGACGAGACCGCCACCGCGAAGCTCTACACCGTCGAGTTCTACGCGCTGATCCGTGCCGTGCTCGCCGAACACGGCAGGCTGGTGGTGCAGGCCGGGTCTCCGTACTTCGCGCCCCGGTCGTACTGGTCGATCGAGGCGTCGGTACGGGAGGCCGGCTTCGCCACCGTGCCGTACCACGTGGACGTGCCTTCCTTCGGCGACTGGGGTTTCCTGCTGGCCGCGCCCGGTGCCGTGCCGCCCGCGCTGGCGTTGCCCGCCGACGTGCCGAACCTGCGTTTCCTGAACTCGGCGACCCTGGCGGCGGCGGCCACCTTCCCTGCCGATCGCGGTCGCATCGTGGTGCCGGCGTCGACCCTGCTGCAACCCCGGGTCCTCGAGTACGCCCGGACGGAGTGGCGCGGCTACTGATCCGCGCATTCCCGCAGTGCCACCTCGGGCGCCTCGCCGCGGGCGTCGCGGCCTGCCGGGCTGGCCGATTGCCGATACGGTGTGGGCGCGATCTAGGGAAGGAGCATCGTGGTCGATTCCCCCAGCACGCCGGCCCGGTCACGGCCGGGTGTGGTGACGATTTCCAGCTATCTGCTGATCCTCTTCGCCGTCCTCCAGCTCGTCGGTCTCATCATCACGCTGTCCACCATCGGCACCATCCGGGACGTGATGCGGGACGCGTACGCCAGCACCGACCCCGACATGGCCGACGCGGTCAGTGGCATCACCTACGCGGTCGGCATCGGCGGCGCGATCTTCGCCCTGCTCCTCGCGGCCGGCCTGGTCGTGCTGGCGTTGCTCAACAACCGGGGCAAGAACGGTTCCCGGATCACCACCTGGGTTCTCGGCGGCATCATGGTCTGCTGCACCGGTGGCAACCTTGCCGGCGGTGCCGCGGGCGGCTTCACCGGTGGTGCCACCAGTGGCGCCAGTGGCAACGCACCGAGCCCGGACGAGATCCAACGGCAGGTCGACGCGGCGCTGCCCGGCTGGTTCGCTCCGCTGAGCACCGCTATCTCGTTGATCGCTGTGCTCGCGCTGCTCGCCGCGCTGATCCTGCTCGCGCTGCCCAAGGCGAACGAGTTCTTCCGCAAGCCGCAGCCCGCCTGGGAGCCGCCGACGCCCGGCGCCGCCTACCCGGGTTATCCGCAGGGTCCGGGCCAGCCGGGTTATCCGCAGGTTCCGGGTTACCCGGGCTACCCGCAGGGTCCGGGCCAGCCGGGTTACCCGTCCTCCGGCGACCCCTCCTACCCGCCGATTCCGGGTCAGCCGCCGGCCGGTCAGCCGCCGACGTTCGGCCAGCCCGGGGACCAGCCGCCCTCGTCGGACCGGCCCGGCCCGACCCCACCGCCGATGAGTTGACGATCGGAGAACGGCCACGCTGACGGATCCCTCCGATAGGTTGCAGTCGACGTCTATCGGAGGGATCAGTCGTGTCGTACCCGTATCCGGTGCCGACCCGCCGTCCCGCCGCGGTCACGCTGGCGATGGCTGCGTTGCTGCTGATGGCGGTCGTCGCCCTCGCGTACGCCGTGGCCGGGCTGCTGGTGATCGGCGGCACCGTCGACCGGTTCCGCTCCGCCGCGAGCGGCGCCCCCGCCGACCAGATCGACGGCACGGTCGCGCTGTTGCACGCCTCCGCCGTGGTCTCCGCCGTGGTCAGCCTGCTGGCCGGCGTGCTTCTCGCCGGTCTGGCGGTCGGTGTGGCTGGTGGACGCGCCGGCGCCCGGGTGACGGTCTGGGTCGTCAGCGGGATCGGTGCGCTCTGCGGCTGTTGTGGCCTCGCGCTGTTCGTCGGCCAGCGGTCGGTGCCGTTGCAGTTGGACGCTCAGGATCAGACGAACGCCGATCTGTTCGGTCTGATCGCCGATGCCTACCCGTCATGGTGGATCCCTCTGGGCGAAGGGCTTTCGGTCGGCCAAACACTCGGTTACCTTGTGGTAGCCGTGCTGCTGGCCCTGCCGGCGGCGAACGCGTGGTTCCGGCGTCGATCCGCGCCGGCCGCACCACCCGGGCCCCCACCCGCCCCGCACCAGCCAGCATCGATCCTGCCGCCGTACAGCTGAGGACCCCCCCGTGACGTCCCACTCTGCGCATACCGAGCAGCGGGCCCTGGTGACCGGTGCGACGGCCGGCATCGGTGCGGCGTTCGCCCGCCGGCTGGCGGCCGAGGGTTGGCATCTGGTGCTGGTCGCCCGCGACGTCGACCGCCTCGCCGACGTGGCCGCCGAACTGAGGGAGCGCCACGGGCGCGACGTCGAGATCATCTCGACCGATCTGTCCACGGACGACGGTTGTGCCGTCGTTGAGGGGCGGCTCGCCGCCGACGCCCCGATCGATCTGCTGGTCAACAATGCCGGGATCAGCCTCAACAAGCCTTTCCTGCGTTCCTCGGCGGAGGACGAGGCCCGGTTGCTGCGCCTCAACGTGCACGCGGTGATGCGCCTGACCCTCGCCGCGTTGCGACCGATGACCGAGCGGCGGCGCGGGGCAGTGATAAATGTCTCTTCGGTTGCAGGTTTCGGCGCTGTCATGCCCGGTTCGACGTACTCGGCCAGCAAGGCGTGGGTCACCAACTTCAGCGAGTCCGTCGGACAGTCGGCGCGGCCGTTCGGCGTACGCGTGATGGCGCTCTGCCCCGGCTACACGCGTACCGAGTTCCATCAGCGGGCCGGCATCAACATGTCCAAGACGCCGGACTGGATGTGGCTGCAAGCCGACGACGTGGTCGACGAAGCCTTGCGTGACCTGCGGAAAGGCAAGCTGGTCAGCGTTCCGGCGTGGAGATACAAGCTCGCCGTCGCCGGTCTTCGGCACGCGCCGCGGCGCTTGCTGCACGCGGTCTCCCGGGACACCCGGGGCCGGCTCGGCCGCGACGTGAGCTGATCCGTCGCGCGGGACCGGCACCGCCCGGATCTCGTTCGGTAGGTGGCGATCGGATCGCGCTTCGTCGCGCAGAGTAGTCGTATATCGCCATGCATCGGTCGCCCGAGCGATGGATACCGGTGGACCCCAGACGCGGCTCACAGACTTGAGCAGTACCCTCTATCGCCATGGGGGACCACGACGACCTGCGTAAATTCATCACCGATCTGGCCGTGGTGCACGGCAAGGTGGTGCTCTCCTCCGGCATCGAGGCGGACTGGTACGTCGATCTGCGACGTGTCACGCTCCATAACCAGGCGGCACCTTTGGTCGGTCGAGTGATGCTCGACCTCACCGCCGACTGGGAGTACGACGCGGTCGGCGGCCTGACCCTGGGTGCCGATCCGATCGCCGTCTCGATGCTGCACGCCTCTGCTCCGACCGATCGGCCTCTGGACGCCTTCGTGGTGCGTAAGGCCGGCAAGGCGCACGGGCTGCAGCGACGGATCGAGGGACCGGATGTCGCCGGTCGTCGAGTACTCGCGGTCGAGGACACATCGACGACGGGGTCGAGTGTGCTGACCGCGGTGGAAGCGCTACGCGAGGCCGGGGCCGAGGTCATCGGTGTGGCGGTTATTGTTGATCGAGGTGCCGGCGACGCGGTGCGAGCCGCCGGACTGCCTTATCGGGCGGCCTATACGTTGGCTGACCTCGGCCTTGTGGCGTAAAAGTCTGCCGATTCGGATCTGCTGATATGCAGGCGGATCGATGCTGCTGGTGGAAGGATGGAAAACGTGGGAACTGCGTTGGCTGAAATGACTATGCCTCAGATCTCGCCGCTCGCCGGCGAGCCGATCGAACGTGCCGATGCCGAGCGTCTCGCCGGGGTCCTCAAGGCCCTCGCCGACCCTGCCCGGCTGCGGCTGCTGAGCCTGATCCAGTCGGCTCCTGAGGGCGAGGCGTGCGTCTGTGACCTGACCGCGCCGCTCGGCCTCTCGCAGCCGACGGTCAGCCACCACCTGCGCATCCTCACCGAGGCCGGCTTGCTGGAGCGGGAGAAGCGCGGTGTGTGGGCCTACTACCGGCTGGTGCCGTCGGCGATCGCCACGATCGCCGATCTGCTGACCCCGCCGCGCAAGCGGGCCACCAAGAAGGCCCGCTGACCCGTACCGATCGTCCGGTGCCCTCCCCGAACAGGGACGGCGCCGGACGGCCGGACGGTCAGTGCTTGCCGTAGTGCTGCCGGGTCTCCCGAATCGCCTCCTCAGCGGCGGCCCGTTCCGCAGCGCTGGCACCCCGCTTGGCCGCGATCCGTGCCCGGAGCAATTCGATGGCGATCGGAATCACCGAGATCGCGACGATCGCGATCAGGATGAGTTCGATGTTCTCCTTCACGAACGGGATCTGGCCGAGGAAGTAGCCGAGCACCGTCACACCGCTGCCCCAGAGCACCCCGCCGATCACGTTGTAGGTCACGAACGTGCGGTAGTTCATCCCACTGACACCGGCCACGATCGGCGTGAACGTCCGCACGATCGGCACGAAGCGGGCCAGCACGATGGAGCGGGCACCGTACTTCTCGAAGAACTCGTGCGCCTTCAGCACGTTCTCCTGCTTGAACAACCGGGAGTTGGGCCGCCGGAAGAGCGATGGCCCCACCTTCCGGCCGAACGCGTACCCCACCTGGTCACCGGCGATCGCCGCGATCGTGACCAGTAGGCAGACCAGCCACAGCGGGTAGGTGATGTATTGCCCGTCCGCCGTCAGCAGGCCCGCCGTGAAGAGCAGCGAGTCGCCCGGCAGGAAGAAGCCGATCAGCAGACCCGACTCGGCGAAGACGATGGCCAGGATGCCGAGCAGCCCGAACGTCGAGATCAACCACTCCGGGTCGAGCCAGTCAGGGCCCAGGGCCAGGGTGGTGGTGGGCGTCGGCACGAGCGACCTCCGATCCAACGGTGGGGGCGTTCAGTCGCCGGCGGCGACGGCACGTCCGTAGTCTAGGTGGCCGTCCGAGACGCCCGGTGCTCGACGTCACACCTGTGTCGCCTGTCGCAGCCCGCCGTCCGGGTCCGTCGCGTGCCGCTCGGAACCGTTCGCCCGGCCAGCGCCGGCATCCGTCCGGGCCACCTCCAGCACCCGCCCGGCCGGCGGAGGCACCGGCCGGGCCGAGACCTACAGCCGTGGGTCGACCGGCTCGGACTCGCAGGCGAGGATCGCGAACACCAGCGCGTGCCGACGCCACAGCGGCACGCCGTCGGCAAGCCCGTCCAGCGCCGCCAGGCCCAGGCCGTGCTCGCGCAGCGCCAACCCGCGCTTGCGGCCGAGGGAGCGCTGGCGCAGGACCCTCAGCTGCTCCGGCTCGTCGTAGCCCGGACCGTAGACGATCCGGAGATACTCCCGCCCCCGGCACTTGATCCCAGGCTGGAGCAGCGATCCCCGCTCACTGCGGGCGGCCGGACCCGCGTACGGCTTGACGACCATCCCCTCGCCACCCGCCGCGGTGAGCGCCAGCCACCAGTCCGTGGCGGCGGCGACCGACGCCTCGTCGGCGAGGTGGACCACCTGTCGCCGCGTCGGCGTGAAGAACTCCGGATCGGCGGCGCAGAGCCGGTCGGCCAGGTCGAGGTGCCAACCGTGATCCCGGTCGGCGTAACTGGTCCCGGAGCCGGCGAGCACGGCGAACGGTGCCAGGGTCACCCCGCGCAGCCCCTCGGTCGGCCGGACGTACGCCCGGTAGGCGGCGCTGTAGGCGCGTACCTCGTCGTGCCGGCGGGCCATCCGGTCGCGCAGCTCGCCGACCGGCAGCCCCCGGGCGGCGGCGGAGTCGAGCGCCTCCCGCACCGCCGGCAGGGCCGCGCGGCCGGCGGCGCCGACCCCGGCGTACTGCTCACGGATCAGGCCGCCCGCCTTGGCCGACCACGGCAGCAGCTCGGTGTCGAGCAGCAGCCAGTCGGTCTCCAGCTCATCCCAGAGCCCGGCCGCGCCGATCGCCCGCCGCACCCGGTCGAGCAGCTCGGTGTCGAGGGGCTCACCGAAGAACGGCCGGCCGGTACGCGTGTGCACCACGCCGCCGCCCGCGCCGAACGGGCCAACCTCCCGATCCCGGCAGACCAGCACCACGGCCCGCGAGCCCATGTGCTTCTCCTCGCAGACCACCCGGTCCACCCCGGCCGCGCGGTAGTCGGCGAACGCTTCCGCCGGGTGCTCGAGGAACCCCTCCTGACGGGACGTCGAGCAGGGCGCCATCGTCGGCGGTAGCCAGGTCAGCCAGCGCGGGTCGACCGCGAACCGGCTCATCACCTCCAGCGCGGCGGCGGCGTTTTCAGCGGGTACGGTCAGCGAACCGTAGCCGTGCTCGATGTGCCGGCGGCCCGCCACGTCGCCCAGCTCCAGCACCTCGTCCGGGCGGGCCGGCGCGGCGGTCAGCGGCCGGGCGGGGGCGTACCACTCCCGCTCGGCGGCGACGGAGACCAGCTCCCGCTCCGGGTAGCGCAGGGCGGTGAGCCGGCCGCCGAAGACGCAGCCGGTGTCGATGCAGATGGTGTTGTTGACCCACTCCGGCTCGGGCGTGGGCGTGTGCCCGTAGACCACCATCGCCGAACCCCGGTAGTCGCGCGCCCACGGGTAGCGGACCGGGAGGCCGTACTCGTCGGTCTCGCCGGTGGTCTCCCCGAACAGGGCGAACGCGCGCACCCGCCCGGACGCCCGGCCCTGGTACTCCTCCTTGAGCCCGGCATGGGCGACCACGAGCCGGCCGCTGTCGAGCACGAAGTGGCTGACCAGCCCGTCGACGAAGCTCGCCACCGCCGACACGAACTCGGGTGACTCCGCCTCCAGCTGGGCCATCGTCTCGGCCAGACCGTGGGTGAGCCGGACGTCGCGGCCGCGCAGCCGGCGCAGCAGCTTCTGCTCGTGGTTGCCGGGTACGCAGATCGCGTGCCCGGCGGCGACCATGCCCATCACCAGACGGAGCACGCCGGGAGAGTCCGGGCCGCGGTCCACCAGGTCGCCGACGAAGACAGCGGTACGCCCCGCCGGGTGCGTGGCGTCGACCGGCCGGCCCTGCTCGTCGCGGTGCAGCCTCCAGCCGAGCCGGACCAGCAGCGACTCCAGTTCGGTGCGGCAGCCGTGCACGTCGCCGACGATGTCGAACGGCCCCGTCAGCTCGCGCCGGTCGTTGAACAGCTTCTCGTACCGGACCTCGGCGGCCTCGATCTCCTCGGGGCCGCGCAGCACGTGCACCTTCCGGAAGCCCTCCCGGGCCAGTTGCCCGTACGTCCGGCGCAGATCCCGCTGCATCCGGGTGAGCACCTGCCGGCCGAGGGTTCGGTCGGCGCGCGCCTCCGTACGCGCCCAGGCCAGCCCCTCGGGCACGTCGAGCACGATCGCGACCGGCAGCACGTCGTGCTCCCGGGCCACCCGGACCAGCCCGGCCCGGGCGTGCGGCTGGAGGTTGGTCGCGTCGACGACGGTGAGCCGGCCGGCGCGCAGCCGCTTGCCGGCGACGTAGTGCAGGGCGTCGAACGCGTCGGCGGAGGCGGACTGGTCGTTCTCGTCGTCCGCCACCATCGCCCGGAACGCGTCCGAGGAGAGCACCTGGCTCGGAAGGAAGTGCCGGCGAGCGAAGGTCGACTTGCCGGAACCGGACACGCCGACGAGAGCCACCAGGGCGAGTTCGGGGATGTCCAGGACAGTCACGACTGTTCCTCCTTCCGGGGCGGGAGTTGCGGCTCCCGGTGGCCCGGGTCCGGCACGTCGATGGTCAGTACGGCCAGCTGGGTGGGGCTGCCCACCTCCGGGTCCTCGTCGCCGACGCCGGCGAGCCGTAGGCGGTAACCGTAGGTGCCGGCCACCCGCTCGGCCCACGCGGTGAACTCGGCGCGGGTCCACTCGAAGCGGTGATCGGCGTGCCGGAACCGGCCCGCCGGCAGCCCGTCGTAGCGGACGTTGTACTCGGCGTTCGGGGTGGTAACCACGACCGTGCCCGGCCGGGCGTGCCCGAACACCACGTCCTCCAGGGCCGGCAGCCGTGGCGGGTCCAGATGCTCGATCACCTCCATGAGCACCGCCGCGTCGTAGCCGCGCAGCCGGTCGTCGCGGTAGGTGAGGGCGGACTGCCACAGGTTGATCCGATTGCGCTGCCGCTCCGGCAGCCGGTCCAACCGCAGCCGTCGGGCGGCCAGCGTCAGCGCGTGACTGGAGACGTCGGTGCCGACGATCTCGGTGTACCGGCGGTCACCGACGAGCGCGGCGAGCAGCGCGCCGGATCCGCAGCCCAGGTCGAGCACCCGGCTCGCACCACTGTCGGTGAGGGCGGCGAGCACGGCCGCACGCCGGTTGGCCGCCAGCGACGGTCGCCCCTGCGCTGCGGTGTCGGGCTCGTCGTCCACGGTGTCGGCGAGCACCGGCTCGTCGGTGAGCCGCTCTTCGGCCAGCTGGGCCAGCGCCTGCCCGGCCAGGGCACGCTGGTGCGCCAGGTAGCGCCGGGTGATCAGCCCCCGTTCCGGGTGGCCGGCCAGCCAGCCGGCGCCGGCGCGGAGCAGCTTCTCCACCTCGTCCGGCGCCACCCAGTAGTGCTTGGCGTCGTCGAGGACGGGGAGCAGCACGTACAGGTGGTTGAGCGCGTCGGCGACCCGCTGGATCCCGCTCAGCCGCAGGTCGACGTACCGGCTGTCACCCCATTCGGGGTACGCCTCGTCGAGCGGGATCGGGGTGGCCTCGACCGTCCAGCCGAGCGGGGCGAAGACCCGGACGGCCACCTCGGCGCCGCCCCGGCACCGCAGCACCGGCACCCGCAGCTCCAAGGGGATCGGGGTCGCCGCCAGCTCCGCGCGTTCCCGGGACTCGCCGCGCAGGGCCGAGCGGAACACCTTCGCCATGGCGGAGGCGAGCAGGCTGGAGGCGGCGTACGGCCGGTCGTTGACGTACTGCCCGAGGTTGAACGTCTCCGGGATGGCCGATGGACCGCCGGGTCCGCGCCGACGGGCTCCCGCCAGCCGCAGCGGATCCACGTCCAGCAGCAGGGCGGCGGTGCAGCGCTGCTCGTCCGCCTCCGGGTAGAACACGTGCGCCGTGCCCACCGGTACGTCGAAGGACTGCGCCCGGTCGGGATGCTTGACCAGCAGGTGCCCGAGGTCGGTCGCCGGCCGGTGCGTGGTGGTCAGGGTGAGCAGCACGCCGACCATGGTGGCAGTCGGATCGATCTTGCGTCGCCCGGTTTTCGCCTGCCCTCCGGTCGCTACCGTCCGCCGTGGCCGCGGGCGGGAACGGCGGTGCCCCGCCGACCGGACGGTCGGCGGGGCACCGGTGGTGTTACGGATCAGGCCACGAAGCGGGTCTTGCGGCGGCGCGCCACCACGAAGCCACCGACACCGGCGGCGAGCAGCAGGGCGCCGATGCCGGCGATCAGTGCGGTGGAATCGCCGGTGATCGGCAGCGAACCGCCGTCACCATCGCCGCCACCCTGGCCGCCGGTCGCGTTCAACAGGATCGTCGCGGTGTCGTTGGCCGGCTTCAGGTCCCGGTAGAAGCCGCCGTCGCACGTGCACGGCACGTTGATCTTCACGGCTCCGGTCGCGTTGGCGATGACCTCGTTGATCCGCAGCGAGAAGTCCAGAGTGGCGGTGTCGCCGGCCTTCAGGAACGACTCGAAGTAGCAGCGGTAGTGGCTCGCCCCTGGCTTGCCCGGCTCGCCGTGCTCGTCACCGTTCATGGGAAGGCAGCTCTGCGGCACGCTGACGGCCTTGGTGCCCTTGGGCACATCGAGGGTCAGGTAGGTGATGGAGCTGCCACCTCGGGTGTAGTCGAGGGTCGCCGGACCGTTGTTGCGTACCCCAACGGTCGCCTTCACCGTGTCGCCGGCTTTCCCGTCGACCTCGGAGCCGAGGGCCTCGAGATCGGTGCTGTTGGTGCCGGTGACCTTCACGCTGAGGCTGGAGTGGTTGTTCTCCGGGTCGGTGTCGGCCTGGAAGCTTCGGCTGGCGGCCTTGTCGTCGGCGATCTCGGTCAACGTCAGTTCGCCGTCGGTGCCGGGTTTGCCGATGGTCGCGCCCTCGTTGTCCAGGTAGGCCTGATAGTCCTCGAACTCGGCCGGGGTCATCCAGACGATCTCGCCGTACTTCAGGCCGGGCGCGAAGGTGTCCTTACCGAGGGTGTAGGGAAGTGACGCGCTGAAGCTTGTAGCCGCAGGCAGCTCGCTGTCGAACTGGCAGGAGCGCATCTGGTCGCCGACATACGTGCAGTTGCTGTAGTGCTTCGCGGCGTTCAGGCCGTAGTCGTTGAAGAAGATGACCACGGCACCCTTGACGGTCGTCTCGCCTCTGTTGGTGACCTTCAACGGGGCGGTGAAGTTCTTGCCAGGGGCCAAGGAGAAGTTGGCTTCCGGGCCAGCGGCGAGGTCGACCCCCTCGCCGATCCGGACGGTCGACTCGTGAGTGACCGCGTCGATGCCGGCCGCGCTGACCGTCGTCTTGAGCTTTCCGCTGTCACCGTCCTTCGCCTCGTCGGTGGGCTTGATCTGAACAGGAAAGATCCCGGCCAGACCCCACTCGTCGACGTTCTCCTCCCACATCGCGGTGCAGAGCAGGACCCCGTCCGAAGGGCTCTTGCATTCGTCGAAGGTGTCTTTGTGCGCGGTGAGATCGATCGTGCCGACAAGGTCGGTGAAGTCGTAACGAACGGTCAGGTCGTGCAGTACCACGGGAGCCGAAGCGGAGATGATGCCTTCTTCGACCTTGCCCGCGGTGCCGGAGGCGACAGTGCTGTCGTTGAAGTACCAGCCGAGCTTGACGTCGGGCTTCTCGGCGGCGACGGCCGGGGTGGCGGAGGCGGCGACGAACGCGCCTGCGACGCCCAACGCGGCCAGCCGGCGCCGGGTGAAGTGGTTGAACATGTTCGGGGTTCCCTCGTTCCGGGGGCTGAAGATGCAGCCAGCGCATCTTAAGGAATCGTTAAGGTTCTGCGCTGCCCCAGGTCAGCCGCCGCCCATGAACATCAGCCGAACGGCCGGTCTAGATCACCCCAATGTTCCGTCCGCCCGTAACCCGCGATCGGGAGCAGGAGCCCGTGTGCGACCCGCCCGAACGGTGCCTACATCGGAGGCCCAAGGCGCAGCTGCTGACCGTGGAGGAGCGGGTCGCCGGGCGGTCGACGACCGGCCTCGGCCGGTGTGAACTCATCCCGGCGTCAGCGGTAGTCGTCCTCGTCGCCGACGACCACCCGCGCCTGCTCCATCGCGTCCCAGTCGCCGACCTCGAGCCCGCGGTGCGGTTCGGCGCCGCCTTCGGCCGGGTCGACCGTCACGGCCTGCTCGACCGCGTCGGCCGGCTCCGCTTCCAGGTCGCGCTTCTCCGGGTCGAGGTGGTCGCTGGGTGCGAAGTCCTCGGCGGGCTGACCCATCGCCCCTCCCTGATCTCGGCGGACGGTTCCTCATCACCGTACGGGCTGTGACCGCGCCTCGCTCGGGCACAGCGGCGAAGCGAGTCGGCGGAATCGGCCCACCGGGGCGTACCGTCGATGCCAGGATTGGGCTGTGGGCTTCCTGATCCGGTGGGCGATCACTGCGGTGGCGCTGTGGATCACCACGCTGATCGTGCCCGGGGTCGACGTCGGCGGCCGGTCGGGTGCCAACACGGTGCTCACCCTGGTCGTGGTGGCGCTGATCTTCGGCCTTGTGAACGCGGTCCTGAAACCGGTGATCAAGGTTGTCGGTTGCATCTTCTACCTGCTGACTCTGGGCCTGTTCGCGCTGGTGGTCAACGCGCTGCTGTTCCTGCTGACCGACCGGATCGCGCACGCGCTCGACCTCCCGTTCCAGATCGACGGTTTCTGGGCCGCGTTCTGGGGCGCCATCGTGATGACCGTGGTCACCTGGCTGATCAGTGTGGCGCTGCCGGACCGGCTGGACCGCCGGTGAGCACCGACGCCGGCGGTCACCGGTCGGTGGACCCGCGCAGGGTCGGTGGCGGCCGGTCGGCCGCACTGCGGGATACTGCCCGACGGAGGACAGTGCGGTCCGGCGCACCAATGGACAACAGCGGCCAGCACGGCCGAGAGCGGTAAGAAGGAGCGTTCGACATGCCCATCGCTTCCCCCGAGGCATACGCGGAGATGCTGGACCGCGCCAAGGCCGGCCGGTTCGCGTACCCCGCGATCAACGTGACCTCCTCGCAGACGCTGAACGCGGCGCTCAAGGGCTTCGCCGACGCGGAGAGCGACGGCATCATCCAGGTCTCCACCGGTGGCGCCGAGTACCTCTCCGGCCCGTCGATCAAGGACATGGTCAGCGGTGCGGTGGCGCTCGCCAACTACGCGCACGAGGTGGCGAAGAACTACCCGGTCAACGTCGCCCTGCACACCGACCACTGCCCGAAGGACAAGCTGGACAAGTTCGTCCGTCCGCTCATGGGTATCTCGCAGGAGCGGGTGAAGCGGGGCGAGGAGCCGCTGTTCCAGTCGCACATGTGGGACGGCTCCGCAGTGCCGGTGGCGGAGAACCTGGAGATCGCCGAGCAGCTCCTCACCGAGGCCGCCAAGGGCAAGATCGTCCTCGAGATCGAGGTCGGCGTCGTCGGTGGCGAAGAGGACGGCGTCGAGAACGCGATCAACGAGAAGCTCTACACCACCGTCGAGGACGGCCTCGCCATGGTCGACGCGCTCGGCCTGGGCGAGAAGGGCCGCTACATGGCGGCGCTGACCTTCGGCAACGTGCACGGCGTGTACAAGCCGGGCAACGTCAAGCTGCGCCCGGAGGTGCTCAACCACATCCAGATGGCGGTCGGTGCCAAGTACAACAAGGAGAAGCCGCTCAGCCTGGTCTTCCACGGCGGCTCCGGCTCGCTGCTGTCCGAGATCCGTGAGGCGCTCGACTACGGCGTGGTGAAGATGAACATCGACACCGACACCCAGTACGCCTTCACCCGCCCGGCCGCGGACCACATGTTCCGCAACTACGACGGTGTGCTGAAGGTCGACGGCGAGGTCGGCAACAAGAAGATGTACGACCCGCGGGTCTGGGGCAAGGCCGCCGAGGCCGGCATGGCCGCTCGGGTCGTCGAGGCCTGCGAGGCGCTCCGGTCGACCGGCACCAAGATGAGCAAGTAGGACGATCATCCCGACGGCCGGCCCCTCGGGCCGGCCGTCGGCGTTCCCGGGCCACGCACCAGCCGCCGCGCGGATCGTCGGGCGCCTCGTCGCCCGGTGTCGTCGCCGCCGCCTACCCAGCCGTCAGTACCCGGACCGCCTCGTGGACGTCGTCGGTGAGGTGGATGCTCGGCGACAGGTCGCCGAGCGGGGAGCCGGCCAGCAGCGGCCGCAGCAGCGACTCGACGGGCAGCTCCGTGGTCCAGAAGGTGCGGTCGAGGAAGACGTACGCGCCGCTGGAACCGTCGGTGCCGTAGAACGTCTTCGTCGCCGCCTGGAACACCTCCTGCACCGTGCCGGCGCGGCCCGGTGCGAACACGATCCCGCCCCGGGCGAGCCGGAGGATCGTGTCCTCCCGGATCGCGTTCGAGAAGTACTTGGCGATCCGGCCGGCGAAGAGGTTCGCCGGTTCGTGCCCGTACAGCCAGGTGGGGATGGCGAGCCCGCCGGCCCGCGCCCACGCCAGGTCGTCCGCGCCGCGCTGCCGCGGCACCGGCGGGGAGTGCCGTTCGCGTACCCGCAACGCCACCGCCGTGTACCGGTCGTGGTCGGTGAAGTCGGGTGCCGTCGCCAGCAGGTCGATCGCCTCGGTCAACCGCTCCGCCGGGTGAGCGGCGAGGTACGCGCCGAGGTTCGCGGCCTCCATCACGCCCGGCCCGCCGCCGGTGACCACGAGCCGGTCGGCCCGGGCCAGCTCCCAGCCGAGTACGGCGGCCATCCGGTACGGCACGCTCCCGCGCGGCACCGCGTGCCCACCCATGATGCCGATCACCGACTGCGGCCCGTACGCGGCCAGCCAGGCGCGGGTCGCGTCGGCGAGCGCGTTGTCGACCCCGTGGTCGTGCAGCCGCTGGCCGAGCGCCTCCTTGACGTCCGGCAGCGCGCCGCCGTGTGCCCGGAAGTGCGCGTACACCCGGGTGTCGTACATCCCGGCGAACCCCGCCTCGGCGAACCCGGCGGCCAGGTCCTCCGGCGTGTAGAGGTGGCTCGGCTGGGTCGGGTACGGCAGCCCGGAGAAGGGCGGAACCACGTTGGCGCCGCGCCGGACCAGGTCGGCACCGACCTCGCGGGAGGCGAAGCGGCAGCCGACGAAGAGCGTCCCGGCCACCGTGACCCGGCTCAGGTCGGGCACCGGGTCCAGGTCGAGCCGGAGGCCCTGCACGGTCAGGCCGGTCAGGTCGCCGCCGGCCAGCCGCCTGTCGAACTCGACGCGGGTTTCGATCTCGTTCGTGGCGTGCGGTTCGATGACGTCCGCGGGTGGTGGGGTGGGCACCCGGCCATCCTGCCCCGGCCGGTCCAATCCGACGAACGGCGGCCGGGCGACCCGGGCCGGATGGGGCCACCCTCCGGCGCGCCTACGCGGCGAAAGGTCTCCGCAGTTCACACGTTTTCCGGCGGACGCGACAGAAGCCCGGCGGCGGTAGCCACCGGGCTCCTGCGTAACCGGGTCCTGGGGAGGCTCCGGACCAATAGTTGTAACGGAAAACACCTTCCTCCGGCATAGGCCGCAGGCGTGACCAACTCCTCAGCCGTTCAGCCAGCGAGCTGGGCCGACCCGCTCGCGTGTCGCAGGGCGAAGCGGGTTGAATGGGGCGATGCAGAACCTCATGCCGGAGCCACCGGCCACCCTCCTCCCCGCGCACGACGAGGCGAACGCCGCGTTGGCCGCCGCCGAGACCGACGGCGGTGACGAGGCGTTCGCCGAGGTGGCGGCGCGGTATCCGACGTACAGCGCGGCGTGGGGCGCACTCGCCGCCCGGGCGCTCGCGGCGGGCCAGGCCGTCCAGGCGTACGCCTACGCACGCACCGGCTACCACCGGGGCCTCGATCAACTACGGCGCAGCGGCTGGAAGGGACACGGCCCGGTGCCCTGGTCGCACGAGCCGAACCAGGGCTTCCTCCGCTGCCTCTACGTGCTCTCCCGCGCAGCCGACGAGATCGGCGAGGCGGACGAGGCGGCGCGCTGCGCCCAGTTCCTCCGCGACTGCGACCCGGCTGCCGCGGACGCACTGTCCAGCAACTGAACCGCAGCGGTCGGTGGCCGGCCCGGTGCTCGCCGCGCCGGCCACCGAGCGCCGCACGCCCGTCCGGTGCCTACAGCCCCTCGGCCACCGCGGCGGCGATCTTCAGCCAGGCGTCGCGGGTGGCCGCGGAGAGTGCGGCGTACCGGATCGGCTCGCCGCTGTCGATGAGCCGCTCGTACGGTGCGAGCAGCACCGCCCGGGTACGGGCGGCGAAGTGCTCCTGGATCGCGGGCAGGTCGATGTCCTTGCGGGACGGGGGCATCGACACCACGGTGACGGCCTGGCGGACCAGCCGCTGCCGGCCGCTCTGCTCCAGGTGGTCGAGCATCCGGGCGGCCGTCTCCGCCGAGTCGTTACGGGCGGACATCGTGACCACGAGCTGATCGGTGGCGTCCATCGAGGCCTGCCAGTTCTGCGCCCGGACGTTGTTGCCGGTGTCCACGAAGATCAACTTGTAGAACCGGCTGACCACCTCGCGGAGCTCGGCGAACGCTGCCGCCGTGAGCATCTCGCCGCCGGTCGCCGACTCGTCCGACGCGAGCACGTCGAACATCCCCTCGCCCTGCGAACGGACGTACTGCGACAGGTCGCCGACCCTCCCGTGCGCGCCGTGGAACTGGCCGAGGTCACGAAGCAGGTCCCGCACCGTGCGGGAGTGGAAGTCCTGCTGGGCCCGCATCCCGAGAGTGCCCTGGGTCTCGTTGTTGTCCCAGGCCAGCACATAGCCACCGCGCTTCTGGCCGAACGTCATCGCGAGCAGCAGGATCGCGACCGTCTTGCCGGCGCCGCCCTTCGGGTTGACCACCGTCACCTGCCGCAGCCCGCCGAAGTTCCGGCGCACCATCTCGATGTCCCGCTTGAGCTCCTGCTCGTGCCGCCCGGGAGCGAGTCGCAGCAGCCCCATCTTGTTGACGACCGCGCGGACCCCCATGGTGGCCACCGGGTCGGCCGGCCGGACCTGCCGACGCCGGGCGAAGTCCTCGGCCGTCGGCGCCTCGGTGGTCTCCGGAACCCAGGTGGCGTCCGCATAGCCGCTGGGCGGCACCCGGGTCACCCCCGCGGCCTCCTGATATTGCTGAGTCGGCACCGGGGGGACCGCGGGCGTGCCCTGCTGCCAGGGCGGCGGGTACCAGCCCGGTGACGGCACGAACGGCCCCGGGGGCGGGGCCACCGGCGCTCCCTGTTGCGGCACCGGGTTGCCCTGCGGCGGGCCGCCGACCTGCGGCAGGTCCGGCGGGGGCGGGAGCGGTGCCGAGCCGGCCTGGCCGGCGTTCCCCGAGGCGTACGTCTGACCGGCGTACGTCTGGCCGGAGCCGGGGTGCGGGGTGGGCGGAGCCGGGATCGGCGGCGTCGCGGAAGCCGCCTCGTCGTGGGCCGTCCCGGATGTGCCGGTCGGTCGCTGCGGCGGGTAGGCCCAGGGCGATTCGGTGGTCGGCCGCGCCTTCGCCACCGCCGGTCCGTCGTCTCGCGGGCCGGTCCCGCCGTCCGGTGTGGGCGCCGGCACGGCCGCCGAGGGATCGGCGCTCGCCGGATCGGCGGACGGCTGGCGGGCAACGGGAGCGGCGCCCGCCGCCGGGTCCAGGGAGAACGGCTGGTCCAGGTCGACGCGGCCCGGCACGGTCGGCGGGGCGGGGATGGCGGTGGTGCCGGTGTCGCTCGCAGGATCCCCGGTGGGCGCCGGCTCTGGAGCGGTGGGCGGCGGGTCGGCCGGTGGCCCCCAGTTCGGCTGCGGCGGGGTCCAACCCGACACGGCGCCGGTCTGGCCGGTGGCTCCCCAACCGCCCGGAACCGGCATCGGATTGTTCAGCGACGGATAGTCGGCCGGCGACGGCGGGGACACAGCCGGAGCCCCGGGTTGCCAGGGGACCGGCGGTACGACGCCACCCGCGCCGGGATCGGCTGGATCCGGTGGCCAGAGTGGTTCGATGTCCCGCTCCGGCTCCGGCTGCTGGCCGGGCACCTGCGCCCGGTCGGCGTTCTTGTCCATTACCGCCCTCCCCAGTCCTCTTGCGAGGATAGGCCCACCAGACGACGAAGGTCGGCCGGCGGAGCCAGGGTCAGATCGACCAAACCGCCCAGACGCCCGGCTCGATCCACCAGGACCGCTTCCGGGTCAGCTCGCTCTCGACACCGTCGTCGAGGTAGGGCACCTTTCCCTCTCTGGGCACCACCGACACGGCCCGGCCGCGGGCCCGCCGCACCTCCAGGCGTACCCGCTTGCGGCCCAACGCCGAGCGGACGACCACCGGAACGGCCACCGCGACCTCGACCTGCCCGTCGGTCGGGTCCGGCGCGGCGAGCAGGGTCACGTCGTCGAGCGCCGCGTACCCGCCGGCGTTGCCGACCGCGCATGCCAGCAGCGGTTCGTCACCGTTGGTGAGGACCGCGTCGTCCACCTCGACCCGGGCTCGCCAGTGCAGCGGCCGACCGGCGTCGTCGGCGGCGCCGAGCAGGGCACCGTCCAGGGTCACCGAGCCGCCGTCGTTGCGCAGCAGATCCAACCGGCGTGGCGTGCCGTCGAGCACCGCGGCGGCCACCGTCGCCGGGTCCCGGGGCAACCCGAGCTGCGCGGCGAGGTCCCGTTGGGCGCCGCCGCGCACCGGGTCGAGCGGGAGGACCGCCACCGGTGGCAGGTCGGGCAGGGTCTGGTCGTCGGGCAGGTCCGCCGGGCGGCGGCTCGGCGGTGGCGCGTACCGCCGGACCAGCCGGCGCAGCACGGCGCGCAACTGCCCGTCGCTGGCCGTGGCGACCACCAGGCGGGTCTTTCCGTCCGGGTCCGGCCAGGTGAGGCCGTCCGGGCGGGGCGGCCCGTCGAAGCGGGCCAACACCTCGTCGATCTCCGCGTCCGAGCGGGCGGTGATCATCTCCACCCGGGCACCCCGGGCGGTCAGCGCGTCAGCGCAGGCCAGCACCGGTACGCGAGGACGCTCGGTGGTGCATCGGTCGGTGTCACCCTGCGTGTTTCCGGCGGAGGCGGTGTCCCCGGTCGTGCCGGTGCGGGCCCCGTCGGCCTCGGCCGCCCGGTCGGTGTCGGTCGCGCCGCCGCAGCAGGCTCCGCCGCTGCCGCAGCCCCCGGGAGCGTCCCGCTCCGAACCGAGGGTGAGCAGCACCACGTCGTACACGGAAGGAGCCTCCTGCCTCTCGACGCGACCCCTGCCGGTCGCGCCGTAACCTCTTGTTAGCCTGACACCCCGGGCTCGCCAACCGGTCGCCACCTGGCACCCGAGCCTTCTGGAGGCGGACAAGATGCCAGCGATCGTGCTCATCGGCGCTCAGTGGGGCGACGAGGGCAAGGGCAAGGTTACCGACCTGCTGGGTGAGCGGGTCGACTACGTGGTGCGTTACTCCGGCGGCAACAACGCCGGCCACACGGTGATCACGCCGGACGGCCAGAAGTACGCGCTGCACCTGATGCCCTCGGGTGCGTTGTCACCGAGCGCGAAGATCGTCATCGGCAACGGTGTGGTGGTCGACCCCAAGGTCCTGCTCACCGAGATCGACGGCCTCGCGGAGCGGGGTGTGGACGTCTCCCGCCTGCGCATCTCCGGCGACGCGCACCTGATCATGCCGCACCACCGGGCGCTGGACCGGGTGGTCGAGCGCTACCTCGGCTCGTCCCGGATCGGCACGACCGGCCGGGGCATCGGCCCGGCGTACGGCGACAAGGTCGCCCGGATGGGCATCCGGGTGCAGGACCTGCTCGACCCGGGCATCCTGCGCAAGAAGCTGGAACTCGCGTTGCGCGAGAAGAACCAGATCCTGTTCAAGGTCTACAACCGCAAGGCGATCGACGTCGAGGCGACCGTCGAGGAGTACCTGGAGTACGCCGAGCGGCTGAAGCCGTACATCACGGAAACCCGCGGCCTGCTCTGGGACGCGTTGGACCAGGGCGACACGGTCCTGCTGGAGGGCGCCCAGGCCACCATGCTCGACATGGACCACGGCACGTACCCGTTCGTGACCTCGTCCAACCCGACCGCCGGCGGCGCCTGCGTCGGTGCGGGGATCCCGCCGACCGCCATCACGAAGGTGATCGCGGTCAGCAAGGCGTACACCACGCGGGTCGGCTCGGGACCGTTCCCCACCGAGCTCTTCGACGACAACGGCGCGCACCTGCGCAAGATCGGTCACGAGTACGGCACCACCACCGGTCGGGAGCGCCGCTGCGGCTGGTTCGACGCGGTGGTCGCCCGGTACGCCTGCCGCCTGAACGGCGTCACCGACCTGGTGATCACCAAGCTGGACGTGCTCACCGGCCTGGCCAAGGTGCCGATCTGCGTCGGGTACGAGATCAACGGCGAGCGGGTCGACGACATGCCGATGACCCAGACCGACTTCCACCACGCCACCCCCGTCTACGAGGAGATGGACGGCTGGTGGGAGGACATCACCAAGGCGCGGAGCGTCGACGACCTGCCGGAGAACGCCCGCCGCTACATCGCCCGCATCGAGGAGCTCTGCCGCACCAAGGTGAGCGTCATCGGCGTCGGCCCCGGCCGCGAAGAAAACGTAGTCCAACACCCCCTAATCCCCTGATCCCCACCCCCCACCCCCTCAGGGCCCCCTCAGGTTCGCCCCGTTGATCAAGAGGTTTGCGTCGGGATTGCCTCCCAACTTGACGTAAACCTCTTGATCAACCGCGCTGGTTGAGGCGTTATCCACAGGGGGTGACGCGGTTATCCACAGGGGTGTCGGCGGCTGTGGGTAACTGGGCACCGTGGGGTGGTGACACCACACGACGTTCTTGGACAGGTGGCCGCGAGGCAGGACGGGATGGTCACCCTCGGGCAGGCGCTGCGGGTGGGCCTGAGCAGGGACCAGGTCCGGCAGATGTGCAGATCCGGCCGATGGGAACGGCTGCTGCGTGGGTACTTCTTTCTCGGCGGAGAGCCGCACGATCTGCGGCGCGCGCGGATCCGGGCCGCCGTTGCGAGCCTCGGCCCGGCTGCCTTCGCCGTGCTCGACACGGCACTGGAACTGCACCGCGTCGCGGGTCTACGCCGCACGTCCCAGGTCCACGTGTCGGTGCCGGTGGACCGGCCTCGGCCGCAGCGCGGTCCGGTGTCGTGGCTGGTCGTACATTCACTGACCGTCAGGCCCCGTGATCTGACCATGGTCGCCGGCATTCCGGTCACCACCGCCGTGCGTACGGTCTCCGACATCATCCTCAGAACCGATCGCTACGCCGCGGTATCGGTCGTCGACTCAGCGCTCTGTCTTGGTGAGCTCGCCGCGGATGAATTGCATGTGATCTCGGCCCTGATCAGAGGGCGGCGGGGAGCGGTGGCAGCGCGCGGCCATCTCGCCGAGGCGGACGGACGTGCGCAGTCGCCGCTGGAGACTCGTACCCGGCTGCGGTGCGTCGACGGCAAGGTGCCGCCGGACACACTCCAACTAGAGGTACGCGATGACGACGGCTACCTGCTCGGGATCGGCGACCTCGGCTGGCGTGGGCCGAAGGTGATCGCCGAAGCCGACGGTCAAGGGCCGCACGGCAACCCGGCGGCAGTTTTCGCCGACCGCCGCCGCCAGAACCGCCTGGTGAACGCGGGTTGGACCGTGCTCCGCTTCACCTGGGCCGACACACTTCGACCCGACTACATCCCCTGGACCGTCCGCCAAGCAATCAACGCCCACCCCCACCCCCGCTGGTGATCAAGAGATTTGCGTCAGCAGGCGGGCCATTGCTGACGCAAATCTCTTGATCACGCAATGAAGGGGTGGGGGAAGGGGTGGGGGAAGGGAGGAGGGGGTGGGGGTGGGGTGGGGGTGCGTAGGATCTGGGGTCGTGCGGGTTCTTCTGGTTGGTGGTGGGGGGCGTGAGCATGCGCTCGCGCTCGGGTTGGCTTCCGATCCGGCGGTCACGCAGCTGATCGCGGCGCCGGGCAATCCGGGCATCGCCGAGGTGGCCGAGCTGCGCGCGGTGGACGCGAACGACCCGGCGGCAGTGGCCGCGCTCGCGGTGGAGACCGGTGTCGACCTCGTGGTGATCGGGCCGGAGGCGCCGCTGGTCGCCGGTGTCGCCGACGCCGTCCGCGCCAAGGGCATTCCGGTGTTCGGCCCGTCCGCGGCGGCGGCCCAGCTGGAGGGGTCGAAGGCGTTCGCCAAGGACGTCATGGTCAGCGCCGGTGTGCCGACCGCCCGTGCCTACACCTGCACCGACGCGGAGAGCGTCGGCCGCGCCCTGGACGAGTTCGGCGCGCCGTACGTGGTGAAGAACGACGGGCTCGCCGCCGGCAAGGGCGTGGTGGTCACCGACGATCGGACCCGCGCCGAGGAGCACGCACGCGAGTGCGGCCGGGTGGTGATCGAGGAGTACCTCGCCGGTCCCGAGGTCTCGCTCTTCGTGGTCACCGACGGCGAGGCCGCGGTCCCGCTGCTGCCCGCACAGGACTTCAAGCGCGCCGGTGACGGCGACACCGGCCCGAACACCGGTGGCATGGGGGCGTACGCGCCGCTGCCGTGGATCTCGCCCGGCCTGGTCGACGAGGTCATGCGGGACGTGGTCCACCCGACCCTGGCCGAGCTGCGGCACCGGGGCACTCCCTTCACCGGCCTGCTCTACGTCGGGCTCGCGATCACCGCGAACGGCCCCCGGGTGATCGAGTTCAACGCCCGCTTCGGCGACCCGGAGACCCAGGTGGTGCTCGCGTTGCTGGAGACGCCGCTGGCCGGGCTGCTGCACGCGTCGGCCACCGGCACGCTGGCCGAGCACCCGCCGCTGCGCTGGCGGGACGGGGCCGCGGTGACCGTCGTGGTCGCGTCCGAGGGTTACCCGGCCACGCCGCGTACCGGTGATGTGATCACTGGCGCGGACCGCCGCGGCATCATCCACGCCGGCACCGCCCGCCGGGCCGACGACGGCGCGTTGCTCTCCGCCGGTGGGCGGGTCCTCTGCGCCACGGCCACCGGACCCGACCTGACCGCCGCCCGGGACGCCGCCTACGAGTTGGTACGCGGCATCGGTCTGGCCGGCTCGCAGCACCGCACCGACATCGCCGCCGCCGCTGCCGAGGGGCGGATCGAAACTCACCGGTGATCGCGGGCGACCTCACCGCGACCACGCCCGACCCGACGCGCCGTCCCTGACCTGGGACGGCGCCCGGGTCAGCCGTAGTAGCGGAGCAACTCCCGGGCGAGCACCTTCCCAGTGGCGTTGCGGGGCAGGTACTTCACGAAGACCACGTCCCGCGGTACGGCGAAGCGGGCGAGGTAGTGCCGGACGTACTCGCGTACCGCCTCCGGGTCGAGCGTCTCCCCGGCGTGCAGGGCGAGGAACGCGGCGAGGCGCTGGCCGTACTCCGGATCGGGCACGCCGATGACGGCGACCTCGCGTACCTGGGGCAGTTGCGCTAGCAGGTTCTCCACTTCGGACGGGAAGACGTTCTCGCCACCCGAGACGATCATGTCGTCGGCCCGGCCGTCGACGAAGAGCAGTCCGTCGGGGGTGAGCCGGCCGAGGTCGCCGGTGTCGAGGAGTCCGTCGCGGCTCTCCCGGCTCGCCCCGGACGTGTAGCCCTCGAACAGCATCTCGTTGCCGACGAAGATCCGGCCGACCTGCCCGTCCGGCACCTGCCGGCCGGCGGCGTCGAGGATCCGGAGCAGGGTGCCGTGCGGTGGTCGGCCGGCGGTGGTGGGTGCCGCCCGCAGCTCGCCCGGACCGGCGATGGACGCCCAGGACACCTCGGTCGAGCCGTACAGGTTGTACAGGACGTCGCCGTAGAGGTCCATGAACCGCGTCGCGAGCCCGCCGGGCAACGCCGAGCCGCTCACCGCCACGACCTTGAGTTGGGGGCGCGGCTCGGGCGGGGCCACCTCCATCAGCCGCTGCACCATCACCGGTACGGCGAAGAGCGCGTCACACCGGTGTGCCACGAGCGCGGCCAACGTGGCGGCCGGGTCGAAGCGGCGGTGCAGCACGATGGTGGCCCGCAGCGCAAAGCACACCTGGAGGGCGGCGAATCCCCAGGTGTGGAAGATCGGCGCGGCGATCATCACCCGGTCCCGGGTGTGCAGCGGGATCCGGTCGATGATGGACACCAGCGGGCCGAAGCCGCTCGGGGTGGGGCGGCGGGCACCCTTCGGCGCACCGGTGGTGCCGGAGGTGAGGACGATGATCCGCCCGTCCCGCTTGGGCGGTTGCAGGTCGCCCGGGAGCGCGCCGGCCACCAGCTCCTCACGGGCGCGTTCGTCGAGGCGGGGCAGCTCGGCCGGCAGGCCGAGCACCCGTTCGGTGAACTCGTCGTCGTGCACCAGCACGCGTAGGCGCTGTTCCTCGGCGACGGTGGCCAGTTGCGCGGCGGAGAGCCCGGTGTTGACCAGCACCGCGTCGACCCCGAGCAGGGTGGCCGCGACGACCGTCTCGATCAGACCGTGGTGGTTGCGGCACAGCATACCGATCCGCTCCCCGGCCTGCACGCCGTGCGCCGTCCGCAGGGAGCGGGCCATCCGTTCGGCCCGGTCGAGCAACTCCTGGTAGGTCAGCTCGGTGCCGTGCTCGTCGATGACCGCCGTCCGGCCGGGGTCGCGGGCGGCGGCCTGCCGGAGCTCGCCGGCCAGGCTCCAACCCCAGCGGCGCAGCGCGTTGAGTTGCGAGGCGATCCGGATCGGCTGACCGGGGGTGAGCAGCCCTCGCCGGGTCATCGTGGTGACCATGAAGGGCAGGTCCATGCCGCAGACCTCCTAGGGGTGTGGCCGGGCGGGGCCGAGGGATGTCATACCCGTCCGGGTGTCTGCCCTGATCATGCCTGGGGTGCCGCGATTCGGCACAGCTGGCGGCGGCGCCACGTGACGAAGACGGCACGGTACGTGCGAGCGTTCGAGGTCGCCGTTCGGGGCCGCATGGTGGGATCCGCGCGTCGGCCCGGAAGTGCGTAGGAGTCCCGGGGACGGCGCCGGCCGGAGAGCCGCTTCCGGTCGTCGGGGTCCCGCCGACCTGCGACGGGGCCGGCGCCGTCGGCCTGCCCGGCCGGTCAGCGGATCTGCATGCCCGAGATGGCGCGCGAGATGACCAGCCGCTGGATCTCGGACGTGCCTTCGAAGATGGTGTAGATCTTCGCGTCGCGGTACCAGCGTTCGACCGGGTGGTCGCGTAGGAAGCCGGCACCGCCGAGCAGCTGCACCGCCTTCTCGGTCACCGACACGGCCACCTCACCGGCCTTGAGCTTGGACATCGAGCCCTCACCGGCCGTGAACGGCCGGTTGTTTCGGCCCATCCAGGACGCGCGCCAGACGAGCAGCCGGGCTGCGTCGATCTCCATCTTCATGTCGGCCAGCGCGAACGCGACCGCCTGGTTCTCGATGATCGGGCGTCCGAACTGGACCCGTTCCTTCGCGTAGTCCAGGGCGTACTCGTACGCGGCGCGGGCCACGCCGAGTGCCTGCGCACCGACGGTGGGGCGGGACAGTTCGAACGTACGCATCGCCGCTTGACCCGAGGCGCGCTGCCCGGAGCGGGCCCGGGCCAGCCGCTCGTCCAGGGCCTCCTTGCCGCCGAGGAGGCAGCGCCCCGGTACGCGTACGTCGTCGAGGAAGACGTCGGCGGTGTGCGACGCGCGCAGGCCGAGCTTGCGCAGCTTGCGGGTCGCGTTGAGCCCCGGCGTGCCGGGCGGTACGACGAACGCCGCCTGTCCACGGGACCCGAGTGGGGGCTCGACCGAGGCGGTGACCACGTGCACTCCGGCGATGCCGCCGTTGGTGGCGTACGCCTTCTGCCCGGTAAGCACCCACTCGTCGGTGGCCTCGTCGTAGACGGCCCGCGTGCGCATCGCTGCGACGTCGGAGCCGGCCTCCGGCTCGCTGGTGCAGAACGCGGCCACGGCCGGCTCGTCGACCGAGCCGAAGCACTGGGGCACCCACTCGACCATCTGGTCGGGGGTGCCTGCGCCGTAGATGGCGGCGACCGCGAGCGAGGTGCCGAAGAGGCTCAGGCCGATGCCGGCGTCCCCCCAGAACAGCTCCTCGTTTGCGATGGGGAGGGAGAGTCCGGTCGGGTCGGCCCAGCAGGTGGCGAGGAACTCGAAACCGTAGAGGCCGACCTTCGCCGCCTCCTGAATGATCGGCCAGGGGGTCTCCTCCCGGGCGTCCCACTCGGCCGCGGCCGGGCGCACGACCTCGGCGGCGAAGCCGTGCACCCAGTCACGGAGGTCCCGCTGTTCCTCGGACAGGTCGAGCGAGAACTCGGGCATGTCAGGCCTTCGGGATGTCGAACAGGTTGGCGATGTTGGCCGCGAGACCCAGATCGCCCTTGGCCTTGAGCTTGCCGGTCATGAACATCATCACCGGGTTCGCCCCACCGGACACGATCTTGAGGAACTCGACCGGGCCCATGGTGAGGGTCAGCTTCGGCTCGCGTTGCGGCGTCTCGGGGACGGTGCAGGTGCCGTTCTCGATGACCACCTCGTAGGTGTCGCTGGCGCCGTCCGGGCGGCCGGTGATGGTCCAGTGGATGACCGCGTTGGTGGAACCGGCCCGGTCGGCCCGGAACAGCGACGGCATCCGGTTGAAGACCTCACCCAGGACCTTGCCGCGCAGGTCGCCGGCCATCACCTGGGCGAGCTTGTCGTCCGGGGTGGACTTGACCAGCTGGGCGAACTCCTTCGGGCCGACGTTGGCGAAGTTGGCCGGGTCGAAGTCAGTCATGCGAAACACCTTCCGGGCGGGCGATTCTGGTTACTCCGGCGTAACCTTACGCACCAGTAGGTATGCTCGCAAGGTGTCCAGCACACCCACCTTCAAGCGCCTGCCCCGAGCCGTACGCGAGCAGCAGATGCTAGACGCGGCCGTCAAGGTCTTCTCGCGCCGCGGCTACCACGCGGCCAGCATGGACGAGATCGCCGAGGACGCCGGCATCTCCAAGCCGATGGTCTACGCGTACCTGGGCACCAAGGAGGAGCTCTTCGTCGCCTGCCTGCATCGCGAGGGCACCCGGATGACCGAGGCGATCGCTGGCGCGGCCGCGCCCGAGCTGCCGGCCGACGAGCGGCTCTGGAGAGGGCTCCGGGCGTTCTTCGGCTTCGTCGGCGCGCATCGCGACGGGTGGGCGGTGCTCTACCGGCAGGCCCGCGGCGAGCAGCCGTTCGCCGGAGAACTCGCCGCCATGCGGGCCCGGCTGGTCGAGGTGGTCGCCGGCATGCTCGCCCATGCGCTGCGCGCCGAGGGGCGCGAGATCGCGGAGGCCGACCTGGAGCTGGCCGCGTACGCCCTGGTGGGCGCGAGCGAGTCGCTGGCCGACTGGCTCGCCGACCACCCGGAGGCCGATCCGGAGAAGACCGCGACGCGGATGATGAATGTGGCCTGGCTCGGCGCCGACCAGCTGCTGAACGGCGTGACCTGGCGTCCGCCCGAGCGGTGAGGCCCCGGTCAACGCCCGCGATGAAGCAGGATGTCCCGGTCGGCACCTCGGCCCGTCGACGCGGAGCGGCGCCGACCGCGGCGGCGGAGCAGGCGTACCCCCTCCACCACGACGGTCACGCTCAACGCCAGGCCGAGCCCGAGCAGCAGGCCGCGCACCGGGTCCTGTTCGAAGGCGAGCCCGCCCAGGTAACCGACCAGGGCCGAGTAGAGCCCCCAGGAGGCCGCCGCGAGCGCGTCGAAGGCGAAGAAGCGCCGGCGCGGATAACCGACCGCGCCCATGGTGAGCGTGACGGCCGTTCGTCCACCGGGAACGTAACGGGCGACCGTGAGGATGAGGCCGCCCCGTGCGGCGATGCCGCGCCGGGCCCACTCGACCCCGGCACGTCGGCGTCCGCCCACGGGAAGCCGATCGAGCAGCCGGGCCCCGCCGGTGCGGCCGATGACGTACGAGATGTGGTCGCCCAGCAGCGCACCCGACGCGGCGACCAGGATCACCACCGGCAGTGACGGTTCGCCGGACGCGGCGAACACGCCAGCGGTGATCACGGCGGTTTCGCTCGGTACCACCGGGAAGAACCCGTCGAGAACGGCGATCGCGAAGAGTGCCAGGTAGACCCAGGGTGAGGACATCGTCTGGTGCAGCAGGTCGAGCAGATTCATGATCCCGATGCTGGTCGCGCCGGCCGTTCGCGCCATCGGCCGTCGGTGAGCACCGGACCACGACCTAAGTAGCCAGTGTCCCGGAGCGCGGATCAGGGAGCTCCCCCACCCGACCCGGGACTTCGGGTTCGTCGCTGCCCGCAACGCCGCGCCGACCATAGGCTCGGCCCATGCCCTCCAACGCCGTCGAGCTTCGGCGGGTTGTCGACCGCCACGCGCCACTGCTGGTCGCCGTGGTCGTGACCGTTGCCGTCTGGGAGTCCCGCACCGGCGCGCTCGGGGTCCGTACGTCGCTGCCCGATGTACTCGTACTTCCGATCGCCGTGGCGTCCGGTTGGGCGACGGCGGTCGTCCGGACCCGCCGCTGGCCGCTGTTCCTGGCCGCTGCGGTCGGTTGGCTCGCGATGGCCGCCTGGCCGGCCGGGGTGGTCGCGTCGTACCAGGCGGGTCTCCGACTCTCCGACCGGCGCCGGGTCACCTGGTACCTCGCCGGTGCCGTGGCGGTGATGGCGGTCGGGGTGCTGGTCGGGCTGGCCGTCGGCGGCCCGCGGCGGATCACCACCGCCACTCCGGCCAATGCGGTGGTCACCGCTGTGTGTCTGGTGGCCTTTCCGCTGGTGGCGGGGCTTCTGGTCAGGTCGCGGCGGGACGTGATCGCCGCGCTGCGGGACAGAACCGAACGGGGGGAGCGGGAGCGGGAGGCGCGGGCCGAGCGGGTCCGGGTGGAGGAGCGGGCACGGATCGCCCGGGAGATGCACGACGTGGTGGCCCACCGGGTGTCGCTGATGGTGGTGCACGCCGGTGCGTTGGAGGTCACCGCCACCGAGCCGGCGGCCGTCGAGGCCGCGGCGCTGATCCGGTCCACCGGCCGGCAGGCGCTCACCGATCTGCGCGAGGTGCTGGGGGTCCTGCGTCAGCCCACCTTCGCCCTGGCCGATCCGGGTCACGACCTGCTCGGCGGTCTGGCCGAGCTGTTACGCGAATCCAGGGCGACCGGGCTGCGGGTCCGGCGGCAGGACGAGGGCGAACCACGCTCCGTGCCGCCGACGGTGGGACGTACCGTCCACCGCGTGGTCCAGGAGGCGCTGACCAACGTACGTAAGCATGCCCCGGAGGCCGACGCGGCCGTACGCCTGCGGTATCTGCCGGGGTGGGTGGAAATCGCGGTTCGGAACGGCTCGTCTGCCGAAGGCCGGGTGCTGCCGACGCCCCGACCGGGCCCGTCGGGCGGGGACCCGAGCCGGTGCGGCGCCGGGCGGGGCCGACCGGTCGAGGGCCTCGGGTTGCCCGGTGCGGGCCTCGGGCTGCTGGGTCTGCGGGAGCGGGTCGAACTGCTCGGTGGCCGGTTGGAGGCTGGGCCGACCGATGACGGCTTCCTGGTCCGGGCGTTGATTCCCACTCCGAGGCCCTCGTGATCCGGGTCCTGGTCGTCGACGACGAGCAGCTCGTCCGCTCGGGTCTGCGTCTGATTCTCGAAGCGGCACCGGACATCACTGTGGTCGGCGAGGCAGCGGACGGTACCGCGGCGCTGGTCGAGGCGTATCGGCTCCGACCCGACGTGGTGCTGCTCGACGTACGGATGCCGGGCACGGACGGATTGACCGCCGCGCCGCAGGTGGTGGCCGCCGGCCCCAAGGTGATCATGCTTACCACCTTCGACCTCGACGAGTACGTGCACCGGGCGCTGCGCGCAGGGGCGGTCGGCTTCCTGCTGAAGGACACGCCGCCCCGCGAACTGGTCGCGGCCGTGCGCACGGTGGCGGCGGGGCAGGCGATGCTCGCCCCGACGGTGACCCGCCGCCTGATCAGCTCTTTCGCCGAACGTGGTCCGGCACGCCGCACCACCGCCCGGCAGCGGCTCGACCTGCTGACCGATCGGGAGTCGGAGATCGTGCGGGAGGTGGCGCGCGGCCACGCCAACGCGGAGATCGGCCGCCGGTTGGCCATGAGCGAGGCCACCGTGAAGGCGCACGTCAGCCGCGCGTTGGCGAAGCTCCAGCTGACCAACCGGGTCCAGGTCGCGATCCTGGTGCACGACGCCGATCTGCTCTGACGGGCAGCCGTCGCCGTCCCGCGCGGCGGCGCGTTCCCGCCGCAGCGACCGTCGGCGCCGCTCAGCTCCGGTCTGCGGCGCGGTGGCGGGCCCGGCGGCGGCGCAGCGCGCGGATGACCTCCAGGAGTGCGGTGACCGCGATCGAGATTCCGAGACCGGCCACCACTCCCTTGATCGGGTCGCGCTCGAAGGCCAGGCCCCCGAAGTAGCCGAGCAGCCCGCAGTAGATGCCCCAGGTGGAGGTGGCGATCGCGTCGAAGAGGAGGAAGGAACGGCGCGGGTACCGGACCGCGCCCATGGTGAGGGTGACCGCGGTCCGGCCGCCCGGGATGTAGCGGGCGGTGGTCAGGATGACCCCGCCCCGCCGGTCGACCGCGCGGCGGGCCCACTCCGATCCGATTCGCCGCCGGCTCCGGTCGGGTAGCCGCGCCAGGCGGCGTGCCCCACCGGCGCGCCCGATCGCGTACGAGATGTGGTCGCCGACGAGCGCGCCGATCGCGGCCGCCGCGATCACGGCGATGATGTTGGGTCGTCCGTCGGAGGCGGAGATGACGGCGGCGGTGATCACGGCGGCCTCGCTGGGTACGGCCGGGAAGAACGCGTCGACCGCGGTGATTCCGAGGATCAGCAGGTACACCCATGGCGAGGTGACCAGCTGCCGGAGCAGGTCGAGCGCGGAATCCATGCCCCCATGCTCGCCGGGTGCGACCCGCCCGGTGGCCGAGTCGCCGGATCACCCGCCGTCGGTCGGTTGTCCGGCGTCCGCCTTCGGCTCGGAGTCAGCTGGAGCAGGCCAGGGCCGGCGGGGCGAGCAGCGGACCGCACGGCGTCTTGTCGCCGGCCGTGGGGCCGTGCGAGGTCAGCACCACCGGCGCCCCCAGCTCCGCTTCCACCGCCTGCGCCCAGTCGGCCGGCGCGTCGTCGTAGAGCGGGCGGGCGCGCAGCAGTCGGGCGGTGAGCGCGGCCTGCCGGTCCAGGTCACCGGGCGGGCCCGGGGTGAGCCGGTCGGTGGTGTCGTAGCGGCGGCAGATCCGCAGTCCGGGGTCGGCGAGGTCGAGGTGGGTCAGCGCCAGGCCTTCGACCCCGCCGGCTGCCGCGAGGGCGTACCGGTGCGCGACCGCGTCGAAGTGGCCGAACCGGAAGCGGCCCTGCCACGGGTTCGTCGGGTTGTGCGGGTCCACCAGTCGTAGGGCCGGGTCCTCGGTCACCAGCGGACCGGGCCCGTGCCGGGTGGTGACCAGCCGGAGCACCCCGATCCGGGCCACGTCGCCGGGCAGGCCCGCCTCGGCGAGCAGGCTGTCGGCGTTGGCGAACGTGGTGGTGCTCCACGTCGTGTACGGGTGGAAGCCGTGCCACTCGTCCAGCAGCACGCCCTGCGCACCCTCGAAGACGCAGGTCCCGGCGCGCAGCGCCCCGGCCAGCCAGCTGCCGTCGACGATGGCGACCCGCCCGGCGAACCCGGTGAACGCGGGTAGGCAGTCCTCGACAGGTGGCGCGTCCAGCGGACCCAGCTCGGCGGTCAGCCGGTCCCGCAGGGCTGTCAGCCTCCGGTGCAGCAGCGCCGGGCGGTGGCAGTCGGCGACCCGGGGCGCGTCGTCGGGGTGGGCGAGACCGTACGCGACGGTCTCGCCCACCCCCAGCCCGCAGGAGCCGTGCCGGTCGGCTCCCCGGGCGATTTCCCGGGCCCGGTTGGCGGCCCGGTGGTACGGGGTGGCGAGCAGTGCGTCCCCGTCCACGGTCAGCCGATCCAGCGCGTCGGGCACCCCGACCGTGGCGAGATGGTCGGCCTCGACGGCCAGCGCCAGCGGGTCCACCACCACGTGTCGCGACAGGTGCGTACGCACACCCGGGTGGAACGTGCCCGCCCCGAACTGCGCGAACGTGTGATGCCGCCCGTCGCGCAGCACGACGTTGTGCGCCGCCTGCGCGCCCCCGTTGAAGCGGATCACGGTGTGCACGGGGCGGGTGGCGCAGAGCCAGTCCACCACCGTCCCCTTGCCGGCGTCGCCGTAGCCGAGGTCGACCACCGCCACGTGCCTCACAGCCGGGTCACCCCACCGGTGGTGTCGCGGAACGCCGGAAGCGTCGACACCTCGGCGCGCCGCCTCCGGCCGAGCGGCGCCAGCGCCTTGGACACGCTGCCGGCGGCGTTGGAGCCGGCGCGATCCAGGTGGCGTAGGCCCTCGTCCAGGTCGATGGCCTGCTCGCCGAGGCCGACGGTGAGCGCGATGGTCTCGCAGGCCGCGTCGAGGTCGTCGAGCACCACGGCGTTCTGCCCGAGCAGGTCTCGCCAGAAGTCCAGCACGGCGGCGTTGCCGGAGTAGTGGCTGCCCGCGGGGAGCAGGTAGTAGGTGTCCCAGCGGCGGGTCACCTCGTCCACCACCTGTCGCAGCGGCACATCCTCGGCGAGGTCGGCCCCGATCAGGCCGGTCACCTCCTGCGCCTTCACCCGCGGGTACGCCAGCTCGTCGCCGATGATGAACAGGTAGCCGCGCCGGCCGCGCTTCTCCCAGTTGTCGGTGACGGTGTGCCGGGCCATGAAGTACATGGCCAGCTCGTACGACTCGGTCATCTGCCCGCCGCCACCGCCTTCGAGGACGATCCGGCCGAGGTCGTCGTCCATCCGGTTGTCCGACTCGAACTGGCCCACCTGCAACGGCACCCGGTCGCAGGTGGCGTCGCCGATCGCGCCGAACATGATCTGCGGGTCGCTGGCGTAGCCCTGCCGTTGCAGCAGCCCGAGCAGCTGCGGCAGCTTCGTCTGCAGGACGCGCGGCACCGTGCGCATCGAGCCGGTCACGTCGAAGAGCACCGCGATGGGCGTCGATCGGGGGTGCTCGGCGGAGTCGCGGCTCTCGCGCGTCGCGTCGCGGGGATCGAGGGCGGGGTGCACGGTGCGCGCCCCGCTGTCGCTGTAGGAGAAGGCGCTCCTGCCGGTGGACCGGCGGTAGCGGTCGGCGGCGTCGTACACGTCGGTGGACCAGATTCCGCTGCCCATGACGGCTCCTTAGCGGGTGAGGGTGAAGGGTCGGAAGGTGCGCGGCCCGTAGAGCCGGTCCAGCACCTGGTCGAATTCGCGGAGCAGACGCCAGGCGTCGTCGGGCCGGGCGTCCAGGGGCCGCTGCCGGCAGCCCTGGGCGAAGTTGAGCAGCTCGCGTGGCGCGTGGCGGTTCAGCAGCGAGGTCATGCAGTGGCTGGCCATCCAGATGTCGGTGCCCGGCCCGCAGGGCCGCTTGTCGAGGGCCTCCGGCGGGTACCAGTCCTGGTGGCCGGGCACGATGGCCGGGATCGTGCCGCCGACCGGGGTGGAGAAGCACCCAGTCGACCAGCACCACGCCGTGGGCGTCCGGCTCGATCAGCACGTGCCGCGGCAGGACCGCGCCGTGCACGATCCCCGCCCGGTGGGCCAGGCCGAGCGCCACCAGCAGCCGCCGCCACATCCAGGCCACGTCCCGGGCGTCCAGCCCGTCGGGGTACGCGCGCCGCACCTCGTCGAGGTCGTGCAGGCCGGGTGCGGTGGCGAGCACGGTGATCCGCCGTTCGGCGCCGGTGGCGGCATCCCGGTGCGGGAAGTCGTCGACCAGCCGGGGCACGTACGGCAGGTAGCGCGGGTCGCCGCGCTCGGCGATGGTGCGCAGGGCGTGTGCCTCGCGGGCCATCAGGTCGTTGTCGCTGGGGCGTCGGGGCAGCTTGAGGAGCCGGTCGTCGCCGACGTCGTAGAGGTCGGCCAGGTCACCCGAGTGGGCCGGTGTGCCGAGGCGGTAGTCGCCGAGGACGGTGACCTGCCGGGCCCGCCACCGGGTGGTGACCTCGATGAACGCGTCGGTGGCCTCGGCGCGTACCGCCGGGTCGGCCGGCAGGCGGTCGGGGTGCAGGGCCGCGACCAGCTCGCGGTAGCGCCGGGCCGGCCGGTCGGTGCCGAACAGGTCGGCGTCGGTGCGGGCCGCCGCGACCAGGCCGATCGCCTCCGCGGTCCTCATCGCACCGTGTCCTCGCGGGCGGGGCGCAGCAGCGCCGGGTGCAGCAGCCGGGCGTCGCCGGCCCGGTAGAGCCGGGCGCGGGGGCCGCCCCGGGTGCCGCCGCGCTCGGTGCTGGCGCCGGTGCTCTCCACGAAGCCCGGCACGGAGAGGACCTTGCGGTGGAAGTTGCCGCCGTGCAGCGGATGACCCCAGACCGTCTCGTAGACGCCGCGTAGCTCGCTGATCGTGAACTCGGGGGTGAGGAAGCGGGTGGCGAGCGGGGTGTATTCCAGCTTGGACCGGGCCCGTTCCAGCGCGTCGTCGATGATCCGACCGTGGTCGAAGGCGAGCTGCCGGCTGGTCAGCGCGGTCACCGGCAGCCAGATCGCCTCGTCGGCGTCGGTGCCGGCCGCCGGGTCCGGCAGGTCGGGGGCGAACGCGAGGTGGGCGACCGAGACGACCCGCATTCGCGGGTCGCGGTCGGGTGAGCCGTAGCTGCCCAACTGCTCCAGGTGTACGCGGCGCAGCCCTTCTCCGCCGAGCCCGGTCTCCTCGGCCAACTCCCGCCGGGCGCCGGCGGTCAGGTCCTCGTCGGGGCGGACGAAACCGCCGGGCAGCGCCCAGTGCCCTTCGAAGGGTGGCTGGCCGCGCCGGATCAGCAGCAGGTGCAGCGCGCCGTCGCGAATCGTCAGCGCCACCACGTCGACGGTGACGGCGACCGACGGGTAGGCCCGGGGGTCGTACGTGGCCAGGAAGTCGTGCTCGTCAACCATGTCTCTCTCATTCTGAGAACATCTCGATGTGAGAACAACGTAGCGCAGGAGTCTGCCCCTGCCAAGCCTCAGGTCCGGGCCCGGCAGGAGCGCTCAGCGCATCAGGCCCGCCAGGTGCGGTCGGCCGGCCGAGTCGTGCAGGGCGAACCCGCCGGTCGGCAGGAGAGCGAAGTTCACCGTGCTCGGCAGCGGTACGGGCAGCTTGAAGGCGACCTCGACGGTGTAGGCGTCCGGCAGCCGGTTCTCCAGCGCGGCCAGGCAGCGCGCCTTGCTCCACATGCCGTGCGCGATCGGGCGGGGGAAGCCGAACAATCGCGCCCCGAGTCGCGAGGTGTGGATGGGGTTGTGGTCGCCGGAGACACGGGCGTACTCGGTGCCGATGCGCGGGGTGAGCCGCCAGGTCGCCGAGGCGGCCGGCGCTGGTGGGGACGCGTCCCGCTCACGCCGCTCGCCGCCGCCCCGCCGCTCCCGGCTCAGGTACGTCGAGACGCCCCGCCACACCTCCTCCCCGGCGACCGTCGCGACGAGCACCACATCCAGTTGCCGCCCCCGGTCGTGCGGGCGCAGGTTCTCCGCGTACGCGGAGAAGTCCAGCGTCTCGCCGGTGTGGATCGGCCGGTGCGTGGTGATCCGGTTGGCCACGTGCACCACGCCGGTGAGCGGCACCGGGAACTCCGGCGCGGTCATCAGCCGCAGCGCCAAGGGGAAGCCCAGCACGTGCGGATAGGTCGCCGGCAGCCGGTCGGTGAGCCGGAACCCGCACACCCGGTCGTAGTCGGCCAGATGGTCGAGGTCGACAGTCACCCCGGACACGGTGAGCCGGACCGCCGGCGGCTGAGTCTCCCGCCGGCCACCGGTGCCCGGAAGAGCGCCGACGAGTGCGCGCCGGTACAGCGCTCCGGCGGCCGGCATCCCGGGTAGCTCGACGGTGGTCCGCCCGCTGGTGGAGTCGCTCATCACGCCCCCAGCAGACTCTGGCCGCAGACCCGTACGACGTTGCCGCTGACGGCGCCGCTGGCCGGCCAGGTCAACCAGCCGATCGTCTCGGCGACGTCAACCGGAAGCCCGCCCTGGGCCATGCTGTTCATCCGGCGTCCCGCCTCGCGGATCACCACCGGGATCCGGGCGGTCAGCCGGGTCTCGATGAAGCCGGGCGCCACCGCGTTGACGCTGATCCCGTGTCCGCGTAGTGCCGGGGCGAGGGAGTCGACCAGCCCGATCACCCCGGCCTTGCTGGTGGCGTAGTTGGTCTGGCCGCGGTTGCCGGCGATGCCCGCGATCGAGGAGACCGAGACGATCCGGCCGCCGGCCGGAACCAGGTCGCGTGCCAGCAACTCGTCGTTGATCCGTTCCTGGCTGGAGAGGTTCACGTCGATCACCTGGTCCCAGCGGTCGGCGTCCATCCGGCCGAGCGTCCTGTCCCGGGTGATGCCGGCGTTGTGCACCACCGCGTCGACGCGGCCGTGCCGGCCGGCGAGGTGCTCGGCGAGCCGGGTGGGGGCGTCCGGCGCGGTCAGGTCGAGCTGCACCGCGCTGCCGCCGATCTCGTTGGCCACACCGGCCAGCGCGTCACCGGCGGCCGGGATGTCCAGCGCCACCACCTGCGCGCCGTCGCGGGCGAGGACCCGGGCGAGCGCCGCGCCGATGCCCCGGGCCGCCCCGGTGACGAGCACGACCTGGCCGTCCAACGGGCGCTCCCAGTCGGCCGGTGCGGTGGCGGTGCCGGCACCGATCCGGATCACCTGGCCCGAGACGTACGCGGACCGCCCGGAGAGGAGGAACCGGAGGGTGGCTTCGAGGCTGATCAGGCTCTCCCCGTCGGCCTCGCGGGTGACGTGGACCAGTTGGGCGGTGACGCCGCGGCCGAACTCCTTGCCGATGCTGCGAGTCAGGCCCTCCAGGGCACGCTGGGCGGTCGCCTCGCGGGTCGTGTCGCACTCGGCGGGCGGGGTGCCGAGCACGATCACCCGGCCGCTCGGCGTGACCGAGCGGGCCGCCGGGTGGAAGAAGTCGTAGAGCTGTCGCAGCCCGGTCGAGTCGGTGATGCCGGTCGCGTCGTACAGCAGGGCGCCGAACCGCTCGGTGGCGTCGGTGCCGGCGGCCGGGTCGCGCAGCTCGACCCCGGCGGCGGCCAGCAGCCCGCCGACCGGCTCGGCGAGCCGGCCCCCGGTGGCCGCGCCCAGCAGGGCGGGCCCGGGCAGGATCGGGTCGCCGGGCCGGTGCCGGCGCAGTCGCGGCGGGTCGGGCAGCCCTAGGCGCTTGACCAGCGCGCGACCGGCCCCCGATTGGACGAAGCTCGCGTACCTGTCGGTCATAGGCGTAGCCTACTGGCGAGTAGGGTACGGGCAAACACTGTCGAGGAGGCGGATCGTGCAAAGCATCCGGCGAGTGGCGGTCATCGGCGGCAACCGCATCCCCTTCGCCCGCTCCAACTCGCGCTACGCGACCGCGTCCAACTCGGACCTGCTCGGCGCGGCGCTGGACGGCTTGGTGGCCCGGTACGGCCTGGCCGGTCAGCGGGTCGGCGAGGTGGTCGCCGGGGTGGTGCTCAAGCACTCCCGGGACTACAACCTGACCCGCGAGGTGGTGCTCGGATCCCGGCTCGACCCGCACACCCCCGCCTACGACATCCAGCAGGCCTGCGGCACGGGCCTGGAAGCGGCGATCCTGGTCGCCAACAAGATCGCCCTCGGGCAGCTCGACGTCGGCATCGCCGGCGGCGTCGACACCACCTCGGACGCGCCCCTGGCGCTCAACGAGGACCTGCGCCGTACGCTGCTCAAGCTCAACAGCGCCCGCACCCTCGGCGAACGGCTGAAGTTGGCCGCGAAGCTACGCCCGCACCAGCCGTTCAAGCCGGAGATCCCGCGCAACGCGGAGCCACGCACCGGGCTGTCCATGGGGGAGCACGCGGCCCGCACCGCACTGCGCTGGAACGTCGACCGCCGCTCCCAGGACGAACTGGCGCTCCGGTCGCACCAGCGGCTGGCCGCCGCCTACGACCGGGGCTTCTTCGACGACCTGATGACGCCGTACCTGGCGCTCACCCGGGACCAGAACCTCCGCCCCGACAGCAGCCTGGAGAAGCTGGGCGCGTTGCGGCCGGTCTTCGGCACGCGCGGGCCGGACGCCGACAAGGCCACCATGACCGCCGGGAACTCCTCGCCACTCACCGACGGCGCGTCCACAGTCCTGCTGGCATCGGAGGAGTGGGCGCGGGAGCGGCGCCTGCCGGTGCTGGCCTGGTTCACCTGGTCGGAGACGGCCGCCGTGGACTTCGTGCACGGCGACGAGGGGCTGCTGATGGCCCCCGCGTACGCGGTGCCCCGGATGCTCGCAAGGGCCGGGCTGACCCTTCAGGACTTCGACTACTACGAGATCCACGAGGCGTTCGCCTCGCAGGTGCTGGCCACCCTCACCGCCTGGGAGTCAGCCGAGTTCTGCACGGACCGGCTCGGCCTGGACGCGCCGCTCGGCGCGATCGACCGGGAGAAGCTCAACGTCAACGGCTCATCCCTCGCCGCGGGGCACCCGTTCGCGGCGACCGGTGGCCGGATCGTGGCGACCCTCGCCAAGCTGCTGGCCGAGAAGGGCGTCGGACGCGGGTTGATCTCGATCTGCGCCGCGGGTGGGCAGGGTGTGACGGCCATCCTCGAGCGCTGACCCAGGAGGGGAACCGTCTCCCGTACGGCGCCGTCCAACCGCCGTAGATCGGGTTCGGCGGACAGGAGCGGCGATGAGGAGAAGCGGGCATGTGATGGCTGTGGTCGCGGCGGCGGCACTGCTGGCGGGCTGCGCGGACGGGCAGGTGGCGGCGGACGTTGGCGGGTCGGCCTCCACCCGGGCGGACCCCTCCGGTTCGGAGCCGCCGGGCACCGCCCCGGCCAGGCCGGCGCCCGCCCGGACGGATCCGGTGCGGCTGATCGGTTCCTGGACGGCGACGGAGGTCGACGGGGACGCGGGAGGCGTCCTCCGGCTCGCCCCCGTCGACCAGGGCGGCCTGCTGTGGTTCGGCCCCTGCGGGCCGTCGATGGGCAGCTGGCGGGCCGACACGTACGGCCTGTTCATCGCCGACCTGTCGGAGACCTCGGTGGCCGATCCGGCCGACTGCCCGCACACCGCTCCCTGGCTGGGTCGCGTCACCGGATTCCGGTTCGAGGGCGACAACCCGGTCCTGCTCGACGACCGGGGCCGGAGACTCGCCAGCCTGCGGCCCGGCGCGAAGCCCACGCCCGGGCCGAACCTGCTGCCGTCGCTGGCGGAACCGCCCCGGGTCACCGCGGAGGCGCGGGAGGCCCTCGCGCCCGCCGCCGCGCTGCCGGCCGGCCTGGCCCCGGCGAGCCGGGACGCCCTGCTCGGGCGGTGGGTGCCCGTGGTGGACCGGAGGCCCGGCGCGAGCGCGGCCTACCTGGAGCTGCGCGGCGACGGGGAGTGGCGCGGCTCCGACGGTTGCAACGGGCAGCGCGGACGATGGGTCGCCGGCCCCGATGGCGCCCTGCTCGCCACCGCCGGGCCCAGCACACTGATCGGCTGCGACAACGTGCCGTTGGCGGTCTGGCTGTCCCGGGCGTCCCGGGCGGGGCTCGACGGCGACGTGCTGGTGCTGCTCAGCGCCCAGGGCGAGGAGGCCGGCCGGCTGAAGCGCGCCGGCTGAGCGGCAACTCCTCCCGTCCGGCCGGGCATTCGCGCGCCCGGTACCGGCGGCCCGCGCCCGACGGCGCCTGCCGCCGTACCCTCCGACGGCCCCGTCCGGGCGCGACCGGCGGATACGGGAGAATGGCTGCGTGACGACGATCCCCAACGTGCTCGCCCACCGGTACGCCTCGCCCGAACTGGTCGCCCTCTGGTCGCCAGAGGAGAAGATCCGCCTGGAGCGGCGGCTCTGGCTCGCCGTGCTCCGGGCCCAGCGTGACCTCGGCGTGCCGGTGCCCGACGGGGTGGTCGAGGCGTACGAGCGGGTGCTCGACCAGGTCGACCTCGCGTCGATCGCCGAGCGGGAACGGGTCACCCGGCACGACGTGAAGGCCCGGATCGAGGAGTTCAGCGCGCTCGCCGGCCATGAGCACGTGCACAAGGGCATGACGTCCCGGGACCTCACCGAGAACGTCGAGCAGCTCCAGGTACGCCGTTCGCTGGAGCTGGTCCGGGACCGGGTGGTAGCCACCCTGGTCCGGCTGGCGTGGCACGCGCACGAGTACTCCGGTGTGGTGATGGCCGGCCGCTCGCACAACGTGGCGGCGCAGGCCACCACGCTCGGCAAGCGCTTCGCGTCGGCCGCGGAGGAGCTGCTCATCGCGTACGAGCGGCTGGAGGACCTGATCGCCCGCTACCCGCTGCGGGGGATCAAGGGCCCGGTGGGCACCGCCGCCGACCAGCTCGACCTCCTGGACGGCGATGCCGAGAAGGTCGCCGAGCTGGAGCGGCGGGTGGCCGAGCACCTCGGCTTCTCCCGGGTGCTGGACAGCGTCGGCCAGGTCTACCCGCGCTCGCTCGACTTCGACGTGCTCTCCGCTCTCGCCCAGGTCGCCGCCGGTCCCTCCTCGCTGGCCACCACGATCCGGCTGATGGTGGGCCAGGAGCTGGTCACCGAGGGCTTCAAGCCCGGTCAGGTCGGCTCCAGCGCGATGCCGCACAAGATGAACACCCGCTCGTCGGAGCGCGTGAACGGCTTCGCAGTGATCATCCGCGGTTACCTGTCGATGGTCGGTGAACTGGCCGGCGACCAGTGGAACGAGGGGGACGTCTCCTGCTCGGTGGTCCGCCGGGTGGCCCTGCCGGACGCGTTCTTCGCCGCCGACGGGCTGTTCCAGACGTTCCTCACCGTGCTCGACGAGTTCGGCGCGTACCCGGCCGTGATCAACCGCGAGCTGGAGCGCTTCCTTCCGTTCCTGGCCACCACGAAGATCCTGGTGGCGGCGGTCCGGCGAGGCGTCGGCCGGGAGGTCGCCCACGAGGTGATCAAGGAGCACGCGGTGGCCGTTGCGCTGGGTATGCGGGAGAAGGGCGCGCTCGAGAACGACCTCTTCGACCGGCTCGCCGCCGACGGCCGACTGGGCCTGACCCGAGCCGAGATCGACGAGCTGGTGGCCGACCGGGCCGCCTTCGTCGGCGCCGCTCCCGCCCAGGTCCAGGCGGTCACCCGCCGCATCACCAAGATCGTCGAAGCCCACCCCCAGGCCGCCGCCTACTCCCCACCCCCCATCCTCTGACCCCACCCCAACCCCCACCCCCGGCCAACCCCCGCCCCCTGGCCGGCCCCCCTGGCCGGCCCCCTGGCCGGCCCCCGGCCCCCGGCCGGGCGCCGGGGGTGATCATGAAGTTATTGCGCGGACACGCCGGTGCGGCAGGCAATAACTTCATGATCACCGGGGCGAGCCGTCGGGGCGAGCCGTCGGGGCGGGCCACCGGGGCGGGCCACCGGGGCGGGCTAGTCGGGGGTCGGGTGGGTGGGTTAGGAGTCGCGGGTGGGGGTTTCGGCGGCGGTGCGTAGGTTCGGGGCGCTCGCCGGCTCGGCGATGCCGCCCGGCGCCTCCGCGATGGCCGGGTCGTGGGCGGTCTCCGCGGCGACCAGCGGCTGGTCGGGCGGCATGACGTCGGGCACCTTGGGTACGACGATCACCGCCGTCCCGTAGGCGCAGATCTCCATCCACATCTCGCCGCAGTCCCGGCTGTCGAAGCGCATGCCGATCACAGCGTTGGCGCCGAGCCGGCGGGCCTCCTCGCCGAGCCGGGCCACCGAGTCGGTACGCCACCGGGTGAGGTTGTCCGGCGCCATCGGGTCGTACGCGCCACCGCGGAGGTTCTTGACGCCCTCGCGGTACGGGTTTCTGGTCCTGGCCATCGAGGAGACCACCTCACCGAGGATCTGGCGGATCTCGTAGCCGGGCAGTTGATCCGTCGTCACGACCAGCACGGTTCCGATGCTGTCAGGGCGGGCGACACCCGATCGCGAGCGTTGTTCACCTGATCGGATGCTGAAAAACGGCGCGGCGCGGACGGCTGGCGCTCTGCCGACCATCCGCGCCGCGCCGGGCGCTAACCGTCAGACACCGGCCACCGAGGTGATCCAGGACCGGTTGTACGCGACACTGCCGTAGTTCTGGATGTTCACGCCGTCCGCGGTCGAGGCGACGCCGACCTGCCGGCCGTTGTAGAACTGCGGGCCGCCCGAGTCGCCCCGCCACGCGTTGCCGTTGATGCGCGAGCTGCGGATCGCCTGCCCGCCGTACGCGTCGGTGGCGCTGTTGCTGGTCACCTGCACGTTGGCGGTCTTGAGCACGGTGGATGCCGAGCAGCCGCTGTAGCAGGTCATGCCCCAGCCGTAGATCGAGTTGGTCGACCCGATCGGCGGGTTGCTGGTGGCCAGGGTCACGGTGGAGGAGCTCACCGAGCTGGAGAGGCGCATCAGGGCCAGGTCGTAGCGGGTGTAGGTGGCCGAGACGCTGCGGGTCACGCCGCCGGAGGAGCGGTTGACGCTGCCGATCCGGACCGACATCGTGCCGCTGATGCAGTGCCGGGCGGTGAGCACCCACTGCGCGGCGATCACGCTGCCGGAGCAGGTGAACGAGCCGTTGCTGAACACGGCGGCGGCCCACGGGGCGGACGATACGGTGCCGCCGCCGATGATCGGCTGCGGGCCGGCGGGGGCCGCGGTGGCGCCGGAGGCGGCGCCGACGACGCCGATCATGGCGGTGCTGATCGCCACGAGCAGGGAGCGGATGCGCATGGGCGGGACTCCTTGAGGGTGGGGTGATACCCGGGGTCGCCGGGCGGGGGCAACCGGCGACGTGTGATCTGCGCCGCCGTATCATCGAACTATGTCGATGTAGAGTAGGGGGAGTGGCGCACCTTTTCAAGATTTCCTTTTGGACTCCGCGACATAACGATTCGGCCATAGCGTGAGTCGTATATGTCCTGGTGGGAGTGGTGCCGGGCACCGTGGAGTGGTCCACGCCACGTGTGTCGGGGAGTTGTCTCGACTGCGGTCCGGGCCGGGCCCGGCCGGTGCGGGCACACCGTCATCTGCCAGGTAGGCTGGCTGCGCTCGCCCCATGTGGGTCGGCACCCAACTGCGTACACAGTCAGGAGTGCCCAGTGCCTCGCGTCGTCGTCGACGTCATGCTCAAGCCCGAGATCCTCGATCCGCAGGGCCAGGCCGTCGCAAACGCGCTGCCGCGGCTCGGCGTCAGCGACGTCGCCTCGGTCCGGATCGGTAGGCGGATCGAGATCGAGTTCACCGGTGAACCGGACCTGGACCGGGCCCGGGAGATCGCCGACAAGCTGCTCGCCAACCCGGTCATCGAGGACTTCACCGTCCGCGTGGTCGAGGCCGACGAGACCGCGGGCGCCCGGTCGTGACCGCGCGGGTCGGAGTTGTCACCTTCCCCGGCTCGCTCGACGACGGGGACGCCGCCCGCGCCGTACGGATCGCCGGCGCAGAGCCGGTCCGCCTCTGGCACGGCGACCCGGCCCTGCACGGGGTCGACGCCGTCGTCCTTCCCGGCGGCTTCTCCTACGGCGACTACCTGCGCTGCGGGGCCATCGCCCGGTTCGCCCCGGTGATGGAGTCGATCGTCGACGCCGCTCGGGGTGGTATGCCGGTGCTCGGCATCTGCAACGGCTTCCAGATCCTCTGCGAAGCGCACCTGCTGCCCGGCGCGCTCACCCGCAACCAGCACCTGCACTTCCGCAACCGGGACCAGGTCCTGCGGATCGAGACGGTGGGCACCGCCTGGACGAACGCGTTCCAGCCGGGCCAGGAGGTGCTGATTCCGGTCAAGAACGGCGAGGGCTGCTACGTCGCCGACCCCGCGACGCTGGACCGGCTCGAGGCCGAGGGCCGGGTGGTCGCGCGCTACCTCGGCGGCAACCCGAACGGGTCGCAGCGCGACATCGCCGCGATCACCAACGAGGCCGGGAACGTGGTCGGCATCATGCCCCACCCGGAGCACGCCGTGGAGGAGCTCACCGGCCCCTCGCTGGACGGCCTCGGCTTCTTCACCTCGGTCCTCAAGCACCTGGTAGGGGCGCCTGCGTGAGCGCGCGGAGCGAGCCGGGTCCGCGAGCCCAGCAGTCGCGAACGACGCGTGCAGCAGCGACCAGCCACAGGATCATCGGTCGGCTCAACCGCCCGGCGGGCGGCCAAGAGCGCAGCGAGGAGAGGTCATGACCACCCATCCGGATCCGGTACGGGAGACACCGGAGGCCTTCCCGGCCGCTTCGCCGCAGTCGGCGGAGCCGGGCGCGGCCGCCGTCGTCGCGCCGGCCGCTCCGGCCCAGCCGGCCCCCGGCACGTGGACCGACGGCGTGGACACCGTGCCGCGCGCCGCGGGCACCCCGGGCGAACTCCAGCCGTACACCGAACTCGGCCTCAAGGACGACGAGTACGAGCGGATCCGGCAGATCCTCAGCCGCCGGCCCACCCAGGCCGAGTTGGCCATGTACTCGATCATGTGGAGCGAGCACTGCTCCTACAAGTCCAGCAAGGTGCACCTGCGCCAGTTCGGCGAGAAGGCCCCGCCGAGTGACCGGCTGCTCGCCGGCATCGGTGAGAACGCGGGCGTGGTGCAGGTTTCCGACGACTTGGCCGTCACCTTCAAGGTCGAGTCGCACAACCACCCGAGCTTCGTCGAGCCCTACCAGGGCGCGGCCACGGGCGTCGGCGGCATCGTCCGGGACATCCTGGCGATGGGCGCCCGCCCGGTAGCGGTGATGGACCCGCTGCGCTTCGGCGCGGCCGACCACCCCGACACCGCCCGGGTGCTGCCCGGCGTGGTCGCCGGTGTCGGCGGTTACGGCAACTGCCTCGGCCTGCCCAACATCGGTGGCGAGGTCGTCTTCGACCCCACCTACCAGGGCAACCCCCTGGTCAACGCGCTCTGCCTCGGAGTGCTGCCGGTCGACCGGCTGCAGAAGAAGGAGGCTGCGGGCGCCGGCAACGTGGTGGTCCTGATGGGCGCCAAGACCGGCCGGGACGGTATCGGCGGTGTGTCGGTGCTGGCCAGCGCCACCTTCGACGAGGGCAGCGAGGAGCGCCGCCCGTCCGTCCAGGTCGGCGACCCGTTCATGGAGAAGCTGCTCATCGAAGCCTGCCTGGAGCTGTACGACGCCGAACTGGTCGTCGGCATCCAGGACCTGGGCGGCGCCGGCCTGACCTGCGCGCTCACCGAGACCGCCGCGGCGGCCGGCACCGGCATGCGGGTCTGGCTGGAGCGGGTGCCGCTGCGCGAGCCCTCGATGGAGCCGCACGAGATCCTGGCCAGCGAGTCGCAGGAGCGGATGCTGCTGGTCGTCGAGCCGGAGAAGCTCGACGCGGTGCTCAAGATCGCCGACAAGTGGGGCGTCTGGGCCACCGCCATCGGCGAGGTCACCGCGCCGTCCCCGGACGGTCAGCCGGGCCGACTCGTCATCACCTGGCGTGACCAGCTGGTGGTGGACGTGCCGCCGGGCTCGCTCGTCGACGACGGTCCGGTCTACGCCCGCCCGATGCGGGAGCCGGCCGACCTGATCCTGCTCCAGGCCGACCGGGCCGAGACCCTGCCGCGTCCGGCCGACCCCGAGGCGCTGCGGGAGACCGTGCTCCGCATGATCGCCTCGCCGAACCTGGCCGACAAGACCTGGGTCACCGAGCAGTACGACCGGTACGTGCTCGGCAACACGGTGCTCGCCCAGCCGGAGGACTCCGGCGTGATCCGCATCGACGAGCGGACCGGGCTCGGTGTGGCACTCTCCGTGGACGGCAACGGCCGTTACGCCCGCCTCGACCCGTACCACGGCACCAAGCTCGCGCTGGCCGAGGCGTACCGGAACGTGGCCGTGACCGGCGCGACGCCGATCGCGGTCACCAACTGCCTGAACTTCGGGTCCCCCGAGGACCCGGCGGTGATGTGGCAGTTCGCCGAAGCCGTGCGCGGCCTCGCCGACGGCTGCGCCGAGCTGGGCATCCCGGTCACCGGCGGCAACGTCAGCTTCTACAACCAGACCGGCGCCGCGGCGATCCACCCGACTCCGGTGGTCGGCGTGCTCGGTGTGCTGGAGAACGTCACCGACCGGGTGCCGATGGGCTTCGTGCCGCGCCCCGACGGTGATCACGACCAGCTCTTCCTGCTCGGTGAGACGCACGTCGAGCTCTCCGGCTCGGAGTGGGCCTGGGTGACCCACGAACACCTCGGTGGCATCCCGCCGCAGGTCGACCTCGCGCGGGAGAAGGCGCTGGCCGACCTCGTGGCGGCGGCTGCCCGGGTCGGTCACCTGAGCTCGGCGCACGACCTCTCCGACGGTGGGCTCGCGCAGAGCCTGGTCGAGTCCTGCCTGCGTCGCGGAGTCGGTGCCCGGATCGCGGTCCCGGACCAGTTCGCCGGCGGCTCGATGCCGTTCGTCTACCTGTTCAGCGAGTCCGCCGGACGGGTGCTGGTCTCGGTTCCGCGCGGTCACGAGAAGGCGTTCACCGCGCTCTGCGCGGAGCACGGGGTGCCGGCCGAGCGGATCGGTGTCACCGACCCGACCGGCGGCGCGCTCGAGGTGCACGGCCAGTTCCGGATCGGCCTGGACGAGTTGCGGGCCGCCCACACCGGCACCCTGCCGCGGCTCTTCGGCGGTGCGGCGCTGGTCGAGGTGCCGGCTCCGGCGACCGGCGTGGCGGGTGCCGTCGAGGCGGTGCCGCTGCCGGTGACCGACCCGGCCGCCGAGGTGGCGCCGGTGGACCCGAAGAGCGTCGTGTCCGAGCCGATCGCCTCGGCCGGTCCGGTCGCCCCGGTTGCCGAGGTGCCCGTCGGCTCGGCCGATGACGCCGAGGCGCCCGAGCCCGACTCCGATGGCACCGAGCAATCGACGGCGTCTGACGAGCGCTGAGGCGTTGGCCGCGGCCGTCTTCGCCCAACCCGGATCAGGCGCCCGGTTCGACTGGGGCCTGACCGGGGCGGCGGAGCTCGGCCGCGTCTGCGGTGCTCTCGTGGTGGTGGACGTCCTCTCGTTCACCACCGCCGTCGAGGTGGCGGTCAGCCGGGGCATGCGGGTGCATCCGTTTCCCTGGGGCGAGCAGGCCGCCGAGTACGCGAGCCGGATCGGCGCCACCGTCGCGGTGGGCCGCCGGCAGACCAACCCGGAGCAGCCGTGGTCGCTCTCGCCGGCGGCGTTGAGCACGGCACCGGTCGTCGCCGACCTGGTGCTGCCGTCGCCGAACGGTTCGGCGATCAGCGCCGCGGCGAGCGCGACCGGCGTACCCGTGGTGGCGGCCTGCCTGCGTAACGCGCGCGCCGTCGGGCGTTGGCTGCGCAGCCAGGGGTACGGCTCGTCAGCCGCGCCGGTCGGTGTGATCGCCGCCGGTGAGCGCTGGCCGGACGGCTCGCTACGCCCCGGTGTGGAGGACCAGCTCGGCGCGGCGAGCGTGCTGGACGCCCTCTCCGGCGTACCGGGTGGGCTCTCCGTCGAGGCGGCCATGGCGCTCGCGGCGCTGGCCAGCACTCCGGACGTACCGGCCGCGGTTCGTGGCTGCGTCTCCGGGCGGGAACTCACCGAGGGCGGCTTCGCCGGGGACGTGGAGATCGCGGTGCAGGTCGACGTCTCCGACGTGGTGCCGGTGCTGCACCAGGGCGTCTTCTCCGCCGCCTGACCGATGCCCGCCGGTTGTCGCCGGCCCGGGCACTGGGCTGCCGCTCCGTATCCGCCGCGGCCGGTCGAACCACCCTTCGACGGCTCATCGGACAGCCGCCAACCAGCGTTCCACCCCACGCGGCGTTCGGCCCGCTGTGGCGTACCCCGCTGCGGCGTTCCGTCCGCAGCCATCCGGATACGCGAAACGGGCCGCCCGGTTCTCCGGGCGGCCCGTTCGACTTGCCTGCTTCGCGGGCCTCGGCGGTCGGTGCCGCTGCCAGCCCTTCGGCTCAGTCGTCCAGCCAGTCCAGTCGGCGACCGCCTCGGTCCCCGTCACGGCCCCGGCCGCCCTGCTGGTCGCCGTAGTGGCCACCCTGGTCGTAGCCGCGGTCGTCGTAGCCGCCGCGCTGGGTCGGGGGCTCCTGACCGTACCCGCCCTGCTGCGTCGGGGGCTCCTGGCCGTACCCGCCGCGCTGGGTCGGCGGCTCCTGGCCGTACCCGCCCTGCTGGCCGTACCCGCCCTGGCCGTAGCCGCGGTCGTCGTAGCCGCCGCGCTGGGTCGGGGGCTCCTGGCCGTAGCCGCTCGGCTGGTTGTATCCGCCGCCCTGGTCGTACCCGCCCGGCTGCTCGTACCCGCCGCGCTGGTCGTACCCACCGGCCGGTTCCGCACCCCGGCCGTACGGTGCGGGGTCCGGCTGGCCGTACGGCGCAGGGTCCGGCTGGCCGTAGCCCTGCGCCTGGCCCTGCTCGTAGAGGCCAGTGGCGTACGGGTCGGCGGGAGCGGGGTACTGCGTGCTGTCACCGGTGTAGCGGCCGGTCGGCTCGTCGAAGCGCTGCTCGCCGTAACCGGCACCACCGGAGGCGGGGGGGTAGCCCGCACCGCCGGCCGGAGCGCCGTAGTCACGGCTGCCGTAGCCCTCGCCGGACGAGGGGGCGTTGCCGTAGCCACCGTCGCCGTAACCCGCGTCGCCGGCACCGGCGCCGTAGCCGCCGGCCGAGGCCGGAGTGCTGCCGTAGCCGCCGTCAGCGCCGTAGCCTCCGCCCGAGGCGGGGGAGTTGGCGTAGCCGGGCGTTCCGTAACCGGCCGGCTCGTCGCCGTAGCCGTAGCCGGAACCTGCGGCATTCCCGCCGTACGGCTGCACGGGCGGGGCGCCGTACGGGTCAGGTGGTACGTCGTCGACGACGGGGCGGTGCATCATCGTCGGTGCGTCACTCAACGCGGCGCCGCCCGCGACCATCGTCGGGTCCGGCCCGCCGCCGACCCGGTTGACCACCCGGGTCTGGTCGTCGGCCCCACGGAACGCGCCCCGGGCCGCCGGTACCGTACCACCGCCGCCGGCACCGGCCGGAACGTCGTCGTCGACGTCGTCCGGGTTGTCCTTGCGCTTCATCCAGAGCAGCACGATCGTGCCGACACCGGCGGCGACGAGCAAGCCGCCGACCAGGATGATCAGGTACTGCCCCATGCCGCCGCCCGAGTCCTCGTTCGAGGCGTTGGCTACCGCGCCCTCGGTCGCCTCCGGCGTCTCGTCGGTGGCTTCGTCGGTGGGCTCGACGGTCGGTTCCTCCGTGGGCTCCGCGGACTCAGTGGCCGACGGGGTGGCGCTCGGCGTCACCTCGACCTTGACCGCCAGGTTGATCCGCTTGCCGGTGATCTCCTGGTTGGCGCTGGCGTTGAAGCTGTCGACCTTCTGGGCACCGTCGAAGCTCGCGCCGACGTCGATCCGCCCCGGGGTGATCGGCTTGGCGGTGGTGCCGGTGAAGCGCCAGTTGCCCTTGCTGTCCGAGGTCGTCTCGTACCGGTGGCCCGCGCTGTCCTGAAGTGCGACGTATGCGCCGTCCACCGGCTTGCCGTTCGCCTGGATCACGACCTTGCCGGAGACCGACCGCACGGTCTGCACCTCCGGCGGCGCCGCCTTGGCAGTCACCGTGACCGTCGTCGAGCCCTCCGCGTCGCCGCCGATGCCGCCAGCCTCGGCCTTGACCGTGATGCGGGCGGACCCGTTCTGCGCGTCGTCGGCCACCTTGAACTTGGCGGTGTAGGTGCGGCTCTCCGTGACATTGCCCTGGTCGCACCCCTCGATGCACTGCACCTTGGAGTTGCTGGAGCTGACCGTGACGTCGACCTTCTGGTCGTCGGCGTCGAGGTTGTAGCTCACCGTGACCTCCCCGCCCGCCTGCACGGTGCCGGGGGAGGCCGAGACATTGGTGACGCCAGGGGCGGCTAATGCTGGTGTGGCGGGGAGGGCGAGTAGGGCGCCGGCAACCAGCGCTACGACCACACCGGCCCGCTGCTTCCAGGCACGTCGGTGTGTTGACACGTCCACCGCCTTCCGGACTGACTTCCCGCACCGGCGGGTGCCGGGCCGGGGGATCATCACGGTTCGAATACGCCGTCGGCAACTATGCCTTGTCCAACTGTCCCGGCGCGACCCAGGGCCAGCGTCAGCGTTCGCCGACCGAGGTCGTATCGTCCCGTCGTGTCCTCTCCGCACATTAAGTCCGCCGCGGTAGCGGCGGCGTTGTCGGCGCTCGACGAGGGGCGTGCCGCCGAACGGCCGGTCCTCCGGGAGGCGGTCCGGACCCTGCTGGCCGCCCTTGCGGAGCGCGCCCCCGGCCGATCGGTGGAGGTGCGCGTCCCACCATACGGTGCAATCCAGTGCGTGCCCGGTCCCCGACACACCCGCGGCACGCCGCCGAACGTGGTGGAGATGGACCCGGAAACCTGGCTCGCGGTCGCCACCGGTCGGCTCGGCTGGGCGGAGGCGGTCACGGAGGGTCGCGTACGGGTGAGCGGTATCCGGGCCGATCTCGCACCCCATCTGCCGCTCTAGCTGCCCAGACGGTCGGATCCGGTGACGCTGCGCAGGGTGACCGTGACTTTCTGTATTGACGGCGATTCGCGTACACTGTCAGGCGAAACCAGTGGTCCCGGCCGAGGAGTGCGGATCCCACCCCGTGATCCCGCCAGGCCCGACAGACCCAGCAAGAGGGAGCGGCAGGTGCCCCGAGGCGACGGCCGGCTGAGCCACGACCTTGATCCCCAGCGACCCGGCCCCCAGGACGCATGCGGCGTCTTCGGTGTCTGGGCCCCGGGTGAAGAGGTTGCCAACCTGACCTATTTCGGCCTCTACGCGCTCCAGCACCGGGGCCAGGAGGCCGCCGGCATCGCGGTGAGCGACGGTTCCGGCGTTGTCGTCTACAAGGACCTCGGCCTGGTCGCTCAGGTGTTCGACGAGCCGACCCTGGCCAGCCTGCGCGGGCACGTGGCCATCGGGCACGCCCGCTACTCGACCACCGGCGGTTCGACCTGGGAGAACGCCCAGCCGACCCTCCGCTCGACCAGCGCGGGCACCACCATCGCCCTGGCCCACAACGGCAACCTGGTCAACACCGCGGAGCTTCAGCAGGAGGTCACCGACCGGGGCCTCACCAACGACGGTTCGACCAACGACACCTCCCTGGTGACCATGCTGCTGGCCAGCCGACCGGATCTCTCCGTCGAGGCGGCCGCGCTGGAGGTGCTGCCGCAGCTGCGCGGCGCGTTCAGCTTCGTCTTCATGGACGAGTCGACGCTCTACGCGGCCCGCGACCCGCACGGCGTACGCCCGCTGGTCCTCGGCCGGCTCGAGCGCGGCTGGGTGGTGGCCAGCGAGACCGCCGCGCTCGACATCGTCGGCGCGAGCGTCGTCCGCGAGGTCGAGCCGGGCGAGCTGATCGCCATCGACGAGGACGGGCTGCGCTCCACCCGGTTCGCCGTGCCCGAGCCGAAGGGCTGCCTCTTCGAGTACGTCTACATCGCCCGCCCGGACGCGACCATCGCCGGCCGTAACGTGCACTCCGCCCGGGTGCAGATCGGCCGCCAGTTGGCCAGGGAGCACCCGGTCGACGCCGACCTGGTCATCCCCGTCCCGGAGTCCGGCACCCCGGCCGCGATCGGTTACGCGGAGGAGTCCGGGATCACCTACGGCCAGGGTCTGATGAAGAACCCGTACGTGGGTCGGACGTTCATCCAGCCGTCGCAGACGCTCCGGCAGCTCGGCATCCGGCTGAAGCTGAATCCGCTTCGCGAGAACGTGCGAGGCAAGCGGATCGTGGTCGTCGACGACTCGATCGTCCGCGGCAACACACAGCGGGCCATCGTGCGGATGCTGCGCGAGGCGGGCGCGCTCGAGGTGCACGTCCGCATCTCGTCGCCGCCGGTGCGCTGGCCGTGCTTCTACGGCATCGACTTCGCCACCCGGGCCGAGCTGCTGGCCAACGGGCTGGACAACGATGGCATCCGGCGCTCGATCGGCGCCGACACGCTCGGGTACGTCTCGCTGTCCGGTCTGATCGCGGCGACCGAGCAGCCGAAGACCCGGCTCTGCCGTGCGTGCTTCGATGGGGAGTACCCGATCGAGCTGCCGGCAGGCAACCTGATCGGCAAGCACGTGCTCGAGGGAGTGGGCCGGCGGGTCGCCGCCAGCGCCCCGGAAGCCCCGGAGCACACCACCTCTCCGCTCGTCGCCACTCCGGGCGGCGCTTCCGTCCACCGCCCGTAGCACCACGGGGCGCCCGCTACCGCAACGGCGGCGCCAGAAACACAAAGGGGAGAACCGTGACGCACGTGTCCGAGCGCAGCGGCGCAGGTACCAGCCCGACCGGAGCCGGCGGCGACCGCCAGCCCTGGACGGCGGGTGCCGGCCGGCAGGCGCGCAAACGCTCGGCCTCGTACGCCGACGCGGGCGTGTCGATCGAGGCGGGCGACCGCGCCGTCGAACTGCTCAAGTCCAAGGTGCGGCAGACCCGTCGGCCCGAGGTGCTGGGCGACCTGGGCGGCTTCGCCGGCCTGTTCCGGCTGGACACGACGAAGTACAAGAACCCGATCCTCGCCTCGTCGACGGACGGCGTCGGCACGAAGCTGGTGATCGCCCAGCAGATGGACATCCACGACACGGTCGGCATCGACCTGGTCGCGATGGTCGTCGACGACCTGGTCGCCTGCGGCGCGGAGCCGCTGTTCCTGCTCGACTACATCGCCACCGGCGAGGTGGTGCCGGACAAGGTCGCCGAGATCGGCGCCGGCATCGCGGACGGCTGCCGGTACGCGGGCTGCGCGCTGCTCGGGGGCGAGACGGCCGAGCACCCGGGCGTACTGCGCCCCGACGAGTACGACATCTCCGCCACCGGTGTGGGTGTGGTGGAGGAGAGCGAGATCCTCAGCCCGGAGCGGGTCGAGGTGGGCGACGTCGTGATCGCCATGCGCTCCTCGGGCCTGCACTCCAACGGTTACTCGCTGGTCCGGCACGTGCTGCTCGGCGCGGGGCGGATGCGCCTCGACGTCGTCATCGACGACTTCGGCCGCCAGCGCACCCTTGGTGAGGAGCTGCTCACCCCCACCAAGATCTACGCGCAGGACTGCCTCAAGCTGATCGCCGAGGCCGAGGTGCGGGCGCTCGCCCACGTCACCGGCGGCGGCATCCCGGGCAACCTGGTCCGGATCCTGCCGGAGAACGTCGACGCGGTGGTGAACCGGTCCACGTGGCGCCCGCAGCCGGTCTTCGACCTGGTCCAGTCGAAGGGCCGGATCGAGGACGCGGAGATGGAGGCGACGTTCAACATGGGCGTCGGCATGTTCGCGATCGTCTCCGCCGAGGACGCCGACCGCGCCCTGGCCACGCTCACCGGCCGTGGCGTCGAGGCGTGGCAGGCCGGCGAGATCATCGAGGGCTCCGGGAACGTTCAGATGATCGGCCAGCACACGCGCGGCTGATCACGCTCCGCTGATCATACGAGCACCTGATCAGGGGTTCACCCGAGTAGCCATCGCCGCCTAGCCTTGAGGGCACCCTCACGCCTAGGCAAGGGAGGGCGATGGCTGCTCGGGGACAGTCCTTCATCGGGATGCGCGGCGTGGCCGCCGTCCCGTCGTATGTCGTGATGCAGCCGACCACTCTCTGCAATCTTGACTGCGCGTACTGCTACCTGCCGTTGCGGGCCGCCGACCGGCGGATGCCGGTGCCGGTGGCCGAGGCGGTGGCCGCTTCGGTCAACTCGTGGTCGACGACCGACCGGTTCTCGGTGGTGTGGCACGGTGGTGAGCCCCTCGCGGCCGGCCGGGAGCACCTGGCGGCGTTGATGGCCCCGTTCGGGCCCGAGATCGAGCACCACGTACAGACCAACGCGACGCTCATCGACGACGCCTGGTGCGACTTCTTCGTGGAGCACCAGATGCGGGTGAGTGTGAGCGTGGACGGCCCCCGGGACCGCAACGGCGACCGGGTAACCCGGGCCGGCCGCCCGGCGTACGACCGGATCGTGCGCGGGATCGCGGCGCTGCGCCGGCGCGGTCTGTCGTTCTCGGCGCTCGCGGTCGTCTCCCGGCCGGTGCCCGGGTTCGCCGCGGAGCTGTACGACTACTTCCTCGACCTCGGCTGTGACGTGCTCGGTGTCAACATCGAGGAGACCGAGGGGGTCAACACCCGCGACAACGCCCACGACGTGGCCGATGTGACTGCCTTCTGGGCCGAGCTGGTGACCGCGTGGCGCCGTGAGCCGCGCATCCACCTGCGCGAGATCGAGTGGTCCCTGCGGTACGCGGCGGCGGTCCTGGACGGCGTGGCGGACGACGTGTTGCCCCGTCAGCTGGACCCGATCCCCACCATCGGGTACGACGGCTCGGTCACCGTGCTCTCGCCGGAGCTGGCCGGCTTCACCCACCCGAGGTACGGCGACTTCAGCAGCGGCAACGTGCTGGAGACCCCGCTGGCCGAGATCCTGGCCGGCGCGGAGCGGACGCCCTGGGTGGGCGAGTTCCTCGACGGTGTCGAGGCGTGCCGTTCGAGCTGCCCCTACTTCGGCTTCTGTGGTGGTGGTCATGCCGCCAACCGCTACTTCGAGTTGGGGCGGTTCGACGGTACGGAGACCGAGCACTGCCGCAACAGCAAGATCCGCCTACTGGAGGGAGTGTTGGAGCATGCCCGAGACCACCAGTCACCGGCAGCCTGAGCGCGCGGCGGTCGTCGTCCCAACGGGAGTGGCCGAGCGGGTGCACGATGCCGCCCCGGGGCTCATCGCTCTGCTCCGCGAGGCCGAGGCCGCGCGGCTTCTCCGGTCGGAGGTGGCGGGCGCGAGTGATGGAGGCGCGGTATGCGCCTGGAACCACTTCGAGAACATCCCGACCTTCTACAACTGGAACAACCGGCCACGCTGACGGTGCGGTACCGGGATCAGGGGCCTGTCCGGCGCGCACTGCTCGGCAGGCCCCTGATCGTCGGGCGGCACACCGCCGCCTCCAGCGGGCACATACGTGAGCACGCGGAGCTCACCGCGTGCTCAGATGTGACCGGGGGTCAGCGGGTCGGACGGACCCAGGTATCGGGGTCGTCGTCCGCGTGGTCCTCGTCATCGTCGTCGACATACTCTTTGTAGTCGTCGTCGAAGTCGTGGTTCGACTTTCCGCTGCCGCCGAGTTCTCGCTGCAAGGCGGCGAGGTCGGTGTTCGGGGAGTGGTACTTCAACTCCCGGGCCACCTTTGTCTGCTTGGCCTTAGCACGGCCGCGCCCCATGGCTCGACCCCCTCGCACAGAATGCGGGGCAGCCCGAAGGCGGGCCCCGATGACGTCAGGCATCTCTCGTGGCTCTTACGGTACATGGGGATGCCACCGTTCGGCACCTCGGGTTACCGTCTACCGGCCCTGCGCGTCGCGGTGGTCCGGCCGTCACCCAGTGTACCCGGTAAGGAGCGGAAACGTGAGCACCCGTGACACCGGGCAAAACGGTACGAACTGACTTCAGGTTCAGCTTAACCGCCCGCTGTGCGCCGCGGGTGATCCCGGGGACGGATCGCTCCCGTTCCGTCCCCGGGGACGGGGATCAGGGCAGGTGGATCGTGCGCAGGCGGCCGACCTCGGCCATCCGCCGCTCGGCCAGCCGGTCCGCGGCCACCGCCGGCGGCACTCCCTCGGCGTCGGCGAGCTTGAGGATCTCCCGGGTCGTGTCGTAGATCCGGGTGGCCCGCAGCTTGGCCCGCTCGAAGTTGAAGCCCTCGATCTCGTCGGCGACCTGAATCACACCGCCGGCGTTGACCACGTAGTCGGGCGCGTAGAGGATGCCCCGGTCGGCCAGCAGCTTCTCGATCCCGGAGTGGGCGAGTTGGTTGTTCGCCGCGCCCGCGACCACCTTCGCCCGCAGCGCCGGCACGGTCTCGTCGTTCAGCGCGCCGCCGAGAGCGCACGGGGCGTACACGTCGATGTCCGAGGCGACCAGCAGAGCCGCGTCGTCCACCAGGGTGACCTGCGGGTGGTTCGTCCGGGCCCATTCGAGCGCGCGCGGGTTGACGTCGCTGGCCACCACCTCCGCGCCGTCGTCGAGCAGGTGCCCGACCAGGTACTTGCCGACCTTGCCCAGGCCGGTCACCCCGACCCGCCTGCCGCGCAGCGTCGGCTCACCCCAGACGTGCTCGGCGGCCGCCCGCATGCCCTGGAAGACGCCCCAGGCCGTGAGGATGGACGAGTCACCGGCACCGCCGTGCTCGACGCTGCGACCCGTCACGTAGCGGGTCTCCCGGGCGATGACGTCCATGTCCGGTACGTAGGTGCCGACGTCGCAGGCGGTGTAGTAGCGGCCGGCCAGCGACTCGACGAAGCGGCCGTACGCCCGCAGCAGCGCCTCGGACTTGATCTGCTCCGGGTCACCCCAGATGACCGCCTTGCCGCCGCCCAGGTCCAGTCCGGCCAGCGCGTTCTTGTAGGCCATTCCCCTGGACAGATCCAGCACGTCGGCGAGGGCGGCCTCCTCGCTGTCGTACGGGTAGAAGCGGGTGCCGCCGAGCGCGGGCCCCAGCGCGGTGGAGTAGATCCCGATGATCGCCTTGAGGCCGGTCTGCTTGTCCTGGCAGAAGACGACCTGTTCGTGGCCGGTCGATCCGGGGTCGTCGGTGCTGGTGAATACGCCCATGACTGGCTCCTGGTGTCGGTGCGTCCTTGTGGGACACGGACCTGTTGGACGCCGGCGGGGATATTGCCGGTGCGTCTGAGCCTAATATCGGCCGTCGGCGGCCCGTCGTCCACGGCGTGCTCACGGCGCTGGCGGCGCTGGAGGCGGTGTTCGTGGGAGGATCGCGCCGTGCCGTCGCTCTTCGCTTCTTATCTGCGCGTGTACGAGCCGCTCACCGCCTTCGACCGGGACCGCCAGTCGTACTGGCGGCGATACGTGTCCGAGGGGCGGGCGGTTGCCCCCGTCGAGGGGCCGGGCCGGCAGCGGACGGCGGTGATCGAGGCGCTCGGAGCCGGCTGGACGCGCCTGCCGGACCTGCCCGAGGAGGCGTACGTCCTGGAGACGGACGACACCCTGCTGGTCTGCCCCTGGAACCTGCGCATCCGGGTGGCCGAGGCGGCTCTCAGCGCCCGGGACGGCGTTCCGCCGGTACTCGCCGACGCCTTCGTGCCCCCGGTCCTCGCCGGGCAGGCCAAGGCGGTCGTGGACGACTGGCGTAGCGGCGCCCGGGTGCTGGAGCACGGCGTACCCCGGCTGCACGAGCAGATCGCCACCTGGGGGGTGCCGCTGCGGTGGTTCGTCCTGTTCGACCCCGAGGAGCGGGAACTGGTCACCGACCCGGGTCGGCGGGTGTTGCGCTACCGGACGGAGATCTCCAATGCTCGGCGGCGGTCGTCGCGGGCGCTGTCGGTGCTGCGCAAGTCCGTCGGCGAGGCGCCGATCACCGAGGCCGTCGAGGAGGCCGCCCGCTGGCTGGAGGAGTTCCATCCGCGGTCGACGGTGGAGCTCGACTACGGCGGCCTGGTCGACCTGCTGCCGGACGAGACGCTCTCCGCCGACGACTCGCCCGAGCTGGTCGCGGCGGGTCTGGCGGGACTTTCCCGGGGCGAGGCCGAGGAGGCCTCGGCCGCGTACGACAAGCTGGTGGCGCGCTGGCGGGCGGTGCAGTTGTTGGAGCGATGCAACTAGGACATTTCGCCCAGGTAGCCTTCCCAAGGCGAGTAGCGCTCGTAGTTGATGCTTCACGAACCGTGATCATGAGTCCGAATAAGGTACTTTCTGCCGCATAAAAGTAGTATAAATCGGGCATGGTTCATCCGTCCGTCTAGGGACGTTCGGCCGTTCGGCCCATGTCGGACATCGGGGACTAGCCGGACCATGGGAGACGCGTCGGCCGGCGGGACCCCGGCCGATGTCTATACATGTGGAGGAGTGACCGATGGCATCGCGAACGCACGAACCAGAGCCGCTACTCACACCGGCCGAGGTGGCGTCGATGTTCCGTGTCGACCCGAAGACGGTGACCCGGTGGGCCAAGGCGGGGAAGCTTTCCGCCATCCGCACCCTCGGCGGGCACCGCCGGTACCGCGAGTCGGAGGTCAGAGCCCTGCTGCAGGGGCAGATTCCCCAGCAGCGCCAGGGAGACTGAGCCGGCACCACGTTCGATGAAGCAGGGCGGTGGACTTCGGTCCACCGCCCTGCTTCATGTTCGCCCCTCGTTCAGGGTGATCCGGATGCCGACCGTTCCGCCCTCGCCTCGGCGCAATCGGCTGCCGAGCAGCGTGAGCCGGCCCAGCAGCCGGTACTTGTGCTTGAGCAGTCCGCGGATCCGAAGGCTGCCCGCCGGGTCGTACAGGGTCGCGTGAGCCGGCACGGACGCGCCGTGCGGTCGGCCTCGCACGTCGCAGGGGGCCACCGTCACCGTGCCGTTGTTGCGGATCCGCTTCACCTTGCCGGAGTCGGCGGCGGTCCAGACCGCCAGCCCGTCGCCGTCCCGGACCGACCAGACCGGAGTCGGCACCGCCCGACCGTCCCTGCGGAACGTCGTGAGCAGGATGTACTTCTCCGCCGACAGGCGGTCCAGGGTCTCCACGCCGCCAGGATAAGGCCCTGCGACTGACTGACCGACCGGATAGCGCGAACGCGTGGAGCTGTGTCGCGTACCGCTCGAATGGCCGCTGAGCTGCGGCGGAGCGCCCGGGGGTCGCCCGATGTGGACGAGCGGCCCGCCGGGCCCGCAGCGTGGCTCAGGCCTGGACGGTCGGCGGCAGCGGCTCGGGTGGCAGGCCGCCGTCGCCGTCGACCACCTCGTCCGGGGTGCCGTCCTCATCGAGGTCCACCATGGTGACGTCCACCGCGCCGTCGTGGTCGGTGTCGAACTGGAACAGGTCGGCTTTTCCGTCGCCGTCGGTGTCCGCCACCCACACGTCGGTCCGTCCGTCGTTGTTGGTGTCCGCGCGCAGCAGGTCGACCCGCTCGTCCCCCCGGGTCTCCACCGTTGCGGTGGTCTCCCCGCTCGCGACGTTCTCGGTTGCCTCACTCATCGGCTGGTCCTTCCGTGACGTTGACGGCTGTCTCGTACCCGATCCGTCGCGCCCCCACGCGGGGCGTCACCGTCGGGGCTCTTAGGGTCGCACCATGAGGCAGTGGAGCGGACCGTCGGCCGCGGGTGAACCCTGCACCGCCGTCGGGCGCAGCGGGGAGGCGTGGTGAGCGATCGGTTCGTCGTGATCGGAGCCGGCACGATGGGGCTCGGAATCGCGTACGTGGCGGCAGGTGCCGGGCACACCGTCGAGCTGGTGGAGGTCGACCCCGGTCGGGGTGAGGGGGCCGTCGCCCGGCTCGGCGAGCTGTGGGAGCGGGCGGTCGAGCGGGGCAAGCTCACCGCCGAACAGGCGGAGGCCAACCGGGGGCGGGTGACGCTCCGCACCGCCCTCGCCGAGGTGGCCGAGGGGCCGGACGTCGTGGTGGAGGCGGTGCCGGAGCGGCTCGACCTCAAACGGGCGGTGCTGCGCGATGCCGAGGCGCTGCGGCCGACGTTGCTGGGCAGCAACACGTCGAGCATCTCCATCGGCGAGCTCGCCGCCGATCTGGCCCGGCCGGAGAGCTTCCTCGGGCTGCACTTCTTCAACCCCGTCTGGGCCATGGCGCTGCTCGAGGTCGTGGTCGGCCCGGCCACCGCCGAGGAGACCACCGCGGCGGCCGTCGCGCTCGCCGGACGGCTGGGCAAGGACCCCGTCGTCGTACGCGACATGCCGGGCTTCGCCACCTCGCGGCTCGGCGTCACGCTCGGCCTCGAGGCGATCCGGATGGTCGCCGACGAGGTGGCCGGCCCCGCCGACATCGACAAGGCCATGGTGCTCGGCTACCGGCATCCGATCGGGCCGCTGGAGCTGACCGACCTCGTCGGGCTCGACGTCCGGCTGGACATCGCCCGCACCCTCCAGGCCGCGTACGGGGACCGGTTCGCGCCGCCGCCGCTGCTCGAGGAGATGGTCGCCGCCGGCCGGCTGGGCAAGAAGTCCGGCCAGGGCTTCTACACCTGGGAAGGCGGCGTGAAGCGGTGAGCGTGAGGAGTGAGCTTGAGAGCCCCGCAGCCGCGAACGGAAGGTGGAACCGATGAGTGGGTTGCGTGTCGAGGAGCACCCGGACCGGCTCGTGGTGACCCTGGACCGGCCGGAGAAGCGCAATGCGATCGACGCCGACCTGATCGCCGAGCTGCACGCGGTCTGCGCCGACCTGGAGGCCCGCCCCCGGCTGCTGCTGCTCACCGGTGGTACGGAGGGCATCTTCGCCGGGGGTGCCGACATCGGGCAGTTGCGTGAGCGGGGCCGGCTGGACGCTCTCGCCGCGATCAACTCGGCCGCCTTCGCCCGGATCCGGGCGCTGCCCATGCCGACCGTCGCCGCCGTGGACGGGCCGGCGCTGGGCGGCGGCGCCGAGCTGGCGTACGCCTGCGACTTGCGGGTCTGCACGGAGCGCGCGGTCTTCGGCCAGCCGGAGGTGCGGCTGGGCATCCTGGCCGGCGCCGGCGCGACCCACCGGCTTCCCGCGCTGATCGGCGAGGCCCGCGCCAAGGAGCTGCTCTTCACCGGTCGTCGGGTCGACGCCACGGAGGCGCTGCGGATCGGGCTGGTGAACCGGGTGGTGGCCGAGCCGGGCGAGCTGCTGCCGACCGCGCACGGCCTGATCGACGAGATGGCCAAGGGGTCGGCGCTGGCCCTGCGGTTGACGAAGCTCGCGGTGGACGCCCCGGCGGCCGCCCACCCGCAGCTCGACCTGGTCAGTCAGGCGGTGCTCTTCGAGGACGAGGAGAAGCACCGCCGCATGACGGAGTTCCTCGAGCGGCGCCGCGCCCGCTGACGCCGGTGCTGCCCGGCGGTGGGGTTCGCCGCACCACCGGCCGGCGTCGTTTCGGCGGTCGAGCCGGCAGCACCGTCGGGCCGGCCGCCTGGCCCGGCTCCTCGGCAGGTACGGACAAGAGAGCGGCCGCACCGGTTTCCCGGTGCGGCCGCTCTCTTGTCGGTCGTGCGGTCTGCTCAGTTCCCCATCTCCACGCCGGCATCGGCCAGCGCCCGGATCACCTGGGCCGACTCGCCGAAGCCGATCACCAGAACGGCGTCGGCACCGAAGTCCTTGACCTCCGTGGCCCCGGTGGCGAAGTCCACCGGCGGGGCCGACTCGCCCTCCTGCGGCTCGTAGGTCAGCAGCTTGATGCGGTCGCCGGCGATGCCGGCCTTCTCCAGCTCCGTTTTCACCACGGACTGGAGGCCCTCGCCGTACGAGTCCTTACGGGCGACGATCGCGATCCGCTGGGAGCCGTCCCGAAGGATCACGTCGGCCAGGGCGCGGCCCTGGAGGCTGTCCGGCGGAGCGGTGCGGAAGAAGAGGCCATCGTCCTCGGCCGTGGTCAGGCCGTCGTCCGTGCTGGACGGGGAGAAGAGAATCTTGCCGGCCTGGACCGTCTCGGGCAGCACCGCCAGGGAGATACCCGAGCTGGCCGCACCGATGATGATGTCCGCGCCACCTTCGATCAGCTCCGCCACGGTCGCCTTCGCCTTCGTGGGGCTGGCGCCGTCGTCGCCCTCGAGCCAGGTCACCTTCTTGCCGAGCACGCCACCCGCGGCGTTGATCTCCTTGATCGCCAGCGTCGCGCCGGCGGCCATCGGCGGGTACGCCAGGGCCAGGTCACCGGTCTTGGGGAACAGGCCGGCGATGACCAGCGGCGTTCCGGGTACCGCGCCCTTGCCCTGCTTGCTCGCCTTCGGCGGGGCCTTGGTGCTCGCGGCCGACTCGTCGCCGGCCCCCACGAACTCGGTCTTGCCGTCGTTGAGCCGCTGACCGTCGAAGTGCAGCGTGGCGTAGCTCGTCGTGGCCGGTTCCCCGGCGTCGGTGAAACCCGAACGGGTCACCGAGACACCGCGGTACTCGATGTCCCGCCCCGCCTGGGCCAAGGCCATGCAGGCGGCCACGTTCTCGCACCGCTCGCCGCCATTGGTGACACCGACGATCTGCTGGGCGGTCTTGGTGGAGTCCGTGCTGCCTGCCAGCTGCGCGGCGAGCGCGCTGATCACGATCGCGTCGTACGTCTCCGCCGAGTAGAGGTAGTCGCCCAACTTCGGATCGACGGACTGTAGCCGACTCTTGAACTCTTCGGGCAGGGGCGTCGCCGGCGTGGTGCCCTTCATGCCGTTGACGAGGTCGGCGCGGTCCTTCAACTCCGCCGGGAAGGAGTTGAGCATGTTTCCGTCGGTCCCGTAGAGGCGCACCTGTTGGGTCGTCGTCTCCTCGGGCTTGTCACTCCCGCATGCGCTGGTGGCGAGCAGGATCGTGGCACAGGCGGCCAGTGCGGCCGTCCGGGAGCCGCGCGATACGAGCATGGTCGTCCTTCCATCGGCGAAGGTCCGCTGCGCACATTAGCGTGCCGACGTCGGACGCGGGACCGTGGAGCCTGGTCATTCCGCAGGTCGCCCCCACTGGTCACGCAGAGTAGCGATCGATGAGGATGTCTGGGTGTCCTTGACCCGCCCGCCTACTGTGCCCTGCGTGACGGACCTGCCACAGCAGACGCTCGACGACGCGACCGCCGTGCTCCGCTCGGCGCTGGCCGGGGACGGTGATGCCGTGGTGGGCGCGTTCGACGACGTGGTCGACCGGTCCGGCCTGGCCGGGGCGTACGGGGTCGCATGGTGCCTCGCGGCCACCATGGTGGGCGACCCCGGGCCGGCCGGTTCCTGCGCACTGGACTTCCCCGGCATCGACGAGGCCGGCTACGACACCCGCTGGGTGGCCCGCTTCGTCAGCGCGTACGCCAACCGCGACGCCGACACCGGTCAGGCGCTCTTCGGCGCGGCGGCCGCCGACGGCCTGCTCCCCGACTGCCTGCTGACTCTCGCCGGCTCGACGGTCGCCACCCTGCGCAGCCGCGACTGGTGACAAGCGGCTCAGCAGCGGCGTGTGATAGCTCTGAGGGCATGTCCGAGGCCATGCTGAGCAAGGTGCGCAAGTTGCTGGCCCAGGCCGAGGACCCGGCCTGCACCCCTGCCGAGTCGGCAGCGTTCATGTCGAAGGCGACCGAGTTGATCGCCCGGTACGGCGTGGACCGTGCGCTGCTGGCGGTCCGGGACCCGGCGAGCGACCCGGTGGGCGACCGCGTCGTCGAGGTGGTCGCGCCGTATGCCCGCGACAAGGCCGGCCTGCTCGCCGCGGTCGCCGATCCGCTCCGTTGCCGCTGCGTACGCCGCCGGCACGGCAGCGGCTTCGAGATGCACCTGTTCGGCTTCGCCAGCGACCTGGAACGGGCCGAACTGCTCTACACCGCGCTGCTGGTGCAGGCCGCGCACGGGCTGGCCGGGACGCCCGTACCGCCCGGCGAACAACCCGGCACGTTCCGCCGCTCATGGCTGGCCGGGTTCGCCCAGGTGATCGGGGCACGGTTGCGGGCCGCCGAGACGGCGGCGGCCACCGGCTCGGGTGAGCCCGGAGTGGCGCTCGTCCTGGCCGACCGCTCCGACCGCGTGCAGCGGCGGCTCGCCGAAGTGTATCCACGGCTCCGTACCGCGCCGCGCCGGAGGCTGGCCGGCACCGGGTTCGCCTCGGGCGCCGACGCGGGACGGCGGGCCGACCTCAGCAGCCCCGAGGTAGGTACGGGACCAGGCCTCGGTCGCCGCCTCGGCCGCTGAGGCGGCCGTACCGCCGGATCTGCACCGGGTGCGCGGGCCGTGGGGTTGTGTGATCAGCCGAGAGGTGGGCGGTGACCGTCGACCGTCGCGACGTAGCGGGAGAGCAGCTCGTGCCAGCCGGCGGTGAGCGCCTGCCGGTAGCCCTCGGCCGCCTCGCCGTGCCGGTCGAAGTGGCGGTGCTCCAGCTCCACCCGGGTCTGCCCCGGTGCCTCGGTGAGAAACACCACCTCGACCTCGCTCGCCCGGGCCGGGTCCGGAACCGGTGAGCGGTCCGGCCCGATCTGCCAGGTGAAGACCAGCCGACGGGGTGGATCCCAGGTGAGCACCCGGCCCCAGTCGGCCCGGAAGCCGTACGGGCCGATTTCGTAGAGCATCCCGCCTGCTCGAGGTTCCATTCCCAGCTCGGACAGCGCCTCGGGGCCGGACCAGGTGTATTCCCTGACCCACCAGTCGGTGAGCGCGCCGGCGAAGACCGCGAAGGCCCGTTCGGCTGGGGCGGAGATGAGCAGGTTGCACCTCACTGCGAACTGGTCGACGTCCTGCCGGATGTCGGCCTGGTCCGCCATCTCCTGTCCCATAGGCCCGGACCATACCGGCTGATGCCCGCCTGTGCAGCCGGGCGGTGTTGCCCGGTTCCGGACAGGCGCGCCGGTGGCCGTAACAGGGATGGCAAGGGGGGAAGCGGGTATGCGCGCCCGGTCGGGGCCGGGCGGACCGGGCCAGCCGAGCCGGGAGCGGGACGGGATGAGCAGCGGGAGCGAGCGCGGGCAGATGGGACAGGGCCCGAAGCGGCCTGGCCAGGATGTACAGAGCCGCGCCGCGGCGGGGCAGCCGGAGGGCGGACCGGAGCGGCACGTACGGGAGGGCCGCTGGCCCGCTGAGGGCGAGCGGGGGCCGGGGCGGCACGGGGAACCGGACGTACTGCTGGACGTGCCGGAGCTGCGGGTCGGCGAGCTGCGCCTGGCCGTGGACGGCCTGGACGCCGACCTCTCCCTCCGGGCGCGGCTGGCGAACCTGCTCGTGCTGGACGCCGGTGTCCGGGTACGTCTGGACGCGGTCGAGCTCGACGTCACCGACGTACGAGCCGAAGTCCTGCTCAAGGTGCGGCTGGAGCGGCTCGTGCAGATCCTCGACCGGGCGCTCGACACCCTCGACCAGAACCCGCAGCTCATCGAGTCGATCAAGAACACCGCGCACGCAGCCCTCGACGACGCCGGGCGGGCCGCGCAACAGGTGACCGGCCGCGCGGAACACCTCGACCGGGTGGTGGACCGGCTGGGACGGGACATCGGCTCGATCAGCGCCCGCGCCGAGTGGACCGGGGAGGGCGCGGTCGCCAAGGAGGTGTCCGAGCCGCAGCGGGCCGAGCGTCCCGGTGGGGAACCACGTGGGCAGCAGCCGGGTGAGCCCGGTCAGCGGCCGCAGGGCCCACCGGCCGGCGGAGAGGCGCGTGGGCAGCAACCTGGCGGTGGCGAGCCGGGCGGGGAACGAGGAGCAGGTAAGGCGCCACGTGAGCCGGAGGGCGGCCGGGGTGGACCGGGCGAGGGTCAGGCGGGTGGTGCCGGGTGGCCGGTGCCGGGTCCGGGCGATCTCGCCGAGCAGGCCGGTGAGGCGCTGCGGCAGGTGGGCCGGAGTGTCTGGGACGCGATACGAGCCGGCATGGCCCAGCACGAACCCGAATCGAAGAGCTGAGGCCGCCCAGACCCGTGCTGGCGAGGCCGCCCTGACCCGTGCGCCGAGGCCGTGTGTCACGACTTCCTTGAAGTCGGGGTGTTCGCCCAGGCAGGAAGCCCCAACTTCAAGGAAGTCGAGTCGATCGAGGGCGGACCTGCGCGGCGTCCGGTCCGGCCGGAGTTGGCACCGGCTTCCGTGGCGGCTGTTGGACGGCGACGGCGTCACCTGACAAAGCAAGATCCCCACCGCGTTTCCGCTGGTGGGGATCTCTGTAGCCCGGCGAAAGGCTATGTGGCCAGGGGCGGGGTCGAACCGCCGACCTTCCGATTTTCAGTCGGACGCTCGTACCAACTGAGCTACCTGGCCGGGTTGCTCGGACCATGCTACCCGGAGGGCGGTTCAACCGCCGGAAGGGCACCCTGATCCGATACACAGAACGCCGCGCAAGTTTCGCGCGGCGTTAGCGCTGCGGTCCTGACGGGACTTGAACCCGCGACCTCCGCCTTGACAGGGCGGCGAGCACTCCAACTGCTCCACAGGACCTAGCTCTGTTGCACCGGCTTGCGCCGGCAGTGCCCCCAACGGGATTCGAACCCGTGCTACCGCCTTGAAAGGGCGGCGTCCTAGGCCGCTAGACGATGAGGGCGGCCCCGCCATCATTGCACATTCGCAAGGTCAAGCGGACTTGCTCCCATCCGGCCCCGCCGGAGGCTTGGAAAGCATACGTGATGCGTGGGCGCTCGACCAAACCGGTATGGGTCTATCTGTGATGACCAGAGAAACCGCAGGTCAGACGGCCTTAGCTGAGCCGGGTCACGCCGTAGTGCCGCTTCAGCTCGCCGATCAGGCCGTGGCAGGCGGCGTTCGTAGCGGCCCGATCTCCGCCCCCGTCGTGCAACAGGACGATGGAGCCGGGGCGGACGGCGGCCAGCACCCGCTTGCTGATCGTCTTCGCCGGCGGTCTCCGCCAGTCCTGTGGGTCGACGCTCCAGTGCAGCGGGCTCATGCCGAGCTGCTTGGCCACCGCGACGACCTCGGACGTCCACACCCCGCCGGGCTGTCGGTAAAAGCTGATCTTGGCGTTCGGAACGGCTGCCCGGATCGCCTTGTTCGTACGCTCCAGGTCGGCCCGGATCTCGGCCACCGTCCGCCGGCCGAGATCGATGTCGTGTCGCCAGCTGTGGTTGCAGAGCTGGTGCCCCTCCCGGACGATCCGGCGGACCAGCTCCGGGTGGCGCCTCACCTCACTTCCCACCAGACAGAAGGTGGCGGTCACCTTGGCTGACCGCAGCTGGTCGAGGATCTTCGGCGTCCACGCCGAGCTGGGGCCGTCGTCGAAGGTCAGCGCGACCGGACGTACCCCAGTGGTGCGGCGCAGGCCGGCCGGCATCTTCGTGGGCCGGGGCCGCAGCGGACGTCTGGTGGGGCTGGTCCGGGTCGGCTTCGGCGACACGGTCGGCTTCGGGCTGGGGGACGGTGGCGTGGTCGCGGTGCTCGGAATGGGGCCGTCGGCGGCGGTGCGGCGGTCCTGGCCCTCGGCGCAGCCGCTGAGGGCCACGACCAGGCCCAGGCCGCACGCGAGCAGGGCGCGGGCTTTCATCTGTTCGCTCCCGCAAGGGGTCGGGGTACGCGGACCACCCGACGCTAGTGGACATCCCCCGCGGGCGACACCGGCGGTCAGCGCTCGGGTGGCTGCTCCAACGCGTCCTGCACCGCACCGGCCAGGGCGACCGCGTCGGCGAGCTGGCTGGGGCACAGCACCCCGGGAGGCAGGGTCGCGTCCGCCCAGCCGGGGCCGGCGGCGAGCACCAGCAGCGGCCGGCGGGGCGCGGCGAGCAGCGCACCGAGCTGGCCCGGGTCGGCGGTGGCCGGGGTGTGCGACCAGAGCACCACCGCGGCCGGACCCGTCCGGTCGACCGCCTCCAACAGGGCCGGGAGCGGTACCCGGGCCCCGAGCATCCGGTAGCCGACCCCGGCTTCGGCGAGCGCGGCGGCGAGAGCCTCCAGCGGCAGTGAGTGCTGTTCCTCGTCGGCGCAGGAGAGCAGGACCCGCTGCGGCCCGGCCGGCGGGGCGGTGCGGGCGACGGCGGCGAACGCCTCGGAGATGCAGCGGGAGAGCACGTGCTCCACGTCGACCAGGGCGGACGTGGCGGCGTGCCGGTCGCCGATGCCGGTGAGTACCGGCCGGAGCAGCCGGTCCCAGGTGGCGACCACGCCGTGTTCGGTGAGGGCGCGGGCGATCGTGTCCCCGATCGCGACGGAGTCCAGCCGCATGGCCGCGCGGGCGAGCCCCCGGGCGGCCGGCCCGGCGCGACCCACCGGGATGGTCTGGCCGCCACCGTCGCGAGCGGCGTCCGGGCGGGCGCGGGACGTCTCCTCGGCGCGTACCGACTCGGGCGCCCGCCGTGCCCAGCGGGCCGCCTCGGCGGGACTGATCCCGTCGGCGGTGAGCCGCCGCATGACCTCGAGCCGGGCCAGATCGGTGGCGGTGTAACGGCGGTGCTGGCCGGGCGTGTGCTGGCTGGGCCCGAGCCCGTACCGCTGGTGCCAGGTGCGCAGCGTGGTCACCGCGACGCCGAGCCTGCGGGCCACCGCCCCCGCGCTCAGCGCCTCAACGGCCACCCGACCGCTCCGGCGCCTCATCGCTCGGTGCGCCCGATCCGACCGTGGCGCCGTCCGGCCCGGCCGCAACGGGCGCGTTGCCGGCGGACGGGGTCACGGGCGAGCCCGGGACGGTGGGTCGCAACAGCCGGCTCACGACGCCGCCGAGCCAGGGGGCGTACGACCCCGGGTCGGCGGTGAGATCGACCTCCAGCGCGGCCGGCTCCACCCAGCGCAACTCGGCGACCTCCGCGGGGTCGGGCGCGAGCGGCGCGCCGGGACGGAACTCGCCCCGGAGGACGTGGTCGTACTCGAACTCGACCCGGCCGGTGGTCGGATCCTCGGCCTGGTAGAGGTGGACCCCGACCTCCGTCAGCTCGACCGGGCCGGCACCCAGCTCCTCGTGGAGTCGCCGGTTCGCGGCCTCCGCGAGCGACTCGCCGGGCAACGGGTGGCCGCAGCACGAGTTGGCCCAGCGCAGCGGGAAGCGGGTCTTGACGGCGGCGCGGCGCTGGAGCAGCACTAGGCCGTCCGGTGCCACGAGCATGACGGAGAAGGCCCGGTGCAGCCGGCCCGGCGGCTGGTGGGCGGCCGCGACGGTCATCTCGCCGTGGGCCTGCCCGGCTTCGTCGACCAGTTCGACGAGGTGTGCCTCACGTGCGCTCATGCCGGCACCTCCCTGCGGTCGGCGCCGTCCTGAGGCTCGGACGCCCTGTGCCCGATGATTCGCTCACTGCGTTCGCTCATTGGATGCCTCCAGTGACACGGCCGGCGGCGAGCTTGCCGGAGATCAGCACCATCGGCACCCCGACGCCGGGCTGGGTGCCCGAGCCGACGAAGACCACGTTGGGGAGCGTCCGGTGGAGGTTGCTGGGGCGGAACGGTCCGGTCTGGAAGAAGCTGTGCGCCGCGGCGAACGGGGTACCGGCGGCCATTCCCTGGTCGGCCCACTCGGCGGGGGTCACCGTACGCAGCACCTCGATGCCCGAGCCGAACCCGACGTAGCCGCGCTCCTCCAGCGTGCCGATGAGCTGGTCGGCGTAGCGGCCGGCCAGGCCTGCCCGCCAGTCGAGCGGGGCCCGGTCCAGGTTGGGTGCCGGGGCGAGGACGTAGTAGGTGTGCCGGCCCGGGGGCGCCACCGACGGGTCGGTGCGGCTCGGGTTGGTGACCAGCAGGGACGGGTCGGACATCAGCTCACCCCGGCGGATGACCTCATCGAAGGTGCCCCTCCAGGATCGTCCGAAGTGAATGTTGTGGTGGGCGATCCTTCCATATCCCTGGGTCGATCCGACGTGCAACACGACGCAGGACGGCGAGTAGCTGAGCCGGCGCTGGGGGGCGGGCGGCAGGAGGTCGCGGTAGGCGACCGGTAGGTCCGGATTGAGCACGACCACGTCGGCCGGGATCAGCTCGCCGTCGGCGGTCAGCACCCCGGTGGCCCGGCCGTGCGCCGTCTCCACCCGGGTCACCGTGGTGTCGTAGCGGATCTGCACGCCGTGCTTCTCGGCCGCGCCGGCCATCGCCCGGGAGACGCTGTGCATGCCACCGCGGGGAAACCACACCCCGGCCACCGAGTCCAGGTACGCGATGACCGCGTAGATGGCCAGGGCGTCATGCGGGGCGAGGCCGGCGTACATGGCCTGGAAGGAGAAGATGCGCTGGGTGCGCGGGTCGCGGAAGAACTGACCGATCTTGGTGTGCAGGCGGCGGAAGGCACCGCCGGCCAGCAGCCGCAGCAGGTTGCCGGTGAGCAGGTCGGTCGGGCTGTCCAGGTTGCGCTCGATGAAGTCGGCCCGTTCGAGTTGCCAGAGGCGTCGGGCGTAGTCCACGAAACGCAGGTAGCCGTCGGCCTCGCGGGGACCGCAGACCCGGGAGATCTCGGCGGCCATCCGGGTGGTGTCGGTGATGACGTCGAGCGTCGAGCCGTCCGGGTAGTACGCCCGGTAGGCCGGATCGAGCGGGGTCAGGTCCAGCCAGTCGCCGAGTTCCTCGCCGACCGCGCCGAGCGCCTCGGCGATCAGCTCCGGCATGGTGAACACCGTGGGGCCGGTGTCGAACTCGTAGCCGTCGACGCCGAGCCGGCCCGCCCGGCCGCCGGGCACCGGTTCGCGTTCGAGCACGGTCACCTGCCGGCCGCTCCCGGCCAGGTGCAGCGCACACGCCAGTCCTCCGAGGCCGGCGCCGACCACCACCACCCGATCCGTACGTCCGTCCACCGTCCGCATGCCGCCACCTCTTCGCGCGAGACCGCCCATCATGCCCGCCGATCGCTGGTGGTGGCGGCGGGATCTGCGGGTACACGGTGCATCCCCGCTCCGCGGGTGGTGTCCGTCCTGTCCGCATCCTTGGCCATGCGGCCGAGCGTACCCTAGAGTAACGAGTTGCGTCGATTAGTGCGTCGATTACTGGAGGAGGGCCGGTGGACACGGAACTCGCCGCCGCCTACGACCGATGTCGTGAGCTGCACAGACGCCACGGCCGCACCTACTATCTCGCCACCCGACTGCTCCCCGCGTGGAAACGCCGACACGTTCACGCGCTCTACGGCTTCACCCGGTACGCCGACGAGATCGTCGACCGGACCGACGGACTTTCCATGGCCGAGCGGGCCAGCCAGCTCGACGACTGGGCGGGCCGATTCCTCGCCGGCCTGCACGGCGAACAGGTCGACGACCCGCTGCTCCCCGCCGTACTGCACACCATCGCCGTGTTCGACCTCGACCGGAACGACTTCGCCGCGTTCCTCAAGAGCATGGCGATGGATCTGACCGTCAGCTCGTACCCCAGCTATCAGCACCTGCTCGACTACATGGAGGGTTCGGCCGCGGCCATCGGCACGATGATGCTGCCGATCCTCGGTAGCTCCGACCCGGTCGCGGCCCGCGAGCCGGCCCGGCAGCTCGGTTTCGCCTTCCAGCTCACCAATTTCATCCGGGACGTGGGTGAGGACCTGACCCGGGGGCGGACCTACCTGCCCGACGAGGACCTGGACCGGTTCGGGGTGACCCGGCACGAGCTGGCCGAGGCGTCCGCGCGGGGCCGCGCCACCCCGGCCATCCGGGCGCTCGTCGCCTTCGAGGTGACCCGGGCGCAGGCGCACTACGCCGCGGCGGCACCCGGGATCACTCTGCTCGCGCCGGCCTCGCAGGCCTGCATGCGCACCGCGTACGCCCTCTACGGGGGGATCCTCGACGAGGTCGCCGCGCAGGACTACGACGTCTTCGCCCGGCGGGCCGTGGTGCCTGGGCGGCGACGGCTCGGCGTGGCCGCCCGTTCCCTGCTCGCGCCGACCGGCACGCCGGTGGTCGTCCCCGGGCCGCCCGCTCGCCCTGCCCTCGACCGCGTTGATCATGAAGTTATCGCCCGCGACACGCCGAACCGACCGGCAATAACTTCATGATCAACCGGGGTGGCGGTCACCCCGACGGTTGGGGTCGGTCCGGCTGGGGGATGCTGGGTCCGTGGTGGAGTCGGAGCAGGTGGACGTGATCGTGGTGGGCCTCGGCGTCGGCGGCGAGGAGGTGGCCGGGCGACTCGCCGAGGCCGGCCTGAGCGTCGTCGGCATCGAGCGGGACCTGGTCGGCGGCGAGTGCCCGTACTGGGGATGCATCCCGAGCAAGATGATGATCCGGGCGGCGAACGCCCTCGCCGAGGCCCGCCGGATCGACGGGCTGGCCGGCAGCGCCGAGGTGCGACCGGACTGGGCGCCCGTGGCGAAGCGGATCCGCGAGGAGGCGACCGACACCTGGAACGACCGGGCTGCGGTCGAGCGGTTCGTCGGCCGGGGCGGTCGGTTCGTGCGGGGCAGCGGCCGGTTGGACGGACCGGGCCGGGTACGGGTCGGCGACCAGGTCTTCGAGTCCCGCTACGGCGTCGTGCTCGGCACCGGCACCCGCCCGTCGGTGCCGCCCGTCGAGGGGCTGGCCGGAACGCCGTACTGGACGAACCACCAGGCGATCGAGGTGGAGGAGCTGCCCGAATCGCTGCTGGTGCTCGGTGGCGGGGCGATCGGGCTGGAGCTGTCGCAGGTCTTCGCCCGGTTCGGCGTACGGGTCACCATCGTCGAAGCGTTGGATCGGGTGCTCGCCGTCGAGGAGCCTGAGTCGTCGGAGGTGGCCGCGTCGGCTCTGCGCGCGGACGGCGTCGAGATCCACACCGGCGTACGGGCCGAGCGGGTCGACCACGACGGTGAGCGGTTCACCCTCCACGCCCAGGGCGGGGCGGAGTTCACCGCGGAACGGCTGCTGGTGGTCACCGGGCGTCGGGCACACCTGGACGAGCTGGGGCTGGACAGCGTGGGAGTGGACGCCGACCAGCGCTACCTGCCGGTCGACGACCGGATGCGGGTCACCGACGGGATCTGGGCGGTCGGCGACCTGACGGGCGAGGGCGCGTTCACGCACATCGCGATGTACCAGGCGGCGATCGTGATCGAGGACGTGCTCGACCGTGCCCGGCACAGCCGGCCCGGCGCCGACCCCAGTGGCACGGCGAGCGTGGTCGGCGGTGCGATGGGCGCGGCCAGCGCGCTCGGCGCCAGTGGGTCGAGTGGAATGGCAGGCACCGTTCCCCGAGCCGACTACCGGGCGTTGCCCCGGGTCACGTTCACCGACCCGGAGATCGGCGCGGTCGGCCTCACCGAGGAGCAGGCCCGCTCCCGGGGCATCAACGTCCAGGTCGGTTTCAGCAAGCTGAGCAGCTCGACCCGAGGCTGGATCCACCAGGTCGGCGACGAGGGCTTCATCAAGCTGATCGCGGACGCCGACCAGGGCGTACTGATCGGAGCGACCTCGGCCGGACCGGCCGGTGGCGAGGTGCTCTCCGGGCTGGTCGTCGCCGTGCACGCGGCGGTGCCGATCAGCCAGCTGCGGCACATGATCTATGCGTATCCGACGTTCCACCGGGCGATCGAGGCCGCCCTGCACGAGCTGCGCTGATCTGACGCGTGACGACAACAGGCTGTTCAGTTCTTGCAATGGTTCGGCATAGGATTACGCCGTGACGAAACGGTTGACCGAGGTGGCCCGGAAGGCTGGCGTCAGCGAAGCCACCGTGAGTCGGGTGCTGAACGGGCGTGGTGGCGTCTCCGAGACGACGCGTACGGCGGTGCTCACCGCGCTCGACGTGCTCGGCTACGAGCGACCGACCAAGCTGCGCGGTGAGCGCGCCCGGCTGGTGGGGCTGGTCCTTCCCGAGTTGCAGAACCCGATCTTTCCGGCGCTCGCCGAGGTGGTCACCGGTTCGCTGGCGCAGCGCGGATTCACCCCCGCGCTCTGCGCCCGCACCATCGGCGGTGTCTCCGAGGCGGATTACGTCGAGATGCTGCTGGACCACCAGGTCTCCGGCGTGATCTTCGCGGGCGGCTCGTACGCGCTGGCCGACGCGCCGCACGACCACTACCGCCGGTTGACCGACCGGGGGCTCCCCGTGGTGCTCGTGAACGCCGGTGTGGACGAACTGGGCTTCCCTCGGGTGTCCACCGACGACGCGGTCGCCGTGGAGCAGGCGTACGGGCATCTGCGCTCGCTCGGGCACGAGCGGATCGGCATGGTGCTCGGGCCGGAGGGGCACGTGCCGTCCCGGCGCAAGCTCGCCGCGGTGGCGCGGATCGCCGGTTGGGCCGACCCGGCCGAGTGGGTCGAACGGTCCAGTTTCTCCATGGAGGGCGCCCGGGTGGCCGCGAGCAAGCTGGTCGACCGCGGGGTGACCGGGGTGATCTGTGCCAGCGACGTGCTGGCCCTCGGTGCGATCCGGGCGGTGCGTCGGCTGGGCCGTTCGGTGCCCGGCGACGTGTCGGTGGTGGGCTACGACGATTCGGCGTTCATGACCTGCACCGACCCGCCGCTCACCACGGTCCGGCAGCCGATCGAGACGATGGGGCAGGCCGCGGTGGACCTGCTGGTCACCCAGATCGACGGCGCCGGCGTGCTGCACGACGAGCTGCTGTTCGAGCCCGAACTGGTGGTGCGCGGCTCCACCGCTCCTGCCCCCGGCCGCTGACAGGAACCCCCGCCCCGGCTGCTGAACGACGTCAAGGCCGCCGACCGCTGATCGCGGTCGGCGGCCTTTTCTTGCCTACCCAAAGGGGGCAAAGCCCCGGACTTCGACCAGCTTTCAAGCCGCTGTCATGATCTCTCGTAATCAAGTCGCGTCCTTTCATCATGGGATCCATACCTTGCCGCTGTGAGTCCACCTCGTTACAGTGACTCCACTCACACCTGACCTCGGCGCACCTACCCGGGGGCGGGTCGCATTGCGGATGCAGATCAATGGCAGGGCATCGCCGCGGTGGCGATCACCGCAGCTCAGCGAAGGTCATGGAGACACCCGTTCCCGAAGGGATGGACAGATGTCCGTACCGCAGTACCGGAAGGCTGCGGCGTTAGCGCTCGTGGCCGGCCTGGGAATCAGCCTCACGGCTTGCTCCACGAAGAGCGACGACACGTCGAACGATGCAGGCGGCAAGGTCACCATCACCGTCGACTGCCAGCCGGTCGGCGCTCAGAAGGAGCTGTTGCAGAACTGGAATGACGACGTCGCCGAGTTCCAGCGGCAGAACCCCGACATCATCATCAAGAGCGTGAGCGTCGGCGAGCAGTGCAACAACCCGCCGGACTTCACCGCCCGGCTGTCCGGCGGCACCGTCACCGACGTGTTCTACGGATACATGACCGATCTCCAGCAGGTGCTCGACTCCGGTCAGGCGATGGACATCACCGAGTTCGCCAACAAGGACACGATCTCCACCTGGGACAGTGTCGACCCGGCGCTCAAGGAGGTGTTCACCGACGGCGGCAAGCTCTACGCCGTCCCGGTGAAGAACTACTCGATGGGTCTGGTCTACAACAAGGTCCTGTTCCAGCGGGCGGGGCTCGACGTGAACAACCCGCCGAAGACGTGGCCCGAGGTCCGCGAGGCGGCCAAGAAGATCGCCGCGCTCGGTGACGGCATCGCGGGTTACGCGGAGTACAGCGCCGGCAACACGGGCGGCTGGCACTTCACCTCCCTGCTCTACTCGCAGGGCGGCCAGGTGCTCACCGAGGACGGCAAGAAGGCCGACTTCAACAACCCGATGGGCAAGCAGGTCCTGCAGAACCTGAAGGACATGCGGTACGGCGACAACAGCATGGGCAGCCGTCAGCTGCTCCAGTGGGGTGACCTGCTGACCAACGCCGCCGCGGGCAAGGTCGGCATGTTCATCGGCGCGCCCGACACCACCCAGGCGATCGTCAGCCAGTTCCAGGGCAAGTTCCAGGACTGGGCGATGGGCCCGCTGCCCGGCCAGGACGGCCCGGCGAAGGGGACGCTCGGTGGTGGCGAGGGCTACTTCTTCAAGAAGGGCCTCACCCCGGAGCAGGTCAAGGCCGGACTGAAGTGGATCGCGTACCAGAAGCTGACGCCGGGCAAGGGTCAGTTCGACTACGTACGGGCCAAGCCGCAGAACTATCCGGTGGGGCTGCCGCAGCCGCTGCTCTTCGCCAACGGCAGCGAGGCGCAGACGCAGGAGCTCGAGCTGCGCAAGGCGAACGCGAACCTCGACACGACGAACTTCGCGATCTTCGAGGCGAACCAGGTCCCGATCAAGGGTGAGCCGCGCAACGCGCAGGCGATCTACGCGGTGCTCGACGCGGCGATGTCCGGGGTGCTCACGAACCCGAACGCCAACATCGACGCGCTGCTGAAGACGGCCGAGGAGAAGGTCAACCAGCTTCTCGCCGCGGAGAGCTGATCCGGGTGGGGGCCGGCGCGCCGGCCCCCACACCCCGCTGCCGTACGTCCGATCACCGACTCACCAGGAGATGCCTTGGCGATCACCACCGCCCCGGGTACCACCAGACCGGGCCGCCTCACGTCGCCGTACGCGGAACGGCCACGGCGTACGAGCCTGGGCCGCAAGGTACGCGACAACCTCACCGGGCACGCGTTCCTGATCGGTGCGGTCCTCTGCTTCGCCCTCTTCTCCTGGTATCCGATGATCCGCGGCATCGTGATGAGCTTCCAGCACACCCGGCGCGGTGTCACCACCTGGGTGGGCTGGGACAACTACACCCGCATCATCGACGACCCCAGCTTCTGGACCGCCTGGAAGAACACCTTCTACTTCACGCTCCTGGCGCTGGTGCTCGGGTACGCGGTGCCGTTCTTCGTGGCGATCCTGCTCAACGAGTTGCGCCACGCCAAGGGGTACCTGCGGATCCTGGTCTACCTGCCGGTGATGCTGCCGCCGGCGTCGGCGCTCTTCCTCTTCAAGTTCTACGCGTACGACCCCAGCGAGGCGGGAATCTTCAACGCGATCCTCAAGGCCCTGCACCTGCCCACCTCCCAGTGGATGCAGTCCCCGGGGATGACGATGCCGGCGATGGTGATCGCCTCGACCTGGATGAACATGGGCAGCGCCGTACTCATCTATCTGGCGGCGCTGCAGAACATCCCCGGCGAGCTCTACGAGGCGGCCGAGCTCGACGGCGCCGGTATCTGGCGCCGGATCTGGAACGTGACCATCCCGCAGACCCGGCTGATCCTCGCCCTCCTGGCGATGATGCAGATCGTCGCCACGATGCAACTCTTCATCGAACCGCTGATCCTCGCCAACGGCGCGGGGGCGGAGGACTCGGCGACCTCGGTCGCGTACCTCATCTACCAGCACGGGTTCTTCCAGAACGATCTCAACGGCGCCGCGGCGCTCGGCGTGATCATGCTCGTGGTGCTCGCCGGCTTCTCCGCGGTCTACCTGCGGCTGACGGCGAAACAGGACTAGGGCGGACGAGGAATGGCACAGGACTCCGGGACCCGGACCCTCATCTCGCACGCCCAGCTCCGACGGGGGCGCGGTAGAGCGATCTACTGGACGCTGATCGCCGTCGTGGTCGTGGGCTTCACGCTCGTGTTCCTCGGGCCGCTCTACTGGATGGTCACCGGCGCGCTCAAGTCGGGCCAGGAGATCGCGCAGACCCCGCCGTCACTGTTCCCGCAGGAGCCCCAGTGGCAGAACTACGCCGACGCGTGGAACAACCTGGCTCTTGCGAAGCTGCTGTTCAACACGTTCTACTACGCGGCCGGCGCGGTGCTGTTCCAGCTCGTCCTCGACACCGCGGCGGCGTACGCCCTGTCGAAGCTCCGCCCGATCTTCGGCAACGCGATCCTCGCCATGATGCTGGCGACGCTGATGATCCCGGCGATGGTCCTCATCGTTCCGCAGTACGTGACGGCGATCGACCTGCCGATCCTGCACATCAACCTGCTCGACTCGCCGTTCGCGATCTGGCTGCCCCTGGTCGCGAACGCGTTCAACATCTTCCTCCTCAAACGGTTCTTCGACTCGATCCCGGAGGACCTGATGGCGGCCGCCCTCATCGACGGGGCGACGGCGCTGCGTACGCTCTGGTCGGTCGTCCTGCCGATGTCGCGCCCCATCCTCGGGGTGGTGTCGATCTTCGCCGTGACCGCGGTGTGGAAGGACTTCCTCTGGCCGAAGCTGGTCATGCCGTCGCCCGAGACGCGCACGGTCAGCGTCGGCATCTACGCCTTCGCGGGCGGTACGCCGATGAACGTGGTGATCGCCGCGTCGGTCATCGCCGCGATCCCGACCGTGATCATCTTTCTGATCTTCCAGCGCAACATCATGTCCGGTCTGACCACGGGGAGCCTCAAGGGTTAGCTCTCGATCCCCGGGGCGCTGCGCGTCCTCAGGTGCGTCCGACGAGGCCGGACCCACCGGCGCGACCCCTCCCGCGGCGAACAACGACCGTTCGCCCGGTACAGATCCAGGTCCGGCGAACCCGCCGACGTAACGCAGAAAGCAGGTGCTCGTGTCCACAGCAGACGGTAGTCCGTGGTGGCGTGGAGCGGTGATCTACCAGGTTTACCCGCGTAGCTTCGCCGACGGCAACGGCGACGGGATCGGCGACATCGCCGGGATCCGGTCCCGGCTCAACTACCTGTCCACGCTCGGCGTCGACGCGATCTGGTTCAGCCCCTGGTACCCCTCCCCGATGGCCGACGCCGGCTACGACGTGGCCGACTACCGCGACATCGACCCGGTGTTCGGCACGCTGGCGGAGGCGGAGGCGCTGATCGCGGAGGCACACGCGCTCGGCATCAGGACCATCGTCGACGTCGTGCCGAACCACTGCTCCGACGCACACCCCTGGTTCCAGGCGGCACTCGCCGGCGGCCCGGACGCGCCCGAGCGGGATCTGTTCTGGTTCCGTCCCGGCCGGGGCCCGAACGGCGATCAGCGGCCCACCGACTGGGTCGGCGAGTTCGGCGGCGAGACGTGGACCCGCACCACCAATCCGGACGGCGCCCCCGGCGACTGGTACCTGCACCTGTTCACCGCCGAGCAGCCCGACTTCAACTGGGACCACCCGAGGGTGCGCGCGGAGTTCGAGGACATCCTGCGGTTCTGGTTCGACCGGGGAGTGGACGGCATCCGGATCGACTCGGCCGGGTTGCTGGTCAAGGACGGTTCGCTGCCGGCGACCCTGCCCGGTCGGCCGCACCCGTTCCGCGACCTCGACGGCGTGCACGAGATCTACCGTGCCTGGCGGCGGGTCGCCGACGAGTACCCCGGCGACCGGGCACTGATCGGCGAGGTGTGGATGCCGGACCGGCAGCGGTTCGCCAACTACCTGCGTCCGGACGAGCTGCACGCGGCGTTCAACTTCGACTTCCTCGGTTGCGCCTGGGACGCCGCCGCGTTGCGCGAGAGCATCGACGGGACGCTGGGCGCACACGCGCCGGTCGGTGCGCCGGCCACCTGGGTCCTCTCCAATCACGACGTGACCCGGCACGTCACCCGCTACGGCCGGGCCGACACTACGTTCAGCTTCGCCGCGAAGCGCGAAGGGATCCCCACCGACCTGGAGCTGGGCACCCGCCGGGCCCGTGCCGCCGCGCTGCTGTCGCTGTCGCTGCCCGGCGCGGCCTACGTCTACCAGGGCGAGGAGCTGGGCCTCTGGGAGGTCGAGGACATTCCGCGTGAGCTGCGGCAGGACCCGATGTACTTCCGCTCGGGCGGCGTCGACCCGGGCCGCGACGGGTGCCGCGTCCCGCTGCCCTGGTCCGGCGAGACGCCGCCGTTCGACTTCAGCCCGGACGAGGCGACGGGGACACCGTGGCTTCCCCAGCCGGCCGACTGGAAGGACCGGACGGCGCAGGCGCAGGCCGGCGACGAGCGATCGATGCTGGAGTTGTACCGGCGGGCGATCGCCATCCGCCGAACCGACCCCGCGCTCGGCGACGGTGAGATGACCTGGCTGCCCGCCCCGGAGGGGGTGCTCGCCTACCACCGCTCACCCGGCTTCACCTGCCTGGTCAACATCTCCGCCGCGGCGGTGCCGCTGCCGCCGCACACCGAGCGGCTGCTCGCCAGCGGCCCGCTCGACGACGACCTGCTACCGCCGGACACCGCCGTCTGGCTGCGCACCGCCGAACCGATTCCCGCCGGCCCCGACCCGGCCTGATCTCGCCGTGCCGGCGGCTCCGTCCCGCCGCCGGCACCGCGCCCGCACCACCCGGCGGTTCCGTCCCACCGCCGGCTTTCCGCCAGCCCGCCGGCCCCGCCGGCCGAGACCGACATGGAGGTAGTCGCCACACACCGCAACGCATCGGGGGGACCGCAACGCACGGGGGGATCTGGACCACCGACGAGAGGGAGAGCCCAGCTCATGCCCGACCACGCCACCGCCCACCCACCCCGAAAAGCCCGCGCCCGCGCGGGGGCGGCCGCTCTCGCCGCCGCCCTCACCGCGACGTCGCTCACCGTCATCGCGCTGACCAGCACCGCGACCCCGGCCCAGGCGGCCGGGCTCTCCCCGTTCGACATCGCGGGGCGAGGCGCCGACGTCCCGTTCGTCGAGCACGAGGCGGAGGAGTCCGCCCACACCGGCACGAAGATCGGCCCGGACCGGTACTACGGCACGCTGCCGTCCGAGGCGTCCGGTCGCGAGGCGGTCACCCTGGACGCCGTCGGCGAGTACGTCGAGTTCACCCTCACCGAGCCGGCCAACGCCGTCACCTTCCGGTACAGCATCCCGGACAACGCCGCAGGCACCGGAAGGGACGCCAGCATCGAGCTGCGGGCCAACGGCGCACTGGTCAAGGCCGTGCCGGTGACCTCCCGGTACGGCTGGTACTACGGCGGCTACCCGTTCAACAACAACCCGGGCGACACCAACCCGCACCACTTCTACGACGAGGCCCGGACGATGTTCGGGACCACCTACCAGCCCGGTACGAGGATCAGGCTCCAGGTCTCCTCGACCGCCCAGTCGCCGAGCTTCACCATCGACCTGGCCGACTTCGAGCTGGTCGGGTCGCCGATCGACAAGCCCGCCAACGTGCTGGACGTGGTGACCGACTTCGGTGCCGACCCGACCGGTGCCACCGACTCGACGGCCAAGTTCCAGGCGGCGGTGGACGCCGGGAAGGCGCAGGGACGCGCGGTCTGGATCCCGTCCGGCACCTTCACCCTCTGGGACCACGTGGTCGTGGACGGGGTGACCCTGCGTGGTGCCGGCCCGTGGTACTCGGTGCTCGGCGGCCGGCACCCCACCGATCGCAAACGTGCCGCCGGCATCTACGGCAAGTACGTCCCCGGCGGCGGTTACAGCGGCGAGATCCGGTCCCACGAGGCCGGCGGCCCGAGCCGCAATGTCACGCTGCGGGACTTCGCCATCATCGGCGACATCCGGGAGCGGGTGGACGAGCACCAGGTCAACGCCATCGGCGGCGCCATGTCGAACTCGGTGGTGGACAACGTCTGGATGCAGCACACCAAGGTCGGTGCCTGGATGGACGGCCCGATGGACAACTTCACCATCCGCAACAGCCGGATCCTCGACCAGACCGCGGACGGGGTGAACTTCCACTGGGGAGTCACCAACTCGACGGTGACCAACACGTTCGTACGCAACACCGGTGACGACGCGCTGGCCATGTGGGCGCAGAACGTACCGAACGTCAACAACTCGTTCACGTTCAACACGATCGGCGTGACCGTCCTCGCCAACCATCTGGTGACGTACGGCGGGCGGGACATCAAGATCACCGACAACGTCACCGCCGACTCGGTCACCAACGGCGGCGGGATCCATGTCGCCAACCGCTACCCCGGCGTGAACGGCCCGACCGCGGTCTCCGGCACGATCACCGTCGCCCGGAACACGCTCATCCGCAACGGCAACTCGGACTACAACTGGCGGTTCGGCGTGGGCGCGATCTGGTTCTCCGCGCTCAACGAACCGATCCAGAACGCCACGATCAACGTCACCGACACCGACGTCCTGGACAGTTCGTACGCGGCGCTGCACTGGATCGAGGGCGCGACCAGCGGGATCAACTTCGACAACGTCCGCATCGACGGCACGGGCACGTACGCCCTGCAGGTGCAGGCGCCCAGCCAGGTGTCGTTCACCAACGTACGGGCCACCGGCGTCGCGCAGTCGAACCCCATCCACAACTGCGTAGGTAGCGGCTTCCAGATCACCCAGGGCCCGGGCAACTCCGGCTGGTACACGGCCACGCCGTACTGCGGCCCGTGGCCGGACCCGCAGTGGGGCGGCGGTCCGACCGATCCGCCCCCGACAGATCCCCCGCCCACCGACCCACCGCCCACCGACCCACCGCCGACGGGCGGGAATCTGGCGCTGGGCCGGACGGTCACCGCGACCAGCTCCACCCAGAACTACGTGGCCGCCAACACGGTGGACGGCAACGCCGCCAGCTACTGGGAGAGCGCGAACAACAACTTCCCCCAGTCCCTCACCGTCGACCTGGGCGCGGTGCGCGACGTCGACCGCGTGCAGCTGAAGCTCCCGGCCGGCTGGGAACGGCGTACCCAGACGCTGGCAGTGCTCGGCTCGACCGACGGCTCCTCCTGGGCGACGCTCGCCGGGTCCGCGGGCCACACGTTCGACCCGGCGTCCGGCAACAGCGTCTCGGTGGCCCTGCCGGCGGGCGACCGCCGGTTCGTCCGGCTGACGTTCACCGGTAACACCGGTTGGCCGGCGGGCCAGCTCGCCGAGTTCGAGGTGTACGGCGACGGATCCACCCCGCCGCCCACCACCCCGCCGGCCGGGAACCTGGCGGCGGGACGGCCGATCTCGGCGACCAGCCACGCCGACGTGTACGTCGCCGGCAACGCGGTGGACGGCAACCCGAACACCTACTGGGAGAGCGCGAACAACGCCTTCCCCCAGTCGGTGACCGTCGATCTGGGCAGCGCCCGACCGGTGTCCCGGCTGGTGCTGAAGCTCCCGCCGGCCCCGGCCTGGCAGACGCGTACGCAGACGCTGGCCGTGCTCGGTTCCACCGACGGCTCCTCGTTCAGCACGCTGAAGGGCTCGGCCGGCTACGCCTTCGACCCGGCGTCCGGGAACACCGTGTCGATCTCCGTGCCGGCGGGCGACCGCCGGTTCGTCCGGTTGACCTTCACCGGCAACACCGGCTGGCCGGCCGGTCAGCTCGCCGAGTTCGAGGTCCACGCCACCTGACGTGCGCCGGTGGGGCTCCGCCGCCGACCGGGGCCCCACCGACGCGCCCGCACCACCCCCCGCACCACCGCACACGCCTCTCCACGTCCCCGGGAAGAAGGTGTCCGCAACCATGTCCAGATTCCGTACCCGAGCGATCGCGGTACTGGCCGTGATCAGCCTGACCGTCACCGCGGCCCCGGCGCCACCCGCCGTCGCAGCGGGCGGCCCGAACCTCGCCGCCGGCAGGAACACCTCCGCGAGCAGCACCAACGCGCCGTACGTCGCGGCGAACCTGACCGACGGCAACCAGGGCAGCTACTGGGAGAGCAGCGGCGCCCTCCCGCAGTGGGCCCAGGTGGACCTCGGCTCCAGCCGGTCCATCGACCAGGTGATCCTCAAGCTGCCCGGCAGCTGGGAGGCGCGTACCCAGACGCTCTCCGTGCAGGGCAGCGCGGACGGCAGCGGCTTCAACACCATCGTCTCCGCCACCGGGCGGTCGTTCAACCCGGCTGGCGGCAACACCGTGACCATCAACTTCCCGGCCACCAGCACCCGGTTCGTCCGCGTCCAGGTCACCGCGAACACCGGTTGGTCGGCCGCCCAGCTCGCCGAGCTGGAGGTGTACGGCGCGGCGACCTCGTCGACCAACCTGGCGCTCGGCAAGGCGATGGCGGAGAGCAGCCACGCCGACGTGTACGGCGCGGCCAACGCCAACGACGGCAACGCCGGCACCTACTGGGAGAGCGCTAACAACGCCTTCCCGCAGTGGATCCAGGTCGACCTGGCCGCCACGGTGAACGTCAACCGGCTGGTGCTCAAGCTCCCCGGTGGCTGGGGCGCGCGTAGCCAGACGTTGACCGTGCAGGGCAGCACCAACGGGTCGAGCTTCAGCACCCTGGTCGCCTCGGCGTCGTACGCCTTCAACCGCGGCTCCGGCAACTCCGTCACGGTCGACGTGCCCAACGCCGCCACCCGGTACGTCCGCCTGCTGGTCACCGCGAACACCGGTTGGCCCGCCGGGCAGCTCTCGGAGCTGGAGGTCTACGGCCCGGCGACCGGCGACATCGAGCCGCCCTCGGCACCCGGCAACCTCGCCTTCACCGAACCGGCCGCCGACCAGGTCCGGCTCACCTGGACCGCGTCCAGCGACAACGTCGGCGTGACCGGCTACGACATCTACGCCAACGGGGTGCTGCGCACCAGCGTCGGCGGTTCGACGCTCACGTACACCGACACCCAGCCGGCCTCCGTCACGGTGACCTACCAGGTGCGGGCCCGGGACGCCGCCGGCAACCAGTCGGCGAACAGCAACTCGGTGACCCGTCCGGGCGAAACCGGTGACACGACGGCACCGACCGCACCGGGCAACCTGGCCTACACGCAGCCGGCGAGCGGGCAGATCCGGTTGACCTGGACCGCGTCGACCGACAACGCCGGGGTGACCGGGTACGACGTGTACGCCAACGGCACGTTGCGCGGCAGCGTCAACGGTTCCACGCTCACCTACACCGACAGCCAACCCGCGTCGGCGACCGTCTCCTACTTCATCCGCGCCCGGGACGCGGCGGGGAACGTGTCGGCGAACAGCAACATCGTCACCCGCCCCGGCAGCACGCCGGGCGGCACCAACCTCGCCGTCGGCAAGCCGATCACCGCCTCCTCGGTGGTGCACATCTTCAACGCCGTCAACGCCAACGACGACGACGTCACCACCTACTGGGAGGGCGCGCCCGGGGCGTACCCGAGCACGCTGACCGTGGCGCTCGGCGCGAACGCGACGATCAGCTCCCTGGTGGTGAAGCTCAACCCCGATCCGGTCTGGGGACCACGCACCCAGACGTTCCAGGTGCTCGGCCGGGAGCAGTCGGCGGCCGGGTTCACCACGCTGGTCGGGTCGGCCACCTACTCGTTCAACTCGACCAGCGGTAACACGGTGACCATCCCGGTCTCGGCGACCGCCGCCGACGTCCGGCTCCAGTTCACCGCGAACTCCGGCTCGTCGAACGGGCAGGTCGCCGAGCTCCAGGTGATCGGCGTACCGGCACCGAACCCGGACCTCACGGTCACCGGCCTCACCGCGTCGCCCGCGTCCCCGGTGGAGACCGACGCGATCACCCTCTCCGCCACGGTCCGCAACGCCGGCACGGCGGGCGCCGCGGCCACGGCCGTCGGCCTCTACCTGGGTACGACGAAGGTCGGCACGGCGAACGTCGGCGCGCTGGCCGCCGGGGCGTCGACCACCGTCTCGGCGAACATCGGCCCGCGCAACGCCGGCAGCTACGAGCTCGTCGCGAAGGTCGACGAGGCCAACACGGTGATCGAGCAGAACGAGGCGAACAACAGCTACACCAGCCCGAACGCGCTCACCGTCAGCCCGGTGGCCAGCTCCGACCTGGTGGCCTCGGCGGTGACCTGGTCGCCCGGCACGCCGAGCGCGGGAGCCACCGTCAACTTCGCGGTGACCATCCGCAACCAGGGCACCGTCGCCTCGGCCGGGGGCGCGCACGGCATCACGCTGACCGTGCTCAACGACTCGGGCAGCGTGGTCCGTACGTTGACCGGCTCGTACAGCGGCACCATCGCCGCCGGCGCGACCGCCGGGCCGATGAACCTCGGCGGCTGGACGGCGGCCAACGGCCGGTACACCGTCCGGGTGGTGCTCGCCGACGACGCCAACGAGCTGCCGGTGAAGCGGCAGAACAACACCAGCGAGCGTCCGCTCTTCGTGGGGCGCGGGGCGAACCTGCCGTACGACATGTACGAGGCCGAGGAGGGCACGGTCGGTGGCGGAGCACAGGTGCTCGCGCCGAACCGTACCATCGGCGACCTGGCCGGTGAGGCGTCCGGCCGACGGGCGGTCACCCTCAACAGCAACGGCGCGTACGTCGAGTGGACCACCAAGGCCCCGGCCAACGCGCTGGTGACCCGTTTCTCGATCCCGGACGCACCGGGCGGCGGGGGCATCGACTCGACGTTGAACATCTACGTCGACGGGGTGCTGCACAAGCCGATCAGCCTTACCTCGAAGCACATCTGGCTGTACGGCGCCGAGGCCGGTCCGAGCGACTCGCCGAGCGCGGGGCCGCCCCGGCACCTCTACGACGAGGCGAACGTCCTGCTGAACTCCACGATCCCGGCCGGCAGCCGGATCCGGCTCCAGAAGGACCCGGCCAACAACACCACGTACGCCATCGACTTCATCAACCTCGAGCAGGTGTCGCCGCGGGCCAACCCGGACCCGGCGCGGTACGCGGTACCGAACGGGTTCAGCCACGCCGACGTGCAGAACGCCCTGGACGCGGTGCGGATGGACACCTCCGGCACGCTGACCGGTGTCTACCTGCCGGTCGGCACGTACGAGACCTCGCAGAAGTTCCAGGTCTACGGCAAGCCGGTCAAGGTCGTCGGCGCGGGCATGTGGTTCACCCGCTTCCGGACGCCGACGTCGCAGCAGAACACCGACGCCGGTTTCCGGGTGGAACCCTCGGCCAGCGGGTCGTCCTTCGAGCACCTCGCCTTCTTCGGCAACTACACGAACCGCATCGACGGGCCGGGGAAGGTCTGGGGTGAGTTGAAGGACGTCGACAACATGACCCTGGACAACGTCTGGGTCGAGCACACCGTCTGTGCGTACTGGGGGGTCAGCGTCAGCGGCCTCACCATCACGAACAGCCGGTTCCGCAACACCTTCGCCGACGCGGTGAACATGACCAACGGCAGCACCGACAACCTGGTAGCCAACTCGGAGGGCCGCTCCAACGGTGACGACGCGTTCGCGCTCTTCTCCGCCACCGACCAGGGCGCGTCGACCGGCAACCACGGCAACGTGTTCGAGAACCTGACCGCCACGCTGACCTGGCGGGCGGCGGGCATCGCCGTCTACGGCGGCTACGACAACGTGTTCCGCAACCTCTACATCGCCGACCAGTTGACGTACTCCGGCCTCACCATCAGTTCGCTGGACTTCGGCTACCCGTTCATCGGCTTTGGAGCCAGCCCACCCACCCGGTTCGAGAACATCTCACTGATCCGGTCCGGCGGCCACTTCTGGGGTGCGCAGACCTTCCCAGCGATCTGGATCTTCTCGGCGTCGAAGGAGTTCCGTGGCATCCGTGCCACGGACGTGGACATCGTGGACCCGACGTACTCCGGGATCATGTTCCAGACCAAGTACACCGGCAGCCAGCCGGAGAACCCGGTCACCGACACCGTCTTCACCAACGTCTCGATCTCCGGGGCGCGACGCAGCGGTGACGCCTTCGACGCCAAGTCCGGCTTCGGCATCTGGGTCAACGAGATGCCCGAGCCGGGTCAGGGCCCGGCGGTCGGCTCGGCGACCTTCAACAACCTCCGCCTGACCGACAACGACGTCGACATCAGGAACACGACCTCGACCTTCACCATCATCCGCAACTGACCATCGGCGCGGGGACGCCGCCGGGGGAGCCCACTCTCCCGGCGGGGTCCGCCGTTCCGATCAGCCGACCGGGGCGCCGTGCCGGCCGGCACCGGCGGCGAACCGCGCCGCCCCCGCCACGGCGTCCGCGGCCAGCGACTCGATCCCGTACGTCAGCTCGGTCGCCATCGCCGCCGGCTCGGGCAGCCCGGCGCCGGCGAGCACCGCCGCCCGGTCGTTGCGCAGGCAGGTTTGCGGGTGCCGCGCCAGCTCGGCGGCCAACTGCTCGGCCTCCGCCCGCGCCGTACCCGGTGCGACCAGGCGGTTGACCAGACCCATGGCGTACGCCTCCTGCGCCGGCACGGGTCTGCCGGTGAGGATCAGGTCCATCGCCCGGCTCTCGCCGATGAGGCGGGGCAGCCGGACCGTGCCCCCGTCGATCAGTGGGACGCCCCAACGCCGGCAGAACACGCCGAGCACCGCGTCGGCCTCGGCGACCCGCAGGTCGCACCAGAGCGCCAGCTCCAGGCCACCGGCGACGGCGTACCCGGAGATCGCCGCGATCACCGGCTTGCCCAGGGCCAGCCGGGTCGGGCCCATCGGGCCGTCCCCGTCGGGCTCCACCCGGTTGCCGCTCGGCGTGCCGATCGCCTTCAGGTCGGCGCCGGCGCAGAACGTGCCGCCGGCACCCCAGAGCACCGCGGCCGAGGCGTCCGGGTCGGCGTCGAAGGCGCGGAACGCGTCGGCCAGCGCCCGCGCGGTCGGCCCGTCCACGGCGTTGCGCGCCGCCGGCCGGTCCAGGATCACCGTGGTCACCGGTCCGTGACGTTCGACCCGTACACCCATCGACACAGCATGCCTGCGGCGGTGCCGGTACACCAGGGGCTACCATGCCCGCGAACGTGATCATGAGGGGTGCCGTGAACACCGACCTGTACGACGTCATCCACCGCCGCCGCGACGTGCGGGCCCAGTTCACCGGGGCTCCGGTGCCCGACGACACGCTGCATCGGATCCTCGCCGCAGCGCACGCCGCGCCGAGCGTCGGTTACTCCCAACCCTGGGACTTCATCGTCGTCCGAGACCCGGAGACCCGGCACCGCTTCCACGAGCACGTCAGCGCCGAACGGGACACCTTCGCCGGCACCCTCACCGGGGAGGCCGCCGAGCGGTTCGCGCGGATCAAGATCGACGGGGTGCGGGAGTCCACCCTGTCGATCGTGGTCACGTACGACCCGGCCCGGGGCGGACCGGCCGTGCTCGGCCGGCACGCGATCGCCGACACCGGGCTCTACTCCGCCTGCCTGGCCATCCAGAACCTCTGGCTGGCCGCCACCGCCGAAGGGCTCGGTGTCGGGTGGGTCTCCTTCTACCGGGAGCCCTGGCTCGCCGAGCTGCTCGGCATCCCGGCCGGCATCCGGCCGATCGCCTGGCTCTGCGTCGGGCCGGTGACCCACCTGGAATCGGTGCCCGACCTGGCCCGGCACGGCTGGCGGCAGAAGCGTCCGCTGGCCGACGCGATCCACGAGGAGCGCTGGCAGCCGGTGGCCGACTGATCGGGCGCCCGGTGTCACCTGCGGAACCCGTCACGGCGGGATCGAACGGTGGTCACGCTCGGCTACGAATCCGTCCTCGGCGACCGGTTTGCGGCGGCGAGGACCGGGAAGTCGGTACCCGTGCGAGCACTCCTGACGAAAATCGAGCAGAACCCGCGGCTGGACCGGGTGGGTGACCCGCTGCAGCGCGCGGTCCAGGCGGTCCTGCGACCGCAGCGGATCCGGGACCTGCTGCACGGTGTCCCGCTGGGCCACCCGCTGCACCCGGCGATGGTGCAGGTGCCGGTCGGATCCTGGATCAGCGCGGCGATCCTCGACCTGATGCCCGGGCAGCGCCGGGCCGCCACGACCCTGACCGCCGTCGGCACGGTGAGCGCCCTGCCGGCGGTCGTCGCCGGGCTCAACGACTGGGCGGCGCTGGCACCCGACCAGCGCCGGGTGGGCCTGGTGCACGCCGCCGCCAACAGTCTAGGGCTGGCCTGCTACACGGCCTCCCTGGCCGCGCGCCTCTCCGGCCAGCACCGGCTCGGTCGCGCGCTCGGCATGGCGGGCCTGAGTGTCGTCAGCCTCGGCGCCTACATCGGTGGGCACCTGGCGTACAAGCAGGGCGCGCAGGTCAGCCAGAGCATCTCCGAGCTGCACCTGATCAGTCAGGGCTGGCATCCGCTGGGCGACATGGCGAGCATCCCGCAGCGGCAGCTGATCACCCGCGAGATCGACGACGTGTCGGTGATCCTCTACCGGCACGGCGACGACGTCACCGTGATGCTGGAGCGCTGCCCGCACCAGAGCGGCCCACTCGGCCAGGGCGAGGTGCAGCAGGTCGACGGGCACGACTGCGTGGTCTGCCCGTGGCACGGCAGCACGTTCCGGCTCAACGGCGGCGAGGTGGTGCACGGTCCGTCCGGCAACGACGGACAGGTGCTGCCCACCCGCATCCGCAACGGCATGATCGAGGCGCGGCTGCCCTGAGCGGCACGCCGGTGCGGCGGAGCGGGCGGTCGGCGCCTCCTCCTGCTGCGCGGCGGGCGGCGTCGGGACCGGTTCAGTCGCGGCGGTGTCGCCCGACCGGCAGCGCACCGACGGCGCGGGTGTGCGCTCCGGCCTGGCCGCTGGGCAGCGCGCGCACCACCCTCGTCGCCGTCCGGCCCGGCCGCGTGGCCGCACCCGGGGCGCCCGTTCGGATGCCGGCGGTGGCCGGGCGGCGGCGCAGCCCGAGGACGGCACCTATCTGCGCGCCGACGATGCTGGCCACGGCGAGCACGGCGGAGACCGCCAACGGGCGGTTCAGCCGGTCCGGCTCACCGGCGCGGGCCGCGCCCACCGTCATCGCGGGCGCCTCGGCGTCGGGCCGGGCGGAGTCGCCGGGCGAGTTTCCGGCATCCGGGGTGCCCGGCCGGGTCTCGTGTGCCCCGGCGACCCGCTCGGCGGCCGGCATGGGACGTGGCGAGGGTCGGCCCACGAGACGACCCGTGGCATGCGGTCGTAAGCCCCGGTCGGTCGCCTGTTCCGGCAGCTTGAGCAGTTGTCCCGGGCGGATCCGGTCAGGGTCGGCGAGCCGGTTGATTCGGGCCAGCTCGCGGTAGTCGGCGAACTCGTCCAGGTAGCGTTCGGCGACCGCGCCGAGGTAGTCGCCCTTCGCGACCCGATACACCGCAGCACCGCTCGCCCGCTCGTCCCGCCCGCTCGCCGTCGTCACCGTCACCGCGCCGGGAGCGATCGTGCCGGGAGTGGCGGAGAACGCGACCGGCGCCGCGCCCAAGGGCGCCGCGTGCACACCGGCTGCGGCCGGTCCGGCGTACGCCTGGGTGGCGACCGTGGCGGCGCTGGCCGCCGGGGCGGCGGCGACGATCAGCGCGACCGAGCCGACCAGGGCAGCCGCCGCGCGCTGCTGCCGGCTCATGCCCGGCAGCCGGGGCGCCGGTCGGCGCAGCGCCTGCGCGCCCAACTCGACGAGCACCGAGAGGGTGAACGTGGCCCAGCCGAACCAGCCGACGACGGCCAGCGCCCGCAGGAAGAGTTGCCCGTCGTCGCGGCTGGTCAGCGTGGCGCCGACCTCGGCGAGAGTCGGTACGTGGTCGGGGAGCGGATTGCCGGCGAGGGCGAGCAGCGCCACCGGGGCGCCCACCAGCACCGCACAGAGCACGATCAGCGCGCCGAACCCGGTGAGGATCCGTCCGGTCCGGCGTAGGGCGGAGCGACCCATGGCTGCCTTCCTTCTACGGTCCGGTGAGGGCACGCGCGGTCGCCTCACCGGTGACGGTGACGGTGTCGTCGAGGCCGAACAGGCCGAGCATCGACCTGCGGTACGTGACGGTGACGCGTACGCGGATCAAGGTCTCGCCGGCCACGACCGGGAAACTGACCGTGTGTCCGGCGCTGCCGGCGGCGGCGAGGTAGTCAGCCACCGCGACGCGCGCCTGCCGTTTGTCGATCCGCTTCGGCCCGCCGGCGATCGCGGTGGCCCGGTCGACGGCCTGCCCGCCGGCGCGGGCCGCCTCGGCGGCCAGGTTGTCGGCGCGTTGCAGGGTACGCAGCTGGCCGGCCCCGTCGTAGGAGAGCCCGATGATGGCGAGCACCCCCACCATCGCCACCGCGAGGAAGATGCTCACCCGCCCGGCGTCGCGGCCCGGCCCGGCGGTCATCCACGGCTCCGGTACCGGTCCAGCGGCGAGGTGAAGCTCGCCGAGACCGCGTTGCCGCTCGGCATGCCGGGCAGCACGGAGAGGTGCAGGTCCGCGTAGGACAAAGTGCAGCTCACCTCGACGGTGACCGTGGCCTCGCGGCCGGCCCGGCTGTGGAAGGCCGCGCCGAAGCTGGTGGGACGGCCGGCGACCGAGCCGCTGAACGTGAAGGTCGGGCCGTCGACGCAGGTCATGTCCTCCCACTTCAGCTGCTGCCGGGCCGCTTTCCGAGCCTCCTCGCGGGCGGTGCCGGCGTCCCGGGAGATGGAGGCGGCCCGGGCTGCGTCGTGGGCGGCGGCCTCGATCGCCTCGGCCGCCACCGCGCTGCGACCGGTCACCCCGGCCAGCACGATCAGCGCGATGAACGCTGGGGCGAGCACCGCCACCTCGATGGAGACCGAACCGCGTCCCTGGTCGTCGCGGGTCACGGCGTGGTCCACCGTTCCTTCGTTCCGTGGGCGGTTTGCACCACCGGGAAACTCACCAGCGGGATCACTGAGAGGGACCGGCCGCGGACGGTGCAGGTCACCTCGGCAGCACCGGTCCGGCAGGACGGACCGGGTCGCTCCCAGCCGACCAGCCAGTCACCAGAGGCGCGGAGGAAGCGGGTGGCCCGCCGGGCACCGGCGTCCGCGGGAGCCTGGTGCACCCGCTGCGCGTTCACCGCGCTCTGCGCGGCGTTCAGCGCGGTCGACCGGGCCACGAACCAGACGGCGATCTGCACCGAGGCGAAGAGCAGCACCAGGATCACGGGCATCACCACCGCCAACTCGACCGGGCTGGCGCCGCGGTCCGCGCCGCCGCCGGTCGTCCGCCGCAGCGCCGCGCCGGCCACCCGGTGGACGGCGCGGCGCGCGGAGCGGCCGGTCACGGACCTGCGGGGGCACCCGACGGCAGGTGCCGTCCGGTGCCCCCGGCGCTGAGCGGCTCGGTGCATCGCCGTTACGGCTTGGTCGGGTTGCTATGGGCCGGGATGCCGTTCATCCAGTCCTCCGCCTTGGCGAGGGCCAGACCGGTGACGATCGTCGCCACGAACACCAGGCCGAAGATGATGACGGCGGTCGGCACGGGGCTGTCCCCGCGTTCGCCGTCGCGGCGCAACTCGGCCAGGCGTGTCGTCAACGCGACGTGCACGTAGCTGAAGAGGGACATCGGCGTGCTCCTTCTCGGATCGGGTTCACATGCGGGCGATGAACGGGTAGACGACGAAGCCGAGCAGGACGAAGACGAGCAGCGCACCGGGGATGTCGAGGCGACTGGTCACCCCCTCGGCCCGGGCGAGGTTGTCGGTACGGATCTGGTCGCGCAGCGAGTCGGCCCGGCTGCGCAGGGTCTCGTGCACCTGCGCCCCCTCACTGCCGGACGAGCGCATGATCGCGCCGACGTCGCCGAGTTCGGGGATGCCGATCCGGTCGGCGAGGTCCCGCAGCTCGTCCCACGGCGAGTGCATCTGCATCTGGGCGATCCGCAGCGCCTCGGCGATCCGGTCGAAGACCCAGCCGTCGCAGACCGCCGCGGCCCGCTCCAGGGACTGCACCGGTCCGTGCGCGGCGGAGAGCTGCAACGCCACGAGGTCCAGGTAGGTGCAGACCGCCTGCCGGAACTCCTCCCGGGCCTTGGCGGCCCGAGCCAGGACGGACCGGTGCGCCAGCAGCGCCGCGACCAGGGCGAGCCCGAGACTGCCCAGCACCGGCACCGCCACTGGCAGGGAGATGCCGAGTACGAAGCAGGCCACCCCCAGCAGGGTCGGCGCGGCCAGCCCGACCAGCGCGGACAGCAGTAGCGACAGCGCGTACTGCTCGGGGCTCTGGTCGATCAGTGCGAGTTGCCGGTGCGGTGGGCGCAGCCACCGCGAGAACCCGCTGAGCCACTCCAGGCGTCGTCCGGCCGGGGTGGTTAGCGGTGTCGTGCCCACCGGCTGGTGCAGCCGACGGAGCGCCGGCCCGAGCGCCGGGGAGGCCGGCACCAGCTCGCGTACGACCAGGAACAGGCCGAGCCCGACGGCTGTCCCGCCACCCACGGCGATCCCGAGCTGCCAGTTCAGGTAGGTGATCACCGGCCCGGCCTCCCGTTCCGGTCCGTGGTTTCCAGGGGTCCGCTCCTCGTGCTCACGCGATCGCCTCCTCCGGGTCGGGGGCGGGCAGGAAGCGGGCCGGCCGCTGCGGCTGACTCATCGACCGCACCCAGACCAGCAGGCCGATGAAGGTGGCACCGAGAGCTGCCATCACCAGCTGGCCGACCGGCGTGGCGTACGGACGGATGTACTCGTCGTTGAGCAATCCGTAGCCGAGCGTGGCGAGGGTCATCCCGGTCAGGAAGCGCACCGCGAACCGAGGCTGGGTGCGTTTCGCCTCGATCTCCCGCCGGGTGGACACCTCGGCGGCCGCTGCGGCGGCGATCGAGCCGAGCACGTCACCGAGGCGGTCGCCCCGGTCGCTCAGGTGCAGGATCAGCGCGGCCACCACCTGGTCGCAGACCGGGTCGCCGATCTCGTCGGCGAACGCGAGCAGGGCGGAGCGGGCCAGCCAGCCGGCCTGGAGCCGGGCGGCGAGCAGCCGTACCTCCTCCTCGATCTCCTCCGGCGCGGTGCCGACGGTATGGATGATCGACTGTTGCAGTCCCTGCCCGGTGGCGGAGACGTCCTTGAGCCGGCGGGTCCACTCGCCGACCGCCTCGACCCGGGCGATGGCGTGTTGCTCGGCCCGGCCCACGTTGAACAGCCAGGGCGTGCCGGGCACCGCGACCGCGACCAGCAGACCCACCACGGGCAGGCCGGTGAGCAGGAACGCCGCCGCCCCGGCCACCAGCGCGCCGATCAGCAGGGCCTGGTGGTTGCGCTGCTCGGCGGGAGTGCCGCCCGACCCGTACCAGAGGCGACGCAGGCCGGGCCCGGCGCCGGGGGCAGGTCCGGGCGGTCGCCGGGTGCCGACGAGCGCGACCACTGCCAGGAGCAGCCCGGCCACGCAGGCCGCGCCGGAGACCACCGCGATCAGTTCGACGCCGTCGCGCACGTCGTCACCGCCGGGCCAGTCGGGTCTGCCGTGGCCGCCGCCAGGCGCCGGTACCGGCCTCGATCCAGCGGGTCAGCAACCGCGCGTCGTAGCCGACCCGGAGCAGTTGGTCGCGTACCCGTTCCGGCAGATGCCGGGGGACCGCCCGGCCGTCCGGCCCGGGGCCGAACACCGTGGTCGTGGTGATCCGGCCGACGTCGCCGGCACCGATCACCTCCTCGACGTGCGAGACGAACCGGTGTTTGCGGCCACCGATCGCGGTCTCGTCCTCGACGGTCACGTAGACGATCAGGTCGAGCGCGTTGCCGGCCATCCGGCGTGCCTGGTCGACGGTCATCTCCCGGCCGTGCGCCAGGGCCAGCTCCACGATCCGTTCGCCGACGCCGGCCGGCGTACGGGCGTGGATGGTGCACATCGAGCCCCGGCTGGTCGTCATGGCCTGGAGCATCGGCACGATCTCCCGGGACCGCACCTCGCCGACGATGATCCGCAGTACGCCCATCCGGAGTGAGACCGGGATCAGGTCGGCGATGGTGACCTCACCCGCCGGACGACCGTCCAGTCCCCGCTCGCCGTGCCCCTCGCGGGCCTCGAAGCTCATCACCGCCCGGTGCCGGGGTTGGCGGCGGGCCGGCAGCAGCTCCCGGCTCTCCTCCAGCAGCACGTACGGCTCGTCCGGCGGGATCTCGTTCATGAGGGCCCGGATCACGGTCGTCTTCCCGGCCCCGGCGAGCCCGGCGACCATGATGTTCAACCCGGCGCGCATGGACGCGCGGAGGAAGTCGCGCAGCAGCGGATCGATCATCTCGTCCAGGTCGGCCCGGGAACCGGCGATGTCGTCCAGGCTCACGTCCAGCGTGTTGTGCTTGCGGATCACCGCGTACGGGCGGTGGCTGACCAGGAACACCGCGGCGAGCCGGCTACCGTCGGGAAGTTGCAGGTCCAGGGTGGGCTTCGACGTGGAGAGCGAGCGTTCCGTGGCCCCGGCCCGCCGGGCCGCCGCCTGGAGGATCTCCACGAGCTCGGCGTCGCTGTCGGCGATCGGCTCAGCCCAGTCGGAGCCGCCGCCGTGCCGGGTGATGCGCACCTGGTCACAGCCGAGGATGTGCACCTCCTCGATGGTCTCGTCGACCAGCAGCGTCTGTAGCCGGCCCAGCCCGACCAGCTCGGCGGTCACCTGGTCGAGCAGGTTCCGCTCCTCTTCGGCGGGCATCGGCGTACCGGCCCGGCGGACCGAGTCGGCGTACTCCGAGACGACCGCCACGGCGAGCCGGGCCCGCTCGGTGTCCTCCTCGTCGGGGGTGAACTCCCGGCCGCGCTGCCACAGGGTGAGTCGTTCACTGAGCTGGCGGCGCAGTTCCCGGACCACCTGGAAGTCGACCCGTGGCCGGGGCGGGGAGGTGGTGGCCGCCCCGGGGAGCGGCGGTGCGTGGTGCCGGCCGTTCGCCGGGGCGAGCGGCGGCGTGACCGAGGTGGCGCTCGGCGGCGCGACCGGGCCGGCGGCCGGCGGCTGCTGCCGCGGGTCGGTTGAGACGGGCTCAAAGCGCATGTGGGACTCCCTGCGGGACGGGCCAGGCGAGCCGGGCTCGACGCCGGTCCAGCAGCGCGCCGACCGGCACCTCCAGCGCGGCGGCCGCGCGCATCAGCGGCCGTCCGGCCCGCACGTTTCCGCCGAACGCGAGCACCCGGGCGGTACGCGGGTCGTACGGCAGCCGGGCGATCACCGGCAGGCGCAGCACCCGACTGATCTCGGTGCGCCCGTGCCCGTCACCGACCAGCAGCAGCCGCAGGTTGCCCGGCGGTACCCGGTGCTCGGTGAAGTCCCGCTCGATCGCCTTGACCATGGCCTGCGCGCCGGAGAGGTCGGGCAGTTCGGCACGGGTGACCACGAGCACCACCGAGGCGGCGCGCAGCAGCGGCCAGGGCGGGTTGGTCACGTGCAGCCGACCGCAGTCGACCAGCACGTCGTACGGGGGTGTGCCCCGTTCCAGGCCGGTGAGGAAGTCGGCGAACCGTTGCCACAGTGGGGTGACGCTGCCGGACTGGACCGGGTCGACCACCCCGGGCAGCAGCAGCCGTTCCCGCCGGGGCGCGTCCAGGTCGACCAGTTGTGACCAGAACGCGGTCTCCAGGTTCCCGTCGCGCAACTCGCCGACGGCGAGTTCACCGATGCCGCGTGGCCCGTCGAGCGCGCCGCCGAGGAAGCCGGCGAGGATCGAACCCCCGGCCGGATCACACTCGGCGAGCACGAGCCGTCGGTGCCAGGTGAGTGTGGCGGCCAACGCGGAGGTGGTGACGCCCGGCGAGCCCTTGGCGGAGACGAGCGCGATGATCGCCATGCTCAGGCCGCCTCGGTGAGCACGACCGCGATCCGGTCCTGCGCGTTCAACGCCACCACCGCGGGTACGTCCCGGACGGCCAGCGCCAGGTAGACCACGATGTCGTCGTTCGTGTCGGAGGCACCCGTGTCGATGACCGTGGCCGGGAAGCGGGTCCCGCCGGCCGCGGCGGAGCCGCCCGCGCTGCCGTCCGGTGTGCTGACCAGCAGCAGCTTGTCGCCGGGGTGCAGTTGCCGGGCGGGCACCTCGGCCGGGCCCAGGCCGAGCGCGAGCTGCTGCTGGTCGGGGCCGAGCAGCGGGGCGTCGGTCAGCTGCCCCATCGTCAGCAGGCTGCCCGGGGCCAGCGACATCGCGGCGCGTTTGCCGAGCACCTCGTCGATCCGGTCGGCCGGCACGGGGCTGAGCCCCTGACCGCCGGCCACCTGCACCGGCCTCAGGTCGTCGGCGCTGAGCTGCCGGCCCACCTCCACGGGGCGGGCCACCGCCAGGTAGCTACCGGTGGCGCGTACCGAGGTGACCGCGAACGCGGCGCCCAACCCGCCGAGGGCGATCAGCAGTACGGCCAGGCCCAGCAGCCCCGGACGTATTCGCCGCTGCCGGACCACCCTGGGCGGGGTGACCGGGGCCTCGGCCGGGCTCGTTCCGTTGCGCGTCGCCAGGCTCACCGGGTCACCGCCGTTCCGATCGGCTCGTCTCTCGGGCTCATCGCGTCACCACCTGGAGTTCGTTGATCTGGATCGGGACGGTCCCCGTCCTCCGCTGCACCGGGATCACTCCCGTCTGGCCGCCGCCCTCCCAGGTCACCGTCCAGTACGTGGTGGCGCTGACCTCGTAGGTGTCGGCCTTCGGGTAGCCGCTGTGGTAGCCGCAGGTCGGCGAGCGTTTGCCGGCGTGCGGGCCGGTGACCTTGTACTCGGTGCCGGGGCCGGTGCAGGTGACCTGCTCGCCGTTGTCCATGTCCCAGACGATCCGGTCGAAGACCGCCGTGATCTCGACGGTCAGTCCCCGTTCGGTCTCGTCGTCGGAGATCACCGGACCGAACGTCTGCGCGGCGTTCTCCCCCCACATCCAGACCGGCAGGCCGACCAGTCCGGGGCCGGTGGCGCGGCGCGGTGCGACAGCGATCCGCGGCGGGCGGATGCTGATCCGGGCCAGCGCACGCCGGGCCAGCTCCTCGGGGTCGGGCGGGGCGCCGTAGCCGGGCGGGGGACCGTCGAGCAGTTCCTCGTGCTGGTCGCCACGGTCACCGCCGTTGCAGGTGACCAGGTACCACTGCTTGCCGTCGGGTGTGTCCGGCGGCGGGGGATCCTCCAGCTTGTAGTAGCAGCCGTCGGCGTTGTTGAACCAGCCGAGCAGGTCGTCGTAGCACTTCACGGTGCGGCCGTTCCACTGGCACTTGCCGCCGCCACCGCCTCCGCCGGAGTCCCCGCCCCCGCCGTCGCCACCGCCGTCCCCGCCGCCGGGGGTGCCCGGGTCGTCGTCCCAGACGCTGCAGTCGTGTTGCTCCGGCGGACACGATCCGCCCGGGTCGGCCCGCTTGGCCGCGGTCGCCGGTCCAATGCCGGCCACGACCAGCGCGACCGCCAGACCGAGACCGGCGACCCGGGCCATCCGGCGTCGGGCGTCGGCCCGGCGGGCTGCCCCGGCCCGTGGGGGCCGGGCCGGGGCAGCGTTTCCTCCCCAGGTCAACACGGCTGATCCTGGTGGGCGGCGCCGGCACTGATCAACCAGCGACCGTCGGGGTACCGGGTCGCGGTGGCGGTGGCGAGGTACCGTTTCGGGCCGCTGCCGGGGACGACCCGGCGGTCCTTCGTGTAGACCAGCCGGTACCCGGTCGCGTCGAGGCAGTCCTGGATCTCCACGGTGGCCGGTACGGCGCTCAGGCTGACCGCGGTCACGGTGGGGTCGGACTTCAACGTTCCGGTACGCATCGCGCCGTGCTCCTTCGCGTCACGAATTGCCATTCGGACCCGGGTCAACAGCGGATCCGCGAGGAACCTGGCCAGTTCCGGCGCGTACGGATCGCTGTGCCGACTCGCCGTGCGGGACGCGGCGAGATAGCCGGAATACGCGTCGAGCGCGGCTTTCCCCGCGGCCTGTTCATCGGCGTACCGGTCCGCGTCGGCTTCGGCGGCCGCGGGTTCCAGCGGCTGGACCACCGCCTCCCTGCCCGCGCCGCACGCCGTGATCGACGCCGTCGCCGTGACCGTCATCAGGCAGATTGCCGCTCGGCTGAGCTGCCTTCCTCGCACCGCCGTGCCTCCTCGGTGGCGACCCGGCGGTCACCTCCTCGTCGCCGCCGGGCATGCGGAAGCGCTCCCGAATGGTCACATCCGGGGTTGCGGAATGCGCTGCCGCATTTACCTTTACGGATCTTCTGCAAAAACGAAGCTGGATGCCGTCCCATCGTCTCGGTGAGGCTTGCGTCACACCCAAGGGGCGAGCATAGGCTGACGTTCGCCAATGCAACAGAGGAAACTCATCTGAATACTCTGAGTAATGACAGGTGGTGGTGGCGGGTGGCTGCCAGCCAGTCCGGCCGGGTCGCGTACCGACGGGTCGGCCCGCGCTCCGGCCGGCGGCATGGAGCGGCACGGGGTGAGGTCCGCGCCGGCCGGACGGTGGAGGCGACTCGACCCGCTCGCGGCATCTCGCCCGATCCGTCCCCTCGTCGTCGAGCGGTGTCGCCGCGTCGACCCCGGTCGGTCGCCGCTGCTGGGCTCGCCGTAGCGCAGTGGAGGCGCCCGGTCACTTTCCGCGCCATCCGCTACACCCAAGCGATCGTTAAGTTACGTTCCGTGTTCGTCCTCGGCGACTCGGGTGAGCAAGCCTGGTGGTGGTCATGGAGCTGAGCGGTAGCCTGCCCCGATCCGATCAGGAGCGCGCGTCGACATCGCGCGACGGCCCGGCCAGCGGTGGCGGACGACCCGGTGCCCGACGTGCCGCACTCGCCGGTCTCACGCTCACCCCGCTGCTGCGGCTGGCGGTGCTACGGCACGCCGTACCGGCCCGATCCGCCCGCAGCGCCGGATGTTCCACCTGCGGCGAGCCCGTCGACCTGCGGCGGCCGTGGCCGGCGCTCGGCCCGGCGGCGCGCTGCGGGCGCTGCCGGGCCCGAGTGGGTCCGCCACCAGGCGGCGTCGAACTGGCCACGATCGGGGCGGTGGCGGTGCTGGTGCTGCTCGGTCCGCCCGCGGCCGAGATGCTCGCCGTCGCCTGGTGGCTCGGCTGGGTTCTGCCGCTGTGCTTCATCGACGTCGCCGTGCACCGCCTGCCGGACCGGTTCACCTGGCCGGCGGCGGCCGGGGTCGGGGCACTGCTCGGGCTGGCGGCGATGAACGGCGCCGGAGCAGGCCCCTGGCTGCGGGCCGTGCTGGGCGGCGTCGGGCTCGCGCTCTTCTTCGCCACGACCACCCTGCTGCTGGGCGCACGGGGGTTCGGGCTGGGCGACGCCAAACTGGCCCTCGGCGTCGGGGCGCTGCTCGCCTGGCACGGCTGGCCGGTGCTGGTGGCCGGGCTGCTGCTCGCGCTCGGGCTGTCCGCCCTGGTCAGCCTCGGGCTCCTCGCGGCTCGCCGGGTCCGCTGGTCCGGTCATGTGCCGTTCGGTCCGTTCCTCGTGCTCGGCACGATCGCCGCGCTGCTCCTGACGGGATGAGCACCGAGCGGCCGCGACCGGTCAGCGGCGGGTGGAACCACCGATCGGGTCGGCGACCGGCGGCTCGGCATGCGACCGGCGGCGCAGCAGCGCGGCGACCGGCCGCACCAGCAGCGGGACGAGCAGCAGGACCACGCCCGTGCCGAGCAGCAGACCGGCCACCACGTCGTGCGGGTAGTGCACGCCGACGAAGACGCGGGAGAATGCGGCGAGCGCCGCCACGGGCAGTGCCACGAGGCCGATCCGGCGGGCGAGCAGCAGGGTGGCGACCGCCAGAGCGCCCGCGACCGTCGAATGGTTGCTCGGGAACGACCAGTCACCGGTCGGCGGGCAGGAGCCGGCGATGATCGCCTGAACTGCCGCGCGGCACGGCCGTTCCTCGTCGACCAGAGTCTTGAGCCCTTCACTGCAGCCGTACGCGAGGACGACCGGGATGGGCGCGACAAGAGCGAGCGCCCGGTCCCGTGGGCCGGCGCCGAGGCGGGTGACCGCGGCGACCAGCAGCAGCAGGCCGAGCAGCACGATCGCCCCCTCGGTGAAGTGCCCGGCGAACCACTGCACTGGCTGCGGACTGTCCGCCGCCGCGTCGACGATGTCCTGATACCAGTCGGCGCTGAACTCCGGTACATCGATCGTGCCGGTCCTCACCATGAATCACCTCACCAATCGTTGATACTCCGTCAACCCCGATGAAAGGTACGGATCACCGAGATTCAACAGCAGTGACGAACGGCGAGAGATTCACCTGGCTTTGGTCGCAGCGGCCGCACGGGCGGGTGGCCACGATCCGGGGCAGGTCACTGAGGATCAGGAAACCTCGAGTCCGCCGGACATCCGCTCCCGGACCTTCTCCAGCGCCTCGAAGGCGTACGCCCAGTTGTGGCACTTGAAGCTGCGCAGCCCGTCGATGGCGGTGTGGCAGTCGCTGCAACGGACATTGGGGATGGCGTCGGGCACCTCGGTGTTGACGTACTTGCGGTCACCGAGGATCACCATGGCGATCATCGTCCGATCGTGTACGCCGTCGAGCGCGGACGACACGATGTCGTACCAGGTCACCCGCCGGCCGCACTTCGGGCAGTCCGGCTCGTCGCCGCTGACCCAGAGCGGGGCGCCGATACTGCGCGGCGGGATGCCGAGCAGCTTCTCCAACCGCCGTACGTCCGACTCCGGGGTAGTCCAGCGGTGCCGGCCGGGTAGCGCGGCGGGCGAATCGTAGACGGCTCGGAACAGGTCGGGTTCGACCTGGACGGTCTCCCGCTGACTGGTCATCGCGTCCTCCTCGACGGTCGGTGCCCCCACCGTGGTTCGCGCACGCCGTGGGGTGCAGCCGGATCAACGACACGACCTCCCGCGGGGTCGTCCCGCACCGTGCCGCCCGCCGATCCGGCGTCGCGCACGCCGATCTCCGGCACGAGCATCTCGGCGTCGTCCCGTCGAGCCACGGCCCGTGCGGCCGTGTCCCCGTTTTCGCCACGCGAGCGTCGGGCCGGGTGGTACGACATCAGCGGAAGGCGGGCGGAGGAGCGCGGATGGTGAGCAGGCCCGAGCGGCTGCTGCGGCACCGCGAGGACCCGGCGAGCGCCACCTTCCTGGAGCTCTTCTTCGACCTCGCATTCGTATTCGCGCTCAACCAGCTGACCATGGTCCTGCTCGTCGACCTCAGCCTCGCCGCGGCGCTGCGGGCCGCGATCCTGCTCGCCGCGCTCTGGTGGTTGTGGGTGGCGACCACCTGGTCGGCCGACTGGTACGCCCCGGGCGCGCTGGTTCTGCGGGTGGTGCTGATCGGCGCCGCGCTGGGCGGTCTGCTCATGGGGGCGGCCGCGCCGAACGCCCTCGGTGGGCGGGCCGAACTCTTCGCCGGTGCGCTCGTCGCCACCGAACTGGGCCGGGGCCTGCTGGGCCTCCTGGCGCTGCGCAACCATCCTCGCCACCGACGCACCCTGCGGATCCTGTGCTGGTCCGTCGTCAGCGGCGCGCTGTGGATGGCCGGGGTCTTCACGCCGGCGGCGCGCGTCCCGCTCTGGCTGCTCGCGCTGACGACCCACTACCTCGGGCCCAGGCTCGGCTGGCCGGTGCCCGGGCTCGGACGAGCCACTCCCGAGGAACTCCAGCTCACCGGACGTCACCTCGCCGAACGCTTCCAGCAGGTCTTCGTCATCTCGCTCGGCGAGCTGGTCCTGACGGCGGGTCTCGGGTACACCCGCGCCGGCACCGGGGCGGCGCACACCGTCGCGTTCGTGCTGGTCTTCGCCACCGCGGTCCTGCTGGGCCTGCTCTACGTGACGCCGGCCGGCCAGCAGCTCGCTCCGGCGATCGAGCGCGCCGACCCGACCCGGTTCGGTGCCGAGTCCGCGTACCTGCACCTCGTCATCGTCGGTGGCGTGGTGGCCACCGCCGCCGGCGCGGAGCTGGTCATCGCCCGCCCGGGCGAGGCGGGGGCGGTGGCGTTCGTGGTGGCCGGGCCGGCCCTCTTCCTGACCGGGCGGCTGCTGCTCTCCACCGCCATCCACCGCCGCCTCTCCTGGCCCCGGCTGGTCGGGGTGCCCCTGCTGGTCGTGATCGGTGTGGTCACCGCGGGCCTTCCGCTGCTCGTCGCGACCGCGGCCACCACGGTGCTCCTCTCCGTGGTGGCCGTGGTGGAACGGGCGGGTGTCTTCACCGCGCGTCAGGTCGTCTGAACGCTCGGCGTGCTACGCCTTCGGTCCGCGGAGCGCCTGCTCGACGGCCTCCTGCACGCGGGCGTCCTCGCGCTGCTTGCGGCGCACCCGGTTGCGGCGGGTGAGGCGGATCGCCACGACGACGGCCGCGACCACCACGACGACCAGCAGCAACAGGGTCCACGGAACGACCCAGGTGTGCGCGGTGTCCGAGATCTTGTCGAGCGGGGTGATGGAGCCGGACGGGTCGGTGAGCAGCGGCGTGAGGGTGGCGGTCGCGGCGAGCCGGAACGCGGGACTCACGTCCTCGACCGGTACGGTGACCTGCCAGCTCTCGCCGGGCAGCAGTTCCGGCGTCTTCGGCAGGTCGTGGGCCTTGGTGCGCAGCAGCCCGAACGGGCCGGAGACCGAGGCCGCCTGCTGGCTCGACAGGGCGGCGTTGCCGGTGTTGTGGACCTTGTAGGTGATGGTGGCGTCGCCCCGGCCGAACGGGTTCCAGGTGCCCCTGTAGTCGACGTCGAAGTCCTCGATCGCGAGCGCCGGCTTCAGCTCGCCGCCGACCCGCAGCTTGATCCGGATACCGAGTCGCCGATCCACGTTGATGCCCTCGGCCTGGTCGGGCTGGGTCAGGGAGGTGAGGATGCCGCCGACGTAGTCGCCGGGTGTGGCGTTGTCCGGGACGCTGATCTTGATCGGTACGGTCGCGGTCTTCCCCGGCTTGATTGCGACACTGGCGCTGTCGGGGTGTACCCAGGCGCCGATGGCGACCGACTTCTTGTCCCGGGTGAGCAGGTCGAGCTGGCCGGCTTCGGTGGTGAAGCCGTCGGCGGCGTACACGGTGAGGTTCAGCGGGGCCTTGCCGCGGTTGGCGACGACCATCCCGTCCTCGATGGTGCCGCCGGGGTTGACGTTGTAGCTGTAGCTGGACCGGGTCGCACCGTAGCTGTTGGAGGCCGTCCTGACCGTCCAGGTGACGTCGCCGTCGGCTGCCAGGGCGGGACCGGCGCTCATGCCGGCGGCCGCGACGGCGGCGAGCAGGGACAGGACTGTCGTACGGAGGAGCTTGGCGGTCCGGGTCGTCCAGCGCGTTGCGGGCGCGTGCATCTCTGGTCCTTGCTAGGTGTGATCTTGGGGAGGGTCGAAACGGGTGGTGGGGTAGGCCCCGAAGGTGCCTACCCCGCCGGTGGAGCAGGTTCGATCAGCTGCTCAGGGCAGTGATCGTGAGGGTGGCGCGGTAGCTACCCTTGGCGACCTCGTTCGGGAACTTGAGGTCGAGGTCGGCACCGAGCTTCGCGGTACCGCGGGCGTGGCCCTGGTCGGCCGCACCGAGGCCGCGCGAGATCGCGAGACCCTGGCCCTGGTCGTCGTAACCGGAGGCCACCGGAGCGCCGGCCGTGGCACCGGCCCCGGCCGAGACGACCTGCGGCGACCAACCGAGGTACGAGCCGGCGATGGTCTTGTCGCCGTCCTTGAAGTCGCTCACGTTGGCCGAGATCGACCACGGGGCGAGCGAGAAGCGGCTGTCCGACACGAGGATCGGGTTGATCTTGCCGGTCGCCTCGAAGGAGAACGCGTCGCGTTCCTTCGCGGTGCCCAGGTCAACCAGGCCGTTGTAGCCGTCGATCGTCCAGCCGAACTCACCGGTCGCCGTGGGCACGTTGACCTGGATGTCCTGACCGTTGCCGTGGTACGGGTGGATCGTCACGTTGTCGACGATCGAGCCCACCGGCTGGCCCTCGGCGGTGTTGGTGCAGGAGAGGCCCTTCTCGACCGCCGCGTTCGGGGCCGCGCAGGTGCCGCTGCGGATGTTCTCCACGACGAGCTTGTCGGCCTTCACGCCCACCTTGACGTAGGTGCGGACGTGCTCCTGGTTCTGCACCGAGTTGTACCAGTACTTGTCCGGGTCCAGCGGGTCCGGACCGTTGCCGTGCGGCTTGCCCGCCTCGGCGGCGTTCGGCTTCTTGATGTCGTAGTACTTCGAGCCCGAGGCCGAGTTCGCCGTCACGTAGATGACGCCGCCGGGGCCGGGGAACACGTCGGCCGCGCCCGGCTGCTCGGCCGGGTTCTCCTTCTCGCCGTTCTTGATGGAGTAGCTGCGGGAGTAGCTGTGGTCGTGCCCCTGCAGCACCAGGTCGACACCGAGGTCGGAGAAGACGGTGGTGAAGTCCTTCCGCCGCTGCACGTTGTCACCGTCGGTGGCGTGGCTGGCCGGCGAGTAGATGGAGTGGTGGTAGACCAGCACCTTCCACTTCGCCTCGGCGCCGTGCTTGTTGATCACATCGGTGACGTACGCGACGTGCGCCGCGTCGCCGCCGAGCGAGCCGTCGGACGGGTTGGCGTAGCTGTTGCTGTTCAGGTCGATGAACAGCGTGTCCTTGTGGACGTACCAGAAGTCACCGCCCGAACGGGTCGCCGAGTCGCCGTTGTAGTACTGGCTCGAACGGTCCGTGTTCGGGGTGAAGTGGTGCTGCTCCCAGGACTTGCCACCGACGTCGTGGTTACCGATGGTGGCCGCGACCGGGTACTGCCGCAGCTCGTCGGGGGCGAGGAACGCGTTCCACTGGGACTCGTTGTTCGCCGACTCGACGTGGTCACCGCCGGAGACCAGCATTTCGATGTTCGGGTTCGCGGTGGTGGCGTAACGCAGGGTCTCCGCCCAGCCGGCCTGGTCCTTGGCGATGTCGCCGGAGGAGCCGATCTGCGGGTCACCGAAGAAGAGGAAGTCGTAGTCGCCCTCGAAGTCCTGCGTCTTGAACGCGTACGCCGTGGACCAGTTGCCCTCGGAGCCGACGCGGTACGAGTACCCCGTGTTCTCCTTCAGGTTGGTGATCGTGGCGTGCCGGTTGAACCCGGTGGTGGAGGTGTTCGCCGCGCCGGTGGCGTCGAACGTGATGGCATCGGCCGGGAACTCGCCGTTGACGATCGAAGCCGTCGGGGCGACCTGGACCTTCTGCGCGGTGTCACCCGAGGAGTACCAGGTCACGATGCGCTGGGTCTCGTTGGCGCCCACCCCGAGGACGATGCCGCTGTAGGAGGTGGCGTCGGCCGCGCTGGCGGCGGTGGTCAGGCCACCGCTGAGGGCCACGCCCATGCCGAAGATCGCCGCAGCGGCCCCAGTGGCCATGCGACGGCGCACAAGCCGGGAGGCCTGTGCCGAGGTGCTCAGTCTCATCAATTTCCGTCCTTTTCGGATGAGAGGTGTTGCGAGAGCGACCTCAACCTGTCGGTGTTCGGTGAACCGATCATGAATGCGGCCCGGCCGGTCGGTATCGCGCCCAGGAAGACCAGCGTTTTCTCAGAATCCGAATACACGCTGCACGAACCAGAAAAGCCCCATACCGGCCACACCCGCGGAAACTGCGCCGGTGGCCCAGAGGCCGACCTTCGGCGAGCGCCGGCGCAGCACCGCCAGCAGCGGAAAGACGACAGCGATGATCGCGAGTTGAACGATTTCGATTCCGACGTTGAACACCAGCAGCGACCACAGCAACTGCCAGGACCAAGCCTCATCGATGCCCAGCGCACCCGCGAAACCCAGACCGTGTACGAGGCCGAAGCAGAACACCACTGCGAGGCGGAGCCAGCCCGCGCGGTCCAAACTGAAGTGTCCGTGGCCCGCCGTCTCCAGATCCGTCGCGTGCCTGCCGCGACGCCAGATCCCGAACAGGTGCCAGGCGGCCACCACGGCGATCGACAGGGCGATGACGGGTTCCACGATGCCCGCCGGTGCGTCGACCAAGCCGAGCGCCGCCAGCATGAAGGTCACCGAGTGCGCCAGCGTGAAGCTCGTGGCCGCGAGCACGATCTCGCGCAACCGCCGTGATCCGGCGATGAGCGCCAGCAGGAACAGGATGTGGTCGAGCCCGGTCAGCAGGTGCTCGGCACCCAGGCGCAGGAACTCCCAGAACCGCTCGTACCAGGTCTGACCCGTCGAGAAGGACGGGTGCTCGGCGTCGAGCGCGGCGCTGCCCGAGCTGCCGTCGACGTCGTACGTGAGGATCGTCTTGGTGCCCTTGACGTACTCCTCCGAGTCGGGGAAGAGGCCGCTGCGCACCTCGTGCTCGGCGCCGCTCTCGGCACACGCCCAGTCGAGCAGCATCCCGGCGTACGGCACACCCTCCCGTACGCCGAGGGTGAAGTCGCCGACCTGCGTCGGAGCGCAGGTAACACCGTTCGACGCGACCGAGAAGCGCTTCGTGACATACCCGACCGTCGACTTCCGGTGGGCGTTCAGCGCCGCGACCATGCCTGTGGCGTCGCGATCGTCGAAAGCGGGCTGACCCTGCTTGAACAGCGGGTCGTCCTTCTCGTAGTCGGCGGCGGAGACGACGAAGAGGTCGTACTCCAGTTCCAGTTTCGTCCGTACCTGACCTTCGTCGCCGACCGTGACGTCGCCGTACACGGTCGACGTGAACCCGTGGGCGAGGGCCGGCCCGGCGCTCAGCAGGGTGATCACCGCGGCGGCGAGCCCGACGACGGTGACGGCGAGGCTCCTGCGAATACGTTGCGACATGCTCTTTCCTTCTGTTGGCCAGTGCACGGTGCATGTCGCGGATGAACGGCAACCGGGCGATCGACGAACCGTTGGCAAACAAAGACCCAGGTCAGGCCTGCGGCTGCCGGTATCCGGCAGGACCTGGGATAGGAAGGAGCCCGCACTTTCCGTACGCCTCGAGAGGACGACGACCACCTTGCGTCCCCCGCTTCGGGCCGTTGCGACCCTGGCCACGGTCGCCGCCCTGCTCACCGGCTGTGGCTCCGGCGACGACTGGTCGCAGCCCCGCCCCAAACCCAGCCCCGTCGGCGCCCTCGGCACCGGGTTCGTCGACCCCACCGACCCGCCCAAGCCCGAGGGGACGGTCACGCCGCGGCCCGGCTCCTGGAACTCGGTCCACCCGCCGAAGGGCTACCGGGTGGTGCTGCTCACCACGGGCGACGACGCCCCCACCAAAGCCCTCGTCAAGGCGGTCGAGGAATGGGCCGAGGACGAGGACGTCGACCTGCGGACGGTGGCCCCCAAGGACGCGCACGACTTCGTGCCGAGCATCGACCGGGCCGTCAAGATGAGCCCGGACCTCATCGTCAGCGCCGGCAACGACCTGATCGACCCGCTCGCGATGGTCACCGCGAACCACCTGTCACAGCAGTTCCTCGTCGTCGGCGCGGAGGTCGCCGAGCCCACCGAGAACGTGACGGCGGCCGACTGGTCCGGCGCGTCGTTCCGGGGCGAAGGGCTGGGCATGTCCTCGACGTACGACGCGAACTCCTTCACGGCCGAACGCTGCGCGGCGGCCATCCGGGCGGGCGTGGCGGCCGTACTCAACGACCTGACCGGCATCGTGATCTGGCTCGACCAGCACTGACGGCGCTGGACCGGCCGACCGCCGATGGTCCGGCGGCCGCATGCGGAACGGCCCCGGTGCACCAGCACCGGGGCCGTTCCGCGTCGATGCGCTCGGGTCAGCTGCGGGTGACCAGGCCGGCGTCGACCACGTACTCCCCGCCGTTCGTGGCGCTGAACTCGGCGCTGGCGGTCAGCAGGATGGGGTCCCGCTCGTACGTGTTCACCATGTCCGAGTCGGTGGCGTCGTCGCCGACGTCCGAGGCAGTGGTGTCGTACGTGTTGGCAGCCTCGATCCAGACCCGGTAGAGCAGTTCGGTGCGGGTGGTGAGCGACCAGGTCCCGTCCGGGTTGACCGTGGCCGTGCCCCCGCCGGTGGTCCCGCTCTGCTGGGACCCGACCTTCACACTCAGCACACCGTCCGGGCCTGGGGCGATGCCCGGTTCGCCCTCGTCGCGCTGCCCGTCCCCGTCCAGGTCGTGCCAGATCACGCCCCGCACCACGCAGGTGCCGGAGATCGGCACCGCTACCGAGGTGGTGTTGTTCTCGGTGTTGCTCTCCTTGCGCTGCGGCTCGACCGTCGCGGTGACGGGTACGCGGGAGCCGGGTTCGGCACCCGCCACCACGAACGGCAGCCAGACCCGCTCCGCCCATCCGGGCGCCAGCTCCGCGTGGGCGCAGGTGTAGCTCGTGCCACCCACCGCCGTGCAGGTCCACGCACCGTCGGACCAACCGGGCTCCGCCGTCCGGAGCCCTTCCGGCACGGACACGGTGAGGCTGACCGGGCCCGACGTGCCCGTGCCGCCGTTGCGGACGTCGATCTGGGTGCGGAAGGTTTCGCCCTCCGCCGGGTTCAACGCGTCGACCGTCATCAGGTTGACGAACAGGTCGGGTTCGGTACGTCCGGCCGCCACCGCGTCGGCCGGAACGAGCGCCGTCGAGGCCCCGGCGAGGGCGAGCGCGGACAAGGAGGTGGCAAGGGCCCGACGGATGGAGCGGGAGGGTGCACTGGCTGGCATGACGTCCTCAGGTCGCTGGGTCGGCCAGTCCGAACGGATGGCCGAGGTGGAGATCACCTCCACCACTCACTCGGCGTCCCGCGCATCGGGGTCGTTACGCATTTCGTCCGTCTATAGCAGACAGTGACAAAGATCACTGGGATGGCGAATGCGCAACGGTTCGCCGAGAGCCCGCCGCTCGCGTCCCCGGAGAGGATTCGTCCCGGAAACGGCGCTGCCCGGCCGGTGACGGTCACCGGCCGGGCAGCGTTCGGCACTGATCAGTTCCCTGCGGTCAGATCCCCCAGGCCCTTCAGCATCTCGGCCAGGTCGGCCGTCTCCGCCGGAGGCGGCGTGTCGATGTTCACCGGCTTGCCGTAGTCGGTGTAGTCGATCGTCATGTCGCTCATCGTGCCCATGACCATGTGCGTGCGGCGCGGCCGGTACTCCTCGTCGACCCAGAGGTCGACCGTGACCTCCTTGACGCCCTGCTTCGCCAGCTGCTCCTCGATCTGCGGCCGCATCTTGGCGTCGACCTGCCCGAGGTACGTCGCCACCGGAGCGGTCACGGTGTAGTGGACCGTACGCGCTCCGTTGACCGTCTCCTCGCCGACGACCTTGACGCCGTCGGTGGCCAGCAGCGTCTTGACCTGCTTGGCCGGGTCGACGTCCTCGAACTGCTTGGAGAAGTCCATCCCAGCCGGGGCGCCCGCGGCGGCCAGGTCGAGCTTCATCCAGCGCTTCCCGTCGAGTTCGGCGCGCTCCGCCTCCGGAACTTCGATGTAGACGGCTGTGCCGATCATCCGGACGGTCACCGGGGTGCCATCCGGGCCCGTCGTCTTCATCTCGGCCTTGACCGGGTCACCGAGGTCCAGCACGCCCTGCATCGAGAGCTTCTGACCGGCGGTCGTGCCCTCCATCGCCACGGTCACCGAGTCGCTCTTGTCGGTGGCGTCGATCGTCTTCTGCAACGAGCCCTTCAGGTCGCTGGCCAGCAGCTCCAGCACGCTGGGCTGCTTCGGCTCCTCCGACGACCCGGGCTTGGAACCACAGGCGCTGACCGCGAGCGCGGTGAGCGCGGAGACGGCCACGACCGTGGTCTTCTTCCAAAGTGACACGCGACAACTTCTTTCCCCGACGGATCCTGGGGACCACCCCAGATAGACGGGCGACACGTTATCCCACCCGGGCGACAGGAAGCCGCCCTGCGCGCGTACGCCCCGGAACCACCCGGCGGCGCCCGAGCGCCAGGCGCGGGGCGGAGCCGGTTCACGCGCGGCCATCGGGCTTCCTGGGCCGGGAGCCCCGGGCAGGGCCGCCGATCCCGTCGCTGCGGCGCACCTGCCCTGAGAGCCGCGCGCCTCGCCGTGTGGGTCGGGTAGCCTAGGTGGTCGTCGGGCCGCTAGCTCAATGGCAGAGCTGTGGACTTTTAATCCATAGGTTCAGGGTTCGAGTCCCTGGCGGCCCACTTCCTGCAGCTCAGCGGCCTGTTGTGCGGCCGAGGGAGTCCGGATCACGGGTGGTTCGGGAGCGAAGTGCGCGTTCCCGGGCGCCGGCACGTGGCTCGCCAGTACTGCCTACGGCTTCAGCACGATCTTGCCTCGCGCGTGACGGGACTCGCTCAACTCGTGGGCGGCGGCCGCCTCGTCGAGCGAGAAGACGGCGGCGACCGGCACCGTGAAGCGCCCCTGCTCGGCGAGCTCGCCGGCGGCGGCGATTCCTTCGAGCGACGGCGCGTCCGCGCCGGGACCGGAGCCGCGCGACAGGTGTACGCCGTACGCGGCGGCGTTGACGTCGGCGATGCTCACCACCCTCTCCGGGCTCGGCACCAGGCCGACCAGGTGGGGCAGCGACCCGGAGCCGGCGCTGTCAAGCACGACATGCACTCCACCGGGCACCAGAGCCTTCACCCGTTCGGCCAGCCCGGGGCCGTAGGTGGTCGGGATCGCCCCGAGCGAGGCGATGAACTCGTGGTTGCGCTCGCTGGCGGTGCCGATGACGGCTGCGCCGCGAGCGACCGCGATTTGGATCGCCGTCGTGCCGACGCCGCCGGCCGCGCCCTCGATCAGCAGGACGGTGCCGTGTCCGACGTCCAGCCGGTCGAGCACGCGAGTGGCCGTCTCGATGTTGCCGGCGGCGCCGCCGGCCTGCTCCCAGCTCAGTGCGGCCGGCTTCGGTGCCCACGCGGCCAGGACGGCGTATTCGGCGTTCGCGCCGCCCATCTGCGCGTAGTCGGTGATCCCGAAGACCTCGTCACCCACTCGAACCGTGGTCACCCCCGCACCGACCTCGTCCACCACGCCGGCCGCGTCTACTCCGGGCACGTGCGGCAGGCGGAGCGGAATCCACTCCTGGAACCGGCCGGCACGGACGTACGTGTCGGCCGGATTGACACCCGAGGCCCGGACCGTCACCCGGATCTGGCCCGGTCCGGCGTGCGGTTCCGGCATCTCGGCGACCTTCAGCACGCTCGCCGGACCGTATTCGGAGAATTGCAGCGCTCTCATGCCCGCGGACGTTAACGGGCCCAACTCTCCGCCCGAGTAAAGTGAGAGTGGTGACCGACGGTTTGTCTCACCCCCTGCGCACCGACGCGCTGGACAATCGCGGGCGCATCCTCGAGGCCGCCCGTGCGGTGTTCGCAGCCGACGGTGTGAACGCTCCGATGCGGGAGATAGCCCGGCGTGCGGGAGTCGCGCCCGCGACCCTGTACCGCCACTTCCCCACGAAGGAGAATCTGGTCACCGAGGCATTTACGGAGCAGATGCACGCGTGCCACGACATTGTCGACGAGGGGCTCGCCGACCCGGATCCCTGGCGCGGCTTCTGTCTCGTGATCGAGAAAATGTGTGACCTGCACGCGCGGGACGAGGGCTTCACCGCCGCCTTTGTCGCGGCCTTTCCCAAGGCGTTGGATTTTGAGGCGCGTCGCGAATACGCGCTCACGGCGATAGCTGAATTGGCCCGCCGCGCCATGGCCGCCGGCCGCCTGCGCTCCGACTTCGTCCTGGACGACGTACTCCTCGTGCTGATGGCCAACAGCGGCATCCGTGCGACCTCACCGGCCGCCCGGATCACGGCTTCCCGGCGCTTCGCCGCGCTCGCCATCCAGGCGTTCGAGGCCTCCCCGGGCGCCTCGCCGCTCCCACCGCCGGTGGGGTCGACGTCTCCGGCGTCGACGTCGGCCTCTCGCTGAGGACAGTCACAGGCGAGCCGAGTTTCCGTTACGCACGTCCCGATACCCAAGGTCACGCAGGTCCCACGCCCGGTCGAGGCGGGATGCGCTGTTCGCGCCCTCGGTGTGTGGCTGGCTGTAGCGGGTAATGGCTCGCAGCACACCGACCGTCGACCCAGCGACTAGGAGCGAGCGATGGGCACACGACACGCCTCCGCCGATGACCTCGCCTCTGTAGGCCTCTCGATTCTGCGCTCGGGACTGGCGACGAACATCTTGTGGATCGGTGCGCTCAAGTTCAAGCAGTACGAGGTCCAGAACGACGAGCCCTTGGTGACTTCGAGTCCGCTGTTCTCACGGCTCCGCCAGAAGTTGGGCGCACAGAAGCTCAACCGGCTCATCGGGATCACGGAACTCACCGTGGGCTCTCTGATCGCCGCGAAGCCGTTTGCGCCGAAGGCATCGGCGATCGGCAGCCTCGGAGCGGCAGGGATGTTCCTCACCACGCTCAGTTTCCTGGTCACGACGCCGGAGGCCCGGCAGGAAGGCCAGGGGGTATTCAGCATCTCTCAGCTGGGGCAATTTCTGTTGAAGGACACAGTGCTTCTCGGTGCCGCTCTGCTGACTGCTGCCGATTCGCTCGTCGCGGCCCGCCCTTCCGGCCGCTGCCGGACGTGGTGACCGCTGAGCGAGTCGTTCGGCATGGCGGCCGTTGGCGCGTCGCGGTTGCCGGTGGATGAGTCGAGCCGCCACGAGAAGATGCGGCACACCCTCGGTCGCACCGGTCCGTACCCCCGGTTTGCGGGTCGCATCTTCAGCGCGAGCGAGGTGGCCCTGGGTAGGCCCGCCCAGATCTGTTCCTGCGCGCCGCAGCGCGGATGGGCGGGCCGCCGAGTGCCTGCGTTGCGGTCGAGAACAGTCGCTACGGCGTGCAGGCGGCCCGCGCCGCCGGTATGCGGTCCTTCGGCTACGCCGGCGGGCTGACTCCGGCATCTTGGCTGGATGGTCCGGCCACGGTCGTCTTCGAGGACATGCGTAAGTTGCCGGTTCTGCTGGCTGCCGCGTGAGCCGTCGGGTTGAGCTCGCACACCGCTGGACGTGACAGCGCCGGCAATGGCGTCGCGGACGTCGAGTGAGCGCCACGAGATACCTGGCAGCGGCTCGACGGCGGCGCCGGGGGCGGCCCTACGGCGGATCGAAATGTCCGGCATCAGGCGTTGACAGCTGGACCGGTGCGACCGTTGACGGAGAGTAAGAGAGAAGGGACACCCGGCAGGGTCCGTTGACAGGTGTTTCAGCCTGGTGACAACGTTGTCATCGCCATATTTCCTCCATGTGAGACGAGGAGCGCACGTTGCTCTATCGGAATTCACGCCGCCGTGGCGCGACAGCAGCCGCCACGGCCGGCATCCTCGTCACGGGGCTGATACTCGCTCCGTCCGCACCGGCCCAGGCCGGCCCTAAGAAGGCGAAAGACGGAGCCGTTCGGTCCGGTGACGCACGTTTCGAGGTGCTGTCCCCGACTCTGATCCGCACCGAGTACCAGAAGGACGGCAAGTTCACCGACGCCGCCACGTTCAACGCCATCGGGCGCGATGACTTCCCCCGTACGCGTTTCACGAAGCACGTCGAGAACGGCTGGCTGAGCATCGACACCGGTGCGATGACGTTGCGTTATCGGGTCGGCTCGGGCGCGTTCAATGCCGACAACCTCACGGTGCAGCTCAAGACCGGCGAGCAGGTCGTGCAGGGCCGGCCATGGGCCGACCGCGCCGCCCCGGACTGCGCGTTCGGTGTGCTCTGCGAGGCCGAATCGTTGCAGCTCAACGGTCCCGGCGTGGCCACCGACCACCGGGGGTACACCGGCCGTGGCTTCGCGGCCGGTTTCGCCTCGTCCGGCGACTCGGTCAAGTTCGCGCTCGACGCTTCGGCTAGTGGCACGAAGCAGCTCACCGTCCGTTACGCCAACAGTGCCGGCGGCGACGGCCAGAACGTGACCCGCACCCTGACGGTGCAGGTCGACGGCGAGGCCGGCCCCACGCTGACGCTGCCGCCCACCGCGAACTGGGACACCTGGGACCTGGCCAGCGTGCCGCTCGACCTCACCGCGGGCCGGCACGAGATCACTGTCGTACGCGGCCCCAACGACTCCGGCAACGTGAACATCGACAGCCTCGCGGTGGTCAACCCGGGCGATTCGTTCCCGGCACCGGCCGCGCCCCAGCCGCAGCCCCTGCGGTTCGGGATGCTGGGTGAGGCGGAGACCGGCGCGCTGACCGGTGGCGCGAAGCCCGCGAACGACCACAACGGCGCCTCCGGCACGGGCTTCCTGGCCGGCCTGGAGAACACCTCGTCCGCCGTCGCGCTCACCGTGACCGATGTGCCGTCCGCTGGTGACTACCGGGTGCAGATCCGCTACGCCAACGGTCAGGCCGGCTCCCAGCCGATCCAGTCGCGCACCATGTCGGTCACGGCCGGAACGGCGGCACCGGCGACGGCGACCCTCCCGCCGACCAGCGGATGGGACTACTGGAACACGGTTTCCGTCCCGGTCCACCTCGACGGCGGCACCAACACCGTGACGCTGGGCTGCCCCACCGACGACAGCTGCAACGTCAACGTCGACACGGTCGCCGTCACCAGCGCCGACTCTCCGCTGCTCGCCCCGCACGCGCCGCTCGGCGGCTACCGCCGGGGCCTGGACGGCGTGAGCGGGTCCGCGCTCACCAGCCCGGGCCTGCTCTACCAGGACGGCTGGTACCTGCTCGACGACTCGGCCTCGGCCCTGCGCGACACCAAGCCGCGGCCCGCCGCCGAGCAGGACGGCTACGTCTTCGCGTACGGTCAGGACTTCACCCGTGGTCTGAAGGACCTGTCTACCCTGACCGGGCCCACGAAGCTGCTGCCGAAGTGGACGTACGGGGTTTGGTGGTCCGAGTACTACGACCGCACCGCCGCCGAATTCCAGGACCTCGTGGCCAAGGCCAAGGCCGAGGGCGTGCCGATGGACGCGCTGGTCCTCGACACCGACATCAAGGCGCCGGACAAGTGGAACGGCTGGAGCATCGACCCCACCCGCATCCCCGACCCGAAGGCCTTCTTCAAGTGGGCCAAGAAGGAGGGCCTGCACACGGGTATCAACATCCACCCGAGCATCCTCGGCTCGGACCCGAAGTTCGCACAGGCGCAGGCCACCGCGAAGGGCAAGCTGCAGCGCGTCGGCTGCAACGGCGGTGCGGACTGCTACGCGTTCGACTTCGGTGACCCCGACCAGCTCAAGGCGTACCTGCAGCTCCACGACGAGATGGTGCCGAAGGGCAGCAACGGCCCGAACCTCTGGTGGATGGACTGGTGCTGCGACAACTCGAAGTCCTCGCTCGACGGCGTGACTCCGGACGCGTGGATCAACCAGCAGTACGCCGACAAGACCGGCTTCGCGTTCTCTCGGGCGTACGGGTCGCTGCAGGCCGGTGGCTACAGCAGCCCGACCCCGGTGCCGACCGGACCGTGGGCGGACAAGCGCACCACGCTGCACTTCACCGGCGACACGACCTCCAACTGGCAGACCCTCCAGATGGAGGTCGGCTACACGCCGGGCGAGTCGGCCGCGACCGGGCTGGCCGCGGTCAGCCACGACATCGGCGGGCACACGGGTGGCCTGCAGCAGCCGGGCAGTGAGCCGGGCAGCACGAAGCTGCCGGACGACCTGTACGCCCGGTGGGTCCAGCTCGGTACGTTCCAGCCGATCGACCGGCTGCACTCCAACCACAGCGACCGGCTGCCCTGGCAGTACGGCCCGGAGGCGGAGGCGTCGGCCAAGAAGTTCCTGAACCTGCGGGAGGAACTGCTGCCGTACACCTACGCCGCGGCTCAGGAGGCCACCCGCACGGGTACGCCCATCGTCCGCTCGATGTACCTGGCGTACCCGAACGAGCAGGCCGCGTACGCCACCGCCGGTTCCGAGTACCTCTACGGTCCGGACTACCTGGTGGCACCGGTGACGACGCCCGGCAACACCGCCACCACGTCGGTGTGGTTCCCGCCGGGCAACGACTGGACCGACATCTTCACCGGGAAGACATACCGGGGCGGCACCACGCAGAACATCACCACCACGCTGGACACCATGCCGGTGTTCAAGAAGCACTGAGACAATCCGGTCCCAGACCGGCACCCGACCACCACCGGCTCTCCCAGGCCGGATTGAAGGACGGGCCCGGACGCCGGCCGGGTGGGGAAACCCACCCGGCCGGCGTCTTTTTCGACGTGGCGGCGCCACGAGCGGCCGACCGTCGATGCCACACGGGCCAGAATCCGAGCCGTTCGAATGCCGGGCCTGCGTACCTGCTGCGCCGGGGGCGGGGCGTGGGCTTCAGCCCGGAAATCGACCGCGGACTGTCGGTCGCCGCCGCTATCCTCCCTGCACTGTCCACAGCAGACGAGGAGGACATATGATCCGAACCCTTCGACGCGGCGCGATCGTCGTCGCGTCCGTCATCGGCCTGACCAGTGCGCTCCTGGTGCCGGCGCCGGCAAGCGCGGCGCCGGCCCCCGAGAGTTCCCTGTCCTGGTCGATCGAGCCGTCGGACGGGCAGGGCGAGCCGCTCAGCGGCGTCCTCACCGAGCCCGAGGCCAGCTTCCAGAGCCTGCGCGACGGGAACATCCATCGCCTGAACGTCTCGTCCGCGGGCCCCTACTGGTCGATCTCGATCGCCCCGCCGGTGGGCGAGCAGTTGCACCCGGGGATCTACCCGAACGCCGAGCGGGCCGGCTTCCAGACTGGCCGGGCTCCCGGCCTGGACGTCAGCTACGGCAGCAGCGGCTGCAACGAGGTCTATGGCCGGTTCACGATTCACCAGATCGGATACGACGCGGCCGGCACGATCAACATGCTGGAGGCGACCTTCGTACAGCGTTGCTCGCCGGGCGCGCCTGCCATCAAGGGCACCCTGAAGTACAAGGCGACTCCGCTGTCGTACCGGTGGAACCTCACCGACCAGGAGCCCGCCACTGCCGATTCGCACACCTACCGCGGGGCCACCAGCACTTTCTGGGCGCAGACGTTCTGGAGCAGCTCCGTGCGCTTCGGTGCCTCAGGCGACCGGATGAACGACATCGTGGAGTTCTCCCCACCACAGGGTGAGCGGCTCACGGCCGGCACGACCTACCGCAACGCGCAGCCGGTCGGTGAGCAGGATCCGGGACGGCCGGGCCTGTCCGTGGAGCGCCTCCGCTGCCGGCCGACCACCGGCGTCTTCAAGATTCTTGAGCTGGAGTACGGCGCTGATGGCGAGCCGGTCGCGTTGTCGGCGACCTTCACCATCACGTGCACGGAATATCCGAGCCCGGAGAACCCGGACGTGCTCAAGGGCGTAATCCACTTCCACGCGTGACCTGTCTCCACGGTCGGGGTGCCGGGCGTACCCGTCACCCCGGCTATCGTGCATCCGGGCTGATCAGGCGAGGAAGGCACGTATAGGGGCGGTCTGGGCGGGTACGGTCGGGCATGCGGATCGTGGTGGTCGGGGCCAGTGGCAACGCCGGGACGGCGCTGTTGCGCCGGCTGCGCCGGGAGCGGGACGTGGAGCTGGCCGGAGTCGTCCGGCGGCTGCCGGGGCCGGACTCTGGGGAGCCGTACGACCAGGTGGAGTGGCACTCCTGCGACATCGGCATGCCCGGCGCGGCCGACCAGCTCGCCGAGGTGTTCGACGGGGCCGGGGCGGTCGTGCACCTGGCCTGGCAGATCCAGCCCAGCCACGACCAGCGGGTGTTGCACCGGACCAACGTCGGCGGCAGCCGGGCGGTGATCGACGCGGTGGTCCGGGCCAAGGTGCCGGCCCTGGTGTACGCGTCGTCGGTCGGCGTCTACGCGCCCGGCCCGAAGGACCACCCGGTGAGTGAGCGTTGGCCGGCGACGGGAGTGCCCGAATCGTCGTACAGCCGGGACAAGGCAGAGGTGGAGGTGTTGCTCGACGACGCCGAACGGGAGCATCCGGAGCTGCGGGTGGTGCGGATGCGACCCGGGTTGAACTTCCAGCGGGAGGCGGCCACCGAGATCAGCCGCTACTTCCTGGGTCCCCTGGTGCCGGTTCAACTGCTCCGGTTCAACCGGATCCCGCTCGTACCGACCCACCGCCGGCTGCGGATGCAGGCGGTGCACACGGACGACGTCGCCGAGGCGTACACCCGGGCGGTCCTGGGCGATGCGCGCGGCGCCTTCAACCTGGCGGCGGACCCGGTGCTGACGCCGGAGCTGGTGGCCCGGCACTTCCACGGTTGGACCGTGCCGATCGCCGCGCCGGTGCTGCTCGCGGCGGCGAAGCTGACCTGGTACGCGCGGCTGCAACCGATCGACGCCGGCTGGGTGCAGCTGGCGCTGAGCTCGCCGCTGATGTCGAGCGAACGCGCCGAGGCCGAGCTGGGCTGGCAGCCACGGGTCGACGCGCTCGCCGCACTGAAGGAGCTCTTCACCGGGATGGCCGAGCGTGCCCACACTGCCAGTCCGCCCATGTCCGGCGCACCCGACCTCCCCGGCCGTCCGGCCGCCCTCCTGAAGGGCAACCCCACCGCCCACCAAAACCCCTACTGACCCCACCCCCACCCCCGGGATCCCCGCTCCGCTCCGCTCCCGCCCGCTCCTGCTGCGGTGATCATGAAGTTATCGTCGCGACACGCCGATGCGGCGGGCAATAACTTCATGATCACCGGCGAAAGGGCCGGGGCCGGGGAGGGGGTCAGGTTAGGTGGGCGCCTAGGAAGAAGATGCCGGGGTGGCCGGGGGTCTCGAACTGGCCGCTGCGGTTACGGCGGAGCGTGGAGTCGTCGATCGTCATCGTGCCCGTCCGGTCGTTGCTGACGAAGAAGATCGCCCCGCCACCCTCATTGGCCTTGTTGTTCTCGATCACCGTGCCGGCGATCCGGACGGTGAAGCGGTTGCCGTCGCAGTAGATCGCGCCGCCGCTGCCGCCGCCCGGCGTACCGGACTTCGCCGGGTTGGCGCCGTTGCCGATCGCCTCGTTGCCGGTGAAGACACTGTTCAGCACGGTCCACGACACGCCGATGCTGCTCAACGCGCCGCCGTTCGAGCAGGAACCGTTCTCGAAGGTACTGTTGACGACGTACACCGGCTTGTTCTCGTACTGGCTGAGCACCCGTAGCGCGGCACCGCCCAGGTCCGGCCCGGTACGGTCGCAGCGGTTGCGGACGAACCGCGCGTTGACCACCTTCACCCGGCCACCCCGGACGAAGACCGCGCCACCCCCGCCGCCCTCGGCCTGCTCGCCCGTGGAGTTGCCCTCGGCGATGGTGATGTTCTGGACGGTGAGCTGCGGGTGGTCCTGGTTCTGGCAGTGTGAGGTGGTCCAGCCCTGCGCCTCGTCGCACGTGTTCATGTAGAGGATCCGCCGCTTGTCCTGACCGCTGAGGGTGACCTTGCCACCGCCGTCCAGCACCACCTTCGGCCCGTTGGCGTTGCGTACCTTGGCCGTGGCGGTCATCCGGATCGTCACCGGATCCGGTCCGCAGTCGAAGGTGATGACGCCGCCGGCCGCGACGGCCTTCACCACGGCGGCCGACGTGCAGCTCGCCGGGGTTCCGCTACCGACCGTCCGGGTCGGCTTCGAGGTGTCCACGGCTCGCGCCTCGGCCGGTACCGGCGCGCCCCCCTTCGGGTTCCCGGCCCGGAACGTCGTCGCCGGCCGCTTCGACGGGGATGGGCTCGGGCTGCCGAACCCGGTCCGGGCCGCCGGGGCCGCCTGCTGTGCGCCCGTCGGCGACCCGGGGCTGACCGAGGGGGTGACCGGCGGCGTCGTCGTTGTCGGGCCGGCCGTGCCGCAGGCAGACAGGGCGAGGAGGCCGGCGGCGAGGAGGGCGAGGGGGGAACTGGTGCGCACGCCACGATGCTAGGGAGCGGGCGCCGTGCCGGACGGCCGCGCCGGGCCGGCTTAACCCGTTGCTAAGCCGCCCGCGACCGGATCGATGCGAGCGGCAGGGCGAGCGCCGGCTTCAGATGTGGCCCAGGGCGTACGCGGTCAGGAAGCCGGCCACGGTGATCAGACCGACCAGGAGGTGAGCGTCCTCGAACGCCTCGGGAACCATGGTGTCGGTGATCATCGCGAGGATCGCCCCGGCGGCGAGCGCGGTGATCCCGGCCAGCAGCGTCGGCGACGCGCCGCCCAGCAGGACGTTCCCGCCCAGCGCCGCCACCCCGCTGAGCAGCGCGATACCGCTCCACAGCAGGAAGACGAACCGTCCGCTCCGACCGGCCCGCCGCATCCCGGCGGCGCTGGACAGCCCCTCGGGGACGTTGCTGAGAAAGACCGCGACCACGGTGACCAGGCTGACCGCGTTGCCGGCGAGCAGGCTCGCGCCGATCACCACCGATTCGGGGATGCCGTCGAGTACCGCGCCGACGGCGATGGCTTGACCGGAACCGGGCTTCTCCCGCTCCGAGGGTTGCCGACCGGAACGTTTCCGATGGCGGGCGCCCCGCCGGGCCAGGGCGACGTTGGCGAGCGTGTAAGCCACGGCGCCGCCGGCGGCCCCGATCGCGGTCGGGAACACCCCACCCCGCTCGTGCGCCTTGTCGATCAGTTCGAACGCGGCGGCGGACAGCAGCACGCCCGCGCCGAACGCCATGATCGACGCGTTGATCCACCGCGGTACGTGGGTGTACCACCCGACCGCCGCCCCGATCAGCAGGGCGGACCCGGCGAGCAGCCCCCAACCACCTGCCTGCAACCACTCCGGCACTCCGGGACCGTACCCGTGCCGGACGCGGCCGGAAACCGGGACGCGGCCGGAAACCGGGTTCGTGGCCGGAAGCCGGGACGCGGTCGGAACTCTCAGAAGTCGGCGAAGAGGTACGGCAGCTGGCGCGGGAAGATCCGGCGCAGTTCGGCGGCGGCGTCGGCCGGCACCTGCCCGAGCCCGCGCAGGTGAACCTCGATCGGGTCGAGCACCCCGTACGCCAGCGCGGAGAGCCCGGCGGCGGTGAGCGTCGCCGTCGGCACGGACGTGATGGTGGTCGTACCGTCGAGGAGCTCCAGCGAGCCGGTGGTGCCGTCGAGCAGGTGGGTGCCCGCCAGCCAGCGGTCGTCGGTCAGCTCGACGCGTACCCGCCCCGGACCGGCCGGCAACCCGGTCAGCGCGTCCAGTGCGAGCAGTCGGGCCATCGGCGCCGAGGAACCCGGTCGAGCCACCCGTGCCTGCACGTGCACGGCGAGGTCGGTTAGCCACAGCTCCGGCAGCTCGTCGGCGGCGAGCTGGAGACTGACCCGCTCCACCTGGTCGACGTGCCGGGCGAAGAACTGCAACAGCAGGGCCCGGGCGTACGGGTCGGCGACGAGCAGGTCGTCGGCGGTCAGTTCGCCACCGTGTTCGTCGATCCAATACGTGACCACGCCGGCCAGCGCCCCGTCGACCCGGGCGGTGAGCAACCAGCGGTCGTCGTCGTCGCGCAGCCGGACGTCCCGGTAGTCGGGGAAGAGCGCGAACCCGTGCCGGTCGTGCAGGCAGCGCTCGGTGAACTCCCGCCACGCCGGGTAGCCAGTGCCGATCCGTTCCCAACCCACCTCGCCGGGAAGCTCGGCGCGGAGCAGCGGGGACAGGTCGACCGGGGAGAAGGTGGCCGTACGCGGCTTGGGTAGCCCGACGTAGCCGAACCGCGCGTAGAAACTGGGGCGGAACGGGTAGAGCGCGGTCAGCGGGTGACCCTCGTCGCGCATCTCGTCGAGGAGCTGGTGCAACAGCGTCCGGACGTGCCCCTGCCGGCGGGCCAGCGGGTGGGTAGCCACGCCCGCGACACCGGCCATGGGCAGCACCGCGCCACGCAGGTTCTGTCGCATCGGGATGGCCGAGGCGGCCGCCAGGGTCTCCCCGTTCTCCTCGACGATCAGCGTCCGGTTGCCCTCGTTGTACGGCAGGTAGTTCCGGAACTCCTCAGCCCGGCGCGAGCTCCGCGGAGTCGCCTCGAAGGCGTACGCACCCAGGACGAAGCTGGTGGTCAGACGCTCCTCGGAACTGATCCGGCGGACGGCCGCCATCAGGCGACCAGAGTGACGTCGGAGACCACCACTGTCACGTTGTCCGGCGCACCGGCCTGGTGCGCGAGCTTGACCAGCTGCTCACCGCAGAGCTGCCGATCGCCGTACGCGCCGAGGGTCACCGCGATCGCCTCGTCCGCGACGTAGTCGGAGAGGCCGTCGCTGCACAGCAGCAGCCGGTCACCGGCCTGGACGGTCAACGTGCCGATCGTCGGTGGACTGTCCGCCCCCTGCACGGCGCGCGTCACGAGAGACCGTTGGGGGTGCTGCCGGGCCTGGTCGGGCGTGAGCGCACCCTGGTCGACCAGGGCCTGCACGAACGTGTCGTCCCGGGTCAGCTGGGTCAGCTTGTTGTCGCGCAGCAGGTAGCAGCGTGAGTCGCCGACCTGCGCCAGCACCAGCGTCTCACCGGCGAGCAGGGCGGCCGTCAGCGTCGTACCCATGCCGTCACGGGCGGGATCGACGGTGATGGCGGCGTGGATGCGCTGGTTGGCGGTGCTCACCACGGCCCGCAGCGCCTCCATGGCCGGCTCCGTCTCGGCCGGCGGAGCCAGCTCGTCCAGGATCCGGATGACGATCTCGCTCGCCACCTCCCCCGCGGGTAGTCCGCCCATGCCGTCTGCGACGGCGACCAGCCGGTCACCGGCGAGGGCGGAGTCCTCGTTGTTGGTCCGGACCAGGCCGATGTCGTTGAGGATGGCCGAGCGGAGGATGAGCGTCATGCGCCTAGCTTGCCAAGAACACCCCACCCGCGTCTCTACGCACTACTGCGTAGGGTTGAGGAATGATGCCGGTGTCGCTGGTGGGGCGCGCCCGTGAGCTGGCCGAGTTCGACCGGGCATGGTCCACCGTGGTTGCCGGGCGACGGGCGACGCCGACCGTGGCGGTGGTCACCGGCGGCGCGGGAGTGGGCAAGAGTCTGCTGGTCGCCGCGGCCCTGGACGCGCTGACCCCGCGTCCGGCGGTGGTGCTCTCCGGCGCCGCGCGGGTACACAGCCCCGCCCCGTACGACTGGCTGGCCGCGGTGCTCAGCGGACGAGACACCAGCCTCCTCGACCTACCGCCGGACGCGCTGGCGTGGTTGGCCCAGCATCCGACCTCGCCCCTGGAGCGGTACGCCCCCGGTGCCCTGCTCCGGCTCGCCGTCCGGACGGTGCGGCTGCTCGTCGGCGCCGGCCCGGCCGTGCTGGTGGTGGAGGATCTGCACGCGCTCGACCCGGCGAGCCTCAACCTGATCGGCGAGCTGGCCACCGCCGCCGAACTGCCCGCCCTGCTCGTGGTCGCCACCCGGCCCGCCGAGGAGGCCGTCGCGCCGGACCTCGCGGTCCGCGCGCTCGCCCGGCTCTGCGGCGTACCCGGCGCCGTCCGCCAGCACCTCGGGCCGCTGCGCAGCGCCGAGGTCGCCGAGGTGTTGAGCCAGGTGTACCCGGGTTCGCGCCCGTCCGGGCGGCTGGTGACCGCGGTCTGGCGGCGTACCGGTGGCAACCCGTTCGCGCTGACCGAACTGCTCGCCGCGCACGCCGGTCAACCGATGGCGACGCTGATCGCCACTTCCGGCGCCCGGCAGTCGGCTCGTCCGGCGGGCTCTCCCCGCTCGATGGAGCCGACTCGGTCCGTGCCCCGTCCCGCCCGTCCGGCAGGAACGTCCGGTGTCGACGAGGTGGAGCTGACCGGCCGGGAGGTCGAGGTGCTCGGCTGCCTGGTGGCCGGGATGTCGAACAAGCAGGTGGCGAAGGCGCTCGGCATCTCGGTGCGTACCGTCACCGTGCACGTGTCCAACCTGCTCCGCAAGACCGGGGCGGCCTCGCGGACGGAGGTCGCGCTCTGGGCCGTACGGCGGCGGCTTCCGGTGCCCGCGCCGGTCGAGCGCTGAACGGCGCGGTCCGGGTTCGCGCCGGTCGGATCCGGCGCGTGCGGCCGTCAGCGCCGGTCGGATCCGGCGCGTGCGGCCGTCAGCGCCGGTCGGGTCTGGCGCGTGCGGCCGTCAGCGACGCGGGTAGCGCAGCAGCAGACTGGCGGTGACCTCCTCGTCGCCGACCGCCGCGTAGCTGTGTGGCACGTCGGAGTCCCAGCGCAGGTACCCGCCGGCCGCGGCGGTCGACGGCGCGTCCGCCGGACCGGCGCGCAGCACCCCGGAGAAGACCGTGACGTGTTCGGTGACGCCGGGCTGGTGCGCCGGGGAGAGCTGCCCGGCCCCGGGGGAGACCCGCATCCGGTAGAGCTCGTAGGTCGCGTCGGCGTCGGTGAACACCTCGAGCAGAGTGGCGTGCACCGCCGCGCCGTGCACGGTGGGGGCCGCGGCCGGTTCGGCCAGCACCGCGGTCAGCGGTACGCCGAGCTGGGCGGTGACCGCGTAGAGCGTCTCCAGCGTGGGATTTCGGGTGCCGTTCTCCAGGCCCGACAGGGTCGCCTTCCCCACTCCGGCCAGCCGGGCCAGGGCGGACAACGAGATCCCCTTCTCCTCGCGCAGTCCACGTACCCGGGCGCCGATCACGCTCGGATCGGCGTCGAGGGCACGGCGGCCTGGTGGTGGCTGAGGCACCCCGCTATGGTGCTACAAACCACTGTTCCGTAAACGGAACGGTGTGGGAGGGGAGCGTGGCGTGGCGGGACGGCTCCAACCGGTGCTGGCGGGCGTGGTCACCGCGCTGGTCGGCTTCGCCAGTTCGTTCACCGTCGTACTGGCCGGCCTGCGGGCGGTCGGGGCCGACACCGAGCAGGCCGCCTCCGGGCTGCTGGCGCTCTGCGTGGCGTCCGGCCTCGCCGCCACGTGGCTCGGCCTGCGCCACCGGATGCCGATGAGCGTCGCCTGGTCCACCCCGGGCGCGGCCTTGCTGGTCGCCACCGGGCCGGTGCCCGGCGGCTGGCCCGCCGCTGCCGGAGCATTCCTCGTCTCCGGAGTGCTGATCGTGGCGGCCGGGCTGGTCCCGCCGCTCGGCCGCGCGGTGGCGGCCATCCCGAAGCCGATCGCCGGCGCGATGCTCGCCGGCGTGCTGCTGCCGCTCTGCGTCGCACCGGTACGCGCCCTGGTCGAGGTGCCCCGGCTGGCCGGCCCGGTGGTCGTCGCCTGGCTGCTGCTGCACCGGTACGCCCGTCCCTGGGCGGTGCCCGGGGCACTGGTGGTCGCGGTGGTGGCGATCGCCTCGACCTCGTCCGGCGCCGGCCTCGGCGCGGTCGGCTTGCGCCCTGTGGTCGAGCTGACTCCGCCGTCCTGGAACGTGCCGGTCCTGATCGGACTCGCGCTACCGCTCTTCCTGGTCACCATGGCCGCGCAGAACGTGCCCGGCACGGCGGTGCTGGTCGGCTACGGCTACCGGCCGCCGTTCACCGCCGCACTGCGGACCACCGGTGTCGCCAGCCTGCTGGCCGCACCGGCCGGCGGTCACGCGGTGAACCTCGCCGCGATCACCGCCGCACTGGCCGCCGGCCCGGACGCCCACCCCGATCCCGATCGACGGTGGATCGCCTCGGTGACGGCGGGGGTCGGTCTCGCAGTGCTCGGGATGGGCGCCGGAGCGGCCACCGGGCTGGTGGCGATCGCCCCGCCGGTGCTGATCGAGGCGGTCGCCGGGCTGGCCCTGCTCGGTGCGTTGGCCACCGCGCTGACCTCAGCGGTGACCTCCGCCGCGGCAGAGCCGGAGCGACGCGAGGCGGCCGTGGTCACCTTCGTGGTCACCGCCTCCGGGGTGACCCTGCTCGGCGTGGGCGGCGCGTTCTGGGGGCTGGTCGCCGGCTGCCTGATGCTCCTGCTCTTCCGCCGCCGACGTGCCCAGCCGGATCCCGTACCGGACGCGGAGCCGGTGCTGAGCCGGCGCTGACCGATCGGTTCGGGTCACTCCTCGGCGGGCAGGTTGGCGGCCGGGACGTCGAGGCGTACCCGGCCGTCGGTGACGGTGCCGATCCAGTCGGCCGGCACGTAGACCGCCCCGGTGCCGGCGAGTTCGGTGCTCACCTTCAGGTATCCGCCGTGCATCAGGCGGGCGGCCAGGTCCGCCGGTACGTCCGGCTCCCGGACCGCGGTCGACTCGATCAGCTCGTCCAGGCTGCTGCCCGGGTCGGCAGTCGGTGTCTGCACCGTCACCGCGTTCGGGTCACCCCGCTGGACGAGATCCACCGTGCCGACCTCGACTCCGTCGGCGTCGATCACCGGCATCCCGGTGGTGATCCGGGAAATGGTCTGCTGGTCGCCCTGCTGCCTCATTCCGACGCGGTTCCCGGGGCGACGCGACGCTAAACGCCACCCGGGGCCGACCCGCCGGGTGAGCCCTCTTCCCGGCGGTCAGGTGCTCGGTGGGCCCCAGCCGCCCGGCGGGCGGGGCGACAGCTCACGCCAGCTGTCCGGGCCCTCGAGCAGCGCGCGGACCGTCTCCTCGGCCTCGTCGGCACTGTCGTACTCGTAGAAACGGGAGACGCCTTCGGCACCGCCGGCCCGCTGCTCGACGTGCCACCGGTCGCCGTCCACGCGGAGGAACACGTCCCGCCGCGCCAGCCGCCCCCATTTCCCGTTCCACCAGTGCTTCCGCTGCTCCATGCGCGGACTCTATCGAACATACGTTCGAGAATGTGCGGCCCCCACGGGAATCCCGCAGGGGCCGATGTGTCGCTGCCGGATTCAGCGCGCGGTGGGCGGTTCGTGCCGGCCGAGCATGTCGTCGAGCGCGCCGCGCTGCGCGGCGGGCGTCCGGTGACCGGCCGCGACCAGCGCGTCGCGGATCTCGGTGAGCAGCTTGACCTCCTCGCTGGGCGCGGCGGGCGGCGGCTCCTCGCCCCGCCGCCGCCGCTCGGCCAGCTTGTTCATCGGGTAGACGACCAGGAAGTACAGCGCCGCTGCGGTGAGCAGGAAGGTGATCAGCGCGTTGAGGAACGCAATCCAGTCGAACGCGATGCCGCGGATCTTCGGGGCGGTGCCCGAGATGCCCTTCGTGCTCCCCGTCACGAGTAGCACGAAGACCCGGATCAGCGGGTCGAGGAACGACTTGGTGAGCTGGGTGACCACGCCTGTGAACGCGGCACCGATGACGACACCGACCGCCAGGTCGACGACGTTGCCCCGCATGATGAAGTCTTTGAAGCCCTTGAGCATCCGTACTCCCGCGCTGTCCGGTTTTTTGTCCGGGACAACCTATGCCTTGGGCAGTGGCTCCAGGAAAGCCCCGGCCTCACGGGCCGCCCCCTCGGGATCACCGGTCCGGATCGCGTCCACCAGTCGGGCATGGTCGATGGGGTGCTCCGGCGTCATCGTCGCGCCGACCGTCTGCACGAGGCTGTTGCGCAGCGCGGTGCCGACCGAGGCGTACAGCTCGGCGAGCATCCGGTTGTGCGCGGCGGCGACCACCGCCGTGTGCAGGGCGATGTCGGCCTCCACGAACTCGTCGGCCCGGCCAACGCGCCACGCCGCCTCGCGGGCCGCGAGCGCGTCGTCGAGGGCGGCCAGGTCCTCGGGCGTACGCCGCAGCGCGGCGAGCCGGGCCGCCTCCACCTCGAAGGCGCGGCGTACCTCGATCACCTCGGTCATCCGGTCGTCGGTGAGCTGACGGGCCACCACGGGAGCGAGTTCGTCGGTGGACACCACGTACGTCCCGGAACCCTGCCGGCACTCCAGCACCCCGGCGTGCTGGAGCGCCCGGACCGCCTCGCGAACCGTGTTGCGCCCGACCCCGAGCGCCGCGACCAACTGGGGCTCGGTGGGGATGCGGCTGCCGACCGGCCACTCGCCGGCCAGGATCCGCTCTCTGAGCTGGGCGATCGTCTCGCGTATCCGCTGCCCACGGGGCGGCACCGGCGGGGAATCGACTGATGGTGTCACTGGTTACATCACCGGCCCGGAATTCATCCCATGATTGTAGGTTCAACCGCATGACACCGCCGCCCCCACCGGTCGCCGCCGGTTCCGCGACCGTCGCCGACGTGCCCACCGGCCCGGAGTCGCCGGCGCTCGGGCCGCGTCCCGCCGGCCGTCCAGCCACCGGAGGGGCGCTGGTACTCGCCGGCATGCTCCTCGTCGCGCTCAACCTGCGCGCCGCCGTCACCAGCCTCGGAGCCCTGCTCGACGAGGTGCGGGACGGCATCGGGCTCTCCGGCACGACGGCGGGCATCGCCACCACCCTGCCGACGATCGCGTTCGCCGGACTCGGGGCGCTCACTCCGTGGCTGGTCCGCCGGTTCGCGCCCGCCCGGATGCTGGTGGCCGGAATGGTCGTCCTCGTCATCGGCCAGGTGCTGCGGGCGGTCACCGACTCGGCGGTGGTGTTCCTGCTCACCAGCGCCCTGGCCCTGGCCGGCATCGCGGTCGCCAACATCCTGCTGCCGATGCTGGTCAAGCAGCACTTCCCGCACCGCGCCGGGCTCATCACCGGGGCGTACACCATGACCCTCACCGCGGGGACCGCGGTGGCCGCCGCCACGGCGGTGCCGATCGCGCACGCGTTCGGTTCGTGGCGCGCCGGCCTGGGCGTCTGGGCCGCGCTGGCCGTGCTGGCGGTGCTTCCGTGGGTGTCGTTGGCGCGGCGCGCCCGATCGCCGCGAGCCGCGGCCGTCACCGCCGGGCAATCCCAGGCCCGGATCCGGCCCGCGCGGACCCGGCTCGGCTGGGCCATGGCGATCTACTTCGGCGCGCAGTCGCTCAGCGGGTACGCGATCATGGGCTGGCTGGCCCAGCTCTTCCGCGACTCCGGCTTCCAGGCCGAGCAGGCCGGCCTGCTGCTCGCCGGGGTGACCGCGCTCGGCGTGCCGATCGCCATGCTCATGCCGACGGTGGCCGGTCGGCTGCGTACCCTGCACCCGCTGGTGCTTGGGCTGACCGTCGCGTCGACCCTGGCGTACGTCGGACTGGCGCTGGCGCCACACGGCGGCGCGCTGCTCTGGGTGGCCCTGCTGGCGGTCGGCCAGGGTGCCTTCCCGATGATCCTGGCCGCCATCGGGCTGCGCGCCCGCACGGCAGAGGGAACTGTGGCGCTCTCGGCGTTCGCGCAGAGCGCCGGCTACGTCATCGCGGCACTCGGCCCGTTCCTCGTCGGCGTGCTCTACGAGCGGACCGGCGGCTGGACCGCGCCGATCGTCCTCCTGCTGGTCGCCCTCGCGGTGCAGACCAGCGCGGGCATGGTGATCGCCCGTCCCCGGCACATCGAGGACGAGCATTGAGTCGCAACGGTCAGGAGGAGGCGGGTGTCGGGTCCCCGGCGACCGCCTGTTCGACCGTCGGGTACGTCTGAAGCACCTCGACCAGGCCGCTGACCTCGAGGATGCGCAGCACGCCCCGCCGGGGCGCGGCCAGCCGGACCACGCCACCCACCTCGTCGCAGCTGTTCTTGGCCCGTACGAACACCGACAGCCCGGTGGAGTCGCAGAACGAGACCTCCGCCAGGTCGAACACCAGGCGGCTGCGGCCCTTGTCGAGCAGGTCGGTGATCTGGTCCTGCAGCTGCGGTGCGGTCGCCATGTCCAGCTCGCCAGCGACCGACACGACGACCACGTCGCCGCGCTGTTCCGTGTGCACCGTCAGGGACATTCGCCAGACCTCCTGTTATCGGTGGAACGGTATCCCACGATCCCCGCGGTACGCAGAACGGGCGCGGCGATCTGGTGGCCAGCATCATTCCGTTGCTTCGCGGCAAGTAGTTGGGCGGGTTCCGGTGATAGAGTCCGCCCGGTCCGGGTCGAGGGGGGTTTGGTAATGGCGTTGAACGCCGAGGAGAGCGGCCGGCTCGCAGCTCTGCTGACCGAGCACGTCGACCAGGTCACGCAGCGCTGGACGGAGACCGTGGCGGTGTCGCTGCGCGGCCGGCTCAGCCAGGCCGAACTGCGCAGGCAGCTCCAGGAACTGCACCGGGCCATTCTCACGACGGCCGAGAACGGGATCGTCGACCTCGACGCCGAGCACGCCGCCGAGCTGCGTGCCGTGCTCGGCGAGCTGTCCCGGGGGCGGGCCCGGCAGGGGTTCTCCGCCACCGAGACGGCGATCAGCGTCTACGCCCTCAAGGAAGTGCTGCTGGACCTGCTGGAGGCCCGCGGCGGCGAGAGCGTCCTTCGCGATTTCGTGGCGTTCTCCGGCCTGATCGACCAGATGGGGCTGTTCACCTTCGAGAGCTTCGTCCGTACCCGGGAGGGTCTGATCGCCGACCAGGCGGAGCAGCTGCTCGAGCTCTCCACCCCGGTCGTCAAGCTCTGGGACGGCGTGGTCGCGGTGCCGCTGGTGGGCACGCTCGACTCGGCCCGGGCCCAGGTGGTGATGGAGCGGCTGCTCCAGACCCTGGTCGACACCGGCTCGCCGTACGCGATCATCGACATCACCGGCGTACCGGCGGTGGACACGCAGGTCGCCCAGCACATCTTGAAGACCGTGGTGGCCGCGCGGCTGATGGGCGCGGAATGCATCATCTCCGGCATCCGGCCGCAGATCGCCCAGACGATCGTGGCGCTCGGCATCGAGTTCGGCGACATCGCCACCAAGGCGAGCCTCGCCGACGCGTTGCGTCACGTGCTGCGCCTGTCCGGCGTGGAGACGTCGCGCCGCTCCCGCCGGGGGGCCTGATGGAGCGGGTACCGATCCTCAAGATCGGCGACATCCTGCTGGTCTCGATCCAGGTCGACATGTCCGACCAGACGGCGCTCCAGTTGCAGGAGGATCTCGCCGAGCGGATCGTGGCCACCGGAAGCCACGGCGTGATCATCGACATCACGGCGCTGGACATCGTCGACTCGTTCGTCGGGCGGATGCTCTCCACCATCGCGTCGATCTCCAAGGTGCTCGACGCCGAGACCGTCGTGGTCGGGATGCGTCCGGCGGTCGCCATCACCCTGGTCGAGCTGGGCCTGTCGCTCAACGGCATCCGCACCGCGCTCAACGTCGAACGCGGCATGGAGCTGATCGCGGCCGCGCGCCGCGACGAGTCGCAGGACGACGAGTTCCACGACGAGATCGACGAACCCGAGACGACGGATTCACCGTGACCACGGGCATCGACCTGAGTCAGCCGCGGGCGCAGGCGATCCGGAGCGACGAGGACGTGGTACGCGTCCGACAGTTGGTGCGTACGGTGGCGGTGGCCGCGAAGCTGTCGCTGGTCGACCAGACCAAGGTGGTCACCGCGGCCAGTGAGCTGGCCCGGAACACGCTGGTCTACGGCGGGGGCGGCAGCGTCGAGGTGACGACCGCGGACAACGGTCGGCGCCGCGGGGTGCGGATCGTGTTCGCCGACTCCGGGCCGGGGATCGCCGACCTGGACCTGGCGCTCACCGACGGCTACACCACCGGCGGTGGGCTCGGCCTGGGGCTGAGCGGCGCACGCCGGCTGGTCGACGAGTTCGAGATCGACACCGGGGTGGGCAAGGGCACTCGGATCACCGTCACCAAGTGGGCTCGGTGAGCGAGGACGCGGTCACCGACCGCGGGCTCTGGTTCCGGATGGAGTCGGGCAGCACCGGCAGCGTCGTACGACGGGCCGCCGAGCGCCTCGGCAGCCAGCTCGGACTGGGAGAAGCGCGCACGGCGGATCTGGTCATCGTCGTCGCCGAGCTGACGAGCAACCTGGCCAAGCACGCCGAGGACCCGTCGCTGCTGCTCCGCCCCGTCCGCCGGGCGGACGAGGCGGGTGTGGAGCTGATCGCCGTCGACTCGGGGCCGGGCATGGCGGACCTCACGATCTCCTCCCGGGACGGCCACTCGACGGTCGGCACCCTCGGCATCGGCCTCGGCGCGATAGTCCGGCAGGCCACCTGGTTCGATGGCTACTCGCTGCCCGGCCGGGGCACCGTCCTCGCCGTCCAGGTCTGGCCGTCGGGGATCGGCGAGACGCCCTGGGTCGGCGGACTGACCCGTCCGCTCGGCGGCGAGACGATCAGCGGGGACGGGTACGCCGTCCGGGTGATCGAAGGGCGCCGCCAGGTGCTGGTCTCCGACGGGCTGGGGCACGGCCCGCTGGCCGCCGCCGCGACTGACACGGCGATCGCGGCCTTCCACAGCGCCCCGGCCGGGCCGCCGGCAGCGGTGGTGCAGCACCTGCACCGGTCCATGTCGCACACCCGGGGAGCCGCTCTGGCGGTGGCCGAGCTGGGCCCGTCGGCCGGTGTCCTGCGCTACGCCGGCCTGGGCAACATCGCCGGACAGGTGATCACGTCGGACGGGCGGCGCCGGGGTCTGGTCTCCCTGCCCGGCATCGCGGGTCACCAGCGCCCGACGGTACGCGAGTACGACTACCCCTTCGACGCGGGCGCCCTGCTCGTGATGCACAGCGACGGCGTGGTGGATCGGTGGCAGCTCGACGACTACCCGGGGCTCGTCGAGCGCTCCCCGCTGGTGGTCGCGGCGACGCTGCTGCGGGAAGCGGGCACCCGGCGGGACGACGCCTGTGTGCTGGTGGCGAGGGCACCGGCATGAGCGCCGTTCCCGGCCGTCGGCCGCTGCTCCAGATGCCGCTCCGCGCCGAGCACGACATCTTCGTGGTGCGCCAACGGGGCCGGGAGGTCGCCGCCGCGGTGGGCCTGGAGCATCAGGACCAGGTGCGGGTGGCCACCGCGCTCAGCGAGGTGGCCCGGGACCTGCTGGGTGTGGCCGGTGGCGCGGACGTGACGTTCCACGTCGACGAGGCGCCCGACGGCCGGCAACACCTGCGGGTGGACCTGGTTCCGGTCCGTCCGCTGCCGCACGACCGCTACGAGCCGCAGTCCGGCGCTGTGGTGCGCCTCATGGACAGCCTGGGCGCGATCGGGGTCGGTCGGGATACGGTCGTGAGGATGTCCCGACGCGTCCCGGCCACCGCGCAGGCGCTGACCCCGGAGCGCCTCGACGAGCTTCGTGCTGAGCTCGTCCAGAGCGCCCCAGGCAGCGCCCTGGACGAGTTGGCCGCGCAGAACCAGCAGTTGATCGCGGCCCTCGACGACGTACGTCAACAGCGGGACGAGCTGGCGGTGCTGAACGAGGAGCTCCAGGAGACGAACCGTGGGGTGCTCGCGCTCTACGGTCAGCTCTCCGAGGAGCTGGAGGAGACCAACCGCGGCGTGGTGGCGCTCTACGCCGAGCTGGACGAGAAGTCGGCCCAGCTGCGGGCGGCGAGCGAGTCCAAGAGCAGGTTCCTGGCCAACGTCAGCCACGAGCTGCGGGCTCCGGTGACGGCGATCATCGGGCTCGGCCGGCTGCTCGCCGATTCCGCGTCGGACCCGCTGACCCGTGAGCAGTCCCAGCAGGTGGAGCTGATCCGCTCGTCGGCGACCGACCTGCTCACCCTGGTCAACGAGCTGCTCGACCTGGCCAAGGCGGAGTCGGGCCGGATCGAGCTGAACCTGGCCGAGGTGGACCTGCGGCCGGTCTTCGGGCAGCTGCGCGGCACGCTGCGCGCGGTCGCCACCCGCCCGGAGGTGGAGTTGGTGGTGGAGGAGCCGCCGGCCGCCACGCTGCGCACCGACGAGGTGCTGCTCGGTCAGGTGCTGCGCAACCTGCTGCACAACGGGTTGAAGTTCACCGAGCGGGGCGAGGTGCGGCTGCGCGCGCTGCGACGGGACGACCACTTGGCCCTGACGGTCACCGACACGGGTCCAGGTATCGCGCCTGAGCTGCACGAGCGGATCTTCGAGGAGTTCTACCAGGCGCCGGGGGCGACCCGCGTCGGTGGTACCGGGCTCGGCCTGCCGTACGCCCGGCGGCTCGTCACCCTGCTCGGCGGCACGCTGGAGCTGACCAGCGAGCCCGGCCGGGGAAGCACCTTCACCGTCACCCTGCCCGTGGGCGGAGCCTGACGTGCCCACCCAGCCGACCGTGCTGGTGGTCGACGACAGCCGGACCAAGCGGTACCTGCTGGTCAGCTGGCTGACCCGCGCCGGCTTCCAGGTGATCGAGGCGGAGAGCGGCACCGAGGCGCTGACCCGGGTCGAGACCGACCAGGTCGACCTGGTGGTGCTCGACGTCCGGCTGCCCGACCTGAACGGCTTCGAGGTCTGCGAACGGATCAAGAACTTGCGTCCGGCGACACCGGTGATCCACGTGTCGGCGCACGCGGTGGACGTGGCGGACCGGGCCCGGGGACTGACGCGGGGCGCGGACGCCTACCTCGCCGAGCCGATCGAGCCCGACGAGCTGATCGCCACCGCGAACGCGGTGCTGCGTTACTACCAGGCCCGGCAACAGGCCGAGTTGCTCGCCGCGAGGATGCTCGCGCTCGCCGACACCACGGTCGCGGTGCACGCCGCGTCGACCTTCAGGCAGCTGCTCGACGCGGCTGCGGCCGGGGCCGCCGAGATCTTCAAGAGCCCGGCGGCGGTGGTCGCCGAGACCGCTGACGGCGAGTACCTCGCCGGGGTGGCCGCAGGCCGTGGTTTGGACGTCACGATCGTGCCGTGGGTGGTCCACGACGACAGTGTCGTTCCGGTCGGCACGACGGTCCGGGTCACCGATCCGGCCGAATGGGCGCTGCTGGACTGGCCGGCCGGCGACACGGTGACGGTGGCCGCCGCCCGGTTGCGGGAGGACCGGCCGCCGCTCTACGTCGTGGTTCCCACCAGGACTCAGACCGCCCGTACTCCGGCGCTCGTACAGCTCGTGCAGGCCGTGGCGGCGGCGGTGGAGGCCCAGCGCTCGTACGACGAGGAGCATCGAATCGCGGTGACGCTTCAGCGCAGCCTGCTCCCGCGACGGATCCCGGAGATCAACGGTCTCGACCTCGCGGTGCGCTACGAGCCGGCCAGCGCGCGAACCGAGGTGGGCGGCGACTTCTACGAGCTGGTGATGCTCGATGGGCGCCTGCTGCTCGCCGTCGGTGACGTGGCTGGGCACTCGCTGCACGCGGCGACGGTGATGGCCGAGCTCCGGCACGCCGTCCGGGCGTACGCGGTGGAGGGGCACCAGCCGGGCGCGATCCTGCACCGGGTCAACGAGTTGATGCGCACGTTGCTGCCGAACGAGTCGGCGACCCTCTGCGTGCTGTTGCTGGAGCCGGCGACGGGGCGGATCCGGCTGGCCAGCGCCGGCCACCTGCCGCCGGTGCTCAGCCTCGACGGCAAGGTCGAGTTCGTCCAGCACTCCGCGCCGCTGCTCGGCGTCCGCGCGGATCGCCCGGAGGACCTGGAGTTCGTGCTGCCGGTCGGGGCGACGTTGGTCCTCTACACCGACGGCCTGATCGAGCGTCGGGACGCGACCATCGACGAGGGGCTGGCGGCGCTGGCGGACGTCGCCGCGCAGGTCGACGACGACCTGGACCGGTTCTGCCAGCGGCTGCTGGTGGAACTCGCCCCGCCCGAGATCAACGACGACGTCGCGGTGGTCGTCCTGCGCCGCAGGTGAGAACGTCTGGCGCCGCGGTTGCACAGCGTGACCGTGGACCGTTGAACACGTAGGGTCGTCGCGAGCCTCGGTCGACCACCACCGCTTCGCTCGCTTTGCTCTGCACCCGAATACGCACCACAACTCTGACCTGCGCCTTCTTGGCGCGGGTCGATGCGTGGCCTGCTCGGAAGAGTAACTGTGGGTTAGCGGCGCGTATGTGGGTGCAGAGCAAAGCGTCCGAGTGGGGGTGGCCGGACGGTAGGCCGCGTTACGCTGCGTGACGCCGGTGTCGGCGCCGGCGTCGGGATCGACGTCGGCATCGAGCTCGGAGCGGCCCGCGGTTGGTTTCGCGGTCGGAGCCTGCCCCGCGGTCGGTGTCGGGCGGGGGCCGAAGGTCCGGGCGCGGGGCGGGCGTGCCGGGTCAGGCGAGCGAGCGGGTGTACGCGGCGGGGGACATCCCGGTGGCGGCGGTGAACTCCCGCACGAGGTGCGCCTGGTCGCTGTAGCCGAGGTCGGCGGCGAGCCGTGCCCAGTCCGGCGCCGGCCCGTCGGCGGCCTGCTCGATGACCTCCTGGATCCGGTAGCGCCGGATCACCCACTTCGGGCCGACGCCGACCCGGTCCAGGAAGAGGCGTTGCAGCCGGCGGGTGGTGAGCCCGTGCCGCCGGGCGAACGCGTCCACCCGGAGCACCGTGCGGTCGGTGCGGATCTCCTCGACCAGGCGGATCACCTCGTCGGTGACGGGGTCCGCTGCTTGTGGTTTCCAGCCGGTGAGCAGTCCGTCGAGACGGCGGCAGCGGTCGGCGTCCGTACCGTCGCAGACGCCGCCGCTGTGGTCGCGGGCCGGTGGCCAGTGCTCGGCGAGGTCGGCGAGCAGCCGGCGGCGGCCGGTCAGTTCAGCGACCGAGCCCTGCCAGAACGGGTGGAAGCCGCCGGGCCGGAACTGGACGCCGCTGACCCGGCCGGTGCCGGCCAGGGTGATCGAGAAGAGGGTCAGCCCGACGCCGGCCACCTCGCCGGACTCCGGGCCGTCGCCGTCGCGGCGGAAGACCACGTTCACCGCCGGATGCGGTACGACCTGCTGCGCGAACGGTTCGGTCAGCTCCCAGTCGACGAGCCAGTAGTGCTCGACCCACGGGCGTAGTGCCGGCGCCGGCAGGTGCCGACGGAACCGGACCTGCCGCAGCAACCGGCCGGGGGCGAGAATTCCCCGGCTGTCGCCACGCGGTCGCTGTCGCATTTTTTCAAGACCACCCTCATACGCTGGGCCTATGGCCACAGAGACTAGCGATCTGCTGACGGCTGCGGCGCCGCCGACGGTCGCGGTGGTGCGGGGCATCGCCGACGACCAGCTGCACCTGCCGACGCCGTGCCGCGACTACGCCGTACGCGACCTGCTCAACCACCTCTTCCAGGTGGTGGTCAACTTCCAGGACCTGGCCGCGAAGCGCGCCGTGACCTGGGCGGAGAAGCTGGACCACCTCACCGACGACTGGCGGAGCCGGTTCGAGGCGGAGATCGACAGGTTGATCGCCGCCTGGTCCGACCCGGCGAGTTCGGAGGGCATCTCGCCCGGGATGGGCATGCCGCAAACCACTGTGGGCGGCATGGTTCTGCTCGACCTGACCGTGCACGGCTGGGACCTGGCCGTCGCGACCGGCCAACCGTACGCGCCGGCGCCCGAGGTCACCGTCGCGCTGCACCAGCCGACCGTGCAGCTCGCCCCGACGGCCCGGCAGATGGGTGTCTTCGCCGACCCGGTACCGACCGACCCGACCGTGCCCGACCTGGACCGGCTGCTCGGCCTGACCGGACGCGATCCCCGCTGGAGCGTCGGCTGACAGTCACACTCCATCCGCGCGTCGACCGCGCTCCGCGCGTACCCGCGTCACCAGCGGGGTGTGATCGGCGGGCCCCGACTCATTGACTCGCACTATTCACTGAGTGAATAGTGGACGCGTGTCCATGCCGCACGTCCTGCTCGGGCTGCTCGCGACCGGCGACAAGCACGGTTACGAACTCAAGCGGGCTCACGACGAGCGGCTGCCGCAGGCTCGACCAGTGGCCTTCGGTCAGGTCTACGCCACGCTGAGCCGGTTGCAGCGGGACGGGTTGGTGGTCCCCACCGGACAGAACCGCGACGGCGGGCCCGAGCGCACCACCTATGCGCTCACCGACGACGGACGGGCCGCGCTGGACCGCTGGCTGACCGAGGTCGAGCCGCCGCTCCCGTACGTGGCCAGCACGCTCCTCACCAAGGTGGCGGTGACGCTGCTGGTCGCCGATGTGGACCGGGCCCGTGCCTGCCTGGCCGCCCAGCGTCAGGCGCACACCGCGCGACTGCGCGAGCTGACCGCGCTGAAACACGCCCCGGCCGCCTCCCTCGACGACATCGTGGCGGTCGATTTCGCCATTGCTCACCTCGACGCCGACCTGCGCTGGCTGCAAACCACGCTGAGCCGCGTCGCCGACTGGCACCGGGAGGTGCGGCATGAGCCAGCTACAGACTCGTGACCTGGTCAAATCGTACGGGCGGACGCCCGCGTTGCGCGGGGTGGCGCTCGACGTCGACGAGGGGGAGATCCTCGCGGTGACCGGGCCGAGTGGGTGCGGCAAGTCCACCCTCCTGCACTGTCTCGCCGGGATCCTGCGGCCCGACGCCGGTCAGGTGCTCTGGCGCGGTGAACGGCTCGACACCTGGTCCGAGGCCGCCCGATCGAGGCTGCGGCGCACCGAGTTCGGGGTGCTGTTCCAGTTCGGTCAGCTCGTGGCCGAACTGACCGCGGCGGAGAACGTCGCACTCCCGTTGCTTCTCGCCGGCACGGGGCGGCGAGAAGCACGGGAGGCGGCGGTGACCTGGCTGCACCGGTTCGGCGTGGCGGAGCTGGCCGACGTACGGCCGGGCGAGATGTCCGGTGGGCAGCAGCAGCGGTGCGCCACGGCGCGGGCGCTGGTCACCGGCCCGCGGGTGCTCTTCGCGGACGAGCCGACCGGCGCGTTGGACTCGCTCACCGGCGAAGAGGTGCTCACCACGCTGGTCCGGGTCGCCCGGGAGCAGCGCACCTCGATCGTGCTGGTGACGCACGAACCGCGCATCGCCGCGTACGCCGACCGGGAGGTGACCCTCCGCGACGGAACGGTCGACCACAGTGGCCTCGGCCTGGACGCGCCGTTGATCGGCGGTGACCGGTGAGACCACAGGCGTTGCTCCGGCTCGCCCTGGCCGGGACCCGCACCGACACCGCACGTGTGCTGCTCACCGCGTTCAGCGCCACCCTGGCGGCGCTGGCCGCGTTCGCGGCGCTCAACGTGCTGGCCATCCCCACCCCGCCCGCCACGGAAGGCAACATGGTCCGCTGGTCCGAGCAGTACTCGCACGCGCTCCTGCGGGAGCCGGGGCTGCGCGGCGGCACCGCGTTCGCCCTCGTGCTGCTCACGATTCCGGTGCTGGCGCTGGCCGGGCAGTGTGCGCGGCTCGGCGCCCCGGCCCGGGACCGTCGACTCGCCGCGCTCCGGCTCGCCGGTGCCACCCCGGGGCAGGTCACCCGGCTCGCGATGCTGGAGACCGGGGTCGCCAGTCTCCTCGGCACCCTCACCGGTCTGGCGCTCTACCTGGTCGGTCGCGAGCTGCTCGACCGGCCGGACGAGCACGGGCAGCTCCCTCTCCCCACCGACGTGCTGCCGAACGGCGGGGCGCTCGCCGCGGTGGTGGTCGGCCTGCCGCTGATCGCCGGGCTGTCCACCGCACTGATGCTGCGACCGGTCATCACCACGCCGCTGGGTGTGACCCGACGGGCGGCCCGGGAGCGAGGCCCTGGCCCCTGGGCGGGAGTGCTGATCGTCGCCGGTGTCGCCGCCTTCATCGTCGGTTGGCCGGTCATCCTGGGACGGACCGTGGACGGGCCGTACGTCGGCCTCGCGCTGGTGCTGATCGTCGGGGGCGGGCTGGCCACCATGCTCGGCATCGTGACGGGCACCGGCTGGATCTCGTACACCACGGGACGGCTGCTGCGCAGGTACGCCCGGCACCCCGCCGCGCTGCTCGCCGGCGGCCGGATGATGGCCGATCCGTGGGCCGGGAGCCGCACCTTCGCCGCCCTGCTGGCGGCGGTGACCTTCGGCGCCGGGGCGGCCGCGCTGCGCTCGCACTTCGTCACTCAGGACCGGCTCATGCGGGAGGAGAGCCGAGTCGTCGGCGGCGAGGTGGGTGACAACCCGTTCTACCTCAGCACGATGAGTTTGGTGGACCTCGCGGTGGCGGTGGCGGTGGTGATCGCCGCCACCGGTCTGCTCGTCGCCGTCGTCGAGGGCATCGTCGCGCGGCGCCGGGCGTACACGGCCCTGGTGGCGGCCGGTGTGCCGCGAGGCACGGTGGGCTGGTCGATCGCCTGGCAGGCGGTGCTCCCCGCCGTTCCGGCGATCCTGCTGGCGTTGACCGTCGGCACGGTCCTGGGCCGGGCCTTCTTCGGCGACGTCCGGCGGGGTTCATCGACCTACGAGGTGTGTGAGGCGAGCGCGGCGCTCTGCGCCGACCCGGCGACCCGGGAGCAGTACACCCGGGTCATGGAGAGCCCGGCGCTGCGCGCGGTGCCCGACGTACCGCTGGAACAGCTTGCGCTGCTCGGGGCCGGGGCCCTGGCCGGGGTGCTCGCCACGGTCGGGATCGGCCTGCTCTTCCTCCGGTCCAGCACCGCGATCGAGGAGCTCAGGACGACCTGATGATGTAACGCCCCGAGCCCGGGGAGCGCTTTTAGCCTCGGGGCCCGGGATGCCGGGCTCTCGTCGAGGCTCGGACGAGCCTCGGCGGAGTCAGCCGTGGGAGTTCACCAGATGCACAACCAGCCGGGCGCCGCACCGCCGGTGTTCGTCGACCGCACCGGTCGCCGCCGTCGACTGACGGTGATCGCCGGTACCGCCATGGGCCTGGGCCTGCTCGCCAGCATCGTGCTGATCCTCGCCGGTCTCTTCTTCGAAGCCCCCGTGCCGGTGCCCAACTGGCCGGATTCCCGACCGGCGCGGCCGATCGAGGCCGGGCTGGACGGCCGTGACGGCTTCGGATCCTCGCCCTCCGCGAACCCCTCGCCGGCCACCAGCACGACCGAGCCCGCCTCGGCGCCCACCCGGGCGGTGACGCCGGAGGCCAGCCACACGGCTCCACAGACCGCCAGATCGACCTGGACCGACCATCCCGGTCAGGGAGACGAGCGGCGCGCGACGCCGAAGCCGAACAGGTCGCCGGGCAAGCCGCAGTGACCCCGGCGCGACATGTCGCCCGACGCGACCCTCGGGCGCACTGGTTCCTCCTCCTGCTCGGTGTGCTGCTGCTGCTCGCGACGCTCACCGTGCACGGCCTGGTGACAGGCCTCGGCGGCGGCTCCCGGCCGGCCGCCGACGCCACGGTCCACGCGGCGGGCCCGCCGAAGAGCGTCACCGCCGGTGGGCCGGTGCTCCGGCTGGATCGTGCCGAGCCGGTCAGTCGGTCGATGCCGGACCGCACCATCGCGCTCACCTTCGACGACGGACCGGACCCTCGCTGGACGCCGCAGGTGCTGGACGTGCTGCGGCGGCATCACGCCCACGCCACCTTCTTCGTCGTCGGCGCCCGGGTCAACGAACATCCCGAACTGGTGCGGCGGATACTCGCCGAGGGACACGAGATCGGTTCGCACACCTTCACGCACGCCGATCTCGCCGCCGTGCCCGGGTGGCGGGGCGACCTGGAACTGTCGCTGACCCGCAAGGCGATAGCCAGCGCCACCGGGCGCGAGGTCACCCTGCTGCGACCGCCCTTCTCCTCGCTGCCGTCGGCGCTGACCGCGGCCGACTACGCTGCGGTGCGCGCTGCCGCCGGCAGCGGACATGTCGCCGTGCTCGCCGACCGGGACACGCATGACTGGCAGCGTCCCGGTGCCGCGCGGATCGCCGAGGCGGCCACCCCGGCCGGTGGCCGCGGTGCGGTGGTGCTCATGCACGACGGGGGAGGCGACCGCGAGCAGACGGTCGCCGCGCTGGACCGGTTGCTGCCGGAGCTCACCCGGCAGGGCTACCGGTTCACCACCGTTTCGGCGGGGATCGACGCGCCCGAGTCGACCGTTCCGGCGGGCACCGGAACCCGGATCAGCGGCACGCTGGTTCGCTGGACACAGGTCGCGGCCGGCTGGGTGGCCAGCGGCATGAACCTGCTGCTCGGCATCGCGCTGGTGCTCGGCGTGGCCCGGCTCGCCGTCCAGGTGGTCTGCGCCCAGCGGCACGTCCGCCGGGTGCGACGGCGTACCGGCCACCAGCCAGAGGTGCGCGCGCCGGTTTCGGTGATCGTGCCGGCGTACAACGAGGCCGCGAACATCGCCGCGACGGTCCGGTCGCTGGTGGCGAGCCACTATCCGGCGTTGGAGGTGATCGTGGTGGACGACGGGTCCACCGACGGCACCGCCGACATCGTCGAGCGGATGCGTTTACGCGGCGTACGGGTCATCCGGCAGGCGAACGCGGGCAAGCCGGCGGCGCTGAACACCGGGATCCGGGCCGCGCGGGCCGGACTGCTGGTCCTGGTGGACGGGGACACGGTGTTCCAGCCGGACACCGTGCACCGGTTGGTCCAGGGCTTCGCCGACCCGACGGTGGGTGCGATCTCCGGCAACACCAAGGTGGCGAACCGGCGGCGGCTGCTCGGCCGCTGGCAGCACCTCGAGTACGTCATCGGCTTCAACCTCGACCGCCGGATGTACGACGTGCTGCAGTGCATGCCCACCATTCCCGGCGCGATCGGCGCGTTCCGCCGTGAGGTGCTGCTCGCCGTGGGTGGCGTGCCGGGGGACACCCTCGCGGAGGACACCGACCTCACCATGAAGGTGCTGCGGGCCGGTTGGCGGGTGGTGTACGAGGAGGCCGCGATCGCCTGGACCGAGGCGCCGTCCACGCTGCGGCAACTGTGGCGGCAACGGTACCGCTGGTGCTACGGCACGATGCAGGCGATGTGGAAGCACCGCCACGCGCTACGCGAGTCGGGGGCGGGCGGCAAGCTGGGCCGGCGCGGACTGCCCTACCTCACGGTGTTCCAGATCCTGCTGCCCTTGACCGCTCCGGCGGTCGACGTCTTCGCCCTCTACGGTCTGCTGTTCCTGCCCTGGTCGACGCTCGTCCTGTCCTGGTTCGGGCTGCTGCTGCTCCAGGCGCTGACCGCCGGCTACGCGCTGCGGCTGGACCGCGAACGCCTCGCGCCGCTGTGGGCACTGCCGTTGCAGCAGATCGTCTACCGGCAGGTGATGTACCTGGTCGTGGTGCAGTCCGTGGTCACCGCCGTCATCGGCAACCGGCTGCGCTGGCAACGCATGGCGCGTACCGGTGAGGCAGCGGCCCTGATCGCTCCTGGTCGCGCTCGCTGACGACGGCCCGTCGGTCGGCGTGATCACGCGGGTGGGTGGAAGAGCCCCGCCGACCAGGAGATGATCAGGCCGAGCGCCGCCGAACAACAGCAGACGAGCAGTGCGGCGACGACCACCGCGACGATGACCAGCCCCGGCCGGCGTCCGGCGGCGCTCGGTTCCGCCCCCGCTGGATCAGCCCCCTCCGGCTGCTCGTCGGCCTCGCTCACCGAGGCAGTCTAGGCCGCTGACGGCTCCCGCCGGGGCGAGTGCGCTCCGGAGGGGCAGCGGGCCGTCCTGCGGTGCGGGCAGCATGGTGCGATGGAGCTGATCTCGATCGATGATGTGCGGACCGCCGCGACGGACATCGCCGGCACCGTGACCCGTACCCCGCTGCTGCCGACACCGTGGGACGCGCAGACGTGGCTCAAACCGGAGAGCCTGCAACCGGTCGGCTCGTTCAAGCTGCGCGGCGCGACCCACGCGGTTGCCCGGCTCGACCCGGCGGTCCGCGCTCGCGGTGTGGTCACCCACTCGTCCGGGAACCACGGGCAGGCGCTGGCGTACGCGGCCCGGTCCGCGGGCGTGCCCTGCACGGTGGTGGTGCCGGAGGGCGCACCCGCCGTGAAGGTCGACCGGATCCGTGCCCGCGGCGCCGAGGTCGTGCTCGTCCCGCCGGCCCGGCGGCTGGTCGAGGCGGAACGGATCGCGGCGGAGACCGGCGGCGCGCTGGTGCCGCCCTTCGACGATCCGCGTGTCATCGCCGGTCAGGGCACCGTCGGGTTGGAGATCGTCGAGGACCTCCCCGACGTGGACGTGGTGCTGGTGCCGGTGGGCGGCGGTGGTCTCTCGTCGGGCGTGGCCACGGCGGTGAAGGCGCTGCGCCCGTCAGCCGCGGTGATCGGCGTCGAACCACTGCTCGCCGCCGACGCCCGGGAATCGCTCGCCGCGGGTGCGGTGGTCGTCTGGGACGTCGAGCGGACCCACCGGACGAGCGCCGACGGGTTGCGCACGAACCTGTCCGAGCTGACCTTCGCCCACCTGCGGGAACGCCTCGACGGGATCGTGACCGTGACCGAGGAGGAGATCACCGCCGCGATGGGTCGCCTGGTGCGCGATGCTCGGCTCGTGGTGGAGCCGAGCGGCGCGGTAGCCCTTGCCGCCCGGCTGTTCCACGGCCACGAGCTTCCCGAGGGCCGGACGGTCGTCGTGGTCACCGGCGGCAACGCCGACCCAAACGTACTGGCCGGTGTCCTGACCGCCGGGCCGGCCTGACCGGTGTGCCGCGCGCCGGGAGGGGCCCGTCGGACCCCTCCCGGCGTGTCAGGCGCGTCGGGCGCTTCCCGGCGTGTCAGGCGCGTCGGACCCCTCCCGGCGTGTCAGGCGCGTCGGACCCCTCCCGGCGTGTCAGGCGCGTCGGCGCCTCCCGGCTTGTCAGGCGCGGCCGAGGCGATCGAGGATCCAGGCGTTGATGAACGCCTCCTCACGCCAGGAGTCGTACCGGCCGCTGGGGCCGCCGTGGCCCGCGCCCATCTCGGTCTTCAGCAGATAGTCGCCCTGCGGCGCGGTCGCACGCAGGCGGGCGATCCACTTCGCCGGCTCGTGGTAGAGCACCCGGGTGTCGTTCAGGCTGGTCACCGCGAGGATCGCCGGGTAGTCGAGGGCCGCCACGTTCTCGTACGGCGTGTACGACTTCATGTACGCGTACACCTCGGGATCGTCGAGCGGGTTGCCCCACTCCTCCCACTCGGTGACGGTCAGCGGCAGCGACGGGTCGAGGATCGAGGTGAGCGCGTCCACGAAGGGCACCTGCGCCACGATCCCGCTGAACGCGTCCGGGGCGATGTTGGCGACCGCACCCATCAGCAGCCCGCCGGCCGACGCGCCCCGGGCCACCAGCCGGTCGTTAGCCGTCCAGCCCGCCTTGACCAGGTGCCGGGCGCAGGCCACGAAGTCGGTGAAGGTGTTCTTCTTGGCCAGCAGCTTGCCCTGCTCGTACCAGCGTCGGCCCAGCTCGCCACCGCCGCGGATGTGCGCCACCGCGAAGATCACGCCCCGGTCCAGCAGGGAGAGCCGGGCGACTGAGAACCACGGATCCATGCTGGCCTCGTACGAGCCGTAGCCGTAGAGCTCGCAGGGGGCGGATCCGTCGCGGGGCGTGCCCTTGCGGAAGACCAGCGAGATCGGCACACGGGTGCCGTCGTCGGCGAGCGCCCAGTCCCGGTGCTGCTCGTACTCCGCCGGGTCGTACGGCCGCCCGTCGGGGCCGGGCAGCACCGGCTTCTGCTTGCGCAGCACCATCTGCCGGGTCACCAGGTCGTAGTCGTAGACCGAGTCCGGGGTGATCAGCGAGGAGTAGCGCAGCCGGATCTGGCCGGTCCGGTACTCGGGGTTCGCGTCCAGGCCGACGCTGTAGATCGGCTCGGGGAAGTCGATGTCGTACGCGTCGCCGCCACCGATGGGGAGTACCCGCAACCCGGTCAGCCCGTTCGTGCGAAGCGAGACCACCAGGTGGTTCTCGAACGCGTCCACCGCCTCCAGCCGGGTGCCCGGGGAGTGTTCGATGAGCGGCACCCAGTCGCCCGGCGTGTCCGCCGAGGTGTACGCCAGCGCGAAGCCCTCCGCGCCGTCGTTGTGCAGGATCAGGAAGCGGTGGCCGTGGTGCTCCACCGTGTACTCGACGCCCTGCCGGCGGGGTGCGACGACCGCCGGCAGCCCGGTCGGGTTGCCGGCCGGGATCACCAGCACCTCACTGGTGATCTTGCTATGGATGTCGATGACGATGAACTTCTCGGAGCGGGTCAGCTCGACACCGACCCAGAACCGCTCGTCGTCCTCCTGGTGCACCACCACGTCCTCAGCGGACGGCGTCCCGATGGTGTGCCGCCAGACCCGGTACGGCCGCCAGGCGTCGTCGACGGTGACGTAGAAGAGCGCCGACGCGTCGCTGGACCAGGCGGTGCCGTAGAAGGTGTCCGGCACCTCGTCCGGGAGCAGCTCGCCGGTGGTCAGGTCCTTCACCCGCAGGGTGAACCGCTCGTCACCGGAGAAGTCGGTCGAGTACGCGAGCCAGCGTCCGTCCGGGCTCACGTCGAACGCGCCGAGCGCGAAGAAGTCGCGCCCCTCGGCCAGTTGGTTCCCGTCGAGCAGCACCTCCTCGCCGTCGAGCGGGGCTCCGTCGGCGCTCATCGGCGGTTCGGTCTCGCCCTCGCGTACGGCGCGCCGGCACTGCACGCCGTACTGCTGCCCCTCGACGGTCCGCGTGTAGTACCAGTAGCCGTCCTTGCGGCTCGGCACCGACAGGTCCGTCTCCTGGGTGCGCCGCCGGGTCTCCTCGAACAGCTGCTCGCGCAGCCCGGCCAGGTGTGCCGTGCGCGCCTCGGTGTAGTCGTTCTCGGCCGTCAGGTAGGCGATCGTCTGGGGGTCGTCCTTGGTGGCCAGCCAGGCGTACTCGTCGATGACGGTGTCGCCGTGGTGGTTGCGCTCGGCGGGCACCTGCTTGGCCACGGGCGGGGAAGTCTCGGTGGTCACGGCCGCCACGTTACCGGCCGGCCCCCGCTCGTCGCCGGTATGCGCGTCGCCTCCGCCGCGAATCCCCACCGCAGCTTTCGAACACATGTACGATGACCGGCATGGCGGCTGCAGCGAGTTCGACCGACCGGTCCGGAGCCCTCGAGATCACCCAACGGCTCACGGAGATCTGCGGGGCGCCCTTCGCCCGGTTCGCGGGTCCGGCCGATGAGGTGGCCGGGCGCGCTGCCCGCTGGGTCGCGGTGCCAGGTGGCCCGCAGGCGGCGGCCAAGGTGCTCCGGTTGGCGGCCCGGCACGACCTCACGGTGGTTCCGCGCGGCGCCGGCACCAAGATCGACTGGGGTGCGGCGCCGGAGCAGGTCGACATCATGCTCGACACCGGTCGGCTCGCCGGGATCGGCCACGAGCAGGTCGACGCGCCGGTGACCGAGGTGGGCGCCGGCACGCCGCTGCGCGCGGTGCAGGCGACACTCGACCGCACCGGGCAGCGGCTCGCCGTCGACGCACCCTCACCCGGGGCGACCCTGGGCGGCGTACTCGCCGCCGGCGAGGCCGGTCCGCTGCGGCACCGGCACGGCACCCCCTGCGATCAACTGGTCGGGCTGCGCTACCTGACCGCCGACGGAGAGTTGATCCACGCCGGTGGCGGAGCGCCCGGGCTCGATCTGGCGCGCCTGCTCTGCGGGTCGCAGGGCACGCTCGGGGTGCTGGTCTCGGCCACCCTACGAGTGCAGGCGGTGCCGGCCACCCGGCTCTGGGTCTCCCGTCCGGTCTGGACCCCGCTCGAGGTGCACGACCTGGTGCGCACGGTCCTCGCCGCACGCCTCGACCCGGCCGCGATCGAGTTGGACCTTCCCGCCCTGCCCCGGCCCCGCCGCCCGATCGACCCGGCCGACCCGGCAGCCGCGGCCCGGGCACGGCACCCGTCGATGGCCGGGCGGGCGGACGCCCCGTCGCGGGCCGGCAGTGTCGTGGTGCTGCTCGAAGGCGGTCCGGCAGACGCCGTCGAACGGGCCGAACGCCTGGTGTCCCTGATCGACGGTGCCCTGGTCACCCACTCGGCCCCGCCGTGGTGGCGGCGCTACCCGTTCGGGCCGGGTGACACCGCGCTGCGCATCGAGGTGCCGATCACCGACCTGCACGCGGCCGTCTACGCGCTACGCGACGCGGCCGGCGCCCCGGTGCCCGTACGCGGCTCCGCCGGTCTGGGCGTGGTGCACGCGGCACTGCCGGGGTCGCTCCCCGCCGACCGGGTCGCCTCGATCCTGGCCGCCGTCCGTGGGGTGTTGCTGGCTCGCAAGGGCCGGTGCGTGGTCCTGTCGGCGCCGGCGTCGGTGCGCCGCGAGGTCGACCTCTGGGGTGAGCTGACCGGGCTGCCCCGGCTGCGCGCGGCCAAGGCGCACCTCGACCCGCACCACCGACTCGCCCCCGGTCGCCTCCCCGGCGGCGGCTGAAGTCCACCCCCAGCCCCTGCCCCGCCCGACCGTGGCGGTTGATCATGACGTCGGCGGCGAGTTCGATCCGCGCGCGTCGTCAACCTCATGATCAAGCTGGGTCTGCGGGCCGGGCCACTGCCTCAGTCGAGCCACCAGCGGTGCATGTCGGCGACGGCCGGGGTCAACCGGGCCAGCAGGAGAAGCGTCGTCGTGCCCGCGCCGAGCAGCAGGAGTGTCCGAATGCGCCGCGAGATGCGGTCGGCGTCCCGGGCCGCCACCGCCACGGCGTAGACCGCCATCGGCACGGTGAACGCGGCGCCCATCAGGTAGACGACCGAGATGACGGCGTACAGCCAGAAGAACGGGTTCGCGGCGTGCAGGCCGAACGGAACGAGGTCCTTCGGGTCGTACGCCCCGCTGACCATCTCGGCCGGGCCCACGCCGGCGGTCACCATTCGTAAGACATAGAGCAGCACCACCACGACGAACGCGGCAGCCACCGCCATCTGGGTGACCAGGACGGTACGGACGAGCCGCGGCAGGTCGGCGATGGCATCCACGACGATCGACATGTAGGTCAACCTACGGCCTGCCGCCGGTCGGGTTCGCGCTCGGGCCGGGGACGGGGCGGTCGTGTTCGCCCTCGGGCCGGGGACAGGGCGGTCGGATTCAGGGCGGGGTGCGCAGGACCGGGTGAGGGCGGCGAGGATTGGTTTGATCCACTCGCCTTCCCTGAAGTCGGGGTGTCCGTGGCAGGCGGATGCCCCGACTTCAGGGAAGGCGAGTCGATCGAGCGGCGCGACGCGGCGCCGGGAGGGTTCCGGTCAGGCCGCTTCGTTGCGCAGGACCAGGATCGCGATGTCGTCGCGAGGCGCCTCGACCGAGAAACCCAGTGCGGTGGCCCGCAGCCGGGCGGCGACCACGTCGGCCGAGTAGCCGGCCAACGGCATGGCGGCCTCGCGGAGCCGTTCGGTGCCGAAGAGTTCCCGCCCGCGCCGCCGTTCGGTGACCCCGTCGGTGTAGAAGACCAGTGCGTCGCCCGGGGCCAGCGGCACCTCGGCGGTGGGCGTACTGATCCGGTCGAGCAGGCCGAGCGCCGTGCCGCCGGCGCCGACGAAGGCGCCCCCGCCCCCGCCGCGCAGCAGCACCGGCCGGTCGTGGCCCGCCAGGTGCAGGGAGACGTCCAGCCGGTCGCCGTTGACCGGCCCGACCGCCGCCAGCGCCAGCGTGCAGTACCGGCCGCCGCCGCGCTCGACCAGCGTCTCGTTGAGGCGGGTGAGCACCTCGGGCAGCGGCTTGCCGTCGCCGACCAGCACCCGGATGACGTCGCGGACCAGCCCGGTGACCGCCGCCGCCTGCACGCCCTTGCCGGAGACGTCCCCGATCACCACCAGCCACCGCCCGTCGGGCAGCGGCACCACGTCGTAGAAGTCGCCGCCGACGTCGGCGTCGCCCCCGGTGGGGACGTACTCGGCGGCGAACCCGATCCCCTCGACCACGGGTAGCACGGGCGGCAGCAGCGACTGTTGCAGCGTCTGCGCGATACGCCGGCGTTCGGCGTGAATGCGGGCGTTCTCGATCGCCAACGCGGCCCGGCGGGCGACGTCCTCGAGCACCGCGACCTCGTCCGGGTCGTGCCGGTGCCGCTGGTGCCGGCCGACGGCCAACGTCCCGAGCCGCTGACCACGGGCGATCAGCGGTACGGCGAAGCCTTCCATCGGCCCGCCGAGTGGCACCTGTGCGGCGCTGCGGGACGCCTCACGCAGCCGGGCCTGTACCGAGTCCGGACCGGTCTCGGCGAGCACCTTGTGCAGTTGTGGCAGCACCGACTCGTCGGCGTGGGTGGCCGCTGCGAGCCGTAGCCGCCCCCACTCGTCGGTCGTGTGCACCGCGCACCACTGGCCGAGCCGGGGCACCACCAGTTGCGGAACGAGCGCCATGGTCAACTCGACGTCGAGCGACTGGGCGAGCAGTTCGCTCGCCTCGGCGAGGAACGTCAGCCAGGACTGCCGCCGGACGTCGGCCCGGCGCAGCCGGTCGTTCTCCAGGTGCAGCGAGAGTCGCTCGGCCGCGAGCACGGCCAGCGGTTCGGCGTACGCCGACGGTGCGGCGTCCAGCTCCAGCTCACCGGCGTACGGGCGGTGCACGGTCAACGGCACGTGGAGCAGCTCGTTGCCGGCCCGGGGCTGCCGGCCGTAGCGGGCCAGCACCTGGGGGCCCGTCCCGTCCCCGCGGTCCAACCGGATCAGGCCGCCGGCCGCGCCGACCATCTCGGCGACCCGGGCCAGCAGGCTGGTGGCGAAGTCCGGCAGCGGGTCGTCCGCGTACGTGTCGGGGCTGATCTTCATCAGCTCACTCACCGCGGCGGCGCTCGGGGCGGAGTTGGTAGTCGGCGTCGCGTCGCCGCCCCGGGCGTTGCCGAGCGTACCGGAGGCGGCGGCCGCGGCGTCCGGCTGGGTATCGGCGCTGCCGGACCGGTCGAGCCGGAACCAGACGCCCTTGCCGGTGGGCAGGTAGGTGGTGCCCCACCGGCTGGAGAAGTGATCGACGAGCAGCAGCCCGCGGCCCCGCTCGGCCACCTCGGTGATCTCGTTGGCCTCGTTGCGTACGCCGACGATGAGTTCCTCGACCGGGCCGGACGCGAAATCGGACACGGTGACGGTCAGCCCGACCTCGTCGGCGTTGACCTCGATGTCCAGGTCCGTGCCGGCATGTTCCACCGCGTTCGTCGTGAGCTCGGTGGTGAGCAGCAGGGCCTCGTTGAGCAGTTCGTCCAGGTGTGCCTCGGCCAGCACGGAGCGGACGAGAGCACGGGCGGCCGCAGGCGTACGCCGGTCGGCGGGCAGGCGGACGCGCCGGAGATGCCCGTCCGGGCCCCCGGCCGTCGCGGGCCTCGTCTCCGCCGACACTCTCGTATCCTCCACCGCCACCCCGGCGACTGCCAACCCGCTCCCGGATCGATGCTTCCGGCTCGGTGCCGGGGCGTGGCGAGCGTTCACGCGCCCTGGCAACGGAGCGTCCGCGGGCACAATATGGGATGGCCGGCATCTCGGCACGAGCCGGTGGCCCCCGAGCTGAGACGAGGAAGAATGACCACGGTGAAGCAGTCGGTGGCGGACTCCTCCGCGCCCGACCACGAGGCGCTCCTCGATGAACTGACCGAGGCGCTGCGGCGGGTTCGTCGCGGTGATCTGAAGGTGCGGTTGTCCCGACGCGCCGGGCAGGCCGGGGAGGTCGCGGACGCCTTCAACGAGGTGGTCTCGCTCCAGGAGCGGCAGTGTCTCGGCCTGCGGCGGATCAGCCGGGTCGTCGGCCGGGACGGCCGGCTCACCGAGCGCCTGGACGAGGAAGGGCTGGACGGCTCCTGGGCCGAGGGCAACCGGGCGGTCAACTCCCTCATCGACGACCTCGGCCGACCGGCCACCGAGATCGCCCGGGTGATCGTCGCGGTCGCCGACGGCGACCTCTCCCAGCACATGGCGCTGGAGATCGACGGGCGGCCACTGCGCGGTGAGTACCTGCGCATCGGGCGCACGGTGAACACGATGGTTGATCAGCTGTCGTCGTTCGCGGACGAGGTGACCCGGGTGGCCCGTGAGGTGGGTACCGAGGGCAAGCTGGGTGGCCAGGCCGACGTTCGGGGCGTCGCGGGCACCTGGAAGGACCTCACCGACTCGGTGAACACCATGGCGTCGAACCTGACCGGTCAGGTTCGGTCGATCTCCCAGGTGGCGCGGGCGGTCGCCAAGGGCGACCTGTCGCAGAAGATCACGGTCGGGGCGCGTGGCGAGGTCGCCGAGCTGGCCGACACGATGAACTCGCTCACAGACACGCTGCGGCTCTTCGCTGAGCAGGTGACCCGGGTGGCCCGTGAGGTGGGCACCGAGGGCAAGCTCGGCGGCCAGGCGGAGGTGCCGAACGTCGCCGGGACCTGGAAGGACCTGACCGACAGCGTCAACTCGATGGCGTCGAACCTGACGGCGCAGGTGCGGAACATCGCCCAGGTCTCGACGGCGGTGGCGAAGGGTGACCTGTCGCAGAAGATCACGGTTGCGGCGCAGGGCGAGATCCTGGAGCTGAAGAACACCGTGAACACGATGGTCGATCAGCTGTCGTCGTTCGCGGACGAGGTGACCCGGGTCGCGCGTGAGGTGGGCATCGAGGGGAAGCTCGGTGGCCAGGCCCAGGTGCGCGGCGTCTCCGGCACCTGGCGGGACCTCACCGAGAACGTGAACCAGCTCGCCGGCAACCTGACGGCGCAGGTGCGGAACATCTCGCAGGTCTCGACGGCGGTGGCGAAGGGTGACCTGTCGCAGAAGATCACGGTCGACGCTCGGGGCGAGATCCTGGAGCTGAAGAACACCGTGAACACGATGGTCGACCAGCTGTCGTCGTTCGCGGACGAGGTGACCCGGGTCGCCCGTGAGGTGGGTACCGAGGGCAAGCTCGGTGGCCAGGCGCAGGTGAAGGGCGTGTTGGGGACCTGGCGGGACCTAACGGACAACGTGAACTCGATGGCGTCGAACCTGACCAGTCAGGTACGGAACATCGCCTCGGTCACCACAGCCGTGGCGAAGGGTGACCTGTCGCAGAAGATCACCGTGGACGCCCGGGGCGAGATCCTGGAGCTGAAGTCGACGGTGAACACGATGGTCGACCAGCTGTCGTCGTTCGCGGACGAGGTGACCCGGGTGGCCCGTGAGGTGGGTACCGAGGGCAAGCTCGGCGGCCAGGCCCAGGTGCGCGGCGTGGCGGGCACCTGGCGGGACCTGACGGACAACGTGAACTCGATGGCGTCGAACCTGACGGCGCAGGTGCGGAACATCGCCCAGGTCTCGACGGCGGTGGCGAAGGGTGACCTGTCGCAGAAGATCACGGTCGACGCGCAGGGCGAGATCCTGGAGCTGAAGTCGACGGTGAACACGATGGTCGATCAGCTGTCGTCGTTCGCGGACGAGGTGACCCGGGTCGCGCGTGAGGTGGGTACCGAGGGCAAGCTCGGCGGTCAGGCGCAGGTGAAGGGTGTGTCGGGTACCTGGCGGGACCTCACCGGCAACGTGAACTCGATGGCGTCGAACCTGACCAGTCAGGTACGGAACATCGCCTCCGTCACCACGGCGGTCGCCACCGGCGACCTCCGCCAGAAGATCACCGTGGACGCGCAGGGCGAGATCCTGGAGCTGAAGAACACCATCAACACGATGGTGGATCAGCTGTCGTCGTTCGCCGACGAGTTGACCCGGGTCGGCCGGGAGGTCGGCATCGAGGGCAAGCTCGGTGGCCAGGCGCAGGTGAAGGGGGTCTCCGGCACCTGGCGGGACCTCACCGAGAACGTCAACCAGCTCGCCTCCACGCTCACCACCCAGCTGCGGGCGATCGCCGAGGTCTCCACCTCCGTCACCCGTGGTGACCTGACCCAGCGGATCAACGTCCAGGCCCAGGGCGAGGTCGCCGAGCTCAAGGACAACATCAACCAGATGATCGTCACCCTCCGGGAGACGACGAAGAAGAACGCCGAGCAGGGCTGGCTGGACTCCAACCTCGCCCGGATCAGCGGCCTGCTCCAAGGCCAGCGCGACCTCGGCGAGGTCTGCCGCATGATCATGATGGAGGTGACCCCGCTGGTGGACGCGCAACTCGGCGCGTTCTTCCTGGTGGACAACTCCGACGGCAGCATGCGGCTGCGGCTCACCGCTTCCTACGGGTACGTGGCCCGCGGGCACGACGTGACGTTCGGGCCGGGTGAGGGGCTGGTCGGCCAGGCGGCGCTCAGCCGCCGGACCATCCGGGTCAGCGCCGCCCCGGAAGGCGCGCTGACGCTCCGCTCCGGGCTGGCCAGCACGCCGCCGGCCGACCTGGTGGTGCTCCCCGTGCTGTTCGAGGGCGAGTTGCTCGGCGTGATCGAGTTCGCCAGCGTGGTCCCCTTCTCCGAGCTGCACCTGTCGTTCCTGGAGCGGCTGGTGCTCACCATCGGCATCGCGGTCAACACCATTCAGGCAAACCGCCGTACGGAGGAGCTGCTGGCCCAGTCGCAGCGGCTCGCGCACGAACTCCAGGAGCAGTCGGCCGAGCTTCAGCGGACCAACGCGGAGCTGGAGGAGAAGGCCACGCTGCTCTCCGAGCAGAAGGGCAACATCGAGGTCAAGAACCGGGAGATCGAGCTGGCCCGGTTGGGCCTGGAGGAGAAGGCTCAGCAGCTCACCCGCGCCTCCGCGTACAAGTCGGAGTTCCTGGCGAACATGAGCCACGAGCTGCGTACGCCGTTGAACTCGCTGCTGCTGCTGGCCCGACTGCTGGCGGAGAACTCGGAGCAGAACCTGACCCCGAAGCAGATCGAGTTCGCCCGGACCATCCACGGCGCGGGTTCCGACCTGCTCTCGCTGATCGACGACATCCTGGACCTGTCCAAGATCGAGGCGGGCCGGATGGACGTGGAGCCGACCGAGGTCCGGTTCGCCGACATCCGGGGCTACGTCGAGCAGGCGTTCGCCCCGCAGGCGGAGGACAAGGGCCTGGACTTCCAGGTACGCATCAGCAAGGACCTGCCGGGCTCGGTCGTCACCGACGCGCAGCGGTTGCAGCAGATCCTCCGCAACCTGCTCTCGAACGCGGTGAAGTTCACCGACAACGGTGCGGTGACCCTGCGGATCGCCCCGGCGGCCGAGAGCGTGGTCTTCGACGTACCGACGTTGACCAACGCGCGGCAGGTGATCGCGTTCACCGTGATCGACACCGGTATCGGCATCTCCGACGACAAGCTGTCGATCATCTTCGAGGCGTTCCAGCAGGCGGACGGTACGACCAGCCGCCGGTACGGCGGTACGGGACTCGGCCTGTCGATCAGCCGTGACCTGGCCCGTCTGCTCGGCGGCACCATCACCGTCGCGTCGGCGCCGGGACAGGGCTCGACCTTCACGCTCTTCGTCCCGGACGTACTGGCGCCGGACGCCGTGGTGGCTCCGCTGCCGCCGTCGCCGACCCGGGCCGGACTGCCGTCGTCGCTGCTCATGCCGCCGCTGGAGGTGCCCGAGCCGGTGGCCGCCCCGACCAGTCGGCAGCTCGACGGGGCGACCGTTTTGATCATCGACGACGACGTCCGGAACGTCTTCGCCCTGACCAGCGCATTGGAACTGCACGGTATGACCGTGTTGTACTCGGACAACGGGGCGGACGGCGTCCGCCTGCTCGCCGAGCACCCGGAGGTGGACATCGTGCTGATGGACGCCATGATGCCCGACCAGGACGGCTACGAGACGACCCGCCAGATCCGCCGTAACCACCGGTTCGCGGACCTGCCCATCGTCTTCCTGACCGCGAAGGCGATGCCGGGTGACCGGGAGTCGGCCCTGGCCGCCGGGGGTAGCGACTACATCACCAAGCCGGTCGACCTGGACGAACTGATCGAGCTCATGTCGTCCTGGATCAGCGGCAGCCGGACGGAGGAGAGCTCGTGACCCAGATGGCCAAGGCGCTGCTCGTGGACGATCGCCGGGAGAACCTGATGGCCCTGGAGGCGATCCTCCAGGGCCTGCCGGTCCAGGCGGTGGCCGTGGAGAGCGGTGAGGCGGCGCTCAAGCAGTTGCTGGTGGACGACTTCGCCGTGATCCTGCTGGACGCCCAGATGCCGGACATGGACGGCTTCGAGACGGCGGGCCACATCAAGCGGCGCGAGCGGACCCGGCACGTACCGATCATCTTCCTCACCGCAGCCGACCGGGATGCCCAGTTGGCGCTGCGTGGCTACCAGGTCGGCGCGGTCGACTACCTGACCAAGCCGTTCGACCCCTGGGTGCTGCGGGCCAAGGTCTCGGTCTTCGTGGAGTTGTGGGTCAAGACCCGTCAGCTCGCCGCGCAGTCCGACCTGGTGCGGGAGCGGGACGCGCAGTGGCGGATGCTGACCGACGCGGTCGACGAGGCGACCGCCCTGCTCCGCGCCGACGACCCGGACGCCCGTGATCGCGCCGTGAACCTGCTGGAGCAGGCTCGCTGGGGCACCCCCACCTGACCCACCCCCGATTTCGCGCCGGTGATCATGAAGTCATTGCCGCCCGACGCCCGGAATGTCGGCAATAACTTCATGATCACCTAGCAGGGGTGGCGGGAGCCACCGGAGGGAGGGTGGGGATGGGGTGGGTTAGCTGGCGGGTTGGTCGTTGCGGATCATCAGGGCCGAGCGGAGGCCGGTGATGTCCAGGACACGGAGCAGGAAATCGCCCACGTGGGTGAGGATCAGGAGGCTCTGGGCGTGACTCGCCTTGCGGCTCAGCACGACCAGCGTGCCCAGACCCTGCGAGTCGCAGAAGGTCACCCCGGCGAGGTCGAGCACGATTCGAGCCGGCGGATCGGTGAGCACCTCGTTCACGACGGTCGAGAGTTGGGCGGCCGTGAGCATGTCGATCTCCCCGGCGAGACGCAGCACAGCCTCGTCACCCGCCCGGTGTAGCGTGATGGACAGTTCGGCACGATCCACCGGGCCAGCCTAACCCGATCTGATCGACCCGGCCCGCCGAGGAGCCGTCACCCCACGATCCGTCCCCAGGGGTGAGCCCGGTAACCCCAGGCCGGGGTGCCTGCCACTACTCCTGCCGGCGCTGACACAATGGCGGCATCGTGACCGATACCCTGTCCGCCGGATCCGGCCGCTACCCGGCCGACGCGCCGGCCTCCGAGGCCCTTTTCGACCGCGCCCGCGCCATCGTGCCGGGCGGGGTGAACTCCCCCGTGCGCGCCTTCCGCGCGGTCGGTGGCACCCCGCGCTTCATGGTCCGAGGGGAGGGCCCGTGGCTCTACGACGCCGACGAGCGGCGCTACGTCGACCTGGTCTGCTCCTGGGGCCCGCTGATCCTCGGTCATGCCCACCCCGAGGTGGTCGCCGCCGTGCAGGCAGCCGCCGCCCGGGGCACCAGCTTCGGCACCCCCACCCCGGCTGAGGTCGAACTGGCCGCCGAGATCGTCGACCGGACTCCGGTCGAGCAGGTCCGGCTGGTCAACTCCGGCACCGAGGCCACCATGTCGGCGATCCGGCTGGCCCGGGGTTTCACCGGCCGCTCCAAGATTGTGAAGTTCGCCGGCTGCTACCACGGCCATGTGGACGCGCTGCTCGCCGCCGCCGGTTCGGGCGTGGCAACCCTCGGTCTGCCCGACTCGCCCGGCGTGACCGGTGCCGCGGCGAGCGAGACCGTCGTGCTGCCGTACAACGACCTGCGGGCGGTGGAGGAGGCCTTCGCCGCCGAGGGCCAGCACATCGCGGCGATCATCACCGAGGCCGCCGCCGGCAACATGGGCGTGGTCGCCCCGCGCGACGGCTTCAACCAGGAGTTGGCCCGCATCGCCCACGCGCACGGCGCGCTGCTCATCGTCGACGAGGTGATGACCGGGTTCCGGGTCTCCCGCTCCGGATGGCACGGCCTCGACCCCACCGACGCGGACCTCTGGACGTACGGCAAGGTCATGGGCGGCGGCCTGCCCGCCGCGGCGTTCGGCGGCCGCGCGGAGATCATGGCCCGGCTCGCCCCGGCCGGTCCGGTCTACCAGGCCGGCACGCTCTCCGGTAACCCGCTGGCCTGCGCCGCCGGCCTGGCCACCCTGCGCCTGGCCGACGACGCGCTCTACCGCAAGCTGGACGACACGGCCGCCCTCGTGGGCAAGCTGGCGTCGGACGCCCTGGCCGCCGCGGGTGTCCCGCACCGGCTGTCGTACGCGGGCAGCATGTTCTCGATCTTCTTCACGGACGCCGACGTGGTCGACTACGACAGCGCGCGGACCCAGCAGGTGCCGGCGTTCAAGGCGTTCTTCCACTCCATGCTCGCCGCGGGCGTGTACCTGCCGCCCAGCGCGTTCGAGTCCTGGTTCGTCTCGGCGGCGCTGGATGACGCCGCCCTGGAACAGATCGCCGCGGCGTTGCCGGCGGCGGCGCGGGCAGCGGCAGCGGCGGGTCACAGGGGGTAGGCGCGGTGAGCAGTACGGTCGTTCACGTGCTCCGGCACGGCGAGGTGCACAATCCCGACAAGATCCTCTACGGGCGGCTCCCCGGTTTCCGCCTGTCCGAGCTCGGTGTGCAGATGGCCAAGGCCGCCGCGCAGGGGCTCGCCGACCGGGACGTGGTACACGTGGTCGCCAGCCCGCTGGAACGCGCGCAGCAGACCGCCGAGCCCATCGCCGCGCAGTTCGGGCTGCCGGTCGGGGTGGACGAGCGGCTGATCGAGAGCGCCAACTGGTTCGAGGGCAAGCGGGTCTCTCCGGGCGACGGCTCGTTCCGCGACCCCCGCAACTGGTGGGTGCTGCGCGACCCGATCACCCCGTCGTGGGGTGAGGCGTACCAGGCGATCGCGGAGCGCATGTTCGCGGCGCTGCACGCCGCCCGGATCGCCGCCGAGGGGCGGGAGGCCGTGCTGGTCTCGCACCAGCTGCCGATCTGGACGCTGCGCCGGTACGTCGAGCGCAAGCGGCTCTGGCACGACCCGCGCCGGCGGCAGTGCTCCCTGGCCAGCCTCACCTCGTTCCACTTCGACGGGGCGAAGGTGGCCGGTATCGGCTACACCGAGCCCGCCGCGCACCTGGTCGCCATGTCGTCGACCGCCCGGACGGCCAAGGGGGCTTGATGATGCGCGTCCGGAGGTGGACCGCCGGCCTGCTCGCCACCGTCGCCGCGGTGGCGCTGGTGGGCTGCACGTCGCAGAGCCAGGAGAAGTCCTGCGGCACCACCCCGGACGGTGTCATCGAGTGCGCGCCCGACGAGCGGTCGGCGCCGCCGAAGGTCGCCGGGGAACTGCTCACCGGCGGCAACTACGACGTCGTCCAGGCGCGCGGCCAGGTGGTCGTACTCAACTTCTGGGGTTCGTGGTGCTCGCCCTGCCGGGCCGAGGCGGACGACCTGGAGGCCACCTACCAGGCGACCAAGGCCTCCGGGGTGACCTTCCTGGGCATCAACGTCCAGGACAACAAGGACAAGGCGCTGGCGTTCGAGCAGAGCTTCGGCATCACCTACCAGAGCCTCTTCGACCCGGCCAGCCGGATGGCGCTCGCCCTGGACATCCCGCCGAACACCATTCCGGCGACGGTGGTGCTCGATCGTGAGGGCCGGATCGCCGCGGTTATCCGGGCCGCCGTCAAGCAGGAGGGCCTGAAGCCGATCGTCGAACGGATCGCCGCCGAACAGCCCACCAGCGGTCCGAACTGATGGGCGAGACATTCCGGCAGATCGCCCTCTCCGGGCCGTTGCTGCTCGCCATCGGGGCGGCCGCGCTCGCCGGTCTCGTCAGCTTCCTCTCCCCGTGCGTGCTCCCGCTGGTCCCCGGCTACCTCTCGTACGTCACCGGTCTGGCCGGCGCCGACCTCGAAGGGCGGGCACGGCAGGCGACGCCGGAGGGCGCGGGCGACGGCGACTCCGGTGGCGGGGTGGCCGTCGCGGTACGCCGGCGTACGACCCGGAGCGCGGTGGCCGCGGTCAAGGGCCGGGTACTCGCCGGAACGCTGCTCTTCATCGCCGGCTTCACCGTCGTGTTCACCGCCACCGCGGTGCTCTTCGCCAGCGTCGGCAAGGTCTTCTTCGCGTACGAGCGGACGCTGGAGATCGTCATCGGCGCGCTGATCATCCTGCTGGGGCTGGCCTTCGTCGGCGTGGTCCCCGGTATGGAGCGCGAGTTCCGGATTCACCGGCTGCCGGCCGCCGGGCTGCTCGGTGCGCCGGTCTTCGGCGCGGTCTTCGCGCTCAGCTGGGTGCCGTGCGTCGGTCCGACGCTCGCCGCCGTCACCGGGATGGCCACGGTCAGCGGCCAGATCGACCGGGCCGTGGTGCTGGCCGTGGCGTACTGCCTGGGGCTGGGGATACCGTTCGTCGTCTTCGGGTTGGGCTTCCAGCGCCTGCTCGGGGTCTTCCGCGCTATCCGCCGCAACAGCCGCTGGGTCACCCGGGTCGGCGGCGTGCTGCTGATCGTGATCGGCCTCGCGCTGGTCACCGGCGGGTGGACGAACATCGTGATCTGGTTGCAGACCACCGTCGGCGTGGGTGAGGTGAGCATCTGATGACCATCGTGGACGAGCGGCCCGCCACCCCGGCCGAGGCGCCCCGTCGCCGCCCGAACCGCCTGCTGGCCCTGCTGCGCAACTCGTGGCGGCAGCTCACCAGCATGCGTACGGCTCTCGTACTGCTCTTCCTGCTCGCGGTCGCGGCGATCCCGGGTTCGGTGCTCCCGCAGCGGAACATCAGCCCGGAGAAGGTCAACGAGTACTTCACGGAGCACCCCGACCTGGCCCCCCGGCTGGACAAGATCGGTGGCTTCGAGGTCTTCGGCTCGGTCTGGTTCTCAGCGATCTACCTGCTGCTCTTCACCTCGCTGATCGGCTGCATCACCCCGCGGATGCGCGACCACATCCGGACGCTGCGGTCGAAGCCGCCGGCCGCGCCGAAGCGACTCGACCGGCTGCCGCAGCATTCGACGCTGGTTCTCCCGGCCGGTGGCGTGCCGGCGATCGCCGAGGTGCTGCGCCGCCGCCGCTGGCGGGTGACGGTACGCAGCAACGAGGTCTCCGCCGAGAAGGGCTACCTCAAGGAGACCGGAAACCTGATCTTCCACACCTCGCTGGTGGTCGTCCTGGCCGGCGTCGCGCTCGGCCACTGGTACGGCTGGAGCGGTAACCGGCTGCTGGTCGCCGGCGAGGACAAGTCCTTCTGCAACACGGCTCAGCAGTACGCCGAGACGAAGCTCGGGCCGCGCGTGGACACCGGCAACCTGCCCGGTTTCTGCCTGACCCTGGACCGGTTCGACGCCCGCTTCCTGGAGTCCGGGCAGCCGTCGTCCTTCAACGCCACGGTGACCGTGGACGAACCCGGTGCGGCGACCCGGGAGGCGGACTTCTCGGTCAACTCGCCGCTACGGCTCGACGGCGCGAACGTGTACCTGCTCGGCCACGGATACGCCCCGATCATCCGCTACACCGACCGTTACGGGCGCAGCCAGACCAGCGTCGAGCCGTTCCTCACCACCGGTGACATGGGCCTGACCAGCGAGGGCCTGGCTGCTTTCCCCGACGCCAACGTCGACCCGAAGACCGGGAAGCGGGACTCGAACCTGCAGATGGCCTTCACCGGTCTCTACCTGCCGACCGCGCCGGACTCCGCGCCGTTCGTGCGGTCGGAGTATCCGACGGAGCGCAACCCGATGCTCAACCTGGTCGCGTACCGGGGCAACCTCGGCATGGACGCCGGCATCTCCGGGTCGGTCTACGAACTGGACCAGCGGCAGATCCGTACCGGCAAGGTGAAGCAGGTCGGCGACAAGCTGCTCAAGCCGGGCGAGAGCTGGAAGCTCGACGACGGGAGCACCGTCGAGTTCCTCGGCACCCGGCGCTACATCACTCTCTCGGTACGGCACGACCCCGGCTCCGGCATCCTGCTGGTGAGCTGCGGCTTCCTGCTCGCCGGTCTGATGGGGTCGCTCTTCGGTCGACGGCGTCGGGTCTTCTTCCGGGTGACGTCCGGTGGATCCGCGGACCCCACAGGCGAAACTCCGACGGGCGGTAGTAGTTTGGTCGAGGCCGGTGGGTTGCCGCGCACCGACTATCCAGGGTTCGCAGACGAGTTCGCGCAGCTCGTCGCCGCGGTCAGCGGTGACGGGCGGCCGGACGAGCGGGTCGGCACGGATCGCGACGGTGGCGACCGGGCCGGGATGCGGGAAGGGACCAACTGATGTCCGCACTCTCCGACCAACTGGTGACGTTCGCGATCCTGGCGTACCTGGTCGCGATGATCAGCCACGCCGTCGAATTCGCCCTCGGCAACGTCCGAGCCCGGGTCCGGGTCGCCGCCGCGAGTCCCGCCCGGGAACTCGTGGGGGCCGGCGTCGGCGCTCCCGGCGGCACGGTCGCCGCCCCGATCGATCCGGTGCCGCCGGTGGCGGTCACCGACGGCCGCTCGGCCGGTCGGGCCCGGTTGGCCGGCCGGATCGCCGTCGGGGCCACCGTGGTCGCCGCCGTGCTGCACCTCGCGGCCCTGGTCACCCGCGGCATCGCCGCCGACCGGATGCCGTGGGGCAACATGTACGAGTTCGTGCTCACGGTCACCTTCATCGGTGTCTCCGCCTGGCTCGTGGTGCTCGCCAAGCGACCGTCGCTGCGCAAGCTCGGCCTGTTCCTCACGCTGGTGATGGTGCTGCTGGTGGCCACCGCCGAGCTGGTGCTCTACGTGCCGGTGGTGCCGCTGGTCCCGGCCCTGAACTCGTACTGGTTCGTCATCCACGTCTCGACCATCGTCTTCAGCTCCGGGATCTTCCTGCTCGGCGTGGTGCCGGCGGTGTCGTTCCTGATGCGCCGGGGGTACGAGGCGGGCAAGCGCAGCTTCCCGTACACCCTGGCGAAGCGGCTGCCGGCGGCTGCCGCGCTGGAGCGGCTGACCTTCGTGCTGCACGCCTTCGCGTTCCCGATCTTCACGTTCGCGGTGATCGCCGGGGCGATCTGGGCCGAGGCGGCTTGGGGCCGCCCGTGGGGCTGGGACCCGAAGGAGACCTGGGCGTTCATCTCCTGGGTGGTGTACGCGGGCTACCTGCACGCCCGGGCCACCCCGAGCGTCAAGCGGAACGTGGCGACCTGGATCGCCGTGCTCGGCTTCTTCACCATGCTGATGAACCTGTTCGGCGTGAACATCTTCTTCACCGGCCTGCACTCGTACGGCGGCCTGAGCTGACGCGAGCTTCACGCCGCCGCGCTTGATCGGCTCGCGCGACCCTGGCGTTCTGCGGGGCGTTGTCCGGGTTGGTCGGCGTTGCCCAGGGCTGCGGGGTTGACTCCGAGTTGTCCGGCGTCGTGCGGGGTCGGGTCCGGGTTGTTCGGGGTCGGGTTCGGCTCGGTCGGGGTCGCGCGGGGTTGGGTCCGGGTTGGTTGGGGTCGTGCGGGCTTGGTCCGGGTTGGTCGAGGTCGTGCGGGTCGCGCGGGGTTGGTGCCCGGGGCTGCGCGGGGTTGGTCCGGGTTGATCGACTCGACTTCATTGACGTCGGGGTGTCGGACGCGGCTGGATACCGCGACTTCACAGATGTCGAGTCGATCATTCGTGCCGACGCCGACGCCGACGCCGATGCCGAGCGCCGACCTCGCGGCCGATCCGTGCCTGCGTCGCGGCCGATAGTGATCAACGCCGGGCCGAGGCGGTCGACGGTGGGCCGATCGCGGTCGATGCCCCTGCCGGGCGGTCTCCGTCCGTGCCGGTCTTCCGGATCTCGTCAGGCGCCGAACCAGCCGGGCGCGTCGAAGCGGAACCAGTTCGCCGGGGTGACGGCGCGCAGGTCGTCCTCGATGGCGGCGACCCGTTCCGCCCCGAGCGTGGCCACCCACCGATCGCGGACCTGGTCGAAGACGACCATTGAGCGGCGCAGCCCGTCGTGTCCACGCTCGGTCATCCGCACCAGCTTGGGCCGGGCATCGCGGGCCGCTGCCAAGGACCCGGGCCGCGCCGCGTCGCCAAGGGTCGGGCCGCGTCGCCAAGGGGCGCGCCGCGTCGCCAAGGGTCGGGCCGCGTCGCCAAGGGTCGGGCCGCGTCGCCAAGGGTCGGGCCGCGCCGCCAAGGATCCGGGCCGCGCCGCCAAGGATCCGGGCCGCGCCGCCAAGGATCCGGGCCGCGCCGCCAAGGATCCGGGCCGCGCCGCGAGGGGGCGCGGGCGGGCCTCAGGGAGCTGTTAACGCGCCGTGCAAGGCTGCCGATCGGGGCCGCGCGGGGTTGATCGACTCGACCTCCTGGAAGTCGCGGTGTCAGCTGCGGCTGGATACCGCGACTTCACAGATGTCGAGTCGATCATGCGCGGCGGTCGACATGACCGACCCGGTTGGGGTGGTCGGGGTGCCGGTGCGGGAGACTGGCGGGTATGGCGGCTCGTGGCTTCCCGTACAACGATCTCAAGGACTTCCTCGCGGCCCTGGAGCGCGCGGGCGAACTGCGGCGGGTGAGCGTCCCGGTCGACCCGACCCTGGAGATCAGCGAGATCGTCACCCGGACGGTACGCGCGGGCGGCCCGGCGCTGCTCTTCGAGCGCCCGACCCGCGGTGAGATGCCCGTGGCGATCAACCTCTTCGGCACCGAGAAGCGGATGGCGATGGCGCTGGGCGTCGAGTCGCTCGACGAGGTCGGGGCGCGGATCGGTGAGCTGATCAAGCCGGAGCTGCCGGTCGGCTGGTCGGGCATCCGCGAGGGGCTCGGCAAGGTCATGCAGCTCAAGTCGCTGCCGCCGCGCAAGGTGAAGACCGCGCCGTGCCAGCAGGTGGTGTACCGCGGGGACGACGTCGACCTGAACCGGCTCCCCGGCCTGCAGGTGTGGCCCGGCGACGGCGGGATCTTCCACAACTTCGGGCTGACCCACACGAAGCACCCGGAGACCGGCAAGCGCAACCTCGGCCTCTACCGGCTCCAGCAGCACGGCCGCAACACCCTCGGCATGCACTGGCAGATCCACAAGGACTCCACCGCGCACCACGCCGTCGCGGAGCGCCTGGGCCAGCGCCTGCCGGTCGCGGTGGCGATCGGCTGCGACCCGGTGGTGTCGTACGCGGCCTCCGCGCCGCTGCCCAGCGACATCGACGAGTACCTGTTCGCCGGTTTCCTGCGTGGCGAGCGGGTGGAGATGGTGGACTGCCTCACCGTGCCGTTGCAGGTGCCGGCGAACGCGCAGGTGGTGCTGGAGGGCTACCTGGAGCCGGGCGAGCGGCTGCCGGAGGGCCCGTTCGGCGACCACACCGGTTTCTACACCCCGGTCGAGCCGTTCCCGGTGCTGCACGTCGAGACGATGACCATGCAGCGTGACCCGGTCTACCACTCGATCATCACGTCGAAGCCGCCGCAGGAGGACCACGGGCTCGGCAAGGCCACCGAACGGATCTTCCAGCCGCTGCTCAAGATGCTGATCCCGGACATCGTCGACTACGACCTGCCGGCCGCCGGCGTCTTCCACAACTGCGCGATCGTGTCGATCCGCAAGCGCTACCCGAAGCACGCGCAGAAGGTGATGAACGCGATCTGGGGCGCGCACCTGATGTCGCTGACCAAGCTGATCGTGATCGTCGACGAGGACTGCGACGTGCACGACTACAACGAGGTGGCGTTCCGCGCGTTCGGCAACGTCGACTACGCCCGCGACCTGCTGCTCACCGAGGGGCCGGTGGACCACCTCGACCACTCGTCGTACCAGCAGTTCTGGGGCGGCAAGGCGGGCGTCGACGCGACCCGCAAGCTGCCCGAGGAGGGCTACAGCCGGGGCTGGCCGGAGGAAATGCGGATGTCCCCCGAGGTGGTCTCCCTGGTCGACAAGCGTTGGAAGGAGTACGAGATCTGATGGCGGTCCTCGACGCTCCGGTGGAACAGCCGGGCAGGGTCAAGTCCTTCCTCCGGCTGGTCACCATCGAGCACTCGGTCTTCGCGCTGCCCTTCGGGTACCTCTCCGCGCTCACCGCGATGCAGGTCAACGGCGGCCACGTGCGCTGGCTCGACCTGCTGCTGATCACGATCGCGATGGTCGGCGCGCGGACGTTCGCGATGGCCGCCAACCGGATCCTCGACCGGCGGATCGACGCGCGGAATCCGCGTACGGCCAGGCGGGAGCTGGTCACCGGGGCGGTGAGCGTACGGACGGCCTGGACCGGTGCGCTGGTCGCGATCGTGGTCTTCCTGGCCGCCGCCGCGCTGCTCAACCCGCTCTGCCTGGCGCTCGCCCCGCTCGCCGTGGTGCCGTTGGTCGTCTACCCGTACGGCAAGCGGTTCACCAACTGGCCGCACGCGATCCTGGGGATCGCCCAGGCGGTCGGGCCGGTCGGCGCGTGGCTGGCCGTCACCGGCACGTTCGACGGCTCCGGACCGGCGTGGCTGCTCGGCGCGGCGGTCGGTCTCTGGATCGGCGGCTTCGACCTGATCTACGCCTGCCAGGACATCGAGGTCGACCGGCAGATCGGGGTGCACAGCGTCCCCGCCAGGTACGGCGCACGCTTCGCGCTGCACGCCTCGACCGTGGCGCACGTGGTGACGTTCGCTCTCTTCCTCTGGTTCGGCGCGCTGGTCGGCTTCGGGTGGCTCTGGTGGATCGGCCTGGTGCTGACCGCGGCCGCCTTCGCGTACCAGCACCTGGTGGTCAGCCCGACCGACCTCAGCAAGGTCAACCGGGCGTTCTTCACCGCGAACGGCTTCGTCGGCATCGCGTTGTTCGTGCTCGCCCTGCTCGACCTGGTGGTCCGGCTCGGCCTGCGGGCCTGACCGGGTGAGGCGGGACGGCATGCGTGAGCCATGGGTGGTCGGCGTCTCCGGCGCGTCCGGGACTCCGTACGCGGCGGCCGTCGTGCGTGGGCTGCTCGACGCGGGGGAGCCGGTCGACCTGATCGTCTCGCGAGCGGCCCGGCTCACGCTGCTCGACGAGACCGGCCGCCCGTTCCGCGACGCGCACTGGGCCGACGACCTCGCCGGCTGGCTCGACCGGGACCTGGGCGACGCGGATGTGCGGTACTGGCCCGCGGGCGATCTCGCCGCGGGGCCGAGCAGCGGCTCGTACCGCGTCCGTGGGATGACGGTGGTGCCGGCGAGCACCGCGGCCTGCGCGGGTATCGCGATCGGCCTCTCCAAGGACCTGCTGCAACGGGCGGCGGAGGTCAACCTCAAGGAGCGTCGGCCGGTGGTGGTGGTGCCCCGGGAGACCCCGGTGACCCGAAGCCACCTCGAGCACCTGATCGCGTTGCACGAAGCCGGTGCGGTGGTGCTGCCCGCCAGCCCCGGCTTCTACGGTGCCGGAGCGTCCGCGTCGGCCCAGCAGCTCGTCGACTTCGTGGCCGGAAAGGTGCTGGACGCGCTGGGCGTGTCGCACACGCTGTTCCGGCGTTGGTCAGGCGAGCTCGGCGCGGCCCGGGACTGACATCTCCGATCCCCGGGCCGCAGGGCGGTACGCGAACCGGGCACGCTGGCCCGGCCCACGCGGTAACCTCGCACCAAACTCAATACATGCCGGCGTTGGCCGGACCGGGACCGGTCGAAGCCGCCGGACCGGCATTTCGTGGCCGGCCCGCCTCGTCGGTCTCCTCCAGCATGCCCTCCCCCTCCAGCAGGGCCCGCACCTCGGATTCCCGAAACCGGCGATGCCCGCCTGGAGTCCGGATGCTGCCGATCCGGCCCGCCGCTGCCCATCTCGTCACAGTCTTCGGGTCAACCCGAAACAGCGCGGCGACTTCACCCGGTGTCAGCAGGCGATCTCCAGTGTCCACAGCCCCCTCCTCGCGTCGACGAAGCCCCCGGCTGAACACACTGCCCCCGGCCGGTGCGAGCCCAGAGCCGTCATGAGGGACGTATGGCAATTACAGCACCAGCGACCTGGCCTGTCCGCCAAACGCGAAAAACGCACTGAGTGGGAAGTTAGTCAATGGTACCGGCGATGCGCTCCTCTGACTGTGCGTACGCGAACTGTTACCTGCTGTCATGTGCAACGGATGCCGAAGTCCTCGCGTTACGCGTGACGAGCTAGGGTCACCATCCGTGGACGCCATCGACCTCACCCTCGTGGACCTGCTACGCACCAACGCCCGCCTCTCGTACGCCGAGCTCGCCCGCCAGGTCGGCCTCTCCGCGCCGGCCGTTCACGAGCGGGTCGGCAAGCTGGAGAACAGCGGCGTGTTGCGGGGTTACCGGGCCGACGTCGAGCCGGAGGCCGTCGGGCTCGGGGTGACCGCGCTCATCGGCATCGTGGAGGACTCCGGCGCCGACACGGACGACGTCCTCACCGCGTTCCGGAACATGCCCGAGATCGAGTCCTGCTACTTCATGGCCGGGGTCGAGTCGTTCCTGCTCAAGGCGCGGGTCGGCACCATCGCCGAGCTGGAGCAGCTGATCGTACGGCTGAACCGGACACCCGGCGTCGCCTCCACCCGGACCGGTATCGCGCTCTCCACCAAGTGGGAGAACCGCCCACAGCCGGTCAGCCCGCCCGCCTCCTGATCGCGTCGGCGGCGCGCCTGCTCAGCTCAGCCCGCCGGTCGAGCCTCGGCCCCGTCCGGCTCAGCGCGGGTCGATCCGCTCGGCGAGCCCCGGGTAGCGCAGCACGTACCCCTCACCGTCCAGGTCGATGTCGGCGGTGTAGGTGTCACTGGCGAACCGCATCCGGCCCGGCCCGAGCGACGTGTAGACCTGCTCGGCAGCCACCACGATCAGGCTCGGCATCAGCACCCAGGCCACGGTGATGCGGTGCGACCGGTCGGCCGGCGCGCCGCGCAGCCCGAGCCGGTGCACCGGCAGCGTGTTGAACAGCGGGGAACCGCCGAGGTCGACGTCGAGCGCCTCGGCCAGCCGGTCCGGGTCGTCGGTGCCGGGTAGTCCGGCCGGCGGGTACCCGGCCGCCGCCAGCGCCGCGTCCAGGTCACCCTGTTCGGCGGTGGTCACCCGCCATCGGCCGGCCGCCCGTTCCAGCCGTACGCTGCGCAGCCAGCCCGTGCCCTCCACCTCGATCTCGACGCGGGTGGTCGCCCAGTCCGGATCGGTGCTGACCTGGTAGCGGCCGGTCCACTGGACCGGGTCGACGGCGAGCATCGTGCCGCAGGCCGCCAACCCCCGCGCGTCGTCGAAGAGGACGTGCTCGGCGCCGGCCGTGTCCGTCCGGGTCCAGAAGAGCGACTTCGGCATGCTCGGCATGAGCCGACGGTACGCGACCGGACCGTCGCCGGCAGCACATGCGCGAACGCCGTCGCGGAGCGCGAACTCCGCGACGGCGTTGCGGCACGTCGATGCCGTAGCTGGAACCTCCTCGACCGCCGGCCCACTTCAGCGTGGGCGGCAGCCGGCCCAGGTCGACGCAGGATCAGTGGGTACGGGCCGGTGCCCGGTCGCCGTAGCCACGGCGCTCGTCGCGCGGCCGGTCGTCACGACCCCGGCCCTCCGTCCGGAAGCCACCCCGGACGTCCCCGGCACGGTCGGCGTACCGGCGCTCGCCGTAGCCACGGTCGGCCTGCGGTCGGTCGCCGTTGCGGCGGTCGCCGTACGTGCGGTCGCCCTGGGGCCGGTCGCCGTGGCGCCGATCGTCACGCTCGCCGCCGTACCGGCGCTCGTCGCGGGGACGGTCCGACGTCCGGTACCCGGAACGGTCGTCGCGGCCGGCGGAGAAGCGTTCGCCACGCGGCCGGTCGCCGTACCGGCGCTCGCCACCGCGCTCGCCGAAGCGACGCTCCGGGCGGTCACCGAAGCGGCGCTGACCACCGGAGCGGGCACCCTGACGGCGCGGCTCCTCCGGCTCCTCGCGAACCGGGACGCCGCTCGGCTCCCGGGCGCCGGTCAGCTCGGCGAGGGCGGGATCGCCGGCCCGCACCCGGGTCTCCGACGGCGCGACCCCGGCCTTCTCCATCATCGCGAGGGTGGTCCGGCGTTGCTTCGGCAGCACGAGCGTGGCGACCGCACCGGACTCACCCGCCCGGGCGGTCCGGCCGGCCCGGTGCAGGTAGTCCTTCGGGTCCTTCGGCGGGTCGACGTGCAGCACCAGGGTGACACCGTCGACGTGGATGCCGCGCGCGGCCACGTCGGTGGCGACCAGCACGTTCATCCGGCCCTCGCGGAACTCCGCCAGGGTGCGGGTACGCATCCGCTGGGTCTTGCCGCCGTGCAGCCCGCCCGCCCGTACGCCCACCGCGGCGAGCTGGCCGACCAGCCGGTCCACACCGAGCTGGGTGCGGGCGAAGACCATGGTCCGACCCTGGCGGGCGGCGATCGACGCCACCACCGGGAACTTGTCCTGCGGCGGGATGAGCAGCACGTGGTGGTCCATGGTGGTCACCGCAGCGGTCGGCGGTGCGGTCGAGTGGGTGACCGGATCGGTCATGAACCGCTTGACCAGCGTGTCGACGTCGCCGTCGAGGGTGGCCGAGAAGAGCAGCCGCTGTGCGCCCGCCGGAGTCTTCGCGAGCAACTCGGTGACCTCGGGCAGGAAGCCCATGTCGGCCATCTGGTCGGCCTCGTCGAGCACGGTGATCTCGACATCGTCGAGGTGGCAGACGCCGCGCTCGATCAGGTCGCCGAGTCGTCCGGGGGTGGCGACGACGATCTCCACGCCGCGGCGCAGCGCGTCGATCTGCCGGTCGTACGGCACGCCGCCGACGGCGGTCTTGAGGAACACGCCGACCGCCTTGCCCAGCGGCAGGAGTGCGTCGTTGACCTGCATGGCCAGTTCCCGGGTCGGAACCAGGACGAGGGCGCGCGGGCGCAGCGGTCGCGCCCGGTCCCCGGCTGCGACGCGGGCGAGCAGCGGCAGCCCGAACGCGAGGGTCTTGCCGGAGCCGGTCTGCCCGCGGCCGAGCACGTCCCGGCCGGAGAGGGCGTCCGGGAGGGTGGCGCTCTGGATCTCGAACGGGGTGGTGATGTCCTGCCGGGCGAGCGCGCGGACCAGCGGCTGGGGCAGCCCCAGGGCGGCGAAGTCCCGGGGGGCCTCGGCGACCTGCGTGCTGGCCTGCTCGGCGGAGTCCTCCTGGCTGGGCTGGTCGGCCGGTACGGCGTCGAACGCGGACGGGAACGTGCTGGGGTCAGCAAAGGTGGTCAAGAAGTGCCTTTCGAGCGGGGCGCATCTTCGCGATGGCCCGCCGCAGCTCGACGCCGCGCGAATCGCCCGCAAGACCGCCCATGGGCGCGCACGGTGCACGCCAGGTGAATGATCACAACAAGTGTACGGCGACCACCGCGAGCCGCCACCCACGTGGAACCGCAGTGGGCGGACTCACCGTCGGATCGCGCTGCCGCGCCGCAGGTTGATCAGCTGTTGAGCACGCCGCCGATGAACCCGTCGACGGCGTCTCCGGCGACCAGTACGAGCAGCACGCTGATCAACACCAGCAGACCGAGGGAGGTGGCGAGCACGATCACCACCCGGGTGGTACGCGACCGTTCCGTCCGTGTCGGTGTGTCCGCCCACCCCTGCGCCAGGATGTGCCCGGTCAACGAGCCGGAGTTCTCAACCGCGTTGTTCGGTAGCGCGATGGTGGTGAAGCCCGGCCCGTCGGTGGAGTCGCCGCCGTAGACGGTGCCGGCCAGGTCCGGCCCGCCGTCGTACCGTCCGGCGCGGGGCCCGGCCGACGTACCGCCGCTCAGCGGAGCGCCGCGGGTACGACTGCCTTCGGCCGGCGTCGAGACCGCTCCGGCGGACCCCGCCGGGGACCACGACGTGGCGGGAGGCGGCGGGAACGGCGGTGCCGGGGTGGGGCCGGGCGGCGGCGGTGGCGGCGGAACCGGTGGTCCCGGCGGCGGTGCCGGTGGTACCGGCATGGGCGGTACCGGCCCGGGCGGTGGCTCGGGGCGCGGCCCCGGCGGGTACGGACCCGGGGTCGGCGGGGTCGGCCTCGGCGACGGCGGGGCGGGCGACGGCGGGACGGGGCCGGGTGCCGGAGGAGTGGGTACGGGTGCCGGCTCCGGTTCCGGGGTGGGTGGCTTCGGCGGCTGCGCCGGCTCGGGCGGCTGTGCCGGCTCGGGGGGCTCGGGGTTGACCGGCCCCGACCGGTACACCGCCGGTTCGCCGGCCCGCGCATCGTTGGCGGCCTGCGCCTCCGACGCCGTCACCCGGCTGGGGGTCGGCACGGTGGCGCTGGCCCGGGCGGCCGCGGCCGCCCCGTCGGTCGTCGCCGGGCTGGGCGTGGGCGCGCCGGTCCGGGCGGCTGGGGTCGCGTCGTCGGCAGTGGCCCTGGTCGTACCCGGGACCGTGGCGCTGGCCCGGGCCGGTCCACCCGAGCTGTCCCGCTGGCTCGGCAGGCCCGCCGAGCTGACGGAACTCGCCGTCGCTGCGGCCGAGCCGGCCGCCCGGTAGGTCGTGCCGGGACTCGGACTGTCCTTCGGCGTCTCGGCCGGGGTCGACGCGGTGGCGGTGGCGACGCTGGCCCGGGCCCGAACCGGGGTCGCCGAGGGTTCCGGGTCCGGCTGCTCGACAGCAGAGGCCGCCGGCGTCGCCGAGGATTCCGGTCCCGGCTGCTCGACAGGAGGTGCCGCCGGCGTCGCCGCGGGTTCCGCCGCCTTCGCCGGATCCTTCTGCTCGGCCATCATCGCCCCTCCGCCCACGCCTGCACCCCCGCACCCGGCCGTAACCGAGTGTCTGGGTGTCACGGTGCCACATTCTGCCCGGGTGGCACACCCGGAGTGGGTGCTTGCGGCTCAGCTGTCGCCGCTCGGGCTCGCCGACTCGCTCACGGGCGGGCTGCTGCTCGCCTCGGCGCTGCGACTGGCCGAGGGGGAGGTGGTGGGAGACTCCGGGGGAGTGGAAGTCGGCGGCGGGCTGGTGGTCGGAGTGGAATCCGGCGTCTCGCTCGGGCTCGTCGTGGGCGACCCGGAGGGCGATCCACTCGGCGACCCGGTGGGCGAACCACTGGGTGACCCGGTGGGCGAACCGGTGGGTGACCCGGTGGGCTTCGGGGTCGTCGGTGGCTTGGGGGTCGTCGGTGGCTTCGGAGTCGTGGGCGGCTTCGGAGTCGTGGGCGGCTTCGGCGTCGTCGTCGGGGCCGGCACGGCACCGATCACGCGGGTCGCGGCGTATAGCCGGGACCAGGTGACGGTGGAGATCTTGACGACGTCGCCGGTGGTGGGCGCGTGCACCATCTTGCCGTTGCCGATGTACATGCCGACGTGGTGGATCGTCGTCCAGCTGCTGCCCGAGGCGAAGAAGAGCAGGTCGCCAGGGAGGAGCGCGGTGCGCGCCACGGTGCGGCCGCGGGTCGCGTAGTACTGGTCGCGGGAGACCCGGGGCAGGTTGAAGTAGTCGGCGCCCTTCGACCGGTAGGCCGCCCACATCAGGCCCGAGCAGTCGAACCGGTTCGGCCCCTCCGCGGCCCAGAGGTAAGGGTCGCCGAGCTGGGCGAGCGCGTAGCGAACGGCGGCCAGCGCGCGCGGGTGAGCGGCCACCCCGTCGGCGCTCTGGCCCTGCACGTACCCGGCGCCGAGCTGCTGCTCGCTGGCCTCCTGCTGGCGTTCGAGCGCGACGAGCTGCTCGGCGTTGTCCTTGCGCAGCTTGAGGAGCTTCGCCTCCGCGGTGTGCAGAGCCGTCTCGCTGGTGGTGAAGTCGGTCTGGACGGCGCGCAGTTGCGCCTCGGCCGTGGTGTAGCTCTGGTAGGCGGTCTGCTCGGCCGCCTGGGCGCGCGCCAGCTCACCGGTCACGGCGGTGGTGGAGCCCTCGACCTTCTCGCCGCGAGTGATCCGCTGGAGCCGGCTGAGCCCTTCGATCTCCTCCGCGAACTCGGCGGACGGCAGCGCGGCGGCGGCCTTGAACGCGTCGGCGGCCGCCTCGTCGGCCTGCTGCTGGGCCTGGGCCAGCGTGTCGCGGGCGAGCTTCAGCTCCCGGTCGGCGCTCGCGAACTGGGTTTCCGTGGCGGTGCGTTTCTCCCGTAGCTCCAGCAGTGTGTCGCCGAGCAGGCCGACCTGGGTCTCAGCGGCGTAGATCTGGCTGGCCAGCGGCCCGGTGCCGAGGTTGCCGGCCGGCGCGCCGGTCGTCGGGTTCGTCGTGACGGGCGCACCGCCGGGCAGTTGAAGCGACCCCGTGATGGTGGGTCGGGCCCCCGAGTCCGGTACGGCGGTGGGTGGCGCGGGGTCGGCGTACACCGGGGCGGCCATCACCGCGGCGGCTATCGCGCCGAGCAGAGCGGCCCAGAGTCGTGGTCGCAACACCGGCGAGATCACCGGGCTCCGCCGTCGCCGTCGTCGCCCGTGCCCGCTGCCGACCATCCCGCTCCCCATCCGCCGAGCAGTCACCGCGCCGGGGTGGACGCGGCCGTGGGGACGCTACCAGTGAACCTTTTTCAACCCGGACCGCGGATCGCCGTGTGCCGACCCGTGCTCGCGGCCACAACGGACCGCAAAGCGGGCGAAAAAGGGTTCAGTGTGTCCCTCCCCACCCTGTCTTACCTCAGTCGGCGCAGCCCTGTCGATGTGTGGTCGGGTTACGGATGGCTGAGAATGTGGTTAACGCGGCCGCGGACCGTGCCGGTGGAGTCGCCGGCCGCCCGTCGTACGCTCGATCGGGACCGCGGGTGGAAGGGACGTGCCATGGACGCCGGACTCAAGCGTGAGCTCGAAGCGAAGGTGTACGCCGGGGAGCGACTGAGCCGAGAGGACGGGATCGCCCTCTACGAGAGCGACGACCTGGCCTGGCTCGGGCGGCTGGCGCACCACCGGCGCACCGAACTCAACGGCGACCGGGTGATGTTCAACGTCAACCGGCACCTCAACCTGACCAACGTCTGCTCCGCCTCGTGCGCGTACTGCTCGTTCCAGCGCAAGCCGGGCGAGAAGGACGCGTACACGATGCGTATCGACGAGGCGGTCCGCAAGGCGAAGGAGATGGAGGACGAGCAGCTCACCGAGCTGCACATCGTCAACGGCCTGCACCCCACCCTGCCCTGGCGCTACTACCCGAAGGTGCTGCGCGAACTGAAGGCGGCGCTGCCGAACGTCAAGCTCAAGTGCTTCACCGCGACCGAGGTGCAGTGGTTCGAGAAGATCAGTGGGCTGAGCGCCGACGAGATCCTCGACGAGCTGATGGACGCCGGCCTGGAGTCGCTGACCGGCGGTGGCGCGGAGATCTTCGACTGGGAGGTCCGCCAGCACATCGTCGACCACGAGTGCCACTGGGAGGACTGGTCGCGGATCCACGCGCTGGCCCACAGCAAGGGCATGAAGACGCCGGCCACGATGCTCTACGGCCACATCGAGGAGCCCCGGCACCGGGTCGATCACGTGCTGCGGCTGCGGGAGCTCCAGGACGAGACCGGCGGCTTCGCGGTCTTCATCCCGCTGCGCTACCAGCACGACTTCGTCGACTCGGCGGACGGCAAGATCCGCAACCGGATCCAGGCGCGTACGACGATGGCCTCGCCGGCCGAGTCGCTGAAGACGTTCGCGGTGTCCCGGCTGCTCTTCGACAACGTGCCGCACGTCAAGTGCTTCTGGGTGATGCACGGCCTGTCCGTCGCCCAGCTCTCGCTGAACTTCGGTGCGGACGACCTGGACGGCTCGGTCGTCGAATACAAGATCACGCACGACGCGGACTCGTACGGCACCCCGAACACCATGCACCGGGAGGACCTGCTCAACCTGATCTGGGAGGCAGGTTTCCGCCCCGTCGAGCGGGACACCCGCTACAACGTGGTGCGCGAGTACGACGCCGCTCCGTCGCTGGCGGAGCGCCGGGCCGAGCCGCAGCGGGTCTGGGCCTGACCGGGCACGTACTCTCGTAGAGCGATGACTGAACAGCAGAGCAGTTTCCCCCGGCGCGACGCCGAGGGGCGGGTACGTTTCCTCGGCGACCTGCTCGGGATCAGCCTCGCCGGCTGGGTGATCGGGGTGCTCGCCCTGGTGTTGTTCGACTGGGCGTTCGCCTCGTTCGGGTCGGGCGGCTTCGGGCGCGCCAACGGGTGGCTTTCGGTGATCCTCCCGGTCTGGCTCTTCTGGGAGGAGTTCCGCGCCTGGGAGTTCGGCGCGGCCCGGGTGATGGCGGGGCTGGCGGCCGTCGCGGTCGGAGTGGTCGTCGGGCTACTGGTGGCCGGTTTTGCCGCGGGCCTGCCGGGGCTGCTCTCCGGCGCGCTGGCGGCGGCCGCCTTCACGGTGGCGTACGCCGTGGTGTGGTTTTCCGGCGTCCGCTGGCTGGCTCGCCGGACGGGCTGAACCGCCCTCGCGGGCTGAGGCGTTCGCCGGACCGACCGGCGGAGCGGGAACGGAGTGGTGCAGGTGAGCGCGGCGGTCAAGTACACACTGGGGCGAATAGGACTGTTCGTCCTCGTGTTGGCGGCCCTCTGGCTGGTCGACATCAACGTCTTCCTGAAGCTGATGTTGGCGTTGGTCTTCTCCGCCGCACTCTCGTTCTTCCTGCTCAAGGGCTGGCGGGACGAGATGGCCGAGGAGATGGCCGGCGCCGCGCAGCGCCGCCGCGAGGAGAAGCAGCGGCTGCGCTCCGCGCTGGCCGGCGAGGACGAGCCGAGCGAGGGTGAGCGGCCGGACGGTCAGCCTCGGTAGTCGGTCGCTGGTGACGGTGGAAGCCGGGAAGAAAACGGGGTAACGCGGCCGGGCCCGTCCCGCTAACCTCTGCCGCCGTGGGGATCTTCAGCAAGATCAGTGACTGGCGGGGCAAGTTCTTCGTCTGGGTCGGCCTTCCGATCATCGCCGTCATCGGGTTCGTGACGGGCACCGGCGACCTCGTGCCGGCCTGGCAGGCGCACGGCGGTGGCGGCAGCTCTGGCACCTTCACGGCGGTGCATCAGGAGTGTTCCCGGCGTAGCTGCACCTGGTACGGGGACTTCACGGCCGAGGCGGGCACTACACGCAAGGACGTGATCCTCTACGACGCGCCGGACGCGCTCTCGGGGGGTGAGACCGCGCCGGCCCGGGACACGGGCGCGAGCGACGGCGTCTTCTCCGCCACCGGTGGTTCCACCTGGCTGCTTGTCACCGGGCTCACCCTGGCCGGCCTGGTGGCTGCGGTGGCCTGGGTGATAGTCATCCTGCGGGCGGTCCGACGGCGCCGTGAGCAGACAGACGAGGCGGTCCTCGCCTCGACCGGACTGAACTGAACCTACGGGCGAGCTCGGCACGGTCGACCGCGACCGTGCCGGGCTCGTCCGCTGTCACCAGTTGGTCGAGCCGGGCACGTGCGGCCAGGGCTTGTTGACCGGCTTGATGAGGTACGCGACGCCGCCGGAGCCGCCGGAGACGCCGCCGCTGGCGTTGATCCGCTTGGTACGCAGCCAGATCTGCTCGAACTGCTCCCGCTGGTAGACGTTGCGCACCACCTCGTTGCTGGACGAGGCCGGGTCGTTGACGATGACGTCGCCGTCCGAAGTGAAGCCGACCACCACGAACAGGTGGCCGGAGGTGCCGTAGTTCGCTCCGTCCAGTTCACTGGCGAGGAAGGACTGGCTGGTCACGACCGGGATTCCGGCGGCGATGAAGCGTTCCACCTCGTCCAGGGAGTGCAGCCGGGTGACCCGTCCCTCCAGTCCGGGGAAGCTGGCGGCGTACGCGGTGTTGAACGGCCAGTTGCCCGCGCCGTCGTACGCGTAGTCGAAGGTCATCCGCGCCGCGTGGTTCACGGTCGGGTCCGGGTAGGTCGGGTCCACCCAGGCGGTGTCCGCCTCGGACGGCTTCCGTCCCCAGTACTCGATCACCATTTCGGTGGAGGTGGGCGAGCACCACGCCTCGCCGCCGCCGTCGTACTCGGGGTAGTGCCCGGCGTGCACGTTCTGCGAGTACCGGGGCACCGGCAGCTCGACGCCCCAGGCGATGTGCCCCTCGCTCGGTGTAACGGTGAACCGGTCCGGGACGTTCGAACTCATCGCCCCGAGCATGTGCACCACCGGCGCGGCCGCCTGCCCGGGCGCCCGGTAGAGGGTCAGCCGCAGCTGGTACGAGCGCAGCAGCACCCCGGCGGACGCGTCGTCGATGCTGAACGTGTCGGTCCAGATCGTCGACCACGGGTCGCCCTGGCTGTTGACGGTGGTCCGCTTGACGTCGGCATCACCGGAGGACCAGCGTCCCATCACGTACCACGGGGTCTTGTCGCCGGTGTTGTAACCGCCCTGGAGCTCGACCTGGATCCAGGTGCCGGCGGGGGTCTCGGCGTTCCAGGAGGCGACCAGTTCGGTCGCGTCGAAGCCGACCGCAGTGACCGGGGAGGTCCAGGTGGCGTACTCCCAGGTGCGGGTGACCCCGGTGTGCGGGTCGGTGTAGTCGGTGGTGCCGGCGGGCCGGGCCAGGGTCAGGCCGGGGCGGGCACCGGGTACGGCACGGGTGCCGGAGTGGCTGCCCCGCCGCCAGTCGGGGTAGCGGGACCAGTCGTGGAAGGTGACCTGCTCGTCGTGGCTGATCGGCCGACCGGTCGCCTGGACGGTCGCGGTGGGGGAGACCGCGTTCGCCGGTGCGGCGGTGCCGAGGAGGGTGAGCGCGGTGACGCCGGCGAGGGCGGCCACGCTCAGGCGTGATCTGACCATGGGTGCTCCGCGGGGGTGTGGTCGGGCATCGTCGCCGGTCAGTCTCCCGCTCGCAGAGAAGTTTCGCCATATCTACATGGATGGAAAATCGTTGCCGGGGTGATGATCAGCCTGGCATGGAATAGACGATGATCGATATTGATATGACCATGTGACGGGTGGTGGAGTGTGCTCCACCGAGCGGGATCTCCCGCCCCCCGAGGAGGTTGTCCATGGCCTTCCGTACACCCATCCGTCTCCGTCGCGCCCTGGCGCTCGCCGTCGCCGCCGGCCTGGGGCTCGTCACCGTCGCCACCGCGCCGGTCTCGGCGCGCCCGGCCCCGGAACCCGGCGGCTCGGCCGCCGCTGCCTACCGGGTACTCGGCCCGCGTACCCTCGCCGACCGCAACGCGGTGGCGCGGACCGGAGCCGCCATCGACTACAGCGAGCACGGCGTGCTGCACGTCTCGGCCACGACCGCCGCGGCCGCCGCGATCACTCGGCTGGGCTTCCGGCTGGAACCGGACGCCGCGCCGCCGGTACGCGACCACGGCGAGGTCGGCACCCTCGCCTTCCCGCCCGCCGACTCGAACTACCACGACTACGCGGAGCTGACCGCCGTGGTGAACCAGGTCGTCGCGGACCACCCGACGATCGCCCGCAAGCTCAGCATCGGCAACTCCTACCAGGGCCGCGACCTGACGGCCGTGAAGATCTCCGACAACGTGACCACCGACGAGAACGAGCCGGAGATCCTCTTCAACGCGCAGCAGCACGCCCGCGAGCACCTGACTGTGGAGATGGCGATCTACCTGCTGAACCTCTTCACCGACGGGTACGGCAGCGACTCCCGGATCACGAACATCGTGAACGGCCGGGAGATCTGGATCGTGCCGACGGTGAACCCGGACGGCAGCGAGTACGACATCGCCACCGGCTCCTACCGCTCCTGGCGCAAGAACCGGCAGCCGAACAGCGGCTCCTCGGCGATCGGCACCGACCTGAACCGGAACTGGGGCTACCAGTGGGGTTGCTGCGGCGGCTCGTCCGGCTCGACCTCGTCGGAGACCTACCGGGGCCCGTCGGCGTTCTCCGCCCCGGAGACGCAGGCGCTGCGGAACTTCGTCGACAGCCGGGTGGTCGGCGGGGTGCAGCAGATCAAGGCCAACATCGACTTCCACACGTACTCGCAGCTCGTGCTCTGGCCGTACGGCTACACGACCGCCAACACGCCGAGCGGGATGACGGCCGACCAGTACAACACCTTCGCCACCATCGGGCAGCAGATGGCGGCCACGAACAGCTACACGCCCGAGCAGTCCAGCGACCTCTACATCGCCGACGGCACCAGCATCGACTGGATGTGGGCGGCGCACGGCATCTGGGCGTACACCTTCGAGATGTACCCGGGGTCGGCCGGCGGCGGCGGCTTCTACCCGCCCGACGAGGTCATTCCCGCGCAGACCTCTCGCAACCGGGAGGCCGTGCTGATGCTCAGCGAGTACGCCGACTGCCCGTACCGTGCGATCGGCAAGCAGGCGCAGTACTGCGGCGGCGGTGGTGGCGGCACCACGGTCTGGTCGGACACCTTCGAGACGGCGACCGGGTGGACGATCAACCCGAACGGCACGGACACCGCCACCGCGGGCGCCTTCGAGCGGGGCGCCGCGCAGGCCACCACGTCCGGCGGAGCCAAGCAGCTCACCCCGTACGCCGGCAGCAACGACCTGGTCACCGGCCGGCTCGCCGGCTCCGCGGCGGGTGACTACGACCTCGACGGCGGGGTGACCAGCGCCCGGTCGCCGGCGGTGACGCTGCCGTCCAGCGGCACGCTCACCCTCTCGCTGTCCTGGTACCTGGCGCACGGCTCGAACTCCTCGTCGGCCGACTACCTCCGGGTGAGCGTGGTGCACAACGGCGGCACCACCACTCTGCTCAACCAGGCCGGGGCGGCGACCAACCGCAACGGATCCTGGGCGGTGGCGAACCTGAACCTCACCCCGTACGCCGGGCAGAGCGTACGGATCCTGGTCCAGGCGGCGGACGCCTCGGGCGCGAGCCTCGTCGAGGCGGCTGTGGACAACGTCACCATCACCGCCTCCTGAACCGGTGGGGCCCCGTCGCGCCCCCGGCGGGGCCCCACCCGTCCACCCAAGGATCGGGGCAATTCGGTAACCAGCGGCCGATCGGCCCGACCTCCGGGCAGTCGGACGATCGACCTACCTGGATGGGTTCCTTCATCGATGGGGCCTGGTCGGCTGGTGCGCTACGGTCTTACCGACCGTTCCCAGCGAAGCCGGTGTGACTCCGGTGCTGTCCCGCAACTGTGATACCCCTCCGCACGCGGAGGGGACGAGCCAGGTCGCCTGCGGATCGGTCGCGACCCGCGCTCTCGAGGAAGGGCGCCTCGCGGACGGGCGATGTGTCCCTGTCGGCGAAGCACCACGCTCCTCGACCGACAGGAGGACCGATGTCCAGACGTACCCCTCGGCTGTTCGCCGCGACCCTCGCGATCGCCGCGCTCGCCCTCGGCGCCTGCGCAGACAACACCGACGACGCCCCCGAGGCCGGCGCCGGCCAGTCGGCCGCCGCCTTCCCGGCCACCGCCGGCAAGGTCACCCTCGACCAGCGTCCCGAGAAGATCGTCTCCCTCACGCCGAGCGCGACCGAGATGCTCTTCGCCATCGGCGCCGGCCCGCAGGTGATCGCGGTCGACAACAACTCGAACTACCCCGCGGACGCGCCGAAGACCGACCTCTCCGGTTTCCAGCCGAACGCGGAGGCGATCGCCGGCCGGAACCCCGACCTGGTGGTGATCTCCGACGACCGAAACAAGATCGTCGACCAGCTCGCCAAGCTCAAGATCCCGGTGTACCTCACGCCCGCGGCGACCACCCTCGACGACACGTACCAGCAGATCAGCGAGCTGGGCACGCTCACCGGGCACCCCACCGAGGCGGCCGACCTCACCCAGCGCATGCGCGACGAGATCGCCAAGCTGGTGAAGGACCTGCCGCAGCGGCCGGAGAAGCTCACCTACTACCACGAGCTGGGCACGGAGCTGTACAGCGCGACCAGCAAGACCTTCATCGGCTCGCTCTACGCGATGGCCGGCCTGGAGAACATCGCCGACCCGTCGGACGCCGACGGCAAGAACGGCGGCTACCCGCAGCTCTCCCAGGAGGTCATCGTCAAGGCCGACCCGGACTTCGTCTTCCTCGCCGACACGAAGTGCTGCCAGCAGAACGCCGACACGGTCAAGGCGCGCGCCGGCTGGTCCGGGATCACCGCGGTGAAGAACAACCAGGTGATCGCGCTCGACGACGACATCGCGTCCCGCTGGGGGCCGCGCGTGGTCGACCTGCTCCGGTCGATCGTGGACGCCGTCGCCAAGGTGCCCGCGTGACGGAGCACCGTCGGTGACCAGGGTCGCACCCGTGACCCCCGACGCGCCGCCCGCCCGGCCGGTCGGGGCGCCGACCCCGTCCCGGCCGGCCGGCCTGCGACCGGGCTGGCTGGCCGCCGGGGTCGTCGCGGTGCTCGTCGCGCTGGTGGCCGGGGTGTCGCTCGGCCCCGTCACCATCCCGCCGGGCAGCGTCGCCGCCGAACTGCTCAACCTGCTGCCCGGGGTGCACCTGGACAGCGGGCTCAACGAGCGGGAGATCGCCATCGTGACCGAGCTGCGGCTGCCCCGCGTGGTGCTCGGCCTGCTCGTCGGCGGGATGCTCGCCCTGGCCGGTGGCTGCTACCAGGGCGTGTTCCGCAACCCGCTGGCCGACCCGTACCTGCTCGGCGTGGCCGCCGGGGCGGGCCTGGCGGTGACCGCGGTGATCGCCCTCGGCGGAGCCGGCACGGAAGGTGCCCTCACCGGCCTGCCGCTGACCATCCCGCTCGCCGCGTTCGCCGGCTCGCTGGGCGCGGTGGCGTTGACCTATCTGCTCGGCGCGGCGGGTGGCCGCAACCGTTCCCCCGCCATGCTGATCCTGGCCGGGGTGGCCGTCTCCGCGTTCCTCTCCGCCGGGCAGACCTACCTGTTGCAACGGCACTCCGACAGCATCCAGGCGGTCTACTCCTGGCTGCTCGGCCGGCTCGCCACCGCCGGCTGGCACGACGTGCTGCTGGTCCTGCCGTACGCCGTGCTCACCGCCGTCGTGGTGCTGCTGCACGGCCGGGAACTGGACGTCCTGTCGGTCGGTGACGACGAGGCGAGCAGCCTCGGCCTGCACCCGCAGCGCTCCCGCTACCTGCTGATCGCCGCGGCCTCGCTCGGCACCGCCGCGGCGGTCTCCGCCACCGGCCTGATCGGCTTCGTCGGCATCATCGTGCCGCACACCGTGCGGCTGCTCGCCGGATCGAGCTACCGGGTGATCCTGCCGCTCTCCCTGCTCTTCGGCGCCGCGTTCCTGGCGCTCACCGACGTGGCGGCACGTACCGTCGCCGCACCCGCCGAGATCCCGATCGGCGTGGTCACGGCCCTGCTCGGCGGCCCGTTCTTCGTCCTGGTCCTGCGCACCGCCCGGCGGGTGCTCACGTGAGCGCCGCACCCGCCGTCGAGGTGCGTGACCTGCACGTCACCCTGGACCGCACGCCGATCCTCGCCGGCATCGACCTGACCGTCTCCGTCGGCGAGTGGGTCACCGTGATCGGCCCCAACGGCGCCGGCAAGTCGACCCTGTTGCGTGCCGTCGGCGGGCTGCTGGCCGCGCCGGGCGCCGTCACTCTCTTCGGTACGCAAATCGAGTCGCTGCGCCGGCGGGACCGGGCCCGGGTGGTGGCCACGGTGGCGCAGTCCCCGGTGGTGCCGCCCGGCATGTCGGTGCTGGACTACGTGCTGCTCGGCCGCACCCCGTACATCCCGTCGCTGGGGCGGGAGTCGGCCGCCGACCTGGCCGCCGTGCACGAGGTGCTGGCGCGGCTGGACCTGACCGGATTCGTACGGCGGGAGCTGGCGACCCTCTCCGGCGGTGAACGACAGCGGGTCTTCCTGGCCCGGGCGCTCGCCCAGGGTGCCACGCTGTTGCTGCTCGACGAGCCGACGAGCGCGCTGGACATCGGCCACCAGCAGGAGGTGCTGGACCTCGTCGACCAGTTGCGCCACGAGCATGGGCTGACCGTGGTCGCCACCATGCACGACCTCTCGATCGCCGGCGAGTACGCCGACCGGATGGTGCTGCTCGCCGCCGGTCGGGTGGCCGCCGTCGGCACCCCCCGGGAGGTGCTCACCGAGCGACTGCTCGCCGAGCACTACAAGGCCAGCGTCCGCGTGGTCGACGGCGACCACGGCCCCCTGATAGTCCCCGTCCGCCGCCGCTGACCCTGCTCCGCAGCTCCTCGCTGCCGGGCGCCGCTGCCCCTCGGCCGTCGCTGTCCCACGACCGTCGCTGTCCCACGGTCATGATCGCGCTCGATCCTCGATGTAGTGCCCTCCCCGCCGCGTCGAGGCCACTACATCCTGGATAGAGCGTGATCATGCGGTGCGGGTGCGGGGTGGGCGGTCAGGGGGTTCCTACGTCGATGACCGAGAAGAGGGCGCCTTGGGGGTCGCGTAGGGCGGCGAACCGGCCGGTCGGGATGTCCCTCGGCGGTACCAGGATGGTCCCGCCCAGCGTGGCGGCCCGGGCCGCGGCCGCATCGGCGTCGGCGACCGCGAAGTAGACCGTCCAGTACGCCGGCAGGTCGTCCGGGAAGTCGTCGGCGAGCGGAGGCATCATCCCGGCCACGATCTGCGCGCCGAGCCGCCAACCGGTGTAGGTCATCGAGCCGACCAGCTGGTCGTCCGGCTGCCAGCCGAAGACCAGCTCGTAGAAGACCTTGGCCCCCTCCGGGTCGGGGGTGACCAACTCGTTCCAGGCCATCGCCCCCGGAATGTTGAAGACCTCGCCGCCGGGCATCGCCAACGGTTGCCAGACGCTGAACGACGCGCCGGACGGGTCCGCGAAGACCGCCATCCGCCCACGGTCGAACACCTCGAACGGTGGTACCACCACCTGCCCGCCGGCCCGCTCGACCCGCCCGGCGACCAGGTCGGCGTCATCGGTGGCCATGTAGGTCGACCAGATCGGCACCTGGTCGGGGATGGCCGGCGGACCGGCCCCGGCGACCGCGCGCCCCTGTAGCTGGAAGACCGTGTAACCGCTCGCCTCGGGCTCCGGCGCCACCCGTCCGGTCCAGCCGAACAGCTCCGGATAGAACCGCCGCGCGTCGGCCAGGTCGGGGGTGGCCAGGTCGGCCCAGCAGGGCGTACCCGGCGGGACGGTGTTCACGGCGACCCCTCTCGGCTCGGGGCGACACGACGTCTCCCTTGCCGGAATCCTGGCACCGCCCGACCGACGTACGGGGCTGAAACGGGCGAATCGTCAGCTGAACCGGCGACCCTCGTCCCGCCGGTACGCCCAGACAGCCAGCGTCGCCAGCGCCACCACCCAGACGCCCAGCATGGTCAGCGACAGCGGGTGCGCCGGGTAGTCGCCGACGGTCGCCCACATCAGCTCGACCGCGCCCCGGGTGGGCAGGTACGGCGCGATCACCTCGATGAACCCCGGTGCCTCGTCCGGGGCGGAGAGCAGGCCACCGCCGAAGGCGAGCGGGAAGAAGATGATCTGCGCGACCACGATGGCCGCCTTGCTGGGCAGCGAGTAGCCGATGGCGAGCCCCATCAGCGTGAACGGCACCGACACCACCGCCACGGTGCCGATGGCCAGCAGGAACGCCATCGGGGTGATCTGCGCGGCGGTCAGTGTCGCACCGATCACCACCACCGGGATCAGCGAGAGATAGGTGAGGACCAGCCCGGCCAGCACCCGACCGGCGAGCCGGGGGCCCGGCCCGGCGGGCAGCGTCCGGGTGTACGGATCCCAGGGCTGGGCGCGATCCTCGGCGACGCCGATGCCGTACTGGAAGATGTTGGCGCTCATCACCGCGAAGGTGACCATCGCGGCGGTGGCGTACGTGGCGCCGACCGCGTCCTTGCCGGCGAACGGCACCACGAAGAAGAGCATCGCGGCGGCGGGGAAGAACGCGCTGCCGACGACGGCGATCGGGATCCGGACGGTCTCCAGCAGCTGGTACCGGGTGTGGACCAGGGTGAGTTGCATCGCGTCCCCCTCCTCAGGCGGTGGCCGGTCGGCCGCCTGTGGCGGCGGTGGTGGACTCGTCGTCATCGGCGGCCGGTCGGCTCCCGACGGTCACCGGGCCGTCGCCAGGGCGGGGTGCGGGAGAGCCGCCACGCGGCGAGTCCTCGGCAGTGATGGCGAGGAACGCCTCCTCCAGCGAGGTGGGGCGTACCTCCAGGTCGGTGAAGCCGACCCCGGCGGTGACCAGGTCCCGCACCAACTGGTCGGCGTCGGTGGTGAGCAGGTGGTTGCGGCCGTCGATCAGCTCGGCCCGTACCACGCCGGGCAGCGCCGGTAGGCCGTCGGCGACGAAGCTGACCCGACGGACGCCGACCACGGAGCGGACCGCGTCCACGCTGTCGTCGGCGAGCACCCGACCGTGCCCGATCACCACGACCCGGCTGGCCAGCGCCTCCACCTCCTCCAGGTAGTGGCTGCTCAACAGAACTGTCCCGCCTTCGGCGTGGAAGGCGCGGATGGCGTCCCAGAGGGTGCGGCGTGCTTCGACGTCGAGGCCCGTGGTCGGCTCGTCGAGCAGCACCAGCCGGGGCCGACCGACGAAGGCCAAGGCCACTGCCAGTCGCCGGCGCTGGCCGCCGGAGAGACCACCGGTCTGCCGTCGGACCTGGTCGGTCAGCCCGAAACGGTCGAGCAATTCGTCGCGCGACACGGGATCGGCGTAATGCGCGGCGGCGAAGTCCACCACCTCGCCGACGCGCAACGTGCCGGGCAGGCCGGTCTCCTGCGGCGTCATGCCGAGCTGCCGGCGCGGCGCCGGGTCGCGAGGGTCGCCGCCGAAGAGCTCCACCCGGCCGGACGTGGGGCGGCGCAGACCGACGATCAGGTTCATCAGGGTGCTCTTGCCGGCGCCGTTCGGCCCGAGCAGCCCGACCATCTCGCCGGCACGGACGGTCAGGTCGACCCGGTCGAGGGCCAGCACGTCGCCGTAGCGGCGGGAGACCTGGTCGGCACGCGCCAGGATCATGCGGTTCTCCTTCGTGGATACCGTGAATCTCTGCCGACTCTCTGTCTACTCCGCCGGTGCCAGTCCCGCTGTCCCTGAGCAGGGTGTCGGCGACTCCGCGTGCGCGCCTCGCCCGGTCCAGGCCCGGCCGCGGCCGTTCAGCCGGCCAGTGCGGCCGGCAGCGGCTCCCGGTGCAGCACAGCCAGCCGGGACACCGCCCGGGTCAGCACGACGTAGAGCCGGTGCAGGCCGCGTGGCTCGGCGGCCACGATCGCGGCCGGCTCGACGACCACCACGTGGTCGTACTCCAGACCCTTCACCAGCGTCGCCGGCACCACGGTGACCCGCGCCGCGGTCGACACGTCGTCGGCGGTCGCGGTCTCGACCCCCGCGTCGGCGAGCGCCGCCCGCAGCTGCTCCACCGCGTCGTCCGCGGCGATGACACCGACCGAGCCGTCGTGCGTGAGCGCCGCCCGCACCTCGGTCACCGTCGCTTCGGTCAGATCCGTGACCGTACGTACGTCGAGGCCGCCGTCACGACGTAGCGACTCGGCCGGCGGGACGTTCACGGCGAGTGCCGGGAGCAACCGGTTCGCGAACGCGACCACGGCGGCCGGTACCCGGAAGCCGACCGTCAACGGAACCACCACCGCGTCCGGCTTGCCCAGATGGGCGAGGGTCTCGTGCCAGTCGGTGGCGGCCCAGGGGGCGGTGCCCTGGGCCAGGTCGCCGAGGAGGGTGATCGACGCGTGCTCGCTGCGCCGTGCGATGGCCCGGCACTGCATCGGCGAGAGGTCCTGCGCCTCGTCGATGACGACGTGGCCGAAGCCGGCGGGTCGCTCGATCAGTCCTGCGGCCTCATCGATGAGGACCGCGTCCGCGGCTGTCCACCGGGTCGCCTTCGCGGTGCGCGGAGGCTTCGCCCAGGTCAGCTGCGCCTGCTCGGCCTCGGTGAGCAGACCGTCCGCCGCGGCGGCGAGTGCCGCCGGGTCGGCGAGCAGGGTGTGCACCAGGCCCTCGGGGGTGACCGCCGGCCAGACCGCGTCGAGGAAGGTGGTCACCGGCTTCGACTTCGCCATCCGGCGCAGCCAGGCGTCGCTGGGCGACTCGGCGCGGCGCGCCTCGGACTGCCGTTGCAGCAGGCTGACCACCCGCGCCCGGACCCGCTCGCGGCCGACGGCGTACGGCAGCTTCTCCTGGCGGGTCTCCTCGAGCACCCGAAACAGCGGCTCCAGCCCGATCCGCCAGCGGAACGAGCCGTCGGACACCATGATCGGCTCGGTCGGCTCCCCGATGTGGATCTCGAGGGCGCGGCGCAGCACCTCCGCCAGCCGTACGTCGTGCTTCAGCGTCGCCGTGGTGACGTCCTCGACCGCGCGCACCGGCACGCGGGCTAACAGGTCCTCCACCGTGGACTGCTCCACCTCCACCTCGCCGAGAGCGGGCAGCACCGCCGCGATGTAGGACAGGAATGCCCGGTTCGGCCCGACGATCAGCACACCGGACCGGTTCAGCCGCTCCCGGTGCAGGTAGAGCAGAAAAGCAGCCCGGTGCAGCCCGACCGCGGTCTTTCCGGTTCCCGGCGCCCCCTGCACGCAGATCGAGTCGGCGAGGTCGGCTCGGACCAGCTCGTCCTGCTCCGGCTGGATGGTGGCGACGATGTCCCGCATCGGCCCGACGCGGGGGCGTTCGATCTCGGCGGTCAGGATCCGGCTCGCGGTGCCGAGTTCCTCGCCCCGGTCCAGATGCTCGTCCTCGAAGCTGGTCAGCGCGCCGGTGCTGAACCCGAACCGCCGGCGGACGGTCACCCCCTGCGGGTCCCGGGCGCTGGCCCGGTAGAACGACCGGGAGACGGGGGCCCGCCAGTCGATCACCATCGGCTCGCCCAGTTCGTCGGTGACGTGCCGCCGTCCGACGTGGTACACCCCGACGACCTCGTCGTCGGGTCCGGCGTCGTCGCTGTGCCGGCGGTCGGCGGTCCCGCCGAAGTCCAGCCGGCCGAAGAAGAGCGGGGTGGTCGGATCGTCCGCCAGTTCCTTCACTCGCCGGGCCATGTGGCGGCCCAGCTGTTCGGCGGTGTACGAGTCACCGGCGACCTTGTCGCCGGTGGAGAAGAGGGCCTCCGCGCGTTCCCGCATCCGGCGCAGCGCCGCTCGGGAACTCTCCAGGTGGGCTCGTTCCGACGACAGCTCGTCATCGAGGCCGGCGGGGTCGTTCGACGTGTGGGCAGCAAGGGTCATCCGAGGCGACCTTCCGGTGCGTTCGTGTGATCGGTTGACCTGGGCCGCCCGGCGCTCCGTCGACGCGGTGCCGGCTGTGCCCGTAGGCAGGAGGCGCGCGTCAGCGCGCGCGGTCGTCCACCCTACGCCTCGACGCCGCCGACGCCGAGTGATTTCCCGGCCCGATCCCGCCGGCCGCCGTGCAGTCGCCGTGCCGGCCGCCTTGATCCGGGCACCCGTCCTGCGCGGACACGTCTGCGCGTCCCGCCTGACGGCCATGCCGGTGAGGTTGATACCTCTCAGGCATTTTTATGCCCCAGAGGTATCAACCTCGTGCTGATGTCTACTGCTCGGGGCCAACCGGCCAACCGGCCAACCGGCCAACCGGGCTGCAGGGCCACGGGCGTCAGGCATGATCGCGGGCGTCGGGTCGGTACCGCAGGTCGACCACGTCCCGTCGCTGTTGGTCGAGGGTCCAGTCCGAGACCTCGGCCAGGTCGACGGTGACCCGGAGCGTGCCCGCCTGGCCGGGCGGCAGCTCGGCGAGCACCTCGCCCCGTGGCGACACGACCATGGTCGGGCAGTGCTGGCGGGGATCGGCGAGGTTCACCGAGAAGACGAACCGCTGGTTCTCGGCCGCTCGGCTGATCAGGTGGCTGCGCCAGACACCGGGGGTCGCCTCGGGACTGGCGGCGTTGGTGAGGTAGACGAATGCCTGCGCGCCCGAACGCGCCAGGTGCTGCCACTGCTCGGGGTAGCGGATCTCCCGGCACAGCTGCACGCCGACGGCGAACTCCCCGTCGGGCTGACGTACCTGCCGCGTGGGCAGCTCGGTACCGGCCCGGAGCGCCGCCGCCCGCTCGTTCACCGCGAGGTTGATCTTCCGGTAGACCCATCGCCCACCGGACGGCGGGAAGTGCAGCGCGACGTTCCACCAGCCGCCCTGCTCCGGCAGGAGTGAGCCGCAGAAGATGTGGACTCCCCGATGTCGTGCCAGTTCGGCGACCCGCTCGATCGCGTCGGCGAGGTGGGCCTGGTCGAGCGTGGCGAGTGGCGACAGGTCCGGTGCGTATCCCGAGATGGCCCCCTCGGGTAGCAGCACGAGGTCGTCCGGTTCGCTCTCGGCCACCACCGCTTCGATGGACGCGAGATTTGTACTGATGTCCCAGGGCGTCGGGATCTGACCGATGGTCGCGCTGATTCGCATCGTCCCTTCCTATCGGGTCGGTGACGAGGCGCGTCGTCGGCGGGGGGTGAGTTGTCGGGCATCGTCGTCGCGCTGGGAGGGGCGGACGGCGAGGTGGGGCAACGGCCGGGATCATGGGGGGTATGACCGAGCCGCCTGCCGAGCGACGTGGGCTGAGGATCAGCGACCCGCAGGTGATGCGGGCGCTGGCCCATCCGGCCCGACTCGCGATCATGGAACACCTGAGTGCGCTCCAGGAGGGCGCCACGGCCACCGAGTCCGCCGAGGTCGCCGGCCTGTCGCCGAGTGCCACCAGTTATCACCTGCGGGAGCTGGCCAAGGCCGGCCTCATCGAGCCGGCGCCGAGCCGTGGTGACGCGCGGGAGCGGATCTGGCGGACCGTCAGCTCCAGTTGGACGGTGGACGCCGGTCGGGACGCCGAGCCGGAGGCGGTGGCGGCGCAGACCGCGCTCGTCGAGGCGTTCCTCGCCGTCGAGCTGGAGCGCAGCCGCAACTGGTTGCGGCGCGCGTCTGCCGAGCCGCCCGAGTGGTACGACGTCGCCCGGCTCTTCGACAGCCAGCTACTGATCACCGCGGCGGAGCTCGCCGAGCTGAACGGTGCGGTGGATCGGCTGCTGGAGCCGTACCGCAAGCGGACGCGTACCGATCCGCCGTCCGACGCCCGGACCGTCTCGATTCACTACAAGGCGCTGCCTCTGGAGTGAACAGGGGTTGCCCCGAGCACTTGTGAAGGATTATTTTCGAAGTATGTCCTTCACAAGTGCTCCCTCGCGCTGGTCAGACGTCTGGCTCGTCACCGCCGCCCGCGGCATCTCCAGCTGTGGCGACTTCCTCGCCGCGAGCGCGCTCACCCTCACCCTGCAGAGCGCCGGGGCCGGCGGCCTGGCCGTCTCCGGCCTGCTGCTGGCCGCGACCCTGCCGCTGGTGGCGCTGGCCCCGCTGACCGGGCGGCTCGCCGACCGGGTGGACAGCCGCACGCTGCTGGTGGTCGTCGGTCTGGCACAGGCAGTCATCTGCCTGGCGCTCGCGCACACCCCGCACCCGGCGCTGGTGATCCTCCTCGTCGGGCTCCTCGCCGCCGGTCTGGCGGTGACCCAACCGGTGCTCGCCGCCCTGGTGCCCGCGATGGTCCGGCCGACGGACCTGCCCCGCGCCAGCGCCCTGCAACAGTCGGCCGGCACGCTCGGCGTGCTCGCCGGCCCGGCCCTCGCCGGAGTGCTGGTCGGCGGGTTCGGGGTACGCCTCCCGTTGCTGATCGACGCGGCCAGCTACCTCGCCCTCGTGGGGGCCGGGCTCCTGATCCGTACCCGGCGGGGCGGCCGCAGGTCGGCGCCGGGAAGCGAGGTCGGCAGCGACGGTGCGACACCTGACTGGCGGCTGCGCCGCGATCCGCTGCTGCTCGCCACCGTGGTCGCTGTGGCTGGGGTGATCGGCGCGGTCGGTGCCATCAACGTCGTGGAGGTCTTCTTCATCCGCGAGACGCTGCACAGCACGACGACGATGTACGGGCTGGTGACCGGTTGCTGGACGCTGGGTGTCCTGGCCGGTGCGTGGATCTTCGCGCGGGTGGCCGGGCGCCTCCGCGGCGACGCGGCGCTCGCGGGCGGCAATCTCGCACTGCTCGGTGGATGCTGCCTGGCCGTCCTAGCGTCGGCGGCCGTGCCGTCGGCGGCGTTGCTGGTGCCGATCTGGTTCGTCGGGGGGATCTGCAACGGAGGCGACAACGTCTTCGGCAACGTGCTGCTGGCCCGTCGGGTGCCCGAGGCGGCCCGCGGTCGCGCCTTCGCGGTGTACGTGGGAGCCGTGCAGGGCGCGTCGATGGTGGGCTATCTGGCAGGCGGGTTCCTGCTCGAACTGCTCGCCCCCCGGCCGTTGGTGGTCGCCGCCGGGGTCGCCGGCTTGATCGCGGTCGCGGTGCTGGCCGTACCTCTCTCCAGGGCGGCGCGGGCCGAGCGCGACGGTCGGGTCCCGGTCGGGAGCGGTGGGGAGGCGCCGGCCCCGGAGGAGCGGGCGGAGGCGGCACGCGTGCCGGATGCGGGGTTGGCCACTCCCACACCGGGCCGCTGAGCCGACGCCCGCGGGCGGGGATACGGTCAGGGCATGGCTGCTGATCGCATCGCCCGCCCTCGGGTCGGGCACATCCAGTTCCTGAACTGCCTCCCGATCTACTGGGGGCTGATGCGATCCGGAGCGCTGATCGACGTGGACCTGTACAAGGACACGCCGGACCAGCTGAACTCCGCGCTGGTCGCCGGCGATCTGGACATCGGGCCGATCTCGCAGCTCGAGTACCTGCGGCACGCCGACGAGCTGTTGCTCCTGCCGGGCCTGGCGGTCGGCAGCGACGGGCCCGTGCTCTCGGTAAACATCGTCTCCACCCGGCCGCTCAACGAGCTGGACGGTGCCCGGGTCGCGCTCGGCTCGACCTCGCGGACCGGTGTGCTGCTCGCGCAACTGCTGCTCGGCGAGCGGTACGGCGTGCGCCCCGAGTACTTCCGCTGCCCGCCGGACCTGACGCAGATGCTGCTGGAGGCGGACGCCGCGGTGGTGATCGGTGACGTGGCGCTGCGCGCGCTCTACGAGGCGCCGAAGCGGGGCCTGGAGGTCACCGACCTCGGGCAGGCCTGGCGGGATTGGACCGGGCTACCGATGGTCTTCGCGGTCTGGGCGGTACGCCGCGATTTCGCGGCTGCCCACCCAGGCCGGGTCAAGGAGGTGCACGAGGCGTTCCTGCGCTCCCGTGACCTCTCCCTGACGGAGCTGGACCAGGTCGCCGAGGCCGGTGCCCGTTGGGAACCGTTCGACGCGGAGACCCTGGCCACGTACTTCCGGACCCTGGACTTCTCCCTCGGTGAGCGGCAGGTCGCCGGCCTGCGCGAGTTCGCCCGGCGGGCCGCCGCCCTCGGCGAGGCGCCGGAACTGCCGGCGGACGGCCCCGCCTTCTTCGCCGGCTGACCACTCGGGACGTGGCCGCCGCTCGGTGCGGTCCTTCCACCTCTTCGACGAGAGACCGCCCTGGCCATCGCTGCGGCCAGGGCGGTCTCTCGTTCGGTTCTCGATGGGTCAGGTGGCGTCGCGGAGCAGGGCTTCGGTGATCTTCTGGCAGTTCTTCATGCCGTAGTCGTAGCCCATGTCGATCGGGTACTTGACCATCACGCCCATCGTCCAGGTGTCGCCGATGGCCAGGCAGTTGATGTGCATCTCCTGCTCCCTGGTCCGGTCGATCCACCCGTTCTTGATGGCGATCTGCTTCCGTTCGGCGGCCGGGAACGCCTTCCGGATGCCGAAGTCACCGGTACCGCGGACCTCGCGCATCTCGTTGAGCAGCCAGTCGGTCCACTCAGGGCCGGCGGCCTTGCCCTCGGCGATGCAGTTGCCGAGCCGGGCCACGTCCCGGGGGGAGAGGGCGGTACGGCTCCAGCCGCCGTCGGGGGCGACGCTGCTGTCCGTGAGGCCGCACATCGAGATCGCGCGCTTGATCGAGGCGGCCCGTCCGACGCTGTCGTAGAACTGCTCGGCCCTGGTGTTGTCACTGTCCCGGATGATCAGCGTGGCGTCGGCGAGTTTGGCGTCACTCGGCTTCTGCCCCTTCTCGTCGGCCCGGCGCAGGTAGTCGGCGACGACCCAGGACTTGATCAGCGAGGCGGTGGTGCTGGTCTCGTCCATGGTCTTCGATCCGATGATCTCGCCGGTCCGCCGGTCCAGGACGGCCCACCCGTACCAGCCCTCGATGTCGAGGTCGAGGTCCTTGGCCTCGAACGGCAGCGGTGGCAGGGAGGGGCTGGGGCTCGGCTCCGCCGAGGGCCGGGTGCTGCGGTCGCCGGGTGCGTTGGTGGCCCGTGTGCCGTCGCCGGCGCCCGCGCCCCACGTCGCTGCGGCCTGGGACACGAACGGCGAGCCGGGCAGCAGGCGCAGCGACACGAGCACCAGGCCGATGAGGATCACCGCGACGGCGATCAGCCGCAGCGGGGACGCGTCCCGGCTCCGCCGGTCGCCGGCCATCAGAGCTTCCCGACCGGCTGCTGCGGCACCTTGAGCACGGCGCCGGGCTGCGGAGTCACCAACTGGGTGGCCACGCTGGCGCAGGCCTTCGCGCCGTAGCTGAGGCCTTCCTTCTGCGGGTAGCGCAACATCACGGCGAGACTCCACTTGCCGGTGACGGCGAGACAGTTGACGTGCCAGTTGCCGTCGTAGTTGAGCGGGGTCCAACCGTTCTTGATGCTGACCGGACCCTGCGACTTGATCGACGCGGGCAGGCCGTCGATGATCCCCCACTTGCCGCCGCCGGACTTCTCCTGCTGGTCCTTCACGCTGCCGCGGACCTTGCTCATCTCGGTGAGCACCCACTTGGTCCACTGCGGGCCGGCCGCCTTGCCGTCGGCGATGCAGTCGCCGAGCCGGACGGCGTCCCGCGGCGACATCCGGGTGAAGCTCCACCAGCCTTCCCAGGGCGGCACGTTGCCGCGCTTGGTGTCGGTGAGGCCGCAGATGCTGATCGCCCGCTTGATCACCGGGCTCGGCTGGCCGTTCGGCAGCTTCTGATACGAGCCGCCGGCGGCGTAGTAGACCTTGTTGGCCGCGTCGTCGTTGCTGTCCCGGATGGCGAGGCTGGCCGCCTTCAGCATGTCGGTCGGAGGCTTCTCGTCATCGAGCTGGCGCAGGTAGTCGCTGACGATCCAGGCTTTGATCATCGACTCGGTCGAGCTGGTCGAGGCCATGTTCTTCGACCCGGAGATCTTGCCGGTCTTCCGGTCCATGAGGGCCCACGAGAAGAACTCGCCGTCGAAGTCCACCGTGACCGGGCCGGCGGCCAGGGTCGGCGGTGGCGGTGGAGTGGGTGCGGGCGCGGCGACACTGGCCCCGCCACCCCCACCGCTGCTGCCGCCGTCGCCGCTGGAAAGGCGGGCGTAGGCGGTCGGAACGATCAAGGCGCTACCGAGGAGGACTGCCGCGACGGCGAGCACCATGGTCACGCGGGAACGCATGAGTGGGTGAACTCCAGATGTAGGGGCCGGGGGGACCGGCTTTCTGTCAGGACGGACCGGTTGATCGCCCAGGCCGGGGAGGGTCCACAGCCCGTGGGGACGGCGATCGTCGCCAGCCGATCGGTGTGACGTCGGAAGTCTACGTCCGCAACTGCGATATGCCAGAACCTGGCACCTGGCAAGTTGCCGTGAAGACGGGATATCGAACCGTTATGCGACTTGTGGGGGCATTCATGATTCTTTTGGAGGGCACGTTATCCCGACTGTCCGTAAAAGTTCCGTAAGTGGGGCGCGCCTCGACTGACGATCCGATTCGGAAGATGTGCTCGGATTCCTATTACACCCCCTGGTGTATCCGGTCGTGAGCTGTAACACTTGTCGTCATGTATGGCAACGACTTCGGCGCCCCGGAGGAGGCATCCGGCGGCGGCCTGCTCGGTGAGGTCGAGGCGGCCGAGGCCGCCCTGCGGGAGGCGGCGGCCCGACAGCGGCGGGGTGCGCCCGCGTCCGACGACGACCTGGCGGGGTTCTTCGCCGAGGTCGTCGAGGCGGACCAGAAGATCGAGCCACGCGACTGGATGCCGGAGGCGTACCGCAAGACGCTGATCCGGCAGATCGCCCAGCACGCCCACTCCGAGATCATCGGCATGCAGCCGGAAGGAAACTGGATCAGCCGGGCGCCGTCGCTCAAGCGCAAGGCCATCCTGCTTGCCAAGGTCCAGGACGAGGCCGGGCACGGGCTCTACCTCTACGCCGCCGCCGAGACCCTCGGGATCAGCCGCGACGAGCTGGTCGACCTGCTCCTGAACGGCCGGCAGAAGTACAGCTCGATCTTCAACTACCCCACCCTCACCTGGGCGGACGTCGGCGCCATCGGCTGGCTGGTCGACGGCGCTGCGATCGTCAACCAGGTGCCGCTGTGCCGGTGCTCCTACGGTCCGTACGCCCGCGCGATGATCCGCATCTGCAAGGAGGAGTCGTTCCACCAGCGGCAGGGTTACGAGATCCTGCACACACTTTCCCACGGCACCGCTGAACAGAAGGCGATGGCCCAGGACGCGCTGGACCGCTGGTGGTATCCGTCCCTGGCGATGTTCGGCCCGCCGGACGGCGAGTCGACGCACTCCACGCAGTCGATGGCCTGGAAGATCAAGCGCTTCTCGAACGACGAGCTGCGCCAGCGCTTCGTCGACATGTGCGTCCAGCAGGCCGAGATCCTCGGCCTGACCATTCCCGACCCCGACCTGCGCTGGAACGACGAACGGCAGGCGTACGACTACACCCAGCCCGACTACGACGAGCTGATGCGGGTCATCAAGGGCGACGGGCCGTGCAACCGGCAGCGGATGACCCACCGCCGCCAGGCCCACGCCGACGGCGCCTGGGTACGCGAGGCCGCCACGGCGTACGCCGCCAAGCGGGCGGCGGAGAACAAGGAGAAGGTGGCAGCGTGACCGATCCGTCGCCTCTGTGGGAGGTCTTCGTCCGGGCCCGGCGTGGGTTGTCGCACACCCACGTCGGCAGCCTGCACGCCCCGGACGCGGAGCTGGCCCTGCGCAACGCCCGCGACCTCTACACCCGACGGCAGGAGGGTGTGTCGATCTGGGTGGTGCCGGCGAGCGCGATCACCGCGTCGAGCCCGGACGAGAAGGACGCCTTCTTCGACCCGGCGGCCGACAAGGTCTACCGCCACCCCACCTTCTACGAGGTGCCGGACGGGGTGGCGCACCTGTGAACGGCCCCTTCGAATTCACCCTCGGCCTCGGCGACGACGCGCTGATCGCCGCGCAGCGGCTCGCCGAGTGGACCACCCGCGCCCCCGAGATGGAAGAGGACATCGCGCTGGCGAACATCGCCCTCGACCAGCTCGGCGCGGCCCGGCTGCTGCTGACGTACGCGGGTGAGCTGGAGGGCGCCGGCCGGGACGAGGACGCGCTCGCCTACCTGCGCGACGACCGGGAGTTCCGCAACTGCCTACTGGTCGAGCAGCCCAACGGCGACTTCGCGGTCACCATGGCGAAGCTGCTCTTCCTGTCGGCGTACCAGCTGCCGCTCTACACCGCGCTCGCGGAGTGCGCCGACGAGCGGCTCGCCGCCATCGGGTCCAAGACGCGCAAGGAGTCGGCGTACCACCTCGATCACGCCTCGCTCTGGGTGAAGCGGCTCGGTGACGGCACCGAGGAGTCGCACCGCCGGATGCAGGCGGCGGTCGACCAGGTCTGGCCGTACGTCGCGGAACTCTTCGCCGCCGCCCCCGGCGCGCCGGTCGACCCGGCCACCCTGCGGCCGGAGTTCGACGCGACCGTGGCGGCCGTGCTGACCGAGGCCACCCTGACCCGGCCGGAGACCGGCTGGGCGCCGGCCGGCGGGCGGGACGGCGTGCACACCGAGCACCTGTCGTACCTGCTCGCCGAGATGCAGGTGCTGCACCGTGCCCACCCGGGGGCGAAGTGGTGAACAGCCCCGCGGTCGTGGACGGAGGGTGGCGGCGGTGAATCCGAGGGAGGCCGCGGCAGCGGTGGTGGACCCGGAGATCCGGGTTCTCACCATCGACGAGCTGGGCATCCTGCGGTCGGTCGACGAGGACCCGGCGACCGGCCGAGTGGTCGTCACCATCACCCCCACGTACACGGGCTGCCCGGCGATGGACGTGATCCGCGCCGACATCCGCCGCGCGCTGACCGCTGCCGGCCATCCGGACGCCGAGGTCCGCACCGTCCACGCCCCGGCGTGGAGCACCGACTGGATCTCCGAGTCCGGCCGGGCGAAGCTGGCCGCCGCCGGCATCGCGCCGCCCCAGCCGGTGCGCGCGCCCGGCGTCGTACCGCTGACCCTCTCGGTGCGCTGCCCCCGCTGCGGCTCGCCGGAGACCGAACAGCTCAGCCACTTCGGCTCCACAGCGTGCAAATCGCTCTGGCGGTGCCGCTCCTGCTCCGAACCCTTCGACCACCTGAAGGCGCTGTGACAGTCACCATCACCCGGCCGGTCCGTCGCCGGCCCGTCTTCCACCCGCTTCCGGTCGCCGCCGTCGACCGGCTCACCGACGACGCCGTGGCGATCACCTTCGCCGTGCCCGAGGAGCTGCGGGACACGTTCGCGTTCCGCGCCGGGCAGCACCTGACCGTCCGGCGTGCCGCCGAGGACGGCACCGACGTGCGCCGGTCGTACTCGATCTGCTCCACCCCGGACGACCTGGTTCGGCACGGCCGGCTGCGGATCGGCGTGCGGGAGGTGCCCGGTGGCGCATTCTCCACGTTCGCCTGCGGAGTGCTGCGTGGCGGCGAGACCGTCGACGTGCTGCCCCCGCTCGGCCACTTCACGTCCGCGTTCGACCCGGGCCGCGCCCGCCACTACGGCGCGATCGTGGCCGGCTCCGGCATCACCCCGGTGCTCGCGCTGGTCTCGACCGCGCTCGCCGTGGAGCCGGCCAGCACCTTCACCCTGGTGTACGGCAACCGACGCACGAACACCGTGATGTTCGCCGAGGAACTGGCCGACCTGAAGGACCGGTACCCCACCCGGCTGCACCTGGTGCACGTGCTCTCCCGGGAACAGGGCGAATCGCCGCTGCTCTCCGGACGGATCGACGCCGACCGGATGGTCCGCCTGCTGGAGACGATCGTGCCGGGCGAGCGCGTCGAGGAGTGGTTCCTCTGCGGCCCGTACGGCATGGTGGTCGACGTCCGGGAGACGCTCGCCGCGCGTGGCGTTCCGGAGTCGGCGGTGCACACGGAACTGTTCCACGTCGACGGCCCGCCGGAGCCGCCGCGCCGGCCGGTGGACGAGGCCGGGGCCGGGACGGAGGTGACGATCGTGCTGGACGGCCGCTCGTCGAGCCTCACCATGCGTCGGGACGAGCGGGTGCTGGACGCGGCGCTGAAGGTCCGCGGCGAGCTGCCGTACGCCTGCAAGGGCGGGGTCTGCTCGACCTGCAAGGCGAAGGTGGTGGAGGGCGAGGTCGAGATGGCCCGCAACTACGCCCTGGAGCCCGACGAGATCGCCGCCGGCTACGTCCTGACCTGCCAGTCGAGTCCGGTCACCGACAAGCTGGTCGTCGACTACGACGCGTGAGGGCGACCTCTCGTCCCGTGGGTCGCGTCGGCGACCGACCCGCCGGCCCCGAGACGCGTCGCGGGCCGGAACGCCCGTCCAGAGCGCTCTGCGCCGGTCGGCGTAGGCTCGGGGTGTGATGGTGAGGGAGATCGACGACATCCTGCAGCGTGGCGCGGACGGCGGGCGGATCACGCCCGAGGAGGCTCTGCTTCTCTACACCGACGCGCCCTTCCACGCCCTCGGCGAGGCAGCCGACGCGGTGCGCCGCCGGCGCTACCCGGACAACATCGTCACGTACCTGATCGATCGCAACATCAACTACACGAACGTCTGCGTGACGGCGTGCAAGTTCTGCGCCTTCTACCGGGCGCCGAAGCACAGCGAGGGCTGGACCCACTCGACCGAGGAGATCCTGCGTCGCTGCGGCGAGGCGGTCGACCTGGGCGCCACCCAGGTGATGCTCCAGGGCGGGCACCACCCGGAGTACGGCGTGGAGTACTACGAGGAGCTCTTCTCCGCGGTCAAGCAGGCGTACCCCCAGCTGGCGATCCACTCGATCGGTCCGAGCGAGATCCTGCACATGGCCAAGGTCTCCGGAGTGAGCCTGGACGAGGCGATCGCCCGGATCAAGGCGGCGGGGCTCGACTCGATCGCGGGCGCCGGGGCGGAGATGCTGCCCGAGCGGCCGCGCAAGGCCATCGCCCCGCTGAAGGAGTCCGGCGAGCGCTGGCTGGAGGTCATGGAGCTGGCGCACCGGCAGGGCCTCGAGTCCACCGCGACGATGATGATGGGCACCGGCGAGACCAACGCCGAGCGGATCGAGCACCTGCGGATGATCCGCGACGTGCAGGACCGCACCGGTGGCTTCCGCGCGTTCATCCCGTGGACGTACCAGCCGGAGAACAACCACCTGAAGGGGCGTACCCAGGCGACCACGCTGGAGTACCTGCGCCTGATCGCGGTGGCCCGGCTCTTCTTCGAGACCGTGCCGCACCTGCAGGCGTCCTGGCTGACCACCGGCAAGGACGTCGGCCAGCTCTCGCTGCACATGGGAGTGGACGACCTCGGCTCGATCATGCTGGAGGAGAACGTCATCTCCTCGGCCGGGGCCCGGCACCGGTCCAACCTGCACGAGCTGATCTCGATGATCCGTACGGCCGGTCGGATCCCGGCCCAGCGGGACACTCTCTACCACCGGCTCGCCGTGCACTGGACTCCGGCGGACGACCCGACCGACGACCGGGTGGTGTCGCACTTCTCCTCGATCGCCCTCCCGGGTGGGGGTGTCGGGAAGTCCCTACCGCTGGTCCAGGCCAACTGAGGCGTGCTGCCCGCCCCGTCCATGTCGGCCGGTCCGGGGTGAACGAATTCCCGCGAGTTTTCCGGCGGCCCGGGGCCGCCGATCGCGGATGATGCCGAAGCGAGTGGGTGCGGGCGGGATGGTTGACCATTCCCGCCCGCACCGTTCATCCGACCCTGGACGGACGGATGAATTCGCAGCGTGGGCGCTGGCGCGACACATCGGCGTTCGATAACGTCCGCTCGGGTTCGTGAAGCACTTCTTCGATTTCTCTCCTCACCCCCGGGGGACCGATGAGACAGTTCCACCGATCCGCGTTCGCGCGCATCGGCACCGTGGCCATGGTCGTGGCCGGTGGCCTCGCCACCGTCGCCACCCAGGCGCACGCCGCCGACCAGGCGGAGCTGCAGCTGATTCCGTTGAGCTACGAGCTGGCCAAGGGCGTCAAGGAAGCCAAGGCCAAGCCGTTCAAGTTTCAGGTCAACAACACGAGCACGGTCGACGCCAAGGACGTCCGGGTCACCGTCGACATGAAGAAGCTCAAGGAGCACAAGGTCGGCGTCGTGATGCCTCCCGGGTGCGACGCGACGGGCGAGAACGTGTTCAGCTGCCCCCTCGGTGACGTCCCCGCGGGCACCACCGAGGACTTCGGCATCCCGCTCTTCTCGACCGGGGCTCGCGGGGCGGCCGGCAACCTACGCGTGACCATCACGGCCGCCAATTCGGACGGGGACGAGATCGCGCACCGGATCACCGTCGCCAAGCCCGGCTACGACCTGACCTCCTGGGTGCAGGACGTCCAGGCGAACGTCGTGGTCAACGGCGCGGTTCGGGATGAGCCGGACCTGAAGCCGGTGCCGCGTGGTGAGACGGTGCCGCTGGACTGGGCCGTCTACAACGACGGGAGTCGCAAGGCGACCAGCATCGCCTACGGCATCGCGCTGCCGCTCGGCGTGACGTTCGCGCAGCTGCCGGAGAGCTGCGAGGTCGCCGACCCGGAACTCGTCGGTGGTGGCGCGCAGGCGTACTGCGAGGACTCCGGCGCGGTGCTGGCACCGGGGCAGTACTACACCGCTGATGTCCGGGTGAAGGTCGGCGAGGACGTCACCGAGGCGCTGCTCCGCCCGGGCATCCTCTGGGCCGAGGGCGGGGTCGACGGCACCGAGGGGCAGCCGGAGGAGACGCCGCAGATCGCGAGCGAGACGCAGCGCAAGGCGTTCACCGAGACCGATCAGGGCGACAACACGGCACTGTTCGACGTCTTCGTGGATCTGTCGGCCCAGCCCACGCCGACCCCTTCGTCCACCGTCACGCCGACCCCTTCGCCCACCGTCACGCCGAGCGGCGAGCCGACGGCGACCCCGAGCCCGGGCAGCACGGCGACCACCACGCCGGCACCGGGCGCCGGCGGTGCCGGCGGTGGTGGTGCTGACGGCGGCCTGCCGGTGACCGGCGTGCAGGTCAGCCTGATCGGTGGCATCGGCGGGGCGATCCTGCTGACCGGTGGCGCGCTGCTGCTGATGTCGCGGCGGCGCCGGGTCGTGCTGGTGACGCCGGGCGACGAGAAGTCGACCGACTGACGCGTACCGCTGGAAGGGGCGGGGTGACGCACGTCACCCCGCCCCTTCGCGTACGTCGAACCCACCGGCGCTCCGGCGAAGGGCGGCTGGCAGAGTGGAGGGGTGAGTCGCACCCCTTACGGCCAGCGCGCCAGCCTGGACAAGCAGCCGCACGAGGTCGCCGCGATGTTTGACGGCGTGGCGGCGCGTTACGACCTGACGAACACGGTCCTCTCCTTCGGGCAGGACCGGTCCTGGCGGCGGGCCACCCGGGCCGCGCTCGGGCTGCGCCCCGGTGAGCGGGTGCTCGACGTGGGCGCCGGCACCGGGGTCTCGACCGAGGAACTGGCCCAGTCCGGGGCGTACGCGGTCGGTGCGGACCTCTCCCTCGGCATGCTGTACGCCGGCAAGCACAGCCGGCCCAGTGTGCCGCTGCTGGCCGGGGACGCGCTGCGGCTGCCGTTCGCCGCCGCCAGCTTCGACGCGGTGACCATCTCCTTCGCGCTGCGCAACGTCGCTGACGCCGATGCCGCGCTGCGTGAACTGGCCCGGGTCACCCGGCCTGGTGGCCGGCTGGTGGTGTGCGAGTTCAGCACCCCGGTCAACCCGGCTTTCCGTACCGTCTACCTCTCCTACCTGATGCGCTCGCTGCCGGCGGTCGCCCGTACGGTCTCCAGCAACCCCGACGCGTACGTCTACCTCGCCGAGTCGATCCGCGCCTGGCCCGATCAGCCGGCGCTCGCCACCCGGGTCGGCGCGGCCGGTTGGCGGAAGGTGGCCTGGCGCAATCTGACCGGTGGGATCGTCGCTCTGCACCGGGCCGTCCGCGAGTAGTCACACAGCCGCGGCCACCCAGTCACTTTTCTGCGAATATCCGTCTTTAGTCCACTTTGCGTCGTAAGCTCGCCCCCATGACGGGACCAGAGCCGGCGGACCGGGTGGACGCCACCGACGACGACGCGGCCGAACTCATCGCGCAGCTGCGGGAGCTGGCCGGCGCCGACCCGGCCGACGTCCGTCAGGTGGTCGCCGAGGTGCTCGCCGCGTTGGATCGCGCGGCCGGCGGTGCGCTGCGCGACCATCTCCCCGAAACGATCCGGGTCGACGCGGGCCTCGACGCCCCCAGCCGGGCCTGAGGGCGCGTCGAAGAAGCCTGACACCGACTGCTCTCGATGCGCTCGAAGGTGTCACATCGGTAACTTAGGCCCCCCTGGTCAAGCGGGGATGAGACGTCGGTCATAGACTCCCAGCGGTTGGCTTGTGAAGCATTTCACGAGCAGGCGGGAGGAGGCGCGGATGTCCGCGGTGGAGCATGACGCCGACGTGATCGTCGTGGGCGCCGGTCCCGGTGGCTCGGCTACGGCATACCACCTGGCCCAGCACGGGGTACGGGTGTTGTTGCTGGAGAAGACCGAGTTCCCGCGGGAGAAGGTCTGTGGCGACGGGTTGACCCCGCGCGCGGTGCGCCAGTTGATCCGGATGGGTGTGGACACCTCACCCGAGGCGGGGTGGCTGCACAACCGGGGGCTGCGGGTGATCGGCGGCGGTGTCCGGCTGGAACTGGACTGGCCCGACCTCGCGAGCTTCCCCAACTACGGCCTGGTCCGTACCCGGATGGACTTCGACCAACTGCTCTCCGAGCGAGCTGTCGCCGCCGGTGCCACGCTGCGCACGAACACCAACGTCGTCGGCCCGGTGCTCGACGCCGACGGCCGCGTGATCGGCGTGCAGGCCGAGGTCGGACCGGACAAGGCCCCCGCCACCTTCCACGCCCCGCTGGTGGTCGCGGCCGACGGCGTCTCCGGCCGCTTCCCGCTCGCGCTCGGGCTGGCCAAGCGCGAGGACCGGCCGATCGGGGTGGCCGTGCGCCGCTACTACCGCTCCCCGGCGAAGCACGACGACGACTACCTGGAGTCCTGGCTCGAACTGCGCAGCAAGGAGAGCGGCGACAACCTGCTGCCCGGCTACGGCTGGATCTTCGGCCTCGGTGACGGTCGGGTCAACGTGGGACTCGGGGTACTCAACTCGTCCTCCGCGTTCGGGAAGACCAACTACCGGCGGCTGCTCACGGACTGGCTGGCGAACACCCCCGAGGACTGGGGGATGACCGACGAGACCAATGCGGACGGTCCGATCCTCGGCGCCGCGCTGCCGATGGGCTTCAACCGCGTCCCGCACTACACCCGCGGGGTGCTGCTGGTCGGTGACTCCGGCGGCATGGTGAACCCGTTCAACGGCGAGGGCATCGCGTACGCCATGGAGTCCGGCGAGCTGGCCGCGGAGGTCGTCGTGCAGGCGTTGTCCCGACCGGCCGGCGTCGAGCGCGAGCGGGCTTTGCAGGCGTACCCGGCCGAGCTCAAGGCCCGCTTCGGCGGCTACTACCGGCTCGGCGGCGTGTTCGTGAAGCTCATCGGCCGCCCCGAGGTGATGCGGATGGCGACGAAGCACGGCATGCCGCACCCGACGCTGATGCGCTTCGTACTGAAGCTGTTGGCCAACCTGACCGACCCGCGTGGCGGGGACGCGATGGACCGGGTCATCAATGCGATGACGCGGGTTGCGCCGGCGGTATGACATAGACCCCCGGTGACCTGCGAAGGGACCGGACCGGTCGGACAGACCCGCCCCCCGGCGGCGAACACTTCGGGGGACGTGAATAGTGTGATTCTCGTCAACGAGGGCAGGGAAGGACGAGCAGGAGAAGAAGATGTCGCTCTCGCCTTACGCACCCATCATCGGGCTGTTCGCCCTCGCCGCGGCGTTCGCGCTGTTCTCCGTGGCCGCCGCCCGCTTCGCCGGTCCCCGGCGATACAACAAGGCCAAACTCGAGGCGTACGAGTGCGGCATCGAGCCCAGCCCGCAGCCGGTGGGCGGCGGGCGTTTCCCGATCAAGTTCTACCTGACGGCGATGCTCTTCATCGTCTTCGACATCGAGATCATCTTCCTCTACCCGTGGGCGGTCTCGTTCGACGCCCTGCCGATCTTCGGCTTCGTGGAGATGGTCCTGTTCATCGTCGCGGTCTTCGTCGCGTACGCCTACGTGTGGCGGCGTGGCGGCCTGGACTGGGACTGAGGAAGGAACGTCAGATGGGCATCGAGGAGAAGCTCCCCGCCGGCATCCTGCTGACCTCGGTGGAGAAGCTCGTCAACTGGTCCCGGAAGTCGTCCGTGTGGGGCGCCACGTTCGGTCTGGCGTGCTGCGCCATCGAGATGATGGCGGCCGGCGGCCCGCACTACGACATGGGTCGCTGGGGCATGGAGGTGTTCCGCGCCTCGCCCCGCCAGGCGGATCTGATGATCGTGGCCGGTCGGGTCAGCCAGAAGATGGCCCCGGTGCTGCGCCAGATCTACGACCAGATGGCGGAGCCGCGCTGGGTGCTCTCGATGGGCGTCTGCGCCAGCAGCGGCGGCATGTTCAACAACTACGCGATCGTGCAGGGCGTCGACCACGTGGTGCCCGTCGACATGTACCTGCCCGGCTGCCCGCCCCGGCCGGAGATGCTCATCGACGCGATCCTCAAGCTCCGCGAAAAGATCATGCACGAGCCGCTCGGCCCGACCGGACGCAAGATGCTCGAGGCGCGCAAGGAACGCGGCGACGTCCCGGTCGTCCCCTACGGCTCGATGCCGTCGTCGTACCGCAGCGACAAGGACCGCCGTGCCGAGTGGACGAAGGCGGTCCGCGAAGGCCGCGAGGAGCAGCTGCGGATCGAGAACTGGATGAAGGCCCAGAACCATCTTCAGCAGTACGGGGGCATGAAGAAGTGACCTCACCTCACGACAAGCCGAACGACGGCGGGGTGCCGGTACCGGTGACCCCGGCCGGGGCCACCAGTGGCGCTCCCGCCGAGCACCCGCCGTCCAGCCCGGCCGGTCGCGGCATGTTCGGCAACCAGGGCTCCGGCGACGTCTCCGGCTTCGGCGGCCTGGTCCGCCCGCGTCGGCCGATCGCCGGAGCGGCGCGGCCGTTCGGAAGCTACTTCGACGAGGTCTACGACGCGCTGGAGGAGGCCTACCCGGGCTTCGCGGACGCGATCGAGAAGGTCGTGGTCGACCGGGGCGAGCTGACCCTGCACATCCGGCCCGAGCGGATCGCCGAGGTCTGCCAGGTGATGCGCGACGACCTGGCGCTCCGCTTCGAACTCTGCTCGTCGGTGTCCGGGGTGGACTACCTCGGTGCGGACGAGCGCCGGCTGCACGTGGTCTACCAGCTCACCTCGATGACGTACCGCCGTCGGGTCCGGCTGGAGGCCGCCGTCCCCGCCGAGAATCCGCACCTGCCCAGTGTCACCTCGGTCTACCCGACGGCGGACTGGCAGGAACGCGAGGCCTACGACATGTTCGGGATCGTCTTCGACGGTCACCCCAACCTGACCCGGATCCTCATGCCGGACGACTGGGAGGGGCACCCGCAGCGCAAGGACTACCCGCTCGGCGGTGTGCCGGTCGAGTACAAGGGCGCCGAGATTCCACCGCCGGACAAGCGGAGGTCGTACCAGTGACGGGCGCCGAGATTCGCGGTACCGCTAGCGGCCCGGACAAGCGGAGGTCGTACCAGTGACCACTTCGAACTACGCGACCGAGCGGGAGACCACCGAGGGCAGGGTCTTCACCGTCACCGGTGGGGACTGGGACTCGGTCGTCTCCGGCACCGACCCGATCAACGACGAGCGGATCGTCGTCAACATGGGCCCGCAGCACCCGTCCACGCACGGCGTGCTGCGGCTGATCCTGGAGCTGGAGGGCGAGACGGTCCGCGAGGCCCGCTCGGTCATCGGCTACCTGCACACCGGGATCGAGAAGAACCTCGAGTACCGCACCTGGGTCCAGGGCAGCACGTTCGTGACCCGGATGGACTACCTCTCCCCGCTGTTCAACGAGACCGCGTACTCGCTGGCGGTGGAGAAGCTGCTCGGCATCACCGACGAGGTGACCGAGCGGGCCAACACGATCCGGGTGCTCATGATGGAGCTCAACCGGATCTCCTCGCACCTGGTCTGGCTGGCCACCACGGGCATGGAACTCGGCGCGATCTCGATCATGCTGTACGGCTTCCGGGAGCGGGAGTACATCCTCGAGATCTTCGAGCTCATCACCGGCCTGCGGATGAACCACGCGTACGTCCGTCCCGGCGGTGTGGCGCAGGACGTGCCGGACGACGCGATCATCAAGATCCGCGATTTCCTCAAGCTGCTGCCCAAGCGGCTCAAGGAGTACGAGGACCTCCTCTCCGGCCAGCCGATCTGGACCGAGCGTACGAAGAACGTGGCCGTGCTCGACGCGACCGGCTGCCTGGCGCTCGGCGTGACCGGGCCGGTGCTGCGTTCCGCCGGTCTCGCCTGGGACCTGCGCAAGACGATGCCGTACTGCGGCTACGAGACGTACGAGTTCGGCGTCCCGACGCACACCGACGGTGACGTGTGGGGTCGTTACCAGGTTCGCCTCGCCGAGATCCGCGAGTCACTGAAGATCGTCGAGCAGGCGGTGGACCGGCTGGCCAAGCCGGGCCCGGTGATGGTCGCCGACCGGAAGATCGCCTGGCCGGCCCAGCTGGCCATCGGCGTCGACGGCATGGGCAACTCGCTCGAGCACGTCGCCAAGATCATGGGTCAGTCGATGGAGTCGCTGATCCACCACTTCAAGCTGGTCACCGAGGGCTTCCGTGTCCCGCCCGGCCAGGTGTACGTCGGCATCGAGTCGCCCCGCGGCGAGCTGGGCGTGCACGCGGTCTCCGACGGTGGGACCCGGCCGTACCGGGTGCACTACCGGGAGCCGAGCTTCGTCAACCTCCAGGCACTCCCGGCGATGGCCGAGGGCGGCCTGATCGCCGATGTGATCGCAGGTGGCGCCTCGCTGGACCCGGTAATGGGAGGTTGTGACCGGTGAGCGCCAGGAGTGAGCTTGCGAGCCTCGCAGTCGCGAACGAAGGGCGGCGCTGATGACTGTCTTCACCGAACAGACCCGTGAGCGGGCGCGGGAGATCATCTCCCGCTATCCGGCGGACCGGTCCCGCTCGGCGCTGCTGCCGCTGCTGCACCTGGTGCAGGCCGAGGAGGGTTACGTCTCCCCGGCCGGTGTGGAGTTCTGCGCCGAGGTGCTGGGCCTCAACAAGGCCCAGGTCGGCGCCGTGGCCACCTTCTACACCATGTACAAGCGCAAGCCGACCGGTGACTACCTGGTCAGCGTCTGCACCAACACCATGTGCAACGTGCTCGGCGGCCAGGAGGTCTACGACACCCTCGCCGAACACCTCGGCGTCGGGCACGACGAGACCACCGCCGACGGAAAGATCACCCTCGAACACGCCGAGTGCCTGGCCGCCTGCGACTACGGCCCGGTCATGACGGTCAACTACGACTTCTTCGACAACGTCGACCCGCAGGCCGCGGTCGGTGTGGTGGACGAGCTGCGGGCCGGTGGCCGGCCGATGCCGACCCGGGGCGCCCGGCTCTGCACGCTCAAGGAGATGGCCGTCCAGCTCGCCGGCTTCGCCGACGAGCGGGAGGGCGCGGTCGCCGACGGCGGCCCGGGCGAATCGAGCCTGCGTGGGCTGCGCCTCGCCCAGCAGCACGGCATCTCGGTTCCGGGCTTCGACCCGAACACGCCGATCCGGAGCAAGGCGGAGGCCGACCGGGCCGCCGCGGAGGCGAAGGCCAGGGCCGACGCGGAGAAGGCGAAGGCGGAGGCCGCGGAGAAGGCGAAGGCCGACGCCGCCGCGAAGTCGGCACCCACCGCTCCCGTCAAGGGTGGCGACGGCGCGTCCGCCCCGACCGGGGTCGAGGTGGCGGAGCCGGAGCAGGCGACCGGCAGCACCGCGCCGGACGTGCGGGCGCCGGACGACAAGTCGCCGCAGGTGCGTACCGCCGAGACCCGGCAGCCGGACGCGGCCACGGCCGTCCCGGACGCGCCCGGCACCAAGGTTCCGTCGGACTCGGTGCCGCCGGCACCACGCGACGCGCAGGAGGCGGAGGCCGCCGGTGTGGCGGCCAACCCGCCGGCCGGTGACGGCAAGCCCGCCGGTGACGACGCCGGTGCGCGGGAGCGCAATCTCAACGAAGCGGAGGCCGGGGCGGGCGGCGACGGCGCAGGCCCGGCGGTCGCGAGCGAAACGGGGGTCCAGAAGTGACCACTCCTCGGCCGGAGACGCTGGCCAAGCTCACCCCGGTCCTGACCAAGCGCTGGCTGTCGCCGGACGCCTGGCGGATCGGCACCTACGAGAAGCTGGACGGCTACGCCGCCCTGCGCAAGGCGCTCAAGGCCCACCCGGACGACCTCATCCAACTGGTCAAGGACTCCGGACTGCGCGGCCGGGGCGGTGCGGGCTTCCCGACCGGCCTCAAGTGGGGGTTCATCCCGCAGGGCGACGGCAAGCCGCACTACCTGGTGGTCAACGCCGACGAGGGCGAGCCGGGCACGTGCAAGGACCTGCCGCTGATGACGCACGACCCGCACTCGCTGGTCGAGGGCGTCATCATCGCCTCGTACGCGATCCGCGCCAACCGCGCCTACATCTACATCCGGGGTGAGGCGGTGCACGCCGCGCGGCGGCTGCGCAACGCGGTGCAGGAGGCGTACGCCAAGGGCTACCTCGGCCGGAACATCCTCGGCACCGGCTTCGACCTGGAACTGGTGGTGCACTCCGGCGCCGGGGCGTACATCTGCGGTGAGGAGACCGCGCTGCTGGACTCGCTGGAGGGCTTCCGGGGCCAGCCCCGGCTCCGCCCGCCGTTCCCGGCGACCCACGGCCTGTACGCGAGCCCGACCGTCGTCAACAACGTCGGCACCATCGCGAGCGTGCCGTACATCGTGCTCGGCGGTGCCGCCTGGTGGAAGACGATGGGCACGGAGAAGTCCTCCGGACCGATGATCTACTCGCTCTCCGGCCGGATCGCCAACCCGGGCCAGTTCGAGTGCTCGATGGGCGTCACGCTGCGGGAGCTGCTCGAACTGGCCGGTGGGATGCAGCCCGGGCACAACCTGAAGTTCTGGACCCCGGGCGGCTCGTCGACCCCGCTGCTCACCGCCGAACACCTGGACGTGCCGCTGGACTTCGAGTCGGTGGCCGCGGCCGGCTCGATCCTCGGCACCACGGCCACCCAGATCTTCTCCGACCAGGACTGCCCGGTCTACGCGACGTACCGGTGGCTGGAGTTCTACCACCACGAGTCGTGCGGCAAGTGCACCCCGTGCCGCGAGGGCAACTACTGGATGGTCCGGGTGTACCGGCGGATCCTCTCCGGCCAGGGCACCCACGAGGACCTGGACACCCTGCTCGACACCTGCGACAACATCCTGGGCCGGTCGTTCTGCGGTCTGGGTGACGGCGCGACCAGCTCGGTGACCTCCTCACTGCAGTACTTCAAGCAGGACTACCTCGACTACATCGAGGGACGCACCGCGCCGAAGCTGTCCGACAAGCAGCTGGTCGGGGCCCACTGATGCGAGCGCGAGGAGTGGGCGGAGCGAGCCCCGCAGTCGCGAGTGAAAGGCCGACACATGACTGACGTCGTCAAGGCCCCGGAAACCGTCACCCTCACCATCGACGGGGTCGAGGTCACCGCTCCCAAGGGGGCGCTGCTGATCCGGGTCGCCGAGCAGATGGGCACCGAGATCCCCCGGTTCTGCGACCACCCGCTGCTGGCCCCGGCCGGCGCGTGCCGGCAGTGCCTGGTCGAGGTGGAGGGGCAGCGCAAGCCGGTCGCCTCGTGCACCCAGACCGTCGCCGACGGGATGGTGGTCCGTACCCAGCTCAGCTCCCCGGTCGCCAAGAAGGCGCAGGAGGGGGTCATGGAGCTGCTGCTGCTCAACCACCCCCTCGACTGCCCGATGTGCGACAAGGGCGGCGAGTGCCCCCTGCAGAACCAGGCGATGTCCACCGGCCGGACGGACTCGCGGTTCCACGAGCACAAGCGGGAGTACCCGAAGCCACTGCCGATCAGCAGCCAGGTGCTGCTCGACCGGGAGCGTTGTGTGCTCTGCCAGCGGTGCACCCGGTTCTCCGAGGAGATCGCCGGCGACAAGTTCATCGACCTGATGAACCGGTCGTCCGCGGAGGAGATCAACATCTACCGCGACGACGCGTACGGCGCGGAGGGCGACGCGGGCGACGTCCCGTTCAACTCCTACTTCTCCGGCAACACCGTGCAGATCTGCCCGGTCGGCGCGCTCACCGGCACGCAGTACCGGTTCCGGGCCCGCCCGTTCGACCTGGTCTCCACCCCGAGCGTGTGCGAGCACTGTTCGGCCGGCTGCGCGCAGCGTACGGACTGGCGACGGGGCCGGGTGCTGCGGCGGCTGGCCGGCGACGACCCGGCGGTGAACGAGGAGTGGAACTGCGACAAGGGCCGGTGGGGCTTCCAGTACACCCGGGCGCACGACCGGCTCACCAACCCGCTGGTCCGCGACGAACGCACCGGTGAGCTGCGGGAGGCGTCCTGGAGCGAGGCGCTCACCGTGGCCGCCGAAGGGCTGCGGGCCGCCCGGGACTCCGGGCAGGGTGCCGGGGTGCTCACCGGTGGTCGGCTGACCGTCGAGGACGCCTACGCGTACGCGAAGTTCGCCCGGGTCGCCTTGAACACCAACGACATCGACTTCCGGGCCCGGCCGGTCTCCCGGGAGGAGGCCGACTTCCTGGCCAGCTCGGTCGCCGGCGTCACCGACGTGACGTACGCCGACGTCGAGAAGGCGCCGGCCGTGGTGCTGGTCGGGATCGAGCCGGAGGAGGAGTGCCCGGTCCTCTTCCTGCGGCTGCGCAAGGCGTACACCAAGCGCGGCCTCCGGGTGTACGCGATCGCTCCGTTCGCCACCCGTGGCCTGGAGAAGCTCGGTGCCAAGCTGGCCCGAGTGGTGCCGGGTGAGGAGGCGAGCGTCCTCGCCGAGCACGCCACGGTCACCGAGGCGCTGAGCACCGAGGGCGCCATCCTGATCGTCGGTGAGCGGCTCGGCGAGGTGCCCGGTGGGCTCTCCGCCGCCGCGGACGTGGCCCGGCGTACCGGCGCCAAGCTGGCCTGGGTGCCGCGGCGCGCGGGTGACCGCGGCGCGGTCGACGCCGGTTGCCTGCCGAACCTGCTTCCCGGCGGTCGTCTGGTCACCGAGCCGGGCGCCCGCGCCGAACTGGGCGAGGCCTGGGACATCGCGGCCGGGGTGATCCCGAGCCAGGCCGGCCGGGACACCGACGGCATCCTCACGGCGGCCGCCAACGGTCGGCTCGGTGCCCTGGTCGTGGCCGGGGTCGACCCGGCCGACCTGGCCGACCCGCGCCTGGCCGAGCAGGCCCTGGAGAACGTGCCGTTCCTGGTGAGCCTGGAGCTCCGCAACAGCGCGGTGACCCGGCGTGCCGACGTGGTCTTCCCCGTCGCCCCGGTGGACGAGAAGGCGGGCAGCTTCGTCGACTGGGAGGGCCGCCTGCGCACCTTCGAGGCGGTGCTGCAGACGGCCGCGATGACCGACGGCCGGGTGCTGGACGCGCTCGCCGCTCAGCTCGACGTGCGGCTGGGCACCGGCGATGTGCCCAGCATCCGCCGCGAGCTGGGCTCACTGCCGCCCACCCGGACCACCCGTCCCGTCGCCCCGTCGGTGGACCCGGCGGCCGTGCCGCAGCCGGGTGCCGGGGAGGCGGTGCTCGCCACCTGGCACCAGCTGATCGACCTGGGCAGCCTCCTCGACGGCGACGAGCACCTGGCCGGCACCGCCCGCCCGCCGGTGGTGCGGGTCGGCAAGGGCACCGCCGAGGCGCTGGGCGTCGCGGACGGCGACGCGGTGACGGTCGGGACCGACCGGGGCGCGGTGACGCTGCCGGCCGCCATCACCGAGATGCCGGACGGTGTGGTCTGGCTGCCCACCAACTCGCCCGGCGCGACCGTCCGGCGCAGCCTCGGTGCGACGTCCGGCACGGTGGTCCGGATCTCCGTTCCCGCCCCGACCGCGTCCGTGCCGGCCGGCCGGGTGGCGGCGGACGAGGCCGGCCTCCCGGGTCCGCTGCTCAACTCCGGGGGTGCGTCCCAGTGAGCGCGAGGAGTGCGCGAGTGAGCCCCGCAGTCGTGAACGAGAGGTGGGCACGATGAACGCGGTCTACCTGGCCCAGGACCCGACCCTGGCCGACTTCGGCAAGGATCCGTGGTGGCTGGTCCTGATCAAGGTCGCCTTCGCCTTCGTCTTCGCGGTCCTGGCCACCCTGCTCGGTGTCTGGTTCGAACGGCGTGTCGTGGGCTACATGCAGGTGCGGCCCGGCCCCAATCAGGTCGGCCCGCTCGGTCTGCTGCAGACCCTGGCCGACGGTCTGAAGATGGCCTTCAAGGAGGACATCCTCCCGCGGGCAGCCGACAAGGTCGTCTACTTCTTCGCCCCGACCATCTCGGTGATCTGCGCGGTCACCGCGCTGTCGGTGGTGCCGTTCGGTCCGATGGTGAGCATCTTCGGCCACTGGACTCCGTTGCAGGTCACCGACGTGTCGGTGGCGGTGCTGGTGCTGCTGGCCTGCTCGTCGATGGGCATCTACGGCATCGTGCTCGGCGGCTGGGCCTCCGGATCCACCTACCCGCTGCTCGGCGGCCTGCGCTCCAGCGCCCAAATGATCTCGTACGAGGTCGCGATGGGGCTGAGCATCGTGGCGGTGTTCATGACCGCCGGCACGATGAGCACCAGCGGGATCGTCGCGAAGCAGGGTGACGCCACCCAGCTCAGTCTCTTCGGCACCCAGATCCCGGCCCCCGGCTGGTACGCGATCCTGCTGCTGCCGAGCTTCGTCATCTTCTTCATCGCCACCGTCGGCGAGACCAACCGGGCGCCGTTCGACCTGCCCGAGGCGGAGTCCGAGCTGGTGGCCGGCTTCATGACCGAGTACAGCTCGCTGAAGTTCGCGCTCTTCATGCTCTCCGAGTACGTCTCGATGGTGACGATGTCCGCGGTCACCACGACGCTCTTCTTCGGCGGCTGGCGAGCCCCCTGGCCGATCACCCTCTGGGAGGGCGCCAACTCCGGTTGGTGGCCGATGATCTGGTTCTTCGGCAAGGTCATCGCCCTGGTCTTCGTCTTCGTGTGGCTGCGCGGCACGCTGCCCCGGCTGCGCTACGACCAGTTCATGCGGTTCGGCTGGAAGGTGCTGCTGCCGATCAACCTGGTCTGGATCCTGGTGCTCAGCGGCCTGCGGTCGATCGAGGACTGGGACACCCAGGGCAAGCTGATCGCGGTCGGCGTCCCGGCCGGCGTGCTGCTCCTGCTCACGCTCCTCTGGCCGAGCCGCAAGCCGCAGCCGAAGGAAACCGTCCAGGAGCAGGTCAACAACCGTCCGCACGGCAGCTTCCCGCTGCCGCCGATGGACCTTCAGGTCCCACCGAGCCCGCGCACCAGGCGCGTGGTCGCCGAGCGGGAGCCGGCCAACGTCACCGCCGGCTCGGAGTCCAGGGAGGTGTGACGTGGGCGCGATCACCGGAACGTTCAAGGGCTTCGGGGTCACCTTTTCGCACATGTTCAGGAAGGTGGTCACGACCGACTACCCGTTCAAGCCGCCGGTCTCCGCGCCGCGCTACCACGGGCGGCACATCCTCAACCGGCACCCGGACGGGCTGGAGAAGTGCATCGGGTGCGAGCTGTGCGCCTGGGCCTGCCCGGCCGACGCGATCTACGTGGAGGGTGGCGACAACACCGAGGAGCAGCGCTTCTCCCCGGGTGAGCGGTACGCCAGCATCTACCAGATCAACTACGCGCGGTGCATCTTCTGCGGGCTCTGCATCGAGGCCTGCCCGACTCGTTCGCTGACCATGAGCAACGAGTACGAGCTGGCCCGGGACAACCGGCAGGACCTGATCTTCACGAAGGAGCAGTTGCTCGCGCCGCTGCTGCCGGGCATGGAGCAGCCGCCGCACCCGATGCGGCTCGGCGACAGCGAGAAGGACTACTACGTCGGCGGGCTGACCAACCCGGGCACCTCGGCCGGAGCTGAGCACGCGGCCAACAGCCCGGGCCGGTACCAGGTGGAGGAACACCCCGGTGTCACCTTCCCGGGCACCGAGCAGCACGCCCAGCGGGCCGCCGCGGGCAAGGGGGGCAAGGCATGACCACGCAGACGGTGCTCGCCGCCGCGGGCGGGGTGTCCGGCGGTGAGGAGGTCACCTTCTGGATCCTCGCCCCGCTCGCGCTGATCGGCGCGATCGGGACGGTGGCCGCCCGCAACGCGGTGCACTCCGCGCTCTGGCTGGTGCTGTCCATGCTCTGCCTGGGCGTGTTCTACGTGCTCCAGGCCGGACCGTTCATCGGCATGGTGCAGATCATCGTCTACACCGGCGCGATCATGATGCTCTTCCTGTTCGTGCTCATGCTGGTCGGACGGGACGCGTCCGACTCGCTCATCGAGACGCTGCGCGGGCAGCGGACCGCCGCGATCCTGCTCGGCCTCGGATTCGCCGGCCTGGTCGGCGGCGGCATCTACCGGGCGCTGGAGGGCACCACGGCGGCCGGCCTGACGCAGGCGAACGCCGAGGGGAACGTCCAAGGCATCGCGCGACTGCTCTTCACCAAGTACGTCTTCGCCTTCGAGCTGACCTCGGCGCTGCTGATCACGGCGGCGGTCGGCGCGATGGTGCTGGCGCACATCGAGCGGCGCAAGCAGGACAAGATGGACCAGATCGCCACCATGAAGGCCCGCTTCCGGCCCGGCAACTACCCCGGCCCGAAGCCCGGCCCGGGTGTCTTCGCCACCTCCAGCTCGGTCGCCACGCCCGCCCGGCTGCCGGACGGTCGACTCACCGAGCGGAGCACGCCGGACATCCTGCCGGTCCGCGAGCTGACCGCGCAGGAGACCTCGCTGAAGGGCACAGAAAAGTGACTCCTGACTACTACCTCGTGCTCGCGGCGATCCTCTTCACCATCGGCGCCGCCGGGGTGCTCATCCGCCGCAACGCGATCGTGCTGTTCATGTGCGTCGAGCTGATGCTCAACGCGGCCAACCTGACGCTGGTCACCTTCAGCCGGATCAACGGTGACCTCAACGGCCAGATCATGGCGTTCTTCGTGATGGTGGTGGCCGCGGCGGAGGTCGTGGTCGGCCTCGCGATCATCATGGCGATCTTCCGGACCCGGCGCTCGGCGAGCGTCGACGACGCCAACCTGCTCAAGTACTAGAGGGGCCTGCGGTGGGAGAGATTCTGACGAACGCCCCGGCGGAGCCGGCGGGGGCCGTCACCTACGCGACGGCGGACGGCCTGCTCGGCGGCGTCTGGCTGCTGGTGGCGATCCCGCTGGTCAGCGCGGCGATCCTGCTGCTGCTCGGCCGGCGCGCCGACCGGTGGGGGCACTGGCTCGGGGTGACCGCCATCGGCGCGTCGTTCGTGCTCGGCCTCACCTCGTTCTTCCAGCTGCGTGGTCTGGAGAACAAGTCCGTCGAGCTGAGCCTCTGGGACTTCATCTCGGTCGGCGGCCTGCACGTGGACTTCGGTCTGCTCTTCGACCCGCTGGCCGCGGTCTTCGTACTGCTGATCACCGGGGTGGGCTTCCTGATCCACCTCTACGCGGTCGAGTACATGGCGCACGACGAAGGCCGGCGGCGGTTCTTCGCGTACTTCAACCTGTTCGTCGCGGCCATGCTGCTGCTGGTGCTCGGCAACAACTACGTGATGCTCTACTTCGGCTGGGAGGGCGTCGGTCTGGCGTCGTACCTGCTGATCTCCTTCTGGTACGGGCGGCCGAGCGCGGCCACGGCCGGCAAGAAGGCGTTCCTGATGAACCGGGTCGGTGACGCCGGCCTGGCCATCGGCATCTTCATCATGTTCGCCACCCTCGGCACCACCCAGTACGACGAGGTCTTCTCGAACGTCGGTGCGCTGACCGGCGGCACCGTGCTCGTGCTCGGCCTGCTGCTGCTGCTCGGTGCGACCGGCAAGTCCGGCCAGTTCCCGCTCCAGGCGTGGCTGCCGGACGCGATGGAGGGCCCGACTCCGGTGTCGGCGCTCATCCACGCGGCCACCATGGTCACCGCCGGTGTCTACCTGATCGCCCGGTCCAACCCGGTCTTCTCGGCCAACACCACGCTCCAGCTGGTGGTGGTGAGTGTCGGCGCGCTGACCCTGCTGCTGGGCTGCATCATCGGTGCGGCGAAGGACGACATCAAGCGGGTGCTGGCGTGGTCGACGGTCAGCCAGATCGGCTACATGTTCCTCGGTGTCGGCCTCGGCGGCGGCGCGTACGCGCTGGCCATCATCCACCTGCTGGCGCACGGCTTCTTCAAGGCCAACATGTTCCTCGGGGCCGGGTCCGTGATGCACGGGATGAAGGACCAGGTTGACATCCGCCGCTTCGGCGGGCTGGCCAAGCACATGCGGATCACCTGGATCACGTTCATGATGGGCTGGCTGGCCATCATCGGCATCCCGCCGCTGTCGGGCTACTTCTCGAAGGAGCCGATCATCGTGGCCGCCTTCGAGCGGGAGGACTGGACGGCCTGGCTCTTCGGCGGGGCGGCGCTGCTCGGCGCGGGGTTGACCGCGTTCTACATGACCCGGCTCTTCGTGCTCACCTTCCACGGGCCGAAGCGCTGGACCGAGGAGATCGAGCACCCGCACGAGTCGCCGAAGCTGATGACCGTTCCGCTGATCCTGCTGGCGATCGGCTCGATCGGCGCGGGTTTCCTGCTCTCCACCTCGGTGCCCGACTGGCTGACCGCCACGGCGGGCCTCGGCGGGGAGCACGCGGAGCACGAGCCGGTCCTGTCGCACATCGTGATCACCATCCTCTCGCTGTTGGTGACCGTGCTGGGGGCCGGGCTGGCCTGGTTCCTGTTCCGCAGCGGCACGGCCACCGCGCCGCAGCCGGCCGGGGTGCTGGTGACCGCCGCCCGCCGCAACCTCTACACGGACGCCTTCAACGAAGCGGTCTTCGAGAAGCCGGGCATCTTCCTCACCCGGGCGCTGGTCTTCCTCGACAACCGGGGCGTGGACGGGTTGGTCAACGGCCTCGCCGCCGCCGTCGGCGGAGGATCGGGCCGGCTCCGGCGGCTGCAGACCGGCTTCGTCCGGTCGTACGCGACCTCGATCCTGACCGGCGCGCTGCTGGTGGTGGCGGCGTTCCTGGCCGTACAGGCGGGGTGGCTGGCGTGATCGACCTCTTCCCGGCCGCCCCCGCCGGCGGACCACGCAGTGACGACGGAGGTAAGGCCGCATAATGTCCAACTTCCCGTTCCTCTCGGTGCTGACCGTGGCGCCGCTGGTGGGTGCCCTGGTGGTGGCTCTCCTGCCGCGGCGGCGGCCGGAACTGGCCAAGCAGGTGGCGTTCGTCTGGTCGCTGCTCGTGCTGGTGCTCTCGGTCCTGATGTGGATCGCCTTCAAGATCGACGGTGACCGCTTCCAGTTCCGCGAGTCGTACCCGTGGATCCCGAACTGGGGCGTCCACTTCACGTTCGCCGCCGACGGCATCGCGCTGGTCATGCTGATGCTGATCGCCGTGCTGGTGCCGCTGGTGATCCTGGCGTCGTGGCACGACGCTGATTCCTCTCGGCGGTCGGTACCGGTCTACTTCGCGCTGCTGCTCGTCCTCGAGTGCACGATGATCGGCGTCTTCGCGGCCGCCGACGTCTTCCTCTTCTACGTGTTCTTCGAGGTCATGCTGGTGCCGATGTACTTCCTCATCGGCAGCTACGGCGGCCACCAGCGGCAGTACGCGGCCGTCAAGTTCTTCCTCTACTCGCTGGTCGGCGGCCTGTTCATGCTCGCCGCGGTGATCGGCCTCTGGGTGGTCGGCGGTAAGACCTTCGACTGGCAGGCGCTGTCGCAGGTGGACATCTCCACCGGCACCGAGCGCTGGCTCTTCCTCGGCTTCTTCCTCGCGTTCGCGATCAAGGCGCCGTTCTTCCCGTTCCACACCTGGCTGCCGGACGCCGGTGGCGCGGCGCCGGCCGGTGCGGCGGCGCTGCTGGTCGGCGTGCTCGACAAGGTCGGCACCTTCGGCATCCTGCGGTACTGCCTGCCGCTCTTCCCGGACGCGGCGAAGTGGTTCGCGCCGTGGGCGCTCGCGCTCGCGCTGATCGGCATCATCTACGCCGCGCTCCTCGCCGTCGGGCAGAACGACCTGAAGCGGCTGGTGTCCTACACCTCCATCGCGCACTTCGGCTTCATCGGCGTGGGCATCTTCGCCTTCACCACCCAGGCCGGCACCGGCGCGGTGCTCTACATGGTCAACCACGGCCTCGCGACCGGTCTGCTCTTCCTGGTGGTGGGGATGCTGATCGCGCGCCGCGGCTCGGCGCTGATCAGCGACTTCGGCGGTGCCGGCAAGCTCGTTCCGGTGCTGGCCGGGGTGCTCTTCTTCGCCGGTCTGGCCTCGCTCGCGCTGCCCGGCACCGCGCCCTTCGTCTCCGAGTTCCTGGTGCTGATCGGCTCGTTCACGGTGAACAAGCCGGTCGCGGTGATCGCCACCCTCGGCATCATCCTGGCGGCGGCGTACGTGTTGTGGATGGTGCAGCGCACCACGCAGGGCACCCTCAACCCGGCGTTGACCGAGATCGACGGGATGCGGCGTGACCTCAACCTGCGCGAGAAGGTCGTGATCGCGCCCCTGGTCGCGTTGATCGTGCTGCTGGGCTTCTACCCGAAGCCGGTCACCGATGTGATCAACCCGGCCGTGCAGGCGACCATGAACGACATCGGCAAGACCGACCCCGCCCCGTCACCGGGCACGAGCGTCCAGGAGGCGAGCCGGTGAGCGCGGGGAGTGAACGAGCGACAGTGAGCGAGTCCACCCACGGGCACGCGGAGCGCGCTCCGCAGTCGCGAGCAAACAGCGACCCAGTCGCGAACGGAAGGTTGGCCCAGTGAGTGAACTGAAGCTGCCGTCGATCGACTACGCGGCGCTCGCCCCGATCCTGATCATGTTGGGGGCCGCACTGGTCGGTGTCCTGGTCGAGGCGTTCGTGCCGCGGCACAGGCGGCACCTGGTGCAGCTGTCGGTGGGGCTGCTCGCGGTGCTCGCCGCGTTGACCATGGTGGTGCTCAACGCCGACGACCGGCTGATCACCGCTGGCTCGGCAATCGCGGTGGACGGGCCCACCCTCTTCCTCCAGGGCGCGATCCTGGTGCTCGCCGCGATGGCGCTGCTGCTGATCGGTGAGCGCGCGGTGGAGCGCGGCGGAGCGTTCGTCGCGCACGCCGCGATCACCGCCGAGTCGGCAGAGGACCGGCGGCAGGCCGAGAGCGCCGGCGGTACCACCGAGGTGTATCCGCTCGCCACGTTCGCCATCGGCGGCATGCTGATCTTCGTGGCGGCGAACGACCTGCTGACCATGTTCATCGCGCTCGAGGTCTTCTCGCTGCCGCTCTACCTGCTCTGCGCGCTGGCCCGTCGCCGGCGGCTGCTCAGCCAGGAGGCGGCCCTGAAGTACTTCATGCTCGGCGCGTACGCCTCGGCGTTCTTCCTCTTCGGCGTCGCGTTGATCTACGGCTTCACCTCCGGCATCCCGGGCCGGTCGGCCGGGGTCGACTTCGCCACCATCAACGCGGCGGTGAACGAGTCGCCGGCCAGCCGGGTGCTGCTCTTCGCCGGGATGGCGCTGCTCGCCATCGGCCTGCTGTTCAAGGCGGCCGCGGCGCCGTTCCACGTCTGGACGCCGGACGTCTACCAGGGCGCGCCGACGCCGGTCACCGCGTTCATGGCCGCCTGCACGAAGGTCGCCGCGTTCGGCGCCCTGCTGCGGGTCTTCCACGTGGCGTTCGCCGGCGCCAGCTGGGACTTCACGCCGGTGCTCGGGGTCGTGGCGGTGCTGACCATGCTGGTCGGCGCGGTGCTCGCGGTGACCCAGACCGACATCAAGCGGCTGCTGGCGTACTCCTCGATCGCCAACGCCGGCTACCTGCTGGTGGGAGTGCTCGCCCCGTCGAAGGACGGGCTCTCCGGCACCATGTTCTACCTGGTCGCGTACGGCTTCTCGGTGCTCGCCGCGTTCGCCGTGGTGACCCTGGTGCGTGACGGTGACGGGGAGGCCACCCACCTGTCCCGCTGGGCCGGGCTGGGGCGCCGCTCACCGTTCTTCGCCAGCGTGTTCACGTTCATCCTGCTCGCTTTCGCCGGTATCCCGTTGACGAGCGGCTTCACCAGCAAGTTCGCGGTCTTCGGGCCGGCGTTGGCCGAGGGCCGGGCGTGGCTCGTGGTCGCCGGTGTGCTGACCAGCATGGTGCTGGCCTTCCCGTACCTGCGGGTCGTGGTGATGATGTGGCTGTCCGAGCCGGGCGAGTCCACGCCGACCGTCGCGGTGCCGGGCGGGCTCACCTCGGCGGCGCTGATGATCGGCGTGGTGGCCACCCTGGTTCTCGGTGTCGCTCCGGCGCCGCTGCTCGATCTGGCCACAGGGGCCGCCGAATTCGTCAGATGACGATCCGCTCCGCCCGAAGGCCGGTACGCCGACGCGTACCGGCCTTCGCGTGTCCGCATGGCCTCCCGCGAGTACGATCGCGGCCGCCGTCGCACGCATCCCCCGCCCGGGGCTGGTCGAACGCGTGTGGCATGGTTGAGGCGTGGTGAAACCGGCTGGCGAGGGTACAGGTGCCACCGGTTCCGGCGGCCGCCGGAACCGGCATGGCGCGGGTCAGTTCGGGGCGCTCGGCCTCTATCTCGCCGATCCCCGCCTCGAGGAGTCCGTGCTGGCCGTCCTGGAAGCCGTCGAGGTCGAGCTGCGGGCGAGTGTGGCCAGCGCCGACCCGTTCGTCACGGAGGCCGCCCGGCATCTGGTCGAGGCCGGTGGCAAGCGGTTCCGGCCGCTGCTGGTCGCCCTCGGCGCCCAGTTCGGTGACCCGTGTGCCGCGCCGGTCGTACCGGCCGCGGTGGTGATGGAGCTCACCCACCTGGCAACGCTCTACCACGACGACGTGATGGACGAGGCGGTCGTGCGCCGGGGTGCGCCCAGTGCCAACTCCCGGTGGACCAACTCGGTGGCGATCCTGGTCGGTGACTACCTCTTCGCCCGGGCGGCCGACGTCGCCGCCGACCTGGGCACCGAAGCGGTACGTCTGCAGGCGCGCACCTTCTCGCAACTGGTGCACGGCCAGATCGCCGAGACCGTCGGGCCGCGCACCGGTGAGGACCCGGTGGCGCACTACCTCGAGGTGATCGCCGGGAAGACCGGTTCACTGATCGCCACCTCGGCCCGGTTCGGCGGCCTGTTCGGCGGTGCGTCGCCGGAGCACGTCGAGGCGCTGGCCGGCTATGGCGAGACGATCGGCGTCGCCTTCCAGCTCTCCGACGACCTGCTCGACATCGCGTCCGAGTCGGTCCAGTCGGGTAAGACCCCCGGCACCGACCTGCGTGAGGGCGTACCGACCCTGCCGGTGCTGTACGCCCGGTCGGGCGACGACTCCGACGCCGCCTCCGTTCGGCTGCGCGAGATCCTCTCCGCCGGTGCGGTCACCGACGACGATCTGCACGCCGAGGCGCTCGGTCTGCTGCGGGAGAGCCCCGCGCTGAAGCGGGCCCGGGAGACCGTCCGCAGCTATGCGGAGGACGCCCGCTCGAAGCTTGCCCCGCTGCCCGACAACCCGGCCCGGCGCGCCCTCGAGTCCCTCTGCGACTTCGTGGCCGACCGCACCAGCTGACCCCCCGAGACCTCCCTCGGTGATCATGAGGTTGCCGGGCGTTCTGATCGTTCCCGCCGCCACCCCGATGATCGACGCGCCTCAGGGGCGGGTCAGGAGGCGGCTGCCGGTGAGCATGAGGGCGGCGGCGGCGAGCATCGACAGCGCAGCCGTGCCCCACATGGCGGAATAGCCGATCCGGGCGGCCACCGCACCGAGGCCGAGCGGGCCGAGGCAGCCGCCCGCGTACACCCCGGTCTGCGTGATCGAGGTGGCGGCGGCCGGTGCCTGCGGGTGCAGCCGGACCACCGCGAAGTTCATCAGCCCGGGCCACGCCCAGCCGAGCCCGAAGCCGAGTACGACGCCCGCCACCAACGGCACTGCCCCGGCCGTCGCGAGCAGACCGAGCCCGCCCGCGCCCACCAGCAGCATGGCGGCGATGACGACGACGTGCCCACCGGACCGGCGGTCGGCCAGCCACCCGGAGCCGATCCGCGCGACGACGCAGACCGCGCTGCCGAGCGTGAGCGTCAGCCCGGCCAGTCCCGGAGCCAGTCCGCGTGCGGCGGCGGAGTCGACCACGAAGGTGCCCAGCGCGTTGGCGGCCGCCGCGGCAAGCGTCGCGGCGACCCCGATGACCACGAGAGCGCCGGTGCCTCGACCGGCCCGTGCGCGGCCCGTCCGCCGCGCCGCCCGGCCCTCACGGGCGGGTACGGCCGCCAGGGCGGCCAGCGCGGCCGCGCCCGCGGCGACGAACGCCCACCGCCAGCCGGCGGTGAGCGCGATCGTCGGGACCGCCGCCCCGGCCAGCAGTGTGGAGACCGGGATGGCCGCCTGCTTGACTCCGAACGAGAGCCCCTGCCGGTGCGGCGGAACGTGCCGGGCGAGCGCGACGTTGCTGGCGAGCTGACCGAGCGCGTTGGCGACGCCGCTGACCGCCAGCAGCCCGAGCAGGACCGCGTACGAGTGAGCCAGCGCGGCCACAGCCAGCAGGCAGGTGGCCGAGAGCAGGATGCCGGCGCGGGCGACCACCGCCGGTCCGTACCGTTCGGCGAGAGCGCCGGACGGCACCGACGCGAGCGCGCCCACCCCGAAGTAGACGGAGACCACGAGGCCGAGCCCGGCCGGGGAGAAGTTCAGGTCCTCGCCCAGCTGCACGGCGAGACCGCCGACCAGGAAGACGGGCAGGACACAGGCGATGGTGACGGCGATGGCACTCGCGCTGGCCCGCACAGGGCGGGTCGGAGCGGTGCCGGTGAGCGGGGTGGCGGCAGTCTCGGTCATCGTCTGGCAAACCTACGTCAGGCCTTCACGGACCACGGATCGTGTCCGCGAGTACACAGACCGTTGATGAGGATCTGGCATCCTCGACCCGAACAGTCGTTTCGCGGCGGCTCCGAATTTCATATGGTGTAAGTCCCCGGCGGCGGAGGTGGTTGTGCGCGACCCCCTGGCGGAACCTTCGGATCTCATCCGCAGCGTCTCCCGCGCGCTACGAGTGCTCGAGTCGGTCGGTCGTGCGCCCAGAGGACTGACCGTCAAACAGATCGCCCGGCGGTGCGAGTTGACCGTCGCCACGACGTACCACCTTGTCCGCACACTGGCGTACGAGGGCTACGTCATCCGTCGTGAGGACGGCACGTACATCGTGGGGCTGGAGGTCGCCGACCGTTACCGGGAACTGGTGGCGGCGTTTCGCGGGCCGCCGGCGGTCGGCGAGACCCTCCGACGCGCCGCCACGGAGACCGGGTACAGCCACTACCTCGGCCGGTTCGTCGGCGGTCAGGTGGCGGTCAGCGCGGTCGCCGAGGGGCCCCGCTCCCCGTACCTGGAGGACCTGGTCCCCGGCTTCGACGAGGGAGCGCACGCCACCGCGCTCGGCAAGGCGCTGCTCGCCACGCTCACCGCCGAGCAGCGGTTCCGCTACCTACGCGAGTACGGCATGCGTCCGTTCACCAGCGCCACACTCACCACCTCGGAGACGTTCGAGGCCGATCTCGCCGCCGGTGACCGGCGCGGCATGCAGCTGGAGCTCGGGCAATTCCGCCACGGGGTGGCCTGCGCCGCGGTGCTGGTCAGCCCGGACAAGGACATGGAACGGCGGGTCGTGCTCGCCTGTGCGCTGCCGGCGAACGAGATGATGACCTCCGCCCGGATGGTCCGGGCCAAGCTGCTCACCACGGCCCGGACCGTCGCCGACAGCATCGCGGCCGATCAGCACTGACCCGGCACGCGACAGGCCGCTCGCCACGGCTGGGAGCGGGCCCCGCGGTGCGCGTCCACCGCGATGGGCGTCGTGGAAGCCGCGCGAGCTCGGCTGAACCGTTCCGGGCCACCGCCCGTATTTCGAAGCGAACGCATCGCCGTGCTCGCGACGAGAGCGAGGAGACCGCCATCAGCGACCACGACGCCCACCTGCTTCGCGCGCTGCACGACGAGCACGCGGAGGCGCTGTACGCGCACGCCGTGCGGCTGGTCAACGGCGATCGGCAGCGCGCCGAGGACCTGGTGCAGGAGACCCTGCTGAGGGCCTGGCGGCATCCCGAGGCCCTCGATCCGCATCGCGGCTCGGTCCGTGCCTGGCTCTTCACCACCGCACGCAACCTGGCCATCGACGCCTGGCGGCGGCGGGGCAACCGGGTCGGGGAGGTCTACACCGATGAACTGCCCGAACCGCCGGAGGCGGTGGACGAGGCCGAGCGCGCGGTGGAGGCGTGGACCGTCGCCGAGGCGTTGAACCGGCTCAGCCCCACCCATCGGGAAGTGCTCGTCGAGTGCTTCTACCAGGGACGGTCGGTGGCGGAGGCGGCATCACGGCTGGGGGTGCCACCGGGCACGATCAAGTCGCGCACGCACTACGCCCTGCGCTCACTACGGTTGGTCCTGGCTGAGATGGGGGTGACCGAATGAGCCGCTGCGAGTTCACACAGGACGACGGCGCGTACGTGCTGGGCGCCCTCGCCCCCGCCGAGCGGGCCGCGTACGAGCGGCACCTGGCCGGGTGCGCCGAGTGCCGCGAGGCGGTGGCCGAACTCGCCGTACTGCCCGGGCTGCTCGGCCGGCTCGACCCGGCTGGACTGGAGCAGTTCCTGCAGCCCACGTCGGGTCCGTCGCTGCCGGCACTGCTCGACGAGGCCCGGACCCGTCGGCGCCGCGAGCGGGCGGCCGGCCGGCGGCGGTACGCGCTGACCGCGCTCGTGGCGGCAGCGTTGGCCCTGATCGTCGGGGTCGGCGTGGCCCTCGTGCTGCCCCGGCGGACCGCCCCGTCCGCCGAAGAGCTGCGGATGGTGGCCATGCAGCCGGTGGCCGGCGGCGTGCCGGTGCACGCGGAGCTCGCCCTGACCGCCACCGGATGGGGCACGGAGGTGACCATGCGCTGCGGGTACGACCGGCGTCCCGGCTACGGCAAGGCGTACACCTTCCGGCTGGTGGCGCGCGGCCCGGACGGGGCGACCGAGCAGGTCGGGTCCTGGCTGGCCGCGCCCGGCGACAGCGTACGGTTCACCGGCGTCACCCGGTTCACCGGCGCGGAGCTGGTGCGCCTGGAGCTGCTGCGCGCCGACGACACCCCGGTGCTCGGCTACGACGTCCACTGATCGCCGACCGTCGACGGCCCAGGCGCGAGAGCGTCAGCGCGCCATGCCCCGGCTGCCGCCGAGGTCGAGCGCGGGGCCGAGCCCGACGTTCGTCCACGGTGCCCTCCGTCCGGTGGCCGTCGGTACTCAGCGGACGGCGGCGGCGGGAGCGGGCGCGCTGGTACGAGCGGCGAGCCGAGTGCGCCGGGCGTTGCGTACCGCGTCGGCCGTGAAGACGATCAACGCGAGCCAGACCAGCGCGAAACCGGCCAGCCGGGCCGGCGGCATCGGCTCGTGGAAGATCAGCACACCGCACGCGAGCTGGAGGATCGGCGCGAGGTACTGGATCATGCCGAGGTTGGTGAGCGGTAGCCGGTTGGCCGCGCCGGCGAAGAGCAGCAGCGGGATCGCGGTGGCCGCGCCGGCCAACACCAGCAGCGCGGTGTGCGCCGCCGAGACGTGGCCGAACGTGACATCGCCGGTCGAGGCCAGCCAGCCGAGGTAGCCCAGCGCGGGCAGGGCCAGTACCGCCGACTCGACGAAGAGCCCCTCCGCCGCGGGCAGCCCGAGCCGCTTCTTGACCAGGCTGTACCCGCCGAAGCTGAGGGCGAGGGTGAGCGCGAGGTACGGCACGTGGCCGTAGTCGACGGTCAACACGGCGACGGCCAGCCCGCCGACGCCGAGCGCCACCCACTGTGCCCGGCGGAGCTGTTCGCGCAGCACAGCCACGCCGAGCAGCACGACCACCAGCGGGTTGATGAAGTAACCGAGCGCGGTCTCCACCACCCGGTCGGAGTTCACGCCGTAGATGTAGGTGCCCCAGTTCACCGCGATCAGCGCCGCGGCGACGCTGATCGCCACGAGCGCTCGCGGGCGACGTGCGAGCGCCCGCAGGAACGCGATGTTGCGCAGCGCGGCGAGCAGCAGCGCCACGAACGCCACCGACCAGACGATCCGGTGCGCCAGGATCTCGAGCGGCCCGGTCGGCCGCAGCAGCTTGAGGTAGAGCGGGAAGAAACCCCAGAGCAGGTACGCGCCGAAGCCGTAGAGGTATCCCAGTCGCAGCGGTGTCACGCCTCAACCGTAAGGGGTGGCGGGCCTCCGGGTTCCTTTCGGGTGGCCCGGGTCACCGGCGTTTCGCCGACCGCGGTCACCGCTACCTCACCGCCCGGCGTCACCGGCCCACCGCGCTGGTCCAGCTGCAGGTAATGGTCCGGGCCGACCGGTGCGAAGCCGACCTTCGCGTACACCCCGTGCGCGTCCAGCGTGGCCAGCAGGATCCGCCGTACGCCGAGCTCGGCCAGGTGGTCCCGGACCGCACCGGCCAGCCAGGTGCCCAACCCGTGCCCCCGCTCACCCGGGTCCACGTAGACGTCGCAGAGCCAGGCGAACGTGGCCCCATCGGTGACCGCCCGGGCCACGGCCACCTGCCGGCCGTCGCCCGGGCGGTAGACGCCGAACGCGACCGAGCCGGCGAAGGCCCGCTCCATGGTCCCGCGGTCGAGGCCGAGCGCCCAGTACGCGTCGGTGCTGAGCCAGTGGTGCACCCGATCCAGGTCGAGTCGACCGGGATCGGTGCTGAGCAGGTAACCGTCGTCGCGGATCAGGGTGAACACCCCTGGGACGCTAACCCCACGATCCCATCGTGGCACCTGCCAATTCCCGCATTCTGGCCGCTCTCAGCGGCCCGCGAGATGGGTCAGTCGCGGTCGAGGATGGCGCCCAGCACCCAGGTCACGATGCCGACGAAGAGAGCGCCCAGCACCGCCGACGGCCAGAATCCGTCGACGTGGAACGGCAGGCCGGCCTCACCGGCGATCCAGCTGGTGAGCAGGAAGAGCAGGCCGTTGACCACGAGCGCGATCAGCCCGAGGGTCAGCAGGTAGAAGCCGCAGCCAACGGTCTTGATGATCGGCTGGAGCACCGCGTTGACCACGCCGAAGATCGCCGCCACCAGGATCAGTGTGGTGACCGTGGTGACAGCCGAATCCGAGTCGAGCGTGATGCCGGGAATGAACAGGGTGGCCAGCCAGAAGGCGAATGCCGTGGTGACCAGCCGGATCAGCAGGCCTTTCAGAAAATCCATGGCGGCGATGGTGCCATGCGGCGACCAGCGGCGGAACCCGTGCCGGTCCACCAACCTGTTCCGGCCGTCCCTCGGCTCTGGTGCCGGCGAGCCGTGGCCGGCCCACCTCAGCGCCGCGCCGGCCAGGGCGGCCTCGTCGGCGTCGAGAGGTTGCCGCACCACCAGGTCGACGCGGCCGAGCATGTCCACGTCCGAAGGGGTCAGCTCTTCGCCTGCGCCCAGGGCGGGCCGCCACCGCGGGCCGGGCTGTGGATCGTCCGACGCCGGACCGCTCTCCGTCACCAGCAGCAACGGGTGGAGCGGGGTGCCCGCCCCGGCGGGAAGCGGCCGGCCGGGCGGAAGCAACAGTATCGTCCGCGATGCCGCACATGGAGAGCCAATCGCTCGTCGTGCGTTGTCCACAGGGGAGCGGAGCGGGGTAGCAGGAGAGCTACCGGACGACTACCGTCAGCCACGAATTCCGCTGACCCCGTGCCTGCCGTCCGCGACTTTTCCGGGTGCGAGAGGCGCGCCTCCGCGCGCACCCACGGCCGGCCGAGGCCGATGAGACGAGGTGAGGTCCGAAAGTGTCCCAGACCCAGGCGGAAGCTGCGGTGATGCAGCAGACCGCGGCCAGGTTCGAGCAGGTGGACCAGTCCCTGCAGTCGATGCTCAGCGGCCTGCTGGCCGAACTGGGCGTGTTGCAGCAGGCCTGGCGAGGTGCCGGTGGTCGGTCGTTCGAGCAGGTGAAGCAGCAGTGGGCGCAGGATCAGGCCGCGTTGCAGCGGGCCCTGCGCGAGACGGCCGGCGCGATCCGTACGGCCGGGCAGCAGTACGACGTCTCGGACAGCGAGGCCGCCGGCCGTATCGCCGGCACCAACCGCGGCGGCATCCAGCTGCCGCTCTGACAGATTCCGATCCAGGGAGAGGGATTCCACAAATGGACAACGGCGTACTCGTCGTCAACTTCGCCGCGCTGCAACAGGCCAGCGCGGACATCCAGAAGGCGTTGAACACGCTCGACTCGCAGCTCGGTCAGCTCGAGCGCGACGCCGCCCCGTTGGTGTCCGGCTGGACGGGCGAGGCCCAGCAGGCGTACGAGCAGCGGCAGGCCCGTTGGCGTGCCGCCTCGCAGGACCTCCAGGCCATGCTGCGCGACATCAAACTCGCGGTGGACGATTCCGCCACCGACTATCTGGACACCGAGAAGAAGAACGTCGGCCTGTTCCAGTGACTCCGGTGCCGGGAGCTGCCCCAGGGCCTTCCGGCGCGACGGATCACCGCATCGACGGTGGTGCCGGCCCGCTCCGGGCCCGCACCATCGGTCGTTCAGGCGCGGTCGGCCGGGCGCCAGCGGCGGCGAGCGCCACGCGGCAGCAGGTACGCGAGTAGGGCGACGACGGCGGCCGCCCCACCGAGGGCGGCCGCCACCGCCAGGGCCCGGTCGCGGGCTACCTCCCGCCGGGCCTGCTGCGCCTGTCGTGCCGGGTCGGCCCGGTCGTCGGCCAGTGCGGCCACCGGCCGGGGTCCAGCAGCCGGGCCACCCGTGGTCTCGGTGACCGCCCGGTACGGGTTGAGCACCCCGGCCCCGTACCCGCCGTCCGGCGCCGGGTCGGTGCTGGCGACGATCCGCTGGGCCACCTGGGCGGCGCTCAGCCGGGGCTGGTACTCGCGCAGCAGTGCCGCGGTCGCGGCGACGAACGGGGCCGCGTAACTGGTGCCCTCGGCCCGATGGTGGCCCCGACCGGGCGCGGCCGTCAGCACGTCGCTGCCGGGGGCGACCAGGTCGACGTACGGCCCGGTCTGGGAGAAGGGCGCGCGCGAGCCGTCCGCTCCGATCGCGCCAACCCCCAGCACCCCGTCGTAGGCCGCCGGGTAGGGCGGGGGATCGCCGGCCTCGTGCAGGTTCCCGGCGGCGGCGACCACGACCACGTCACGTTTCAGCGCGTAGTCGACCGCGGCACGTACGGCCGGATCGTCCGTGTAGAGCACGACCGAAAGGTTCAGCACGTCCGCGCCGTGGTCCACCGCCCACCGGATGGCCCGGGCGAACTCGCCGGCGCCGACCGTACGCCCCGATTCCCGCCCCTCCACCACCTGCTGCTCGCTGACCCGCACCGGGAGGATCCGGGCGCCCGGCGCCAGGCCGCGGAACGCTACGCCGGGCCGGGGCGCGGCGGCGATGAGGCTCGCCACTCCGGTGCCGTGGCCGGCACAGTCACGGGTACCGTCGCCGCCCTCGTCGAGCAGGTCCGTGCCGTCGAGCACCCGGCCGGTGAGCTGGTCATGCTCCCGATCCACCCCGGAGTCGACGACCGCCACCGTCACCCCTTCCCCGGTGGCGAGCGGAGCCAGCCGTTCGGGGACGTACCGCTGCTGTGGCCACGGTGTGGCGGTGACCGTCCCGACGGGAGCCGGCGGTGTGGCGCAACGCGGCGCGGCTCGACGTCCCTCCGTCGCAGCTGGAAGGAGTACCGTCCGGGCCGCGTGGCGAAGCCGAGCCGATTGCGCGGCCACCGATCCCGGCGCACTGGCCACCGGATCGGTGACTCCGGCGGCCGGGACCGGACTCGACGCCGCGGCGGGCCGGGCGGGAGCGACGGCCGGAACACCGGCCAGCAGCGCGGCGGCCAGCGCCGCCATGACCGGGCGCCCCATCGACCGGGACATCGGGTCGCCTCCGCATCGTGTCGGCTCCGGTACGGGATGTTATCGCCTCTGTGGCATCCCGGCGCACCACCGGCGGGCTGGCATTGTGATCTTGTTACCACCTTGTAGGTTGTAGGCGATGCCTATGGCCTGTTCTCGGGAGGAGAGGTGGCCGTGACCGAATGGGAACCGGCCACGGAGGCCGAGGCGGCGTTGCGGGACGCGCTACGCGCCAACGACCAGGAGCGCTACTTCCAGATCCTGGCTCGGACCGATCTCCTCCTTCCGACGACGCAGGCGACGGCCGGCCAGACCAAGCCGGGGTGGGGCACCTGGACCAGCGGCGGCCGCACCCACGTCCTCGCGTTCACCTCCGCCACCGCCCTGCGGTCGTGCCTCGGTGACAACGCGAGCGCCAGCCGCCGCACCGCGTTCGCGGACCTTGCCGCCGGATGGCCCAATCCCGAGTGGTGGCTGGCCATCAACCCCGGTCTGCCCGTCGAGGGATACCTGCCCGCGTGGTACGTCGCCCAGCTCTCCCGCGGCGAGGTACGGCTGCCCGGTCGTACCCTCGGCGCCCGGGCGCGGCTCGAACGGGCCGAGTCGATGGCCCGCGCCCGTGCCACCGACGCCGGTCGGGACGCGGCGGCGGCACCGGCCGCCGGCACCCCGGCCGGGCCGGCGGGGCGAACCCCGTTCCGCGGCGCCGGGCTGGCGGTGGGCGCCGAGACCGCCGGGCGGGTGCCGCCGGCTTCCGTGGCGTTGCCGCGACGATCGGCCGAGTCGGCACCAGGTGCCGAAACCGACCCGGCCCGTTCGAGGGGTGCGGAGCAGGGCGCGGGCGGACGGGCCGCGCCGTTCACTCCGCCCGCTGCCGACCGGTCCACCTCCCTCGGCAGCCGAACTCCGTCGGCGCGTACCGAGACAGCGGCGGGCAACGGGCGGACCGCCTCGGGTGACGGCACCGATGCGCCGCGTCGGTCCTTCTTCGAGCCGGCATCACGTGGGTCGGCGTCCCGCGAACCCCTCCGCCCCGGAGACCGGGCAGCGCCGCCCTCCCGGTTCGGCCGTAGTGACCAGCCGTTCCCCCGGCGCGGTCCGATAGACGGGCCGAAGGACGCCGAGGCGACCCAGGCCTTCTTCGCCGCCACCCGGGAAACGACCCCGCCGCCGCGCCCGTCTAAGGACACGGACTGGACGGCCGGAGTCCCGACAACCGGGACGGAGGCGACGCAGCCCCTGCCGCCCCACCGGCCGGATCCGCAGGCAGAGGAGCCCACCCGCGCCTTCGGTGTGTTCGGCGCACCGATCCGGCCACCGGCCTCGACCGGCCGGCCCGGTGCCGACCCGGGTGGCGAACGGACTCAGCCGCTGCCGCCGCGCCCCCGCTCCGAGCCCGGCGGTACGGAGCCCGTGGAGGAACTGCCACCGTCCATGGCGGAGCCGGTTTCCGGCCCACCGGCACCCCGCCGAGGCTTCACGCCCATCGTCATCGAGGGCACCATCATCGAATCCCGGGACCTCGACCCACCGGGAAGGGGCTCGACCGGTCCGGTGGATCCGACCGGTCCGGCCACCGGATGGGCGCATCCGGGCGCTACCGCCCCGAACGACGCCGACTCCCGGGGGCCTCGGACGGGCGCCAACGGTGGCGAGGACCTCTGGTCTCCGTCCCGGCCGGGTGGCTCGCCGCAGGACACGCCGCGCGCCGAGCCGAACCAGCTCTCAGCCGGTGTGGGGGTGGGTGACGACCCGTGGACTCCCCGCTCGGGCAGCGCCTGGATGCAGCCGAAGGTGACCGGTGGTCCGCGTCCCGGCGACCTGCCCGTCGACTCTGCGGCCGACCCGACGCTCGACCTGCGCCGGACCGGCTCCTCGGCCCCGGCCCGGCGCGTCGAGGACGCTCCCGTGGACCTCTGGGCACCTCGTTCGGACCGGCAGGCCGCCGCCGGTGCGGCACCTCCGGCGGGGTCCACCGACGACATCGCGCCCACGACGGGCGGGGAACATGCCACGGCCGGCACCCCGGACACCGGATCGGCACCTGATGGCGAACCCACCACCGCGTTCGCGGCGCCGCCCAGTGCCGACACAGGCGACCCGACCATCCGTGTCGAGGAGCCGGCGGTCGAGTTCCAGCCGGCCAACGCGGTCGAGGAGGAACTGCTCGCTGCGGCGGGGGCGGGGAGCACCGACACCTTCCTCTCCACCCTGCTGCTCGCGCGGGTGCTCCTGCCGGTGGCGGCCGAGTCGGCGCCCGGTAGCCGGCCCGGTGAACCCGGCTTCGTGTGGCGTACGGAGGAGTTGGACGCGGACACCTTCGTCGTGGTGTACACCTCGCCGGAGCGGCTGGCCGAGCGTGTCGGCGACGACGTGGAGACCGCCCAGTTCAAGTTCGTGCAGCTCATCCGGCGCTGGCCGGACGAGGCATGGTCGTTCGCGGTCAACCCGGGCACACCGGTCGGCGCGAAGTTGCCCGGTGAGCAGATCATCGCGTTGGCCAACTGGGCCGCGGAGGTCGGCCTCGGCGACGACGTGGAGGCGGAGGAGCCCGCCGCCCCGGCCGAGCCGGCCACCGGACCACGTACGACGCCGAAGCCGGTCGACCCGTCGCGGCCGGTCATGATGCAGAAGGCGGTCGCCCCCAGCCAGGTCGCCTACTACCTGGAGCGTGGCTACGACCGGGTGTCCGGCTTCGTGCACCGGGCCAACGAACTAGCCCACCTGAACACCCCCGCGCAGCTGTACGACGCGCTCGGTCTGAACTACGCCGAGTCGCCGTTCTCCCGCGACGCCGAGGAGATCTACGTGCTGCGCTGGCCGGCGTACCGCCCGAGCCTCTACCGGATCCCCTACGGCGGCCAGAACGAGGCGGCCATGCGCGCCATGGAGGGCTGGGTCATCGAGCGGCCGCCGTTCCGCGGCAACGGGTTCGCGCCCGGTGAGAGCAGTGACGTGGTGGCCGAGTTCAAGGTGGACAGCGCCCGGCTGCCGCACGGCGCTCAGCTCTGGCGGATCGGTTCGGACGGCACTGAGCGGGTCGTCGCGATTCTGGACAGCGACGCGCTGCGCTGGCGGGAGGTGGATGCGGCGTGATCAGGGACGGCTACGTGGCCCGCTGGCGGGGCCGCGAGTACCAGGCCAGCCCGGACGGCGACGACGTGCGCCTCTACCAGCCGGAGGCGGGCGAGGGTTTCGAGGAGGTCCGGCCCGGCCGGTACGTGCGGGTGCTCCCGGCGACCGAGGTCGAGGATCTGGCGTACGTGCGTACCACCTGCCGGTGGCAGGGGCAGCCGTTCATCGTGCTCGGCGAACACGACGGCTGGCTGCGGGTCGAGTACACCGGTGGCCGGTGGCCGGTGGCCCAGGCGATGCGGCTCGAGGTCTTCGAGTTCGGCGTCTACCAGGGCTGGGCGCCCGCCGCCGAGGTGACCGACCTGCGTGAGCAGCGGATCTGACCGCCTGTCGCGTCAGGATTTCGTCCAGCGCAGGATCTCACCGAGCACCACGTCCGGCGCCTCCAGGTGCGGGAAGTGCCCCACCCCGTCGAGGAGCCGCCACTCGTACGGGGCGACCACGTAGCGGCCCGAACCCTGAGCGGTACGCGGCAGCGCGGCGACGTCGGCCGCGCCGTGCAGTTGCAGGGTCGGGGTGACCAGCGGCCGCTGCATCAGCTTGACGAAGCGGTAGCCGTGCAGCCGCAACACCGAGCGGAACGCCCACCGGTAGCCTTCCATGGCGCAGAACGCGGCCTGCGGGATCCGCATCGCCTCCCGGCAGCGCTCGGCGTACGCGGCGAAACCCGGGCCGGCCACCCACTCCGGCCCGCCCCACCGGCGCAACAACTCCTCCACGATCGCCCCGCCGTCGCGGGTCAGCACGTGCTCGTAACGGGGTAGCTGGAACTTCAGGGCCGGTGTGGAGGCGGCGAACTGCCCGCGTGGATCGGCGAAGATGGCGGCGCGCAGCCGCAGCGGGTGTGGCGCGCCGAGCACCACGAGCCGGCGTACCAGTGCCGGGTGGAACGAGGCGGCGGTCCAGGCGACCATGCCCCCCGCACCGGTGCCGACCAGGGTGGCGGAACGCTCACCCAGGGCCCGGATCAGCCCAGCGGTGTCGGCGGCGAGCGTGTAGCCGTCGTACCCCCGGGGTGGTTTGTCGCTGGCACCGTAGCCGCGCAGGTCCACGGCGACCGCCCGGAACCCGGCGTCGGCGACGGCCGGGAGCATCTCGTGCCAGGCCCACCAGTGTTCGGGGAAGCCGTGCAGGAAAAGCACCATCGGCCCGGTGCCCGCCTCGACCACGTGGAACCGGCTGCCGTTCGCGCTGACGAATCGATGTGTCCAGGGACCCTCGGTGAGGACGCAGGACTCGTCGACGGGCCCGCCGTACTGGTCGGTCATGAGCCCAGCCTAGGTGCCCGGGACCGGGCGATGCCCCCGTGCCCGGCCGGGGCGTGCGCGAGGCCGGTGCCGCGATGGCCGACAGTCGACCTCCGCGGCTGCGCGCCGGCGACGGACGAAGGAGGCTGGCCGACCTCGTCGGCTACGCGTCGCCGGCCGGAGAAAGAGCGACGCCCGGGCAGGTGACCTGCCCGGGCATCGCGTGGTGGTGCGGGGATCAGCGGATCAGGAGATCCGGATCTTCATCGACGTGCCGTCCTGCTCCAGCACCTTGATCTTGACACCGGTGGCGGGGAGCTTGACGCCGTGGTTCGGCAGCTCCTCGTAGAAGTACTTCTTGGTGTCGTCGAACAGCGGCTCCGCGGCCTGGCCGCGGATGTACTGGGGCTGGCTGTTCAGGTGCAGCGTGAACGAGTCCGCCTTCTTCAGGCTGAACGTCGCGTCGTACACCTGGACCCGGGCCCGCCACGCCTCGCCGGTCAGGTTGTAGATCGGCCGCGGGTGAGCGTCGATGATCATGTTACGACCCTCGCCCGGGTGCTCCAGGGTGTCGTTGTCCTCGTACCGGGTGTTCCAGTACGAGATCAGCAGACCCTCCTGGTACGCGTAGTGGTCCACCCAGTCCGGCCGGGTGTTCGTGTACCCGAAGAAGTACGGGCCGGTCTTCAGGTACTTGTCGTACGAGACGTACGACCGGTTGCCGGCGATGTAGAAGTTGTCGAACAGGCGGGTGTACGACGCCTCGGCGATCTCGAAGCCCCCGGCGAGCGTCCAGCCAGCGGCACCGGCCTCGGCACCATCGCTGAGCAGGGTCTGCCCGTCGGCGGTCACGGTGATGGCGTCACCGTAGAAGCCACCCTCGGACACACCGCCGTCGGTCTGGTAGCGCAGCCGGAACTGCACGTTCTGACCGGCGTAGGCGTCCAGCGGGATGTTGATGTCCACCCACTGCCCGTTGCTGGAGCCGTCCAGGGCGTACCGTCCGGTGGAGATCTCCTTCAGCGGCGCACCGTTGGCCGTGCCCGGCAGCGGCGTCCAGGACTGGCCGTCGGTCGACGCCTCGAAGAAGAGGTAGTCGAAGTCGGCCTCGATGCTGTAGCGACCCTTCATGCTGAACGCGGCACTGGTCTTGCCGGTGAGGTCCAGCGTCCGGGTCATCGTGCTGTTCAGGTCGTCCCGGTTGCCCGAGAAGAACTGCTTCGCGCCGGCGAACGGCGCGCCGTGATCGAAGGTGTACTCCCGCTGCGGGAGGACCACCACGGCACCCTGCGCCTTGTCGGAGTTGTACTCCTGCGGGCCCAGTTCGAGGGTCCGCTTCTGCCCGGCGACGACCACCTCGTAGTCGAGCCAGCCGAGCTGGAGCTTGTTCCAGGCGCCCAGGTCGCCACCGCGGTCGCCGATGCCCTCGTCGTTCTTGGCGCCGAGCCGGCTCTGGGCCATCAGGGTCCAGTGCTCGTTGTTGTTGTCGCCGCCGTTGATGCTGTTGTAGTCGTCCGGCAGACCGAGGTCGTGGCCGTACTCGTGGTAGAAGACGCTCCGGCCACCGTTCTCCGGCTGGATGGTGTAGTCACCGATCCAGATGCCGGTGTTGCCGATCTGGGCGCCACCGGCCGGGAAGTTCGGCGGACCGGTGCGACCCTGGTCGGACGCGAAGGCGTACCAGCGGTGGCTCCAGATGGCGTCCTCGCCCTGGTGCGGGTCACCGTCGGCCTCGTCACCGCCGGAGTGGACGATCTGGAAGTGGTCGATGTAGCCGTCCGGCTCGTTGAAGTTGCCGTCACCGTCGTGGTCGTACCGGTCCCACTGGTCCATGGACTGGACGTCCGCGGCGATCTCCGCGTCAGTCTTGCCCGCGGCCTTCTGGTCGGCGACCCACTGGTTGGCGGCGTCGGCGACCAGGTCCCAGGTGTTGTTGCAGACGTTCGAGGCGCAGGGGTAGCCGCCGGAACGGCCGTAGCGGGCCTCGTTGTACGGCACCTTGACCCAGTCGGTGACCTCGCCCTCGACGCTGTAGCGGCCCGAGGACTGCGCCTCGTAGTACTGCTTCAGCGACTCGTCGCCCGGGTCGGTGCCGAAGTACATCTGCCGGTAGTGGTCGGCGCTGAAGTCCGGCTGCCAGACCGTCGAGTTGTCCACCGCCCGGTTGGGCTGTGGGATCTCGTTGTGCAGCGGCCCGTCGAAGCGGGCCGGGCCCGCCGTGTTCGGGTCGGTGTCCTGGTCCGGGTAGTCCGGGTGCCGCTGGTTGCCGAACTCGGCGAGGATCACGAAGATCTTGTCCGTCGTCTCGCGGCCGAGCTCGACGTACTGGTCCTTAGTCGCGCCCTTGCCGGCCTTGGTGGCCTTGGCGGACCGGTTCGCCGCGCCCCCGACGGCCGCGGTCTCGCCGACCTTGACGACGGTGCTGCCGTTGATCTTCTGGGGCTTGGCCCGGCCAGTGAGGACGTCGCTCAGACCCTCCTGGCGCATCGCCCGCCGCTTGTCCTCAAGCGGGTTGGGCAGGTCATGGTCCACCTGGGCGGGTTCGGCCACCGACGGAGCGGCGGCCGGCAGCTTCGGCGCCGCACTGGCAGAGGTGCCAGCCACCAGTCCCGTCGCCGTCAGCGAAAGCCCGAGCAGACCCACTGCGACTTTGCGCACGTGGTACCTCCGATGTGAGGGAACCGGCCCCCCGGGGTTGCGGGCCGGCTGTGACGGCCCCTGGGGGGCCACTGGTGAACATAGACACTGCTGCGTCGAGTGGGAAGACAGCCACGTCGATTTGTTGCAAAGTTTTGTTGGCTCTGCCTTCGGCCGTCATACTCCTGCGGGTCGATCAATGGACATGAGCAGGTCGGATCCAGTGCGAGTAGCAGCCAGCGGCGTATTTCGATCAATGCGATCGAAGGTACGAAAAAGGGGCCGGCGACGTTTCCGCCACCGGCCCCGAAGATGATCGATGGATCAGTTGCTAACGCGCACGACCATCTTGTCGGTCGGCTTGTTGCCCTGCTTCACGATCTCGATGCGGGTGCCCGTTCCGGCCACCTTCACCGAGTTCTGCTCGTTCTGCGCCGACCAGTAACGGTCCACCACGCTGTCGTCGAAGACCGGGTTGGCCTTCAGCTTCGGCAGGGTGACCGGCACCCCGTTGAGGTGGAAGGTCTGCGCCGGCTTCTGCTTCGTGCTGAAGGTCGCGTCGAAGCCGTTGCGCCGGTTGGTGATGTCGCCCTGGCCCGGGACCGTGATGGGGCCCGGCCGCACGTCGACCGGCAGGTCCAGGCCGTAGCCGGGGTGCTCCGACGTGTTGTTGTCACCGTAGGCGTAGTTCACGTACCAGACCAGCATGCCGGGCTGGTTGGCGTACCGCTCGACCCAGTTGGGACGGGTGTCGCTGTAGCCGTAGTTGTAGCCGCCGGTCTCCAGCGTCTCGTCGTAACCGAAGTAGGTCCGGTTCTCGGCGATGTAGAAGCGGGGGTACTCGGCGGTCACCTCGCCGCTCATCCGGGTGAAGCCCCGGGCGGTCCACTCGGCGGCCGGCGTCTCGGCGTCGTCGGTCCAGGCGGCGGCGCCGTCCTTGACGAGCGAGATGTCGTCCAGGAACGCGCCGGCGAGGTGCAGGCCGCCGTCGCTCTGGTAGCGGTAGCGGAACTGGACGACCTTGCCGGCGTACGCCGACAGGTCGTAGTTCAGGTCCACCCAGTCGCCGTTGGACGAGCCGTCGACCCCGGTCTCCGAGGCCTCGATCAGCGGGTTGCCCAGCTGCGTCCAGCTCGCGCCGTCGTCGGTCGACACCTCGGCGTAGAGGTAGTCGAAGTCCTCCTCGATCTCGTACCAGGCCTTGGCGTTGATCGAGGCGGACGAGGCGCCGGTCAGGTCGAGCTGCCGGGTCAGCGTCGTGTTCAGGTCGTCGGCGCTGCCGCCCCACCACTCGTACGACCCGCCGAACGGCGTGTTGTAGGCGGTGGTCTGCTCCTGCGGCGGCAGGTTCACGACGACGGCCTGGGCGAGCGGGCCGTTGCTGTCGCCGGCCGGGCCGAGCGTGACCTCGCTGGTGCCCTTGCCGTACTCGACGGTGGAGTAGTTCAGCCAGCCGAGGAAGAGCTTCGACCACGGGTCCATGTAGCCCGGGGTCGAGCCGATGTCCTGCTTGCCGTGGCTCAGCCACGAGCCGGCCGACATGAGGCTCCAGAAGCCGACGCCGTTGTCGCCGCCGACGGTGTCGTAGAGGTCGGGCAGACCGAGGTCGTGGCCGTACTCGTGGGAGAAGACACCGACGCCGCCGTTCTCCGGCTCCGTGGTGTAGTCGCGGATCCACATGCCGGTGTCACCGATCTGCACGCCACCGGCCTTGTTGCCCTCCGGACCGGCGGTGCCGGCCAGGTTGGTGAACGCGCCCCAGCGGTGCGACCAGATGGCGTCTTCGCCCTCGGCGCCGCCGCCGGCCTCCTCACCGATGCCGGCGTGCACGGCCTGGAAGTGGTCGATGTAGCCGTCGGGCTCGTTGAAGTCGCCGTCCTGGTCGAAGTCGTACCGGTCCCAGACGTCGAACTGGGCCAGGTAGTCCTTGATCTGCTCCGGCGTCTTGCCGGCGGCGACCTGGGAGTCGTACCAGGAGGTGGCGGTGTCCTTGATGAAGTTCCAGGATCCGTCCGACTCGGGGATGGCGTTGCTGCCGTACCGGGCCTCGTTGTAAGGGACGGTGACCCAGTCGCTGACGTCGCCGCCGATGGTGTACCGGCCGCCGGACTGCGCCAGGTAGAAGTCGCGCATCGACTCGCCGCTACCGTAGAACATGTCGAGGTAGTGCTGGCGGTCGTAGTTCGCCGACCACGTGGTGCTGTTGTCGTCGGTCGCGCCGCCGTCGTACTTCCGGTCGGGCTCCGGGATCTGGTTCACCACTGGGCCGGCCGAGCCGCCGGTCCGCGGGTCGACCTTGTCGCCGAAGTTGACCAGCATGGTGAAGATCGGGTCGACCTTCGGCGGCTGCTGGTACTCGACGAACTTGTCCTTGATCTTGATGACCTTCGAACCGTGCCGGGTCTCCAGCTTGGCCTTGCCGCTGAGCAGGTCGCCGATGGCCTGCTTGCGGAGCTCGCGCTGCTGGTCCGCCTTCGGATCGGGCAGGTTGTCCGGGCCATGCTCGGTCCGGTCGGATGAGGGGGTCGGGCTCGCCGCGGGGGCGCCGGAGGCCGGCGTAGCCACGACTCCCGCCGCCAGCAGCGCGGCCGCGGCAGTCGCCAGGCCGGCTGTGACTCGTCTCCTCAAAGGAGCCTCCTTTGTGGATCTGTTACATGACGGACCACGCTCACGCACGGACTGTCATGAATTGCGCCAACCACCCTTACAGAGGAGCGAGGGTGTGTCACGAGCTTCCCGAGAGAGACGATCTTCCAACTTGTTCTAATTTGTCAGGGGCAAACGCACTCAATACATCCGTAGCCCGAAGCAACTTTCAACATTACGTTTTAATTACGAGCGCGCGATCCGGCGGTGATTATGCGGTGCCCCGATGGGAAGCGCCGGGGCCCGTGAAAGCGTTACTCCGGTCGTTCATCGATGGCTGGGTGACGTAACAAGCGGGACCGGAGACGAAGCGGCCCGCCCGGAGCCGAGCTCCGGACGGGCCGCGACGAGATCGGTCAGGTCACTGCTTGGCCGGAGTCACGTGGACCCGGGCGCTCGAGTTGTCCTTCGCGCTCTTCTCGATGGTGATCGAAACGCCGTAGTTGACGCGCAGGTCACCGGGGTTGCCGGTGCCCAGCGTGATGGCGCCACCGCCCAACGTCGTGCCGTAGAACTCCCGCGCCGGCTTCCCGTCCGGGTAGGTCACCCGGGTGGTGTACGGAGCGTTGTCCCGCGACGGCAGGACCACCGAGGCGTCGCTGTCCCGGGCGTACGCGGCCCCGTCACGCATTTCGATGCCCGGGTACCAGCCCTTGGCGTCGGTGAACTTCTTCACCGGCGGCTGCGCCCCGAACTTCGTGCAGTACGCGCTGTACGGCTCGCCTGCGGCCTCCAGGCACTCCTGGAAGGGGTACGTCGGCTTCAGCGAGAACGCGGCGTTCGACGACTGCGGACGGCTGGGCAGGTTGTCCGTCACCGACGGGTCCTTGACGGCCGCCGTGCCCTTGCGCCGCAACGGGTCGAAGTGCGAGTCGACGATGAGCAACCCGCCCTTCGCGCCGTAGCTGGGCAGCGAGGTGAGCTGCCCGGTGACGTGGTTGACGTCGCCGAGCGCGGTGTCCCGGTACCAGACCAGCATGCCCGGCGCGTTGTACGAGACTCGGTCGACCTTCCACGCGTCGCGCGAGTAGATCGTGTCGTAGGTGTACTTCAGGCCCTCGTCGAAGCCGTCGAAGTTGCGCCACTCGGCCAGGTAGTAGTGCGCCTGGACCATGGTGCCGCTGTCGATGTTCCAGCCCTCGCCCGTGGTGTCGACCCAGGTGCCGACCGTCGGCGTCCAGCCGTTGGCGCCACTCTCGACGTCGTCACTCCAGGTGGTGGCCCCGCCGCCGGTGACCGAGAAGTCGTCGGCGAACCAGCCCCGCTCCTCGAAGGCCTCGTCGGTGGCCTGGCGCAGCCGCAGGTGGACGGTCGTGCCCGCGTACGACGACAGGTCGACGTAGTCGTGCCGCCAGCCCTCGGTGCTCCCGGTCAGGCCGTACTTCTTGCCACCGAAGTCGTTCATCCGGCCGTTCGGGTCCGGGTAGTTGTCCGGGGTGGTGACCACGTTGCCGGCCTCGTCGTACACCTTCTGCTCGGTCCAGGTTGCGCCGCCGTCGGTCGAGACCTCGACGAAGCCGTAGTCCCAGTCCGCCTCGATGACGTAGTTGTTCCACATCCAGAACTTCGCGTCGGCCGCCGCCGGAACCGCGACCGAACGGGTCAGCCTGACGTCGGCCCACTCCTGGTCGTTGCCGCTGTGCCACATGTTCGCGCCACTGTGCGGCTCGGCCATCGTGATGACCTTGTCCGGCAGGTCGATCTTGATGCCGTCCTCGGTGCCCACCGGGGTACGTGAGGTCTGCCCGAGCTCGACGTCACGCGGCCGGGAGCCGGGCGCGACGGTGAGCGGATCGGCCCAGCCGAGCACCCACTTGTCCCAGATGCCCATGTGGGTGGGGAGCGCCTGGAAGATCTCGCCGGAGTGCGAACCCGAAGCCATCAGGTCCCAGAAGTCGACGTCCGAGTCGGCGTTGCCGGAGGTGTCGTAGAGGTCCGGCAGGCCGAGGTCGTGGCCGAACTCGTGCGCGAAGACGCCCACGCCGGCGTCCTCCGGCTGGACGATGTAGTTCGACACCTGGAGGTTGGTGCCCGGAATGGTGTAGCCGCCCGGCACCGAGGAGGAGTGTGCCCAGACCGCGTAGACGCCCTGCGCGCCACCGCCGGAGGACTTGCCCTTGCCGGCGTGCACCAGCACCAGGTGGTCGATCACGCCGTCGGGCTCGAAGAAGTTGCCGTCACCGTCCCGGTCGGCCTGGTCCTCGATGTCGTAGTCGGCCCACGGGAAGTCCGGGTCCTGCGTCGCCAGCGTGGAGATCGCGTCGGTGGCGAGCCGACCGGCGCCGGCCGGGTTGTCCGGGTGACCGTTCATCGACTGCTCACGCCCGGCGACCCAGTTGCCGTTCTCGTCCTGGAAGCAGCGGTTCGCGGCGTACCAGGCCTCCGAGTGCGGCACGGTGATCCACGGGCTGGCCTGCCCGTCCACCGTGTACGCGCCCTTCGACATCTCCAGGTACATGTTGTGCATGGTGCGGCCGGACAGGTCGATGCCGCGCTTGCCGTCCGGGCCCTTCAGGTCCTTGCGCACCCGCTCGGTGATGCCGTTCTTGGTGTACAGCATCTTGTCGAAGTGCTCGGGCGAGAAGTCCGGCACCCACATCGAGTTGTTGTCCTCGTACGGCAGCCCGGCCGGATCCGGGATGTTGTTGTGCTTCGGCCCGTTCTGCACCGTGCCGGGAACGCAGGTACGGTCCTCGAACACCGTCTGCGGCACCATGACGTCGGTGAAGTCGTCGTTGGCCTGATCGTTGAACTCCACGAGCAGCGTCAGCAGCTTCGCCGTCTGGGTGCTCGGCGCCTGCTTGATCTGGCGCGGGTTCTTGCCGGTCTTGATCGACTTGGCTTCGACCTTGGCCAGCTCGCGCGCGGTGACCGGGTTGCCCCGGGCGTGCTTGCGGTCGAACTCACGGACCTTCTCGTGGGCCGGGGCGTACACACCGTCCTTGCCCTTGACCTCGCGGCCGGCCGTGTCCGGCTGCACCTCCGGCTCGGCGTAGTTGATGTAGTACTCGTCGGATCCGATCACCGCGCGTGGCGTCGAGGTGGTCTCGGCCGCCGCGCTGCTGGTCACCGTCAGTGACGTGGCCGCGAGGGCGATGGCGGGCAGCGCGACGAGTAGCCGTCGACGCCCGCTGGACTGGGGTCTTCTGTTCATGCCGCTCCGATCTCGGGCATGGGATGGCAGGACTTCGGCCGGGCCCCTCGTCGATGTGACGGTCGTCGAAGTTGCACGGCCGGCGTGAACCTAAATCACCGGGGCACTGGAGCGACAGGGGTCGGAGCGTCCCTGTGTCCGTTCAGCTTTCTCCGGTTCACCCGACCGACCGATGTGACACCCCGTATCAGGAGATGCTGCTTCCCGTAAGAAATGACAGAGGGTGGCGGCCCCGCGGGCCGCCACCCTCCATTCGGTACGTCGGTCGTCAGTCCTCGTCGGACTTTCCGCCGCCCATGCCGGCGGCGATGAGTTCCATGACCGAGGAGTCCTGGAGCGTGGTGACGTCACCCAGGGACCGGTTCTCCGCCACGTCGCGCAGCAGGCGGCGCATGATCTTGCCGGAGCGGGTCTTCGGCAACTCGGGCACCAGCATGATCTGCCGCGGCTTGGCGATCGGGCCGAGCGTCTTCGCCACGTGGTTGCGCAGGTCGGCAATGAGCTGCTCGCCCGCTTCGCCCCCGGTCTCCGCGCTACCCCGGGGGATGGCGAACGCCACGATCGCCTGCCCCGTGGTCGGGTCGGTGGCGCCGACCACCGCCGCCTCGGCCACCGACGGGTGGGAGACGAGCGCCGACTCCACCTCCGTGGTCGAGATGTTGTGCCCGGACACCAGCATCACGTCGTCGACCCGGCCGAGCAGCCAGACGTGCCCGTCGTCGTCCTTCTTCGCGCCGTCACCGGCGAAGTAGACCCAGTCGCCGCCCGACCCGCTGCCCGCGCCGGCCCCGAACCGAGACCAGTACGTCTCCAGGAAGCGGTTGTCGTCGCCCCAGATGGTGCGCAGCATCGACGGCCACGGCTCGGTGAGCACCAGGTAGCCGCCACCGCCGTTGGGCACCGACCGGCCCTGATCGTCGACCACGTCGGCGGCGACACCCGGCAGCGGACTCATGGCGCTGCCCGGCTTCGCCGCGGTCACCCCGGGCAGCGGCGAGATCATGATCGCGCCGGTCTCGGTCTGCCACCAGGTGTCCACCACCGGCAGCTCACCGTGGCCGACATGCTGCCGGTACCAGATCCACGCCTCCGGGTTGATCGGCTCACCGACGCTGCCCAGCAGCCGGAGCGAGGAGAGGTCGTACCCGGCCGGAATGTCCTCGCCCCACTTCATCATGGTGCGGATCAGCGTCGGCGCGGTGTAGAGGATCGTCACCTTGTACTTGTCGACGATCTCCCAGAACCGGCCCCGGTGCGGGGTGTCCGGCGTGCCCTCGTACATCACCTGGGTGGCGCCGTTGGAGAGCGGCCCGTACACGATGTACGAGTGCCCGGTGACCCAGCCGATGTCGGCCGTGCACCAGTAGACGTCGCTCTCCGGCTTCAGGTCGAAGACCGCGTGCGTGGTGTACGAGGTCTGGGTCAGGTAGCCGCCGGTGGTGTGCAGGATGCCCTTCGGGCGAGCCGTGGTGCCGCTGGTGTAGAGGATGAACAGCGGGTGCTCGGCGTCGAACGGCTGCGCGACGTGCTCCGGCGAGGCGGTCTCCACCGTCTCGTGCCACCAGCGGTCCTTCTCCGACCAGGCGACGTCCCCACCGGTGCGGCGGACCACCAGCACGTGCTCTACCGACGGGCACTTCGCCACCGCCTCGTCCACGGTCGGCTTGAGCGCCGACGGCTTGCCCCGCCGGTAGCCGCCGTCCGCCGTGATGACCACCTTGGCGCTGGCGTCCTGAATGCGGTTGGTCAGCGCGTCCGCGGAGAAGCCGCCGAAGACCACGCTGTGCGTGGCCCCGATCCGGGCGCAGGCGAGCATCGCGGCCGCCGCCTCCGGAATCATCGGGAGGTAGATCGCCACCCGGTCGCCGACCGTCACACCCAGGTCGGTCAGCGCGTTCGCCGCCTGGCAGGTGAGCTTGTGCAGATCGGCGTAGGTGAGGGTGCGGGTGTCACCGGGCTCGCCCTCCCAGTGGATCGCCACCTTGTCGCCCAGGCCGGCCTCCACGTGCCGATCCAGGCAGTTGTACGCCACATTGAGCTGACCGCCCACGAACCACTTCGCGAACGGTGGGTTCGACCAGTCGAGCGTCTGCTCCCACTGCTTCGACCAGGCCAGCCGCCCGGCCTGCCGCTCCCAGAAAGCCAACCGGTCGGTCGCCGCCTCGTCGTACGCGTCGGCCTTCACGTTGGCGTTCGCGGCGAGTTCGGCCGGCGGCGGGAACTGGCGCGTCTCATTCAGCAAGTTGGCCAATGCCTCGCTCATCCGTGCTCCTCGTCGCTCGGGGTGACCTGCGCCTCGTCTGGGGGAGAGGTTAGTCCGGCCGGCCATTCGAGGCGACTGCCGGTCGTTCCCCTACGCGCCCAACGGCCCACGCCACGCGCCCAACTGCAAGCAGGGCAGCGGCAACGCGTGCCCCCTGGAATCGGCTGCGGTGGTTGGTCGCCGCCGCCCCCGCACGGGTCGCTAGCGTGACGGGATGACCACCGACCCGCTCGCCCCGCTGCTCGAACTCGCCGATGTCGCCCCCGCCGCGCAGCAGGCGCGGGAACGGTTCGACGAGGCGCTCGGGCATCGCGCGCTGCGCCGGCACGGGGGACAGGTCGCCGCCGAGGTGAGCCTCCGGTCCGCGGTGGCCAGCGCCGCGCTCGAGGGGTACACGTACGACCGCGAGGCGGTCCGAGCCGGCACCGTCACCGACCCGGTGCTCCAGGGCGCGCTGCGGGTCGCTGGGGCGCTGCCCGGGCTGATCGAGCTCTGGCCGAAGGCACCCCGGCAGGCGCTGGCCAGGCTGCACGTGCTCGCCGCCCGGGACGTCGTACCCGAGCCGGAGCTGGGGCGGCCGATCGCCGACCCGGTGGTCGGCGCCCGCCTGGACAACCTCGCCGCGCTCGTGGCCGGCGGCACCCGGGTGTCGCCGCTGGTGCTCGCGGCCGTGGTGCACGGCGAGCTGTTGGCGCTGCGGCCGTTCGCCGGCCCGTCCGGCGTGGTGGCCCGCGGCGCGGCCCGACTGGTGCTGCTGGCCAGCGGCACCGACCCGCGCGGCCTGCTCCCGGTGGACGTCGGCCACCACGAGCGGGAACCCGAGTACGTCGGTGCGGCCGGGGCCTTCGCCACCGGCACCCCGGACGGGCTCCGCTCCTGGCTGCGGCACTACATGAGCGCGGTCGAGGTGGGCGCGGCCGAACTCACCCGGATCGGCGACGAGGTGCTGGCCGCGTCCTGACGAGTCGGAACACCGCGCCACACGGCTGACCGCGGCAACTCCGGGAACCTGTTCCCTTCCGGTGCCGGACCCTAGTGCCAGGCGGCCACCGCGTGGCACCGTCAGCTTCGGCGTACCGCCTTGGTGATCCTGCTTTGGAGCGCGCGCCGCGCGATGGGTCCGAGGTCGTCCACGACCTCGATGAGCACGGCGAGTTGGTCGAGGGCGGACAGTGCCTGCTCGGTGCCGGCCCGATCCACCCCGTCGTAGAGCTCGAGACCGATGAACGCGGCGGAGACGGCCCGGGCGAGGCCCGGCACGTCGGTGACCTCGGCGACCGGCGACCCGGCGAGCAACCGGTTCAGGACGCTCTCGATCTCGTTCGCCCAGAGCTGGAGAGCGGCGGCCGTGGGCGGAGCGAGCCGCTCGTCACCCTGTGCGCCGGCGAGAAGCTGGGCCAGGATCGAGACATTGCCCAGTTCCCGTTCCTGTTCGTGCAGCGCGCGCCCGACACTGAGCAGCTCGCGCAGGGAGCCGGCCTCCCGAAGGCGGGCCGACCAGTGCGCGACGCGCTCGGCGGTGCTCGCCTGGCAGGCTGCCGCGAGCAGGTCGTCGACCGTGCCGAAGTGGTAGAAGACGAGGGCCTGGTTCACTCCGGCGGCGGCGGCGATGGTACGGGCCGAGACACCGGCGATGCCGTGAAGGCGGATTGCCGCGATCGTTCCGTCGAGCAGCCGTTGCTTGGTGTCGGACATGCCTCTCCTCGCCGATCCACTGAGTGGGGCGGTGCGATCATCGCATCGGTGACCAGTTGCGCCGCCCAGGTCACCCCGGGCACGCGCAGGAACCAGCCCAGCCAGGCCCAGCCGAGATCGACGTGTTCGAGTGCGCGGGCGACGGCGGCCACCCCCCGTTCCGTGTGGCCGTCGTCGCCCGTGTACTCGGCGCGCCACAGCATCCTGGGATGTTCCGAAGCGGGCGCGATGGTGAGGTTCACCGGACGTCGGCGCTCGAGGAACTGCCAGACGGCCGCGCACGGCCCGCAGTCGACGTCGAGCCAGAGGACCGCGGGCGCCCCGGTGGCGTACGGGCGTCGGCGAGGCCGCCAGTCGCGCACTTCCCGCCGGTAGTCCCGCCACCGCTGCCCGTACCGGCCGTCGAGGTCGTGCTCCTCGTGCGGGCGGGCCACGGCCGCGCCGAAGGCGACCGCCGCCGCACCGGCGGCCGCGAGCGTCGCGCTGCGGCTCGCCGCGGCGACGAGCAGCAGTAGCGCCACGGCACTGAACTGCATCGGGTTGGCCAGGTAGGCGTAAGGGCCGGTGGCGACGAGGCGACGCGGCGGGTCCCACGGGTAGGGCGTCCCCTCGCCACTGAGCACGAACTCGCGTACCGCCGCGAGCGCCGGTGCGGCGACCAGCAGGCCCACCTGCGCGACGACCAGCAGCAGCGGCGCGGGCAGGCCGGTGAGCGCGCCCCACGAGCTGTCGCCCAGTTCGAAGGCGACGGTGGGTACGAGCCACAGCAGCGTTGCGGTGAAGACTGCGAGCTGGAGCAGCACCCGGGTACGCAGGTGCCGGCGATCGGCGCTCAACCGGCCGAGCAGCTGCGCCGGCAGGGCGACGACGAGCAGCCCGAGCACCTCGCCGACCAGCCAGTGTGGCCCGAGGTGAACCAGCGGGTGCAGCTCGGGCATCGCCAGGGCGTCGAGCCAGAGCAGCAGGCCCAGAGCCACCGGCGTCGGAAGCGCCCGGCGCAGCAGGACCGGCAGCGCCCCCCACAGCGCAGCCCAGCCGAGCCACAGGTCCACCGGCAGCCCCCGGAACGAGCCGGGCACCGGCGCGAAGGAGAACCAACCGGCGAGCCGAGCCACCTCGTTGAGGGCTGCCACCCCGACCGCGCAGGCCACGAACGCCAGCAGCGCGGCGGCCCGCGCGTCCCGGCCCCGCTCCAGCCGTGCCGCGGCGAGCACCGCGAGCACGGGCAGGCCCAGGCTGAGGTAGCGAGCGGCGGTCATCGCCAGCCGCCGGATGTGGTGCCGCCCAATGCGGCGGCACCGGCAGTGTCGTGTCCGGCAGTGTCGTGGTCGGTCGTGTCGCTGTCGGTCGTGTCGTTGTCGGTTGTGCCGTGTCCGGCAGTGCCGTTGTCGGGCCGATCGCCGGGCTGCAGCGCCATCATGTCGAGCAGATGCTCCACGCCCTCGGTGAGCAGCACGTCCTGCAACGGGCCGAAGTACCAGGACGGGTCGAGGCCGCGCCGGTACGTCACCGAGACCTGGACCCGGGTCCGACCGAGGGTCACCGGGTGCCAGCGCACGTCGGCGTGCTGCCAGGTGAACCAGCGGTGGGTGATCGAGGTGTCCTCGGCGAACCGGAAGCTCAGGTGCCCCGGCTCGTTGGCCTCGACCTCGGCCAGCAGGTGGCCGCCGGGGCCGTGAGAGCTGCCGTGGTAGCCGAACACCCAGCGGTCGCCCGGCTCGATGCCGTCACCGTCGACCCGGTCCGGAGTGGGCACGCCCAGCAGCCGCAGCGGTACGGACCGTACGCTCGCCGGTCGCGGTCCGGCGGCCAGGCGGGCGGCCACCTCGTCGGCCGGGATCGCGAGGACGCGGGTCACCTCGACGGACTGGTCGGGGTCGACCCGGGGAGCGATGCCGCTGCCCTCGAGACCCGGCAGCAGCAGCAGCGGCACCGCGATCACCGCGTACGTCCGGGAGGAACGGGAGAGCAGTCGGATCAGCGCCACCGTGCCGTGGGCGACCGCGTAGACGAGCGGCGCGGCCAGCACCACGCAAATCGCGCCCTCGTGCAGCGCAACCGCCGCGAGCAGCAGAGCGATGGTGGTGACGCTGAAGACCCGGCCGTGCGTGGTGCGGGCCGGCGTGACGGCGAGCAGCGCCGCCAGGAGCACCGGGAGCGCCACGAACAGCAGCGCACTGTTCGCCTGGTCCTCCCGTACCGCGATCGTGAAGACCACCAGCCCGAAGGACGCGATCAGCCCCGACAGGACCCAGTTGGCGACCGTTGGGCGTGGGCGCGGGTCCTGCTGCTCGGACATGGTTCCTCCCCGTCTTGAGCGTTCGCTCAAAACGGAGCTTAGGCTGGTTTGAGCGATCGCTCAAGAGTCGGATGTGCGGCACCGCCGGGGTGGACGGGAGTCACGCGGAGTCCCCGCGAGGCGTGCCGGTTAGGCGCAGCGGTCGGCGTCAGGCCGATGGCGCCAACCGCGCAAACGGATGGCGTAGGTGCCACATGCGTCATCGCCCCCGGTCCGGACCGGTCATGCCACCGGGTTCGGGTGCTTGGTGCCGCATGGGCGGAGCGATCTACGGCGGTGCGCCGCGGCGTTCACGGACGAGGGCGCGAACGGCCTCGTCCGGATGAACCGACGATCAGGCGGGCGTGGAGGTCGTCCGGGTACGCCGGTGGCGGCCGTACCAGGCGATGCCGATCGCCACCCCGACGCCGACCGCGGCCGCGGCGGCGGCCACCGGCACGGCCGGCCGCTCGCGCAGCCGCCGGCCCAGCGGGATCGGGTGACGGAACTCCAGCACCGGCCAGGCGTTCTCGGTGGCGAGCTTGCGCAGCTGCCGGTCCGGGTTCACCACGGTGGGATGGCCGACGCACTCCAGCAGCGGGCGGTCGCTGTACGAGTCGGAGTAGGCGTACGAGTCGGCGAGGTCGTAGTCGCGCTCCTCGGCGAGCCGGGTCACCGCCTCGACCTTGCTCGGGCCGGCCGCGTAGAACTCCACCTCGCCGCTGTACCGGCCGTCCTCGACCGCCATCCGGGTGGCGATCACGTCGGTGACCCCGAGCAGTTCGCCGATCGGACGGACCATCTCCTCACCGGAGGCGGAGACCAGCACCACGTCCCGGCCGGCCGCCTGGTGCTCCTCGATGAGCGCGGCGGCCTCGGCGTACACGTACGGATTGATCAGCTCGTGCAGTGTCTCCGCGACGATCTGGCGGACCTGCTCCACCTGCCAGCCCTTGCACAGTGTCGCCAGGTAGTCCCGCGTGCGGGCCATGGTCTGCTCGTCGGTGCCGCCCAGCCGGAACATCAGCTGCGCGTACGCCGACTTGACCACGTCACGACGTGTGATCAACCCGTCCCGGTAGAACGGCCGGCCGAACGCCAGGGCGCTCGACTTGGCGATGACGGTCTTGTCCAGATCGAAAAAAGCGGCACCTCGGCCCACGGCGCGAAAGTCTAGCCCGATGGTCTATGGTCGGCGGGTGCCCGGGGTCCGATGATCTCCAGATCGGCGGCCGGACGCCCTCACCTCAGCGCACAGTGATCGCGATCACACTCTGCGAAAACAAATTCGCAGGGAGTGGAGTGAACACCACTCGACGTAACAGGTCCGCTCAGGCAGACTTGTCCGCACGACGAGTGCTCATATCCGACAGTAGGCAGACCCTCAGCGGTTGCACCCCCCGTGACCGCTGAGTTGGTTCGGCTCGACCCCCCCGGAGCCGAACCTCCCGACGACCCCCGTCTCCCCCCGACGGGGGTCGTCCCTTTGCGCATCGAGCGCTGCGGCCCAGGTCACAGCCCCTCCTCGTCTCCGTCCTTGACGCACTCCCGGTCGGGCCAGACCACGCGGCACCGGTGCGGACCGACGGTGACGACCCGGCTGAGCAGGCCGGCGCGGACAAGCGAGGGCAGGCAGACCCGACGGTGAAGGTTCGATCACCGCAACGGGCGCCCGACCCGGTCACGGGTTCTCGGGTCCGATTCGCCGGCTTCGGTGAGCAGCTGGCGCAGCGCGGCGAGAAGGAAACCAGGCAGCGGCGGCACGGCCTGCACTCCCGGTCGGCTCTTCGGATACGGCTACAGCACCATCCCGCCGTGGGTTTCCCCGGCCACCTGGACGACACGCACCAAGGCCCGGTCCAGGTCCACCGAGGACCGCGTCAGCCCCGCGCACTCACCCCAGCGCAGACCGTCCCCCGGCGACGGCGGACACGATCGCCCGGTGGCGTGGCCGAACGGCCGGGAGCAGCCGGCCAAAGAAGTCCCCCCGACTGATCGTGACCGGCTTGACGTCACGGCACCGATCGCGAGGCAGCTTCACCCCCTCCGCAGGGTTGACCGCGATCAGCCGCCTGAACCGCCGTGGGTCCGTGCCGGGCGAGGGCAGGTACTGCGGCGGTGCCGGGTCACGAGCCGGTTAGTCGCCCGCGGAGCAGGTGGGTGCCCGGGCTGACCACCCCGCTGCCGGCCGCTGTGCCTATCAGCACCAACGTCGCGCCTACCACCCATAGCCCGCTGCCATCGGTCGACGCGGCCTGCACGGCCCAGGGAACCGTGAAGGCGACCGCCATCACCGGCGTGACCAGCCAGGGGCTGAGCCACCAGCCACCGGCGGCGGCGACCACGGCAAGCGTGAGCACGCACCCGGCCACCTGCCACACCGCGTACGGGCCGCTGACCGCGCCGGTCTCCGGGTCAATCTGGTAACCGGTGTTCCAGCTCAGCCAGGCGAGCCAGGTGCCGACCGTCGTTGCCGCCAGGAGCAGGCCGCCGAGCAGGGTCAGTTGTACCCCGGACGGTACCCATCGGAATTGCGTCTTCATGGTCCCCGATTCTCAACGGCCACCCCGGCCCGCGCGATCCGTAGATGACCGGCCGCAGCAGCCAGCATGACGGCCGCACCTGTAGCAGATCCACCGCTGGGACGGGCGTTGTCCACAGCCGGCGCGGTTGTCCACAGGGGATCGCCGTGGGGCGGCCGGCGGCGCGGATCGGGAGCAGGGTCTCGGGCAGCACTACGAGCCCTGACCGCTGGAGGCCGCGATGCCACCCCGTACCTCCGTCCCGTCGCCCGGCCGACGCCCGCTGGTCGTCACCGGCGACGGCGACCTCCTCGACGACCTGCTCCGGCTCGCCGCCGCCGGCGGTGCCGAGGTGGAACTCGCACCCGATCCGGCGGCCGCACGCACCCGCTGGTTGCCCGCGCCGCTCGTACTGGTCGGCGTCGACCAGGCACAGCCCTGCCTGCGGGCCCGGCTGCCGCAGCGCCCCCGCCTCGTCCTGGTGGGCCGCTCCGGCGAACTCGACCCCGGCTGGCAGGTCGCCGAGCTGATCGGCGCCGAGCACGTCGCCACCCTGCCGGCGGCCGAGCCGTGGCTGGTGGACCGCTTCGCCGAACACGGCGCCGACAGGCCGGGGGCCGCCGCCCGGATAGTTGCGGTGCTCGGCGGGCGGGGCGGTGCCGGGGCGAGCATCCTGGCCGGCGCGCTCGCGGTCACCGCGGCCCGGGCCCGCCTGCGGACCCTGCTCGTGGACGCCGACCCGCTCGGCGGTGGGCTCGACCTGATCCTCGGCTGGGAGCAGCTGGATGGGCTGCGCTGGCCGGCGCTCACCGACGCCGACGGCCGGGTCGACGCTCCCGCGCTGGTCCGGGCCCTGCCCCATCGGGGCGACCTCGTGGTGCTCTCCTGGGACCGGGGTGAGCTGCTCGCACTGCCGGCCCCGGCGATGGCGGCCACCCTCGACGCCGCCCGGCGCGGACGCGACTTCGTGGCCGTCGACCTGCCAAGACAGCTCGACGACGCGGCCGTCACCGCGTTACAGGCCGCCGACCGGGCGTACCTGGTCGTCCCGGCGGAGCTACGTGCCATCGCGGCGGCGTCCCGGGTCGCGGCAGCCGCCGCCCTGCATTGCACCGACCTCGCCGTCATCGTGCGCGGGCCGGCTCCGGGTCGGCTCCGGGCCGACGAGGTGGCACGGGCACTCGGGCTGCCACTGGCCGGCACGCTCCGCCCCGAGCCGGCGATCGTGCGGGGGCTCGAACGTGGAGAGGCGCCGGCCGCCACGGGACGTGGCCCGCTGGCCGCGCTCTGCCAGCGGATCGTCGCCGAACTCACCGGCGCACCCGCGGCCGGTGCGGCATGACCGGCGCGTCGGACGACGGCCTTCCCGCCCGGGTACGGCAGCGGATGGCCTCGTCCGCGACTCCGGTCACCCCGGCCGCGATCGTCTCCGCCGTACGCGCCGAGTCCACCGCTGCGGTCCTCGGCGACACCGCCCTGCTGCGGACGGCCGACCGGGTGCGCGACGAGCTGGTCGGCGCCGGTCCGCTCGCCCCGCTGCTGGCCGACCCGGACGTGACCGACGTGCTGGTCAACGGCGTCCGGGTCTGGGTCGACCGGGGGCAGGGCCTGCACCAGGCCGCGGTGCCCCTCGGCTCGGTCGACGACGTACGCCGGTTGGCGCAACGGCTCACCGCGAGTGCCGGCCGGCGGCTGGACGACGGCTCCCCGTACGCGGACGCCCGCCTCGCCGACGGCACCCGGCTGCACGCCGTACTGCCGCCGGTGGCGACGGACGGCCCGTACCTGTCGCTGCGCACCTTCCGGCAGCGACCGTTCACCCTCGACGAGCTGGTGCAGCACGGCACGGTGCCCCGATCGGTGGCACCGGTGCTCTCCGCCGTGGTGGCGGCCCGGCTGGCCTACCTGGTGACCGGCGGCACGGGGTCGGGCAAGACCACCCTGCTCAACACGCTGCTCGGGCTCGTACCGGCAACCGAGCGGATCGTGCTGGTGGAGGACGCGGCCGAGTTGCGGCCACGGCATCCGCACGTGGTGGGACTGCAGGCCCGCACCGCCAATGTGGAGGGCTCGGGTGTGGTCGGGTTGGCCGACCTGGTCCGTCAGGCCCTGCGGATGCGACCCGACCGGCTGGTCGTGGGGGAGTGCCGAGGCGGCGAGGTGGTGGACCTGCTCGCCGCCCTGAACACCGGCCACGACGGCGGTGCCGGGACGCTGCACGCCAACACCCCGACTGACGTGCCGGCGCGGCTGGAGGCGCTGGGGATGCTCGGCGGACTGCCACGTGCCGCACTGCACGCGCAGGTCGCCGCCGCGCTGCAGGTGCTGTTGCAGGTACGCCGGAGCGATCGAGGGCGGGTGCTGGAATCCGTCTGTCTGCTGCTGCCGGAAGGTCCGGACCGGTTGGTGACGGTGGTGCCCGCCTGGGTACGCGGGAATGGCATCGGTCCGGCCGCCCGGGCGCTCGCCACGCTGCTGCGGGAACGGGACGTACCAGTGCCGCCGATCCTCAGCGAGCCCTGGCCCGGATCGGCGGGGCCGGCATGAGCCCGGCAGCCTGGTCGGCGACGACGACGGTGCTGCTGCTGCTGGCAGCCGTGCTGGTCGGCTGGCCGCTGCGTAGCGTCCGGGCCCGTCGTCGCGCGGTGATGGCGGCAGTCGGCGGCTCGGGCCGTTCCCGCCGCCGGTCTGCCGACGAGGCGCTCATCGCCTGGGTCACCGAACTGAGGCGGCCTCTCGACGATCTCTCCGGATCGTCCGGCGCCCGACACGCCGACGCCCCGGCAGATCCCGGCGGCACTTTTCCAGCCTGGTCGAGCCCAGGCTCGTCGGCCGGGCCGGCGCGCGCCGCCGCGCCGGAACGGCCGCAGCCGGTGGGCGTTCTGCGGAGGCAGCCGACCGATGGTGCTGGCCCCGTTGAAGCTGGCGTGGGATGGCCGGTCAGCCGGGACGTCGCCGCGGGAGCGCCCGGGCCGACTGGGCAAGGGCCCGGGCCGGGGCGAGCATCCCGACCGACCGGTCCGCCCGGCCGGCGGGACGGCAGGGCCCCGGCCGGGCTGGGCGGGACGCCGGTTCCGAGCGTCACGGTGCAGCGCGGTCGGGTCGCCGCCCCGCCGACGAGCAGTGGTCCCGGGAGACGGGGGTTCGCGCTGAGCCGGGCGCCGAGGCGCACCCTGCTCCTGGCCGGGTTGGCCGGCGTTGGTCTGGGCGCGTTGCTCGGCGGCGCGGTCGCCTCCGTGGCGCTCGCGACGTACGGCATGTTGGGGGTTCGCGCGGCGATCCGTTGGAAGTCGACGCGGCAGGCCGAGCAGGATCGACGCCGTCGCCTGGACCAGCTCTGCGGGTTCGCCGCGGACCTGCGGGCCGGCCTTCCGGTGCCGGCGCTGACCGATCCGCAGGAGCAGCCGGACGAGTCGGATCGGCTCCACCGGCTCGCGTCCGCTGCCGTACGGCTCGCCGACCGCACCGGCGCACCACTGGCCGACCTGGTGGAGCGGATCGAGGCCGACGCCCGGTCCGTCGACCGGGGACTGGCCGCCGCGACCGCGCAGGCGGCGGGTGCCCGCGCCACCGCCTGGCTGCTCGCGGCTCTCCCACTCGGCGGTATCGGGCTCGGGTACGGCATCGGGGTCGATCCGGTCCACGTGCTCCTGCACACCCCGGTCGGGGCTGTCTGCACGGTGCTCGCCGTCGGGTTACAGGCCGGTGGGTTGTTCTGGGCCGAACGCCTCAGCGCCACACCGGCCCGGGGTGCCTGATGTCCCGGGCCGTCCTGGCCGCCGGTTGCCTGACCGCGGCGGCCCTGCTGCTGGCGGCGACGAGCGGTCGCCGGCCGTTGCACCGGCTGCGATCGCTTCGGGACTCCCACCCGCCCGGGCCGACGCCTGCCAGCGAAGAGTCGGCCGCTGGCCGGTGGTGGTTCGGGCTGGGGCGACCGCAGCGGGGCCACGACGACGACGTCCCATCGGGGGCGGGTTGCCCGCCGGGCGACGGACCTGGCCGGACCGGCCGGCGTCCCGACATGATCCGGCTTGCCTCGGCGCTGGGCGGGGTGGCGGTGGCCGTGGTGGCCGGTGGCTGGCTCGGCCTGCTCGGCGCGGTGCCGACCGCGGTCCTGCTGGACCGGCTACTACGGCGGATCGAGCCGCCCGCGGCCCGTGACCGTCGACTCCGGGAAGCCGCCGACCTGCCACTGGCCGCGGATCTGCTGGCCGCGGCCATGCGCGCGGGCGCGCCCGTGGACAGGTCGGTACTGGCGGTCGCCGAGGCGCTGGACGGTCCGCTCGCGGTCCGGCTCGGGCGGGTCGGCCGGACGCTGCTGCTCGGCGGTGGCCCGGAGGAGGCGTGGTCGGCCCTCGACGGGGTGCCGGGGGCGGAGCGGGTGGCGGCCGCCGCGTACCGGTCGTCGAACAGCGGAGCGGCGCTGGCCGGCGCGTTGACCCGACTCGCCGACGACCTGCGCGCCGACCGGGCCACCGCGGCCGAGGCGTCGGCCCGCCGGGCGGGCGTACTCATCGTGCTGCCGCTGGGACTGTGCTTCCTGCCGGCCTTCATTCTCGCCGGCCTGGTGCCGGTGATCGTCGCCGTCCTGGGCGACGTGCTCTGAGAACCATCGAGGAAGGGGTACGGAACGTGCGCAAACTGCTCGCCCGCCTGCGCGGGGACGCGGGGATGAACACCGCCGAGTACGCCGTCGGCACACTCGCGGCGGTCGCCTTCGCGGGCATCCTGCTGAAGGTGCTGACGTCCGGGAACGTCCAGTCCGCGTTGACGGCCGTCATCGACCGGGCGCTCAAGTGATCCGGCGCCGGCTGGCCGGCCGCGACCGGGGTTCATTCACCGCCGAACTGGCGGCCGGCCTGCCGGCGCTGCTGCTGCTCCTGCTCGCCGGGCTGACAGCCGTCAACGCGGTGAGCACCCGGGCGGGCTGCCTGCACGCGGCGCGGGAGGCGGCGTTGGCTGCCTCCCGTGGCGAGGACGGTCCCGCAGCCGGTGCCCGAGCCGCGCCGGCCGGGTCGGAGATCACCGTCTCGACCGGCGGCGGGCGGGTGCAGGTGACCGTACGGGCACCCGTCCGCGCACTCGGCGCCCGGCTGCCCCGGATCACCGTGATCGCGACCGCTGTCGCCGCCGTCGAGCCAGGTGCGGCCGCGGCGGCGCCGTCGTGAGCGCGGGGGTGGGAGGCGCGATGAGGGGTCAGCTAGGGCGTGTCCTGCCGATCTTGTAGTGGTTGATCGTTGACGATGTCGCGGTGGTGCGTCGTGGCGAGTTGACCGATGAGGCGTGGGCGGTGATCGCGCCGCTGCTTCCCGAGCCGGGTGGTGCTCGGGGGCGGTGGCGGGATCACCGCCAGGTGATCAACGGGATCCTGTGGAAGCTGCGCACGGGTGCGCCGTGGCGTGACCTGCCGGAGCGCTTCGGACCGTGGAAGACCTGCCACGA